>CAIYSL010000023.1 GCA_903928915.1 uncultured Syntrophobacterales bacterium | reverse complement strand
CTCCGCGGCGATGAAGGACACGGTGGAGAACTGCTGTTCGCCCAGCAGCTGTTTCATATGGCGGTGGAGAATCCAGTTCGCGTAGAACGCCAGGGAGAGGATGCTGATCAGAAAGAGCACCAGCGTGAAGAAGATCAACCGGGTCTTGAGCGACCGAAAATGAACGATTTCCTCCAGGGCCGTACGAAATCGGCGTGCAAGGTTCGCCATGTTTTCCCTGTCCCCTCTATGGTGTTCGTTGCCGCGCAGCCCGTCTGTCCGGGCGCAACGGGATTTTTCCTCTGCGCGACCGATGTTTCGGGATAGCTCACGTCCGGCACCGCGCAGAGATGCAACCCACGGAGAACGATAGGGAAGATATTCCCCGCTGTCAATGTGATTCTGCATCCGCTTCCGCAGGACGGTCATGCTCGTACCGGACAGGGAATGAACGCTGACAGTCGCCGACGAGCTCAGGGAGGGGGCACTTCCCGACCTGGGCAGAAGGCGGTCCTCTGTTGACAGGGAAGCGAGCTTCTCCTATACTGCCGCCCGTCAGGAAGGGTGGCCGCGGAGGAGCCGCCGCTTGCGGCGCCGCGGCACCGGCACCCGAAGCGGCTACGGAGAAGGAGAACCCTATGGTAGCGGGAGAGATCAGACAGAAGCTCATCGACATCGTGGGGCAGGATAATGTCCTCGAATCGGAGATCGACCGGTTCGGCTACTCCTACGATTCGTCCTACGTGTCCCTCGTGTCGGGTAACAGACCCGACGTGGTGGTCCGGCCGCTGACGGCAAGCGAGGTGTCGCGGGTAATGGCCGTGGCGTACGAGCATGCGGTCCCGGTCACGGCGCGGGGGGCGGCGAGCGGTCGCACCGGCGGCAGCATCCCGCTGAGCGGCGGGATCTCGCTTTGCCTCGACAGGATGACGCGGATCGTCGAGCTCGACGAGAAGAACATGATGGTCACGGCCGAGGCGGGCGTTCGGACGATCGATCTGTACAACCATTGCGCCGCCAAGGGGCTCTTCTACCCGCCCGACCCGGCGAGCTGGAAGTTCTCCACGATCGGGGGGAACGTGGCCGAGAACGCCGGGGGGATGCGGGCGGTCAAGTACGGAGTGACGACCAACTACGTGATGGGGCTCGAGGTGGTCCTGGCCGACGGAACCGTGTTGACGCTGGGCGGCAAGGCGATCAAGAACGTCACCGGGTACGACCTGAAGAGCCTGTTCACCGGTTCCGAGGGGACGCTCGGGATCATCACCCGGGTGACGCTCCGGCTGATCACCATGCCGAAGAAACGCGGCACCCTGCAGGTGACGTTCCGGTCGCTCGACGACGGCTGCGCCACGGTCCACCGGATGCTGCAGGAGGGGGTCGTGCCCGCGGCTGCGGAGATCATGGACCGGGTCTGCCTGGAGGCGGTGGCGCGGCACAAGAAGACACCCCTCGACGCCCAGGTACAGGCCTCCCTCGTGATCGAGATCGACGGCGACAGCGATGCGGAGCTCGCGGCCCAGGCCGGCAGGATCGAGGCGGTGGCCAACCAGTGCAACGCCGTCGAGGTTCGGCTCGCCGGGTCGCAGCAGGAGTCCGACGAGATCTGGGCGGTCCGCCGGGGGCTCAGCTCCGCCGTGGCATCGCTTGCCCCGGACCGGCTCGGCGAGGACATCTCGGTCCCGCGCGACGCCTTCCCCGAAGTGGTGCGCCGCATCCGCGCCATCTCCGAGAAGTACGGCCTCCCGATCGCCGTGTACGGCCACGCCGGCGACGGGAACCTCCACCCCTCGGTGCTGTGCAATATGGGCGACCCCGCAGAAGCGGAGCGGGTGCACCGGGCGGTGGACGAGATCTTCGCGGCGGCCCTCGCCGTGGGCGGGACCCTCTCCGGGGAGCACGGGATCGGGATCACCAAGCGGCCCTACATCAGCCGGGCACTGGGCGAGGCGGGGGTGAAGGCCCTGAAGGCCGTGAAGGCGGCGCTCGACCCGAAGGGGATACTTAACCCGGGCAAGATCTGGTAGAGGGGGGGCGTTTTGCGAAGCCGCCGACAGGAATAAGAAATTGCAGGACACACACATGAAAGATACCGGGAAAGCGGAAAAGATGCCGATGGCCGCTGAGGATAAATTGCTCGCCCACGCCAAGGGGATCGTCAGCCAGTGCGACCGCTGCGGCACCTGCCTGCCCGTCTGCCCGCTCTTCGGGGCGCGGGACGTGGAGAGGTCGAGCGCCCGGGGGAAGAACGCCATAACCCGGCTCTTGGCCGAGGGCGGCATCGAGGCGAAACCCGAGGTGCTCTCCGCGGTCGATTTCTGCCTGCTCTGCAAGGCCTGCACCGACACCTGCCCGAGCAAGGTCAGGACCGACGAGGCGATGATCGACGTGCGCCAGTACCTGAGCGAACGGACCGGCGGGGCCGGGGCCAAGTATCGGCTGGCCGGCGGGCTCTTGAAGAGCCGCTCTCTGGTGGGGGTGGCGGCCGGCACGCTCGCTCTCCTCAGGAAGCTGGGCCTCGCCAAACTCTTCCCCCACGGCATGGTGCCGGAGGAGTACACCCGCGACCATTTCCTCGCCGCCTTTGCCGGGCCGACCGCCCTCGGCACAGCGGCGCCCCCCTCCGGGGTGAACGTCACCGCAGCGACGAAGGTGGCCTATTTCCACGGCTGCGGCATGCGGATGCTGTTCCCCGCCGCGGCCGCGCAAACGCTGGCCATCGTGGGGAGCACGACAACGGTAATGCGCAAGGACAACGTCTGCTGTGGCCTTCCGCATCTCGCCCACGGCATGCGCAAGGAGTTTCTGGCGCTCGCCCGGAAGAACATCCGGCTGTACGAGGACGCGGACGTGGTGGTGAGCGACTGCGCCAGCTGCGGCGGCACGCTCAAGCACATGGCCGACTGGTTCGTGGCCGACCCCGCCTGGAAGGACCGGGCCGCGGCGTTCAGCGCCAAGGTGATGGACCTGTCCGAGTACCTGGGCAAGGTCGGATATCAGCCGCGGCGGAAGGTGGATGCGGTCCTCACCTACCACGATCCCTGCCACCTGGGCCGGGGCCAGGGGATCCGGCGGCAGTCGCGCGAACTGCTCGCGCTGACCGGCCGGTTCGTCGAGATGGCGGAGGCCGACACCTGCTGCAGCGGGGCCGGGTCGTTCCACGTCGATTATCCGGAGATCGCGGCGCGGATCCTGGCGAAGAAGCAGGCGAACATCGAGCGGACCGGCGCTGCGGTGGTGGTGACCGGCTGCCCCGGCTGCCTGATCCAGCTCTCCAAGGCGGCCAGGCTGAGCGGGAAGTTCAAGGCCATGCACCTCAGCGAGGTGATCTGAGGCGGGACGTTCGCCCGGCGATCGTCGTCCCTACCGGGTATTCCGCGCGGACGGTTCCGCACAATCGCGGTCCCGCGCCGCTGCCGGCCGGCGGGCCGGCGCTGTCTGCGCGCCGCGTCAGGTGCGGCGCGGGCCCGTCAGCGCCTTGCGGATCGCCAGGCCGATCGTGTCCCGGGTGTAGGGCTTCTTCACGTAGCAGTGGGCCCCCAGGGCGAGCGCCTTCCTTACCCGGTTCGTTTCCGAAAATCCGCTGACGATCAGGGCCTTCTGGTGGGGGTTGATCTTCAGGATCCGTTCGTACGTCTCCAGCCCGTCGATTCCCGGGTCCATGATCATGTCCAGGATGAGCAGGTCGACGGTATGCGCCTGCAGAAACAGCACCGCCCCCTCCCCGCTGGAGCAGGTATCAACCCGGTACCCGAGGCTGCCGAGCAGGCTCGTTGCCACCTCGCGCTGCTCCTGCACGTCGTCCACGATCAGGATCGACTCCCCCGCACCCCGGTATTGATCGGCACCGGGCGACGTCCGTTCCCCCGCCAGCGCCTCGGTCGTTGCGGGGAAGTAGAGCGTGAAGGTGCTCCCTTTGCCGTCCTCGCTCTGCACATCGATGTGCGCCCGGTGGTCCTGGACCGTTCCCCAGACCACTGCCAGCCCCAGGCCGGTTCCGCTCCTGCCCATGACCTTCTTGGTGTAGAAGGGCTCGAATATCTTCTCCATGTCCGCGGGCGAGATGCCTGTGCCGTTGTCCGACACGGTCAGGACGCAGTAATCGCCCGGCTGCAGGGCGTCATGACCGGGCGGGGGGGAGTCGAAGTGCCTGCTATCCGTGCGGATCAGCACTTCCCCGGTGTGGGGGATGGCCTCCGCCGCATTCGACACCAGGTTCATCACCGTCTTTGTCAGATGCACCGGGGAGCCCTTCATGTTGTGGAGCTGCGGGGTGCACTCGGCCCGGAAGGCCACGTGGGGGTGGTAGGCAGTCAGCTTTTCGAACTCCGGGGTCTTCAGATACCCGGCGACGATATCGCTGAGGTTGACGGTTTCCGTTGCCCTTACCCCCCGCCGCGCCAGGGTCAGCAGGTCCTCGATGATCGCGGCCGCCCGCTGGCTCGACTGGAGAATGCGAGTCACCCGCTTGCGCGAAGGGCTTTCCGCAGGGATTTCCGTCAGCAGCAGCTCGGAATACCCGACCAGGACCCCGAGGACGTTGTTGAGGTCGTGGGCGACCCCCCCCGCCAGGGTCCCCAGGGATTCCATTTTCTGCGCCCGGTGGAGCCGCTCCAGCAGCTGTTGGTGCTCCTCCGCCTTCTGCTTGCGCCGGGTGATGTCGCGGCTCGTGATCACGATGCCGTTGATTCCCGTGTAGTCGAGCAGGTTGTTCGCCATGGCCTCCAGGGGAACCCAGGAGCCATCGCCCTTGCGGAACCTGAATTCGGTCGGCTTCCCGGCGGTAGACTGGCGAAGCACGTCGGCGAACCTCTCGCTGATACGCTCCACGTCGTCGGGGTGGATGAACTCGAAGGGATATTTCCCGATCAGGTGGCCCGGGGGGTAGCCGAACATGGTATCGGCGGAGGGGCTGGCATAGACGAAGCGTCCCCGCTGGTCGTGGATCGAGATGACATCGGAGGAGGTCTGGATCAGGGCGCGGAACCGCTCATCGCTCTCCCGCAGGGCCTTTTCCACGCGCCGGCGCTCGGCGAGCTCGATGCGGAGTTGGGCGTTCATGGCCGCCAGCTCGGCGGTGCGCTGCGCCACCAGCTCCTCCAGGCGCTTGCGGTATATTTCCAGCTCCGCTTCGGCCTTGGCGCGCTCGGTGATGTCGTGCACGTTCATCACGAACCCGTTGACGGCCGGATCGTCCAGCAGATTCTTCCCCACCCCTTCCAGGATGCGTTCCGAACCGTCTTTGTGCCAGACCGCGAAGGCGTTGGGGATGACCATGTTCCGGGTCTGGATCGCCTTGCCGTATTCGTCGACGGCCCGCGGGACCTCGAAGGGCAGGATGAAGTCGAAGGCGCTCTTCCCGATCATCTCTTCGGGTTTGTACCCGAGTATCCGTTCGATCGAGGGATTGACGTAGGTTATCGCAGCGTCGCGATCGGTGATGATCACCAGGTCGGAAGAGTTTTGGGTGATCGCGCGAAAGTACTCCTCGCTTTTGAGCAGCGCCTCCATCGTCCGCCGGTAATCGGCCTCGGATTTCTTCAGCCGGGCGATCTCCCGCCGTAACGATTCCAGTTCACTGAGGCTCGCCTGTGTCGCCTTGGGCGCGTCGGCCATTCGAATCCTCCGGGGTGCTCTGGGTCGCGGCGCACTATACACCATTTTCACCACGTTCACACCTCTTATAATGGGCGCTTTCTCTCTCCCCTTTTTCTTGACAGCCATGCCGCCAACCGGTATCGTAGCCCCGCCCGCCGGGGATGCAGGCGGGGCGCCCGTCGATCTCGACAGCCAGGGAGGGAAGATGAATATGTCGCGCGAAATCAGGATAGTGGTCACGACCCCGATCACCGAGGGGAGCGTGCAGAAGATCAAGGCCGTGGACGAGCGGATCAGCGTGGAGCAGGTCTCGCAGCTCGTGTACGCGGAGAAAAAGGGCGGCCCTGCCGACGACGAGAAATTGACCCTCAGCCTGCGGCGGGCCGAGGTCCTGTACGGCTGGATCCATCAGTTCCCCCGCAACCTCCTGGAGCGGGCCTCCGGCCTGAAGTGGATGCAGGTCATGTCGGCAGGCGTGGATCGCCTGTCCGACAAGATTCTGCAGAGTCCGATCCAGATCGTCACCACGAGCGGGTTGCACGGCGCGCCGATGGGCGAGGTGGTCCTGGAGATGATGCTGATGTTTGCCAAGGATGCCGCAGCCTGCATGCAGATGAAGCAGACCAAACAGTGGAAGCGGTACAGCCCGAAGCTCCTGAAGGGGCAGACGGTGGGGATTCTGGGGCTGGGGAACATCGGCAGGGAGGTTGCCCGGCTGTGCAAGGCCTTCGGCATGGAAGTGGTCGGCCTGCACCGGTCCGCGGGGGCCGGGGATTCATTCCCGGCGGTGGACCGCGTCTATGGCCGCCAGCAGCTCGACCGGCTGCTGGGCGAGAGCGATTTCGTCGTTCTGGCGCTTCCGCTCACCCCGGAGACGCGCGCCATGATCGGCGAGCGGGAGCTCAGGGCCATGAAGCCGGACGCCTGTCTGATCAACGTGGCGCGCGGGGCGATCGTCGATGAAGCGGCGCTGATCCGGGCCCTGGAGGAGAAGTGGATCGCCGGGGCGGGCCTCGACGTGTTCATCCAGGAGCCCCTGCCGCCGGAGAGCAGGTTCTACGACCTTCCCGGCGTGATCTTCAGCCCCCACATCTCCGGGGAGATGCCCGATTACGAAGCGCGGGCCACCGAGATTTTCTGCCAGAACCTCAAACGGTACATCGCGGGCGAACCGTTCCTTCACGAGGTGGACAAGGCCAAGGGGTACTAGCGGCCGGCCCGGACCCCGGCAATGCGCTGGCCCCCGCCCACCCCGCGTCCATCCGCGGGGCAGGCGAGGGCCGGGCAGAGGAAGGCGTTACCGGCCGGGTGGGCTGATGCTACCGGGGCGTGACCGCTGCGAACAGCGAATTCTGGCCCCGCTGGATGAGCAGCAGGATGCCCTGGCCGGCCGTTGCCTGCTCGATCTTGCGCTTGAACTCGGCGGCGTTCGCCACGGGCTGCCGGTTGACCTCCCGGATGACGTCACCCCGCCTGAGCGACGCCTCGGCCGCCGCGCTCCCGGGCTCGACCGCCGTCACGATCACCCCGGACGACCCCTGCAGCCCGTGCTCCCGCGCGAACTGGGGCGTCAGGTCCTGGACCGTGAGCCCGAGCGGCGCCCGGGCGGGAGCGGCCGCCGTCTTCCCCCTATCCTGGTCTTCCAGCTCTCCCACGGTGGTTCGGCAGAGAACCTCCTTCCCGTTCCGCGCTACCTTCACCGTGACGGTCTTCCCCACAGGCGTCGCGGCGACGATGAGGGGAAGCTCCTTCGAGTCGGCGACCGGCTTGCCGTCGAACTCGACGATCACGTCCCCCTGCTCGATCCCCGCCTTGTCCGCCGGCCCGCCCGGCGTCACCTGGGCCACAAGCGCCCCTTTGCTCTCCTTGAGGCCGAAGGACCTGGCCAGCTCCGGGGTCACGTCCTGGATGTTGACGCCGATCAGTCCGCGCGTCACGTGCCCCTTTTCCTGGAGCTGGAGCGCGATCTGTCTGGCCATGTTGATCGGGATCGCAAACCCGATCCCCTGGCCGGAGGCGATGATGGCCGTATTGATGCCGACCACTTCACCCTGCATGTTGATCAAGGGGCCGCCGCTGTTGCCCGGGTTGATCGAGGCGTCGGTCTGGATGAAATCGTCGTAGGGGCCCGAGCCGATCACCCTCCCTTTGGCGCTCACGATCCCCGCGGTCACCGTCTGCTCCAGCCCGAAGGGGCTGCCGACGGCGACGACCCAGTTGCCCACCTTCAGGGCGTCGGAATTGCCCAGGGCGAGGGGGTGCAGGTTCGGCCCCGGCTCGACCTTGACGAGGGCCAGGTCCGTCTTGGGGTCGCGTCCGACGATCTTCCCGTCGAGCTCCTTTCCCTCGGCCAGCTTCACCTTGATCCGGTCGGCACCCTCGACGACGTGGTTATTGGTCAGGATGTAGCCTTCCCGGTTCATGACGAACCCTGAACCGACACCCTGCTGCTTCCGGCCGGGCTGGTTCCCCCCGAAGGGGCCGAAAAAATCCCCGAAGGGGTTCATCTCTCCGAAGGGGTTCCCCGGCTGATTGCCGAAGGCGGCGTTCGCGACCTTCTTGGTAACCTGGATGTTTACCACCCCGGACCGGACCCGCTCGGCAAGTTCGCTGAAGTTCGCCGGCACCATCTGCGTTCCGCTGACGGCCGCTGCCGGCGGGGCCGGGGCGGCGGGGTTCGTCGTCCCCGACAGGGCGTACCCGAGCCCCGCCAGGGACCCCGTCAGGAGCAGGGCGATGAGGATGATTCCCCGCAGTCTATTCGTGTTCATGGTGATGCCTCCTTTGTCTGCTGTCGGGCTGGGTGCCCGTCTTTGGGAAACATTGTAGGAAGCGAACCTGACGGGAGGATGATCGAAACATTACCGTTTGGTCATGTTGGCAAGGCTGCAGGGGCGGGGAAGGGGAGGGAGGGGCTCAGCCCTTTGCCTCGGCGCGGGACTTCTTCTGGGCGTACATCATCGCGTCGGCGGCGGACTTGAGCTCATCCAGGGACTGCGGCAGCCCGGGATCGTACACAGCGCTGCCCCGGCTCAGTCCGAGCCGGTACCGGCGGCACCCCTGTTCGTTGAAGGCATCGATGTGCTGCTGGAGGCGCCTTGAGAAGTCCTCGGGGGCGGCGGCGTCGGTGTCGATGGCCAGCACGGCGAACTCGTCGCCCCCGAAGCGAGCGATGATGTCCGATTCCCGGAAGGTGTCCCGGATGATGCGCGCCGCGTCGATCAGCGCCCGGTCCCCCTCGTCGTGCCCCAGCCGGTCGTTGATCTTCTTCAGGTCGTCCACGTCGATGAAGGCCAACAGCATCCGCCGGTTCGCCCGGTTGGCGGCCTTGAGCTGCTGCTCGGCCAGGGTGATGAACCCGCGTCGGTTGTACAGCTCCGTCAGCGGATCTCGCAGGGACATCTCCCGGATTTCCTCCTCCATCCTCCGCCGCTCCGTGATGTCCTGGACCACGGAGATGTACCGGCCGGTCGCCTCTCCCCGGAGCCAGAGCGGCGAGATGGTGACGTTCACCCAGACGATTGCGCCGTCCTTCCGGAGGTAGCGTTTCTCCAGGGAGAAATTCTCGATCTTGCCGGAGATGATGAGCGCGGTCTTCTCTTCGTGCAGCCGGAGGTCAGCGGGATGGGTGATCGCCTGAAAGGTGGTGGCCAGCATCTCCGCCTCGCTCCTGCCGACGATCTCGCAGAGCCGCGGATTGACCGTCAGGAACCGGCCCGTGTCCATGTCGATTTCGGCCACCCCCACCTCGGCCTGCTCGAACAGCGCGCGAAACCGGGTTTCGCTTTCGCGCAGCGACCGTTCCGTTTTCTTGAGGTCGGCGAAGAACCGCGCGTTGGCCACGGCCCCCGCGATCTGCGCGCCGATCCGCTCGGCCAGGCGGAGATCATCCGGGCCATACTGGCCCGGCGCCAGCGCGCGGAAGTGGAGGACCCCGATCACCTCGTCCCGGGAGATCAGCGGGACGCTCATCAGCGATTGCATCCCAGCCTCTAGGTCGTTCAGCAGGGCCGGATACCGTCCGTTCGTCTCTCCGGCGTCCCCGGGCTGGTTGATCATGCCGGTCCGCGTGTCGATGACGACCGCGCTCACCGAGCCCGCCAGCGGAAACGAATCCCCGGGCCGCCGGCCGGGCACGATGACGCCGGAGACGTAGACCACCTCCATGCTGTTCCGGCGCGGGTTGTAGAGGTTTATGCTGAGTCTGTCGAAGGGGATGAGTTTCCGGATTTCGGCGGCGACCTTTTCGTACACCTCGTCGATGTGCAGCGTCGAGCCCACCAGCCTCCCGATTTCGGCGATGACGGCCATCTCGCCCGCCAGCCGTTCGGCGGTCTCCCTGCACAGGCGCTGTTCTTCCGCCGCCCGCACGGCTGCCGTCACGTCGCGGAAACTCCAGACCCGCCCGACGATCTGGCCGTCGATCCGCTGCGGCTGGGAGTAGCGTTCGAACACCCGCCCGTCCTTGAACCGGAGGGTGTCGAAGCTTTCCGCCGACCCGTTCGCGTACAGCCCGGCCACCTTTCTCCGGAAGGCGTCGGGGTCCGCCAACTGATCCGCGACAAACGCCAGCAATCGGTCGTCGTTCGCGGCCGCGGCCAGGTCTGCGGGGATGCGCCAGAGAGTGAGGAACCGGCGGTTGTAGGTGGCGATATTCCCCTGCCGGTCCACGACGAGGATGCCGTCCGCCGTCGATTCCAAGGTCGCCGCGAGGAGCGACAGGGTTGCGCGCAGGTCGTCCGGTCGGTCCTGCGGGGCGCTCGCGCGCCGCCGTGCCGTGGACCCGCTGATCGCTGCCTTTTCGGTTCCCGATTTCTTTGTCATGATGACCGCAGTCCCCGCCCTCCGTGCCGAGTCTGCCGTGCGCTGCCAAAAGCGTTGCAGGGGTGGTTACATACAGGGGAACAGTTCCTTTGTCAAAGTAATTTGTCCGCCGGCTGCGGCCCGGGTTTGGGCAGGGTGACGGTGAAGGTGCTCCCTGTGCCCGGTGTGCTTGCCACGGCGATTTCCCCCCCGTGGGCGCGGGCGATGGCCCGGGCGAGGCTGAGCCCGAGGCCGATGCCGGTCTGCGAGCGGCTCTGGTCGCCGCGATAGAACCGCTCGAAGATCCGGGGAAGGTCCCCGGCGGGGATGCCGATCCCCGTATCCCGAACAGCCAGGAGCGCCTGCTGCCCGGTCTCGACGACCGAAACGGTCACCGTTTTGCCCGGGGGGGTGTACTTCAGGGCGTTGTCCAGGAGGTTGGCGAGCAGCCGCCGGATCATCCGGGCGTCTCCCCGAAGGGGGCAGTGCGCCGGCAGGTCGCAGGTCATCTGCACCCCCCGGTCCTCGGCGGTGGTCCCGAAGAGCTCGCAGGCCTCCCGGGCGAGGACCGCCAGGTCGATCTCCCCGGCGGCCGGCATCTCCACCCCCGCCTCGGTCTTGGAGATCATCAGCATGGTGTTGATCATGTCCAGCAGCCGGTCGCACTCCTCGATCGCGCTGGCCGCCATGGTTTCGTATTCGGGCAAGGTCCGGGCCGTGGTCAGGGTGACCTCCGCGCTGCCCCGTATCCGGGTGATCGGGTTCTTCAGGTCGTGGGCGATGTTGTCGCTCATCTCCCGGACCTCGGTCACCAGGGTCTGGATGCGGTCGAGCATCTGGTTGAAGGTCATCGCCAGCTGGTCGATCTCGTCTCCCCGGGGCTTCACCGGGACCCGCTTCTCCAGGCTACCCCGCGCGACGATCCGGGCCGTGCGGGTGACTGCCTCGACGCCGGAGACCGCGCGCCGGGCCATGAACCAGCCGACACCGGCGGCCAGCCCGACGAGCAGGGCCATCGTAGTCAGGAAGATGCCCCTGAATGCCGCCACGATCCGGCTGCTGGATTCCATCGACCGGCCTACCTGCAGGATGACGCCGGGACCGATCAGCGCGTACAGGACGCGCACCTGATCCTTGCGGGCGCTGAGCAGGACCGTTTCGTACACCCGGCGCTGGCCGGCGATCAGCCGTTCGACCGCCTCCTTGTGCACGGCGATGTCCTGCCAGTAGGACATGCTCGACGAGGAGAAGGCCTCGCCGTTGGGATACAGGAGCCGGAAAAAAACCTTCTTCACCCCGGCCGCCTGGGCTTCCAGAAGAGCGAAGGTCTCGACGGCCTCGATCCCCCGCTCCCGGAGGACCAGGGAGAATTGTTCCGCCTGCCCCGCCAACTCCTGGTCGGTTCCTTCCCGGATGACCGTGGTGATCAGCAGGTAGAACAGAAAAAAGGCGACGAGCGACGTGACCGCGAAGATCCCGGCGTACCAGAGCGTCAGGCGGAAGGAGAGGCTATTCCATGGACGTCCGGCTATCCCTGAGGACATACCCCACCCCCCGTACGGTGTGGATCAGCTTCCGGTCGAACCCCCGGTCGATCTTGTCCCGCAGCCGGCTGACCCGTGCCTCGACGACGTTGGTCTGCGGGTCGAAATTGTAGTCCCACACGTGTTCCATGATCATGGTTTTCGAGACGATCCGCCCGGCGTTGCGCAGCAGGTATTCGAGCAGCGAAAACTCGAGGGGCTGCAGACTGATCCGCTTTCCGCCGCGGGTCACCTCCCGCGTCAGGAGATCGACGGCGAGGTCGGCCAGGGCCAATCGGGTCGGGTCCGAGGCCCCGCTCGCCCTGCGGATCAGGGCCTGCACCCGGGCCAGGAGTTCGGAAAAGGCGAAGGGCTTCGGGAGGTAATCGTCCCCTCCGGCCTGCAGTCCCCGCACCCGGTCGTCCACGGAACTCTTGGCGCTCAGGATGATGACGGGGGTGTTCACCTTCTTGGCGCGCAGGGCGGCGATGACCGACAGGCCGTCGCGCCGGGGCAGCATGATATCGATGATCGCCGCATCGTACGGCCGTGACAGGGCCAGGTTCAGCCCCTCCTCGCCGTCGGGGGCGAGATCGACGGCGTACCCCGCGGCCTTGAGTCCCTTGAGGATGAACGAGGCGATCTTGACGTCGTCTTCGACCAGCAGAACCAGCACCGGAGTCCTCCGGAAGAATTTTCCTACCCCCCACGGGTTCATACCATAGCAGACGGGGGTTAACCACCGCAAAAAAAGTATCGCCCCGGGCTGCCGCAAGGGGGCGCCGGGGCTCCGGACGGGGGGCGCAGCGGCAGTTCAGCCCGGCGGCGGCCGCGGGGTGGTGCGGCATGAACACTGCATGTATTTTATTGTCACCGGTAGGGTACTGCGATGCAGGCCCCACTTTGGGGTGCACAAGGGGAGCGGTTCGTGGTATAAACGCCCTGGTTTTATCGCCGGGGATGTTTACCGATATCGACTGCAGGAGGTGCGGGGGGCTGATGGGGACCGACGTATGCGCGACGCAGCTGTTCAACGCCTGTAACGTCCTTTTCGGATCTGAAGTTCCTGTATCCCTTGATTTTCTTCGTTATCTTCAGATGCCGGGGCTCAAGGCCGTGTACCGGAGGAAGGCCCTGGAGACCCATCCCGACCGCGCCGTGGCGCTTGCCTGCCCTTCCCCGGACCTGGAAGAGCGCTTCAAGGAGATCAACGCCGCCTATCAGGAACTGCACAGCTATATCGAGAACCCGCAGCGGTTCACCCTGCTCGACGACCGTTCTGCCCAGACGTATCGCCGGACGCGGACAACCGGGACCGCCTCTGGGGAAGGTTTTGCCGCCCGACGTTTCACCGGGGCGGTGCCGAAGCGGGTGCTCCTGTTCGGTCAGTATGTCTACTATCACGGGTTCATCTCGTACCGTCAATTGATCGAGGCCATCGTCTGGCAGAAGATGCGGCGCCCGCTGTTCGGCGCCATCGCCGTGCGCTGGGGATGGCTCGACGATGCGGAGGTCAGGGATATCCTCGGACAGCGACGCCGGGGGGAGAAGATCGGGGAGTCGGCCCTGCGGGCCGGCTATCTGTCGGCAAATGAACTCCGGATCATCCTCGGACGGCAGCGGATACTCCAGCCGAAGATCGGCAACTACTTCATCGAGAAAGGGATTCTGCCGGTATCGATGGTGGAAACCATGGCGGTCAAGATGCGCCATCACAACCGTACGTACCGGTCCCGCCGTTAAGAGTATTTACCTACCATAATGCGCCCATTCAATCCTCGTTGACCTCTCGGGGGAGGTCTACTATCATCCGACCCAAAGGAACGATATTCTGACAGAAGACGGCAGCAGCCCCAGGATCGGGGGCCGTTCCGGGTCGCGTGGGGCGACGCGGGGCGAAGCTGTCCGCGGGAGGGTCGTATGCTGTGGGCAATAGCAGTTGCACTGATCATCGGGTGGATGCTGGGGATGGCGACCGATTATGCATCCGGTTTGCTCATCCATAGTTTATACGCGCTTGCGGTTGTCCTGTTGGTGGTCAGCATCAACCGGGAGGTGAGCATCTATCGGGGGCTGAGGCACATGGTACGGGGCCGCGACTTCAGAAGGGCAAACTCCGGGAGTGTGGGACTCTAAGGGAAGGAAAACCGCCCCCGGACTGCCGAGCGCTGTGCGGGTGCATCGAGGGAAGGCACTGTCCCTACTGCTTTCTTTGCCCCTCATCCTGCTCTTCCATTCTTCCTCGACGGGTGCCGGCGCAGGAGTCGTTCCCGGGAAGCCTCCTTTTTCACCGGGAGAAACATTGACCTACGAGGGGAAGTGGGGTCCGATTCCGGCCGGGGAGGTTTCTCTCGCGGTCCTGCCCCGGCAGCGGCTCGGCGCCGAAGAGGCGTACCACTTCGCGATGACAACCCGGACGAATGCCGCAGTCGATCTTCTGTACAAGGTCCGGGAACGGCAGGAATCGTTCGTCGATGCCCGCATGACCCGCAGCCTCCTGTACAAGAAACGTACCGAGGGCAAGCATCCCCGCGACGTCATCGTCCATTTCGATTGGGACAGGGGCGAAGCCGTCCGTTCCAATTTCGGCGAGAAGTCCCCGCCGATTCAGATCCTGCCGGGTTCATTCGATCCGCTGGCGCTGCTGTACATCCTCCGTCTCCAGGACCTCAGGGAGAACTCGGTGATCGAGCTACCGGTGACCGACGGGGATACGAATTACCGGGTGAAGGTGACCGTCGGCGGGCGGGATGTCCTGGAAGTTCAGGGGAAAACGTATCATGCCTTCGAGGTGATCCCCGATATGGAGCGCCTGGAGCGGGTGGTGAAAAGAAGCGAAAATCCCGAGCTGCGGGTCTGGTACAGCGCCGATGAACGGCGGATACCGCTCCGCATCAGGTCGAAGGTAGGGATGGTAACATTTGACTTTGAACTGGTGTCGATGGCCCCCTGACCCGGACGGCGGGGGAGTGCGGTTCCGAGGAGAAGCGAATGAAGAGACGTTGGACACTACCCGTCGCGCTCGTGGTGAGCATCCTGGTTTCAGGGTGTGCAAGCCTGCTGCCCACCAGCAAGGCCCTGGTCAATTCGCCCTGGCAGGACTACAACAGCGCCCTGACCGACTACGACAGGGTCATTCCCGGCTACACGACCGTCGAGGACCTGAAGGTGATCGGGTTCGATCCCTATAAGGTCCCGAACATCCGGATCCTGAACGCGACCGACACGATCAACATCTTCATGTCGAACCCCTCCCTGCGGATCGAGGACCTCGACCCGGGCGTTCAGAAATGCGCGGCAACGAAGTCCCGCTGCACGAGCTACCGGATCGAGCCCTCCCTGCTGGACAGCAAGCGGGTGGGGAACGTCCTGCTGGACCTGCTGACGTTCAAACGGCATACCGTCGCCACGGGCTGGGAATTCCGGGGGCTGATCATCATCGTCGACGACGTGGTGATGTACAAGGAGCCGGCAGGCGGCCGGCCGACGATCAACACGGAAGAAGATCAGGTGAAACCGCTGGGTCCCCTCCAGGATCCCGTGAGTATTCTCCCCGCGACGAGAATCTTTTAGTTCACCCCCTGCCGGTTCAGGCCGGCGGGCGGCGGGTTCGCCCCTCCGCCTGCCGGGGCGCCGCGGTGCGCGCGGCGCCGTTTGGCGGTACGGGCGTTCGGGGCAACGCAAGGGAAGGGAGTATGCCGGAGGCGTATCGCGACCATCTGAACCTGCTGTACGACATGGGCGAGCTGGCCGGGCTGGTCCGTGAGAGCCCGGATATCCCGAACCTGCTCGACCGGGCCGTAACCGCTATCTCCCGATACCTGCGGGCCGAGGTGTGCTCGCTCTACCTGTACGACGAGCAGACGCGCGAGCTGGTGCTGAAGGCGACCAAAGGGCTCAACCCGGAGGCCGTGGGGAAGGTGCGCATGGCCCCCGGGGCCGGATTGGTCGGGGCCACGCTGGAGCAGCTGGAGCCGATCGTCGAGGGCGATGCGCCGCGTAACCCGCGGTTCAAGTATTTCGCGGAGGCCCATGAAGACGCCTTTCGCTCCTTCCTCTCCGTCCCCCTCCAGCAGGGCGAGGTCCCGATCGGGGTCCTGGTGGTCCAGCATTCGGACCCGGATTATTTTGACGATGCCGACCTGCGGGCCTTGCGTGCCGTCGCGGTCCAGCTGGCCGGAATCCTCGAAAACGTCCGCCTGTTGATGGACCTCCGGCGGCGGGAAGGGGCGCCGGAGATCCCCCCGCCGACGGGACTGCGGTTCCTGAAGGGCCAGGCTGCTTCGCCCGGTTTCGCCGCGGGCCCGGCGGTCGTGTTCGACCGGAGCCACGTCAGGCTTCTGGAGCAGGGGGAGATCCCCGGCGCCACGGTGGATGATTTTCGCCGCGCCGCCGCTGCGACTGCCCGGCAGCTGGAAGAGCTCCAGGAGCGGATCACCGCGCGCCTCCCCGAGAGCGCCTCCCTGATCTTCTCCGCCCATCTCCTGATGCTCAAGGATGCCCAGTTCACCGACCGCATCGTCGCGAAGATCGAGGCGGGGACGGCGGCCGCGCAGGCCGTGAAGGAGGCGGCCCTCCACTACATTAACCTGTTTAGCCTGAGCCCGCATCCGTACCTCCGGGAAAAGGCGAAAGACATCGAAGATCTGGCGGGGCGCATCCTGAAGAACCTCTCCGGACAGCCCTGGGAGGACCACGCCCTGTACGAACGGCAGGTGGTGATCGCGCCGTCGCTGTATCCCTCCGAGGTCATCAAGTTTGCCGCCGAGGGGGCGGCGGGCATCGTGCTCACCAGCGGCGGTGCCACATCGCACGTGGCCATCCTTGCGCGGGCGCTCGGCATCCCGCTGATCATTGCCGGCCGGCCGGACCTGCTCACCATTGCCCAGGGGACCCCCCTGCTGATGGACGGCGAGCTGGGCAACATCTATGTCAACCCGGAGCGGGACGTGGTCGCACGGTTTGAAGACCGCGACCGGGCGCAGCGCACGGCGGTTTCGCAGTCCGGCGCGATGCTCCCCGAGACCCGCACCGGCGACGGCGTGCGGGTCTTCCTGCGGGCGAACATAAACCTCCTGAGTGAGGTCGCCAGCGCTCGGGAGCTCAAAGCCGAGGGGATAGGCCTCTACCGGACTGAATTCCCCTTCCTCATCCGGTCGAGTTTCCCGGCGGAAGATGAGGAGTACCGGGTCTACCGACAGCTCTGCGCCGCCATGCCGGGCAAGCCGGTGGTCTTCCGGACCCTGGACATCGGCGGGGAAAAGGTGCCTGCCTACTGGGAGATCGCCGGGGAGCCCAACCCCCAGCTTGGGCTGCGCTCGATCCGCTTCTCCCTGCGCCATCCCGGGCAGCTCGGCCAGCAGATCAGGGCCATCCTGCGGGCCGGGGCCGGAGTGGAGGAGCTCGGCATCATGTTTCCGATGATCTCCTCGCTGGACGAATTCACCCGCGTGCGGGAGATCGTCGCCGAGAGCCTGCGGCTCCTGGAGCGCGAAGGTCTGCCGCATCACCCGGCCCCCTCCCTGGGGGCCATGCTCGAGGTGCCGGCCGTGGTGGAGATCGTCGCTGAACTGGCAAAGCAGGCCGACTTCTTTTCGATCGGCACCAACGACTTCGTCCAGTACCTGCTCGGCGTGGACCGTGCGAACGACCGGGTGGCCTACGCCTACCGCCCCGAGCACCCTGCGGTCCTCAGGGCCCTCAAGCGCCTTGCCGACGCCGCAGGCCGGGCCGGCAAGGCGGTGAGCGTCTGCGGGGAGATGGCCTTCGACCGCGACCTGATGCCCTTCCTGCTCGGCATCGGGATCCGCACCCTGAGCGTCGCCCCGCAGCATCTTCCGGAGCTGCAGCGGCGGGTGATTGCCCTCCGGATCGGCGAGGCAGAGGCCTACGCCGCCCGGCTCCTGGCCGAGGCGAGCATCGCGGGCGTACAGGCCCTGATCGGAAGCGGGGCCAGCCCCCTGGCGCGGGCAGACTGAGTCACCACCTCCCGAAGTTCACCGTACCGAAGTTGATCCTTGACAGGCGGGGGATGCCTCTTTATCCTCACCTGACAAAACCCGGGGAGGGAGAACAATGCCAGTACTCGAGGGGAGACAGCAGGAGCGGCAGGGGATAGCGGCGATAGCGAGCCTGATGGTTGTTGCGGCCCGCACGGCCCCCAAGGCCGGGGGCAGGGACGACATCCTCACGGCGGTCGTCACGGAAGGCGAAGTGGGGGCGATCGCCGCGGAGATGGAAACGCTGGCCTCGGAACGATGCAACCCCCAATGGACCGCGCAGGCCGGAATCATCGGGGCCGCCGACGCGGTCGTGCTCGTCGGGGTGCGGGGGACGAAGAGCTACGGGCTCGACTGCGGCGGCTGCGGGTTCAAATCCTGCGCCGATTTCACCGCTGCCGGAAGCAGCGCCGGCCAGGATTTCACCGGCCCCAATTGTTGCCTCAAGCTCCTCGACCTGGGGATCGCCGTCTCCTCGGCGGTGAAGATCGCCAGCATCCTCAACGCGGACAACCGGATCTACTACCGGATCGGGGCGGCCGCCCGGCGGCTCCGGTGCCTCCCCGAGGCGAGCGTCATCATGGGGATCCCCCTTTCCGCCACCGGGAAGAATCCCCATTTCGACCGGGAGCGACGGTAGGGGAGGGGGGCCGGCGGTGGGGTGCAGGGCGATCGATACGGCGCTGGTCGTCGAGGGGGGGGCGCTCCGGGGCGTCTTCTCGACGGGTCTTCTCGACGGCTTTCTCGCCGCAGGGTTCAACCCCTTCGACCTGTTCATCGGGGTCTCTTCGGGCGCCTCCAACCTGGCAGCGTACCTCGCCGGGATGGCCGGCCGGAACCGGCGGGTCTACCTGGAATACTCGCTCAGGCCCGATTTCGTCGATGTCCCCCGGTTTCTGCGGGGCGGCCACCTGATCGACCTGGACTGGCTCTGGGCGATCACGATCCGGGAGATCCGCCTCGATTTGGGGCGGATCTACGCCCGGCCGCAGCCCTTCGTCGTCGTCATGACCGACGCGCTGACCGGCGCCGCGGTGTACCGGCCCACGGAAGCCCGGAACCTCGAACACCTCCTGAAGGCATCGAGCGCCGTTCCGCTTCTGTACCGCACCTATCCCCTCGTGGACGGCCGTCCCATGGCGGACGGCGGGGTGGCCGACGCGATCCCGGTGGGGGAGGCGATCCGCCGCGGCGCCCGCCGCATCATGGTCGTGCGGTCGCGCCACCGCGACTACCGGAAAACGGGCGGCCCGTCGGACTTCCTGATCCGCTGGCATGTGCGGCACTACCCCCAGCTGCGGCGCGCAGTCGCGGCCCGGGTCGGGCGGTACAACGACACGGTGGCGCTGATCCGCCGCCCGCCGGCGGGGGTTTCGATCGTCGAGGTCTGCCCGCCCCCGGAGTTTCGCGTTGCGCGCCTCAGCCAGGATTTTGCCGTTCTCGCGGAGGGGTACGATCAGGGGCGCGCCGCTGCGGCGGAGGCGATGGCGCGCTGGGAACAGGGGTGACCCCGTCGATGGGGCATGTCGGCGCCGCAGGCAGCCGGTGAGGGGTACGAGGGAGGGGCGCCGTTTCTTACAGTGCCCGCATCCACTCGGGCTTGAGCCGCACCTCCCCCCGCAGGGCCGCTTCGATCAGGTCCAGGGCCTTCTGTTTGCCGCTGGGGAGCTTGGCCTTGATCGGCAGGTAGTTGGAGGCGTGGTTGGAGAAGAAGTAGCCCCTGGTCAGGTTGGTGTGGCTGATCATTTCTCGCAGCTCCCGGAGGAGCCCCTGTTCGTCGGGCAGCGTGAAGGCGCCGCTTCGATACTCCCGCTCCAGGGGCGTCCCCGGGATGAGCATCACCGTCAGGGCCCCGACGAAATCCGGGTCCATGGCGCTCAGGAGCTCCCCAGTCAGCCGGGCGTGCCGCAGCGAGTGCTCGCGGCCGGCGATCCCCAACAGCACCGTGACCGAAAGCTGGATGCCCGCCTCCTTGATGCGCCGCCCCATGTCGATGCAGGCGCGGGCTGTGAATCGGCATGCAATAATGACCCACCTTTGAGCTAAATCGGCATCTAAAATTGACCCACCCTGGACAGCCTTCTACACTGCTGGCAATCGGGCAGAAGGAGGGCTGTGGGGAGATG
>CAIYSL010000022.1 GCA_903928915.1 uncultured Syntrophobacterales bacterium | reverse complement strand
TGCTGGCAGCCTCCTTCTTTGTGTGGCCACGGGGTGCGGGGAAGGAATACGAAGGGGCCGTCGAAAAGATTACTGTCGGCGTGGCGCGGATCGAAGCGGCATCGCTGCTCTACCTTGCCCAGGAGCGGGGCTTCTTCAGGGCGCGCGGGCTCGACGTGAGGATGGTCGAGTACTCGGCGGGGCTGCTCGCGGCGGACGATCTGCTGGCGGGAAAGCTCGACGTGGCCACGGCTTCCGAATTCGTGGCCGTCGGGAGGCACTTCCTCAACTCGGATTTCCAGATCCTGGCCTCCATCAGCAGATCGCACACCCACGAGGTGATCGGCCGGCGGGACCGCGGCATCCGCGAGCCTGCCGACCTGCGGGGCAAGCGGATCGCCGTGACCCGCGAGTCGAGCGGTGACTTCTTCCTGGGGACCTTCCTGGCCGATCACGGGATCCCGGCGGAAAGCGTGACCTTCCTGGACCTCCCGCCGCCGGGGATTCTGGAGGCCCTCTCCGCGGGGAAAGTCGAGGCCGCCATGACCTGGGAGCCCGCGGTGGGATGGATCAAGGAGCGGCTCGGGCAGAACGCCGTCCACTGGCCCGGCCAGGGCGGGCGGGGATACTACATGGTGCTCCTGACCCGGGACGAATTCCTCCGGGGCCGCCCCCGGGCGGCGGAGCGGCTCCTCAGGGCCCTGATCGATGCGGAAGAGTATGCCGCCGGCCAGCCCTCGCAAGCGCGGGAGTTCATCGCAGTGCGGCTGGGATACGACCGCGCCCTTCTCGAATCCCTGTGGGCGCGCTGCGACTTCCGGGTCCGGCTCGACCAGGACCTGCTGATCCTGATGGAGGACGAGGCCCGGTGGGCCATCCGGCGCAGGGGCTTGAAGCGGGAGGTGCCGAACTATCTGGATGTGATCCGCTGGGAACCCCTCGGGAAGATCAGACCCGGGGCCGTCACCGTCATCCATTGAGGCTGCCGTGACCATCAGGACCAAACTCGCGCTCAATATACTGCTGATGCTGGGGTTATCCCTGGTCATCATCGTCGTCCTTACCGCGACGAGCCGGAGGATCGACGAGGCCGCCGCGAAAGGCGAGTTGGCCGATCGCATCGTCCTGGGCGCCGCGGACATGAACACGATCACCTACGACTATGTCATGAACCCCTCCGAACGGGCGCGCCGGCAATGGGAACTCAAGCATGCCTCCCTCGGCGATATCATCACGAATGCGGCGCTTGCCAAGGAAGAGCAGCGGGCGATCCTCGCGCGGATCAGGGGCAACCACGCCGACGCCGGCCGGTTTTTTGGACAGATCCTCGCCAGCGACCGGAACAGGAAGCAGGCCTCCAAAGCGGCGCGGGCGATGCTCGGGGAAAGCAAGGAGCGGACCGTGGCGCAGCTCATCGCCCGGTCCCAGGCGATGATCAGCGACGCATACGCGCTGGCCCAGGTGAGCTATACCGAGATCGACCGGGTGCAGACCTGGTCGTTTCGGCTGATCGCAGCAGCGATCCTCCTGTCGATGCTGATCGCCGCCCTGATTTCCTACCTCCTCGCCCGGGCGATCAACGTCTCCCTGCTGGCGCTGGCCCGGGAGACGGAGCTCGTCGCCGCGGGGAACCTGGACCACCGCCTGCCGGTGACCGGCAGGGATGAGATCGCCAAGCTTTCCCTGGCGTTCAACGAGATGACGGAGAAGCTCGCCCGGTCCTCTGCCCGGCTCGGGCAGGAGATCCTCGAAAAGGACGAGGCCCGCGAGGCGCTGCAGAAGGCCCACGACGAGCTGGAGGACCGCGTGGCCGAGCGGACGCGGGAGCTTTCCCGCTCGGAGCAGCGGATATCCGGGATCCTGGCGAGCATCACCGATTGCTACTACGCCCTGGATGCCCAGTGGCGCGTGGTCGAGATCAACGACCAGGCCCTGCGGTATTTCGGGAAGCGCCGGGAGGAACTGCTCGGCCGGAGCATGGGGGAGGTCTATCCCCAGTTCATCGGGTCCGCCTTCGAGGAGCAGTTCAAGCGTACGGCCTC
>CAIYSL010000021.1 GCA_903928915.1 uncultured Syntrophobacterales bacterium | reverse complement strand
TGTCCATCGCCTCGCCCGAGAAGATCACTTCGTGGTCGCATGGGGAGGTAAAAAAGCCTGAGACGATCAACTACCGCACCTTCAAGCCGGAGCGCGACGGGCTTTTCTGTGCGAAGATCTTCGGTCCCGTGAAGGACTACGAATGCCTGTGCGGCCGCTACAAACGGATGAAACACCGGGGCGTTGTGTGCGAGAAGTGCGGGGTGGAAGTCATCCAGTCCAAGGTCCGCCGCGAGAGGATGGGACATATCACGTTGGCGACACCGGTTGCCCACATCTGGTTCCTCAAGAGCCTTCCCAGCCGGATCGGGAACGTCCTCGACCTGACCCTGAAAGAGCTGGAGAAGGTCCTCTATTTCGAGTCCTGGATCGTCCTCGACCCCAAGAACACCCCGCTCAAGAAAAAGGACCTTCTGACGGATGAGGAGTACAGCGACCTGATGGACCAGTACGGTCCGGAGGCCTTCAAGGCCGGCATCGGGGCGGAAGCGGTCCGCATCCTCCTCGAAGAGGTGGACCTCGACAAACTCAACGAGGAGCTCCGCGCGGAGCTCAAGACCTCCGTCTCGGAAACGAAGCGGAAGAAATACGTCAAGCGCCTGAAGGTGGTCGAGGCGCTGAAGAAGTCGGGCAATAAGCCGGAGTGGATGGTCCTGACGGTGCTTCCGGTAATCCCGCCCGACCTGCGCCCGTTGGTCCCGCTCGACGGCGGGCGGTTCGCCACCTCCGACCTGAACGACCTCTATCGGCGGGTCATCAACCGCAACAACCGCCTGAAGCGCCTGCAGGAGCTGAACGCGCCGGAGATCATCATCCGCAACGAGAAGCGGATGCTCCAGGAGGCGGTGGACGTCCTGTTCGACAACGGCCGGCGGGGCAGGGCCATCACCGGGACGAACAAGCGTCCGCTCCGCTCGCTTTCGGACATGCTCAAGGGGAAACAGGGCCGGTTCCGGCAGAACCTCCTGGGCAAGCGGGTCGACTATTCCGGGCGGTCCGTCATCACCGTCGGCCCCGACCTCAGGCTCCACCAGTGCGGTCTCCCGAAGAAGATGGCGCTCGAACTGTTTAAGCCATTCATTTATCGTCGTCTCCAGGAGAAGGGGTACGTGACGACGGTCAAGAGCGCCAAGAAGATGGTGGAGAAGGAGACCGCCGAGGTCTGGGACGCCCTCGACGAGGTCGTCCGTGAATACCCCGTGATGCTGAACCGGGCGCCCACCCTCCACCGGCTGGGCTTGCAGGCCTTCGAGCCGATCCTGATCGAGGGGAAGGCGATCCAGCTGCATCCCCTGGTCTGCACGGCCTTCAACGCCGATTTCGACGGCGATCAGATGGCCGTCCATGTTCCCCTGTCGATCGAGGCGCAGACCGAGGCACGGGTATTGATGATGTCGACGAACAACATCCTGTCGCCGGCAAACGGAATGCCGATCATCATCCCCAGCCAGGACATCGTGCTGGGGATCTACTACCTCACCCGGGCCAAGAGCGGCGCCAAGGGCGAGGGGATGTCCTTTGCCGATCCGGGCGAGGTCCGGTCCGCCCTCGACGCGCAGGCGATCGATCTGCACGCGCGGATCAAGGTCCGCATCGACGGCGAGCTCAAGGAGACGACCGTGGGCAGGATCATCCTGTTCGAGGTGATCCCGGAGCCGATCGGGTTCGACGTGATCAACAAGGTGATGAGCAAGAAGGAGCTCGCCAACCTGATCAACTACTGCTACCGCTCCTGCGGGGACAAGACCACGGTCCTTCTGGCCGACCGCCTGAAGGACATCGGGTTCAGGTTCGCCACCAAGGCCGGAGTTTCGATCGCGATCCACAACATGGTCATCCCCGACAACAAGAAGGATATCGTCGGCAAGGCCGACAAGGATGTGCTCGGGATCCAGAAGCAGTACATGGAGGGGCTGATCACCTACGGTGAGCGGTACAACAAGGTAATCGACATCTGGGCCCAGGCGACCGAGAAGATCGCCGTCGAGATGCTCGGCGGGATCGGCATGGAAGAGCAGGTCGGGCCCGACGGGAAGAAACGGCGGGGCGAGAGCTTCAACCCCATTTACATGATGGCCGATTCGGGCGCCCGCGGCAGCGCCGTCCAGATCCGGCAGCTGGCGGGGATGCGGGGGCTGATGGCGAAGCCCTCCGGCGAGATCATCGAGACCCCGATCCGGGCTAATTTCCGGGAAGGGCTGACGGTGCTCGAGTACTTCATCTCCACGCACGGTGCCCGGAAGGGGCTCGCGGACACGGCGCTGAAGACGGCCAACTCGGGCTATCTCACCCGGCGGCTCGTGGACGTGGCCCAGGACTGCATCATCACCGAGGACGACTGCGGGACGATCGACGGCATCTTCGTGTCGGCCCTGATGGAGGGCGGCGAGATCATCGAAACGGCCGGCGAGCGCGTCCTGGGACGCGTCGTCCTGGAAGAGATCCGGGACCCCTACGACAACAACGTGGTCCTGGTGGACGCCAACCAGGAGATCGACGAATCCCTGGCGCGGAAGATCGACGATGCCGGGATCGAGAAGATCAACATCCGGTCGGTGCTGACCTGCAAATCGAAGCACGGCGTCTGCGCCATGTGCTACGGCCGCGACCTCTCTCGCGGGCGTCTCGTCAACATCGGTGAGTCCGTCGGGATCATCGCGGCTCAGTCGATCGGCGAACCGGGGACCCAGCTGACCATGCGGACCTTCCACATCGGTGGGACGGCGAAGTTCGAGGAGCACTCGACCCTCGAAGCACGGCACGACGGGATTATCCGGTTCGTGAACCTCAACACCGTGAAGAGCAAGTCCAGCGGCCTGGTGGTGATGAACCGCAACGGCGAGGTCCATGTCCTGGACGAACAGGGCCGGAGCCGCGGCAAGTATACCGTTCCCTATGGGGCGCACATCAAGGTCAATGACGGGAGCCGCGTCCAGGGCCCCCGGGATCAGAAGCGGGGCGACTTGATCGCGGAGTGGGATCCCTTCTCCATCCCGATCCTCGCCGAGGTGGACGGGAGCGTCAAGTTCGGGGACATCATCGAAGGCAGGACGATGCAGGAGCAGGTGGACGAGGTGACCGGCCTCTCCCGGAAGGTGATCGTCGAGTTCAAGGGGACGGATATGCGTCCGCGCGTCTCGATCAAGGATAAGAAGGGCAAGACGGCCAAGGTCCCCGGGTCGAACGCCGTGGCCCGGCACCTGCTGTCGGTCGGGGCGAACATCGTCGTGTCGGAAGGGGATTCGGTCAGCGCCGGAGACATCCTGGCGAAGATCCCCCGGGAGACGACCAAGACCAAGGACATCACCGGCGGTCTCCCCCGGGTGGCGGAGCTGTTCGAGGCACGGAAGCCGAAGGAGTTCGCGGTCATCAGCGAAATCGACGGTGTGGTCTCCTACGGCAAGGATTCGAAGGGGAAGCGGAAGGTGATCATCACCCCCGACGCCGAGGACGAGAAGGAGTATCTGATCCCGAAGGGGAAGCACGTGAGCGTTCAGGAGGGCGACCGGGTCATGGCCGGCGAGCCCCTGATGGACGGGGTGAACAACCCCCACGACCTGCTGATGATCAAGGGGGAGAAGGAGCTGGCCCGGTACCTGGTCGACGAGGTCCAGGAGGTGTACCGGCTCCAGGGGGTCAAGATCAACGACAAGCACATGGAGGTAATCGTCCGCCAGATGCTCAGAAGGGTCATGATCAAAGACCCCGGCGACACCTCCTTCATCGCCGAGGAGCAGGTGGAACGGTTCCGGTTCCAGGAGGAGAACGACCGGGTTGTGGCCAAGGGCGGCCGACCGGCCAAGGGCGAACCGATCCTGATGGGGATCACGAAGGCGTCGCTGTCCACCCAGAGCTTCATCTCCGCCGCCTCGTTCCAGGAGACGACGCGGGTGCTGACCGAGGCGTCCTTGGCCGGAAAGACCGACTACCTCAGGGGGCTCAAGGAGAACGTCATCATGGGCAGGCTGATCCCCGCCGGCACCGGGTTGCCGATGTACAAGAAGCTGGGGATCAGCGTCACCGATGACGCCTGCGGGGTTCCGGAGGAGGGGCGGGCGGAGCTGGCCGCGCCCGAAAAAATGGATGAGAAAGTGCTTGACATAGAATCGGCGAATTGATAGGTAACCAGTCTTTTGTTGCACCGGTGAATTCAACGACGGAAGAAGGAGTCTGAAGGGGTAATGCCTACAATAAATCAGCTAGTTAGAAAGGGAAGGGCCAAGATCGGGAAAAAGGCGGCAACACCCGCGCTGGCCAGTTCACCGCAACGGCGGGGGGTATGCGTCCGGGTGTATACCTCCACACCCAAGAAACCGAACTCCGCTCTGCGGAAGGTCGCCAGGGTCCGGCTCACCAGCGGGTACGAGGTAACTTCCTACATCCCGGGTGTGGGGCACAACCTTCAGGAGCATTCCGTCGTCCTGGTGCGGGGAGGCCGCGTGAAGGATCTTCCCGGGGTGCGGTACCACATCGTCAGGGGAACGCTCGACGCCGTGGGCGTACAGGACAGGAAACAGGGGCGATCAAAATACGGGGCTAAGAGGCCGAGCTAAGCGGGGATGGAGTCATGCCGAGGAGAAGAGAAGTAACGAAGAGGGAGATCCTGCCGGATCCGAAGTTCAACAACCGGCTCGTGGCGCGGTTCATCAACAACCTCCTGAAGCGGGGGAAAAAGAGCGTTGCGGAATCCATCCTGTATGGGGCCTTCGACCTCATCCAGGACCGCGTCAAGGAACCGCCCGTCGATGTGTTTGAAAAGGCGGTGAACAACGTCAAACCGGTGATCGAGGTCAAGTCGCGGCGCGTCGGCGGATCGACGTACCAGGTGCCGACCGAAGTGATCCCCTCCCGGCGGGTCGCACTGGGGATCCGCTGGCTGATAACCCATGCCCGGGAACGCTCCGAAAAGACGATGCGGGAGAAACTGGCCGCGGAGCTGATCGACGCGGCGAACAATCGCGGCGGAGCCATCAAGAAGAAAGAAGCCGTCCACAAGATGGCCGAGGCGAACAAGGCATTTGCCCACTACCGATTCTAACAAACCATACAGAGCGCAAGGAGGTTGGAGATGGCTAAGAAAAAATTTGAGAGGACGAAGCCGCATCTAAATATCGGCACCATCGGTCACGTCGATCATGGCAAGACCACGCTGACTGCCGCGATCACCAAGCACTTGGCCTCCAAGGGTTACGCTGAATTCAGACCCTTTGATTCAATCGACAACGCTCCGGAAGAGAAAGAGCGAGGCGTTACGATCAACATCTCCCACGTGGAATATCAGACGGACAAACGCCACTACGCCCACGTCGACTGCCCCGGCCACGCCGACTACATCCAGAACATGAGCTCTGGCGCCGCCCACATGGACGGGACGATCCTGGTCGTGGCCGCTTCCGACGGACCGATGCCCCAGACCCGGGAGCACATCCTCCTGGCCCGTCAGGTGCAGGTGCCCTACATCGTCGTGTTCATGAACAAGGTGGACCTCGTCGACGATCCGGAACTCCTGGACCTGGTTGAACTGGAACTCCGCGAGCTGCTGACGAGTTATGAGTTCCCCGGCGATACGCTGCCTATCATCAAGGGGTCGGCGTTGAAGGCGCTGGAGGCCGATGACCCGAACGCCCCCGAGGTGAAGGCGATCTGGGAACTCATGGATGCCGTCGACAACTTCATTCCCGAGCCGGTGCGCGATCTGGACAAGCCCTTCCTGATGCCCGTCGGCGATGTGTTCACCATTTCCGGCCGGGGCACCGTCGTCACGGGTCGTATCGACCGCGGCATCGTCAGGACCGGCGAAGAAATCGAGATCATCGGTATCCGTCCGACCTTCAAGACCGTATGCACCGGCGTGGAAATGTTCCGCAAGACCCTGGACGAAGGCCGCGCCGGCGATGACGTCGGACTTCTGCTCCGCGGCACGAAGCGTGAAGAGGTGGAGCGCGGGCAGGTCGTTGCCAAGCCCGGTTCCATCACCCCGCACACCAAGTTCAAGGCGCAGGTGTACGTCCTGACCAAGGAGGAAGGCGGCCGGCATACCCCCTTCTTCAACGGCTATCGTCCCCAGTTCTATTTCCGGACCACCGACGTGACCGGCGTGGCCAATCTGCCCGAGGGGGTGGAGATGGTGATGCCCGGCGACAACGTGGAACTGGAAGTCACCCTGATCACGCCGATCGCCATGGAAGAGCAGTTGCGGTTCGCCATCCGCGAGGGCGGCAGGACGGTGGGCGCCGGCGTGGTCAGCAAGATTATCGAATAGCGCGCAGACAGCAGGTTGAAGGGAACGATGAAAGACCAAAAAATACGAATTCGTCTGAAGGCCTACGATTATAAGCTGCTGGACCGTTCGGTAGAGGATATCGTAGAGACGGCAAAGAGGACCGGCGCCCGCGTGGCCGGTCCGATCCCCCTGCCGACCGAGATCAACAAGTACTGCGTAAACCGGTCGCCGCATGTGGACAAGAAGTCGAGGGAGCAGTTCGAGATCCGGACGCACAAACGGCTGATCGACATCGTGGAGCCTACGCAGGCGACGGTCGACGCCCTGATGAAACTCGACCTGTCGGCGGGTGTGGACGTGGAGATCAAGCTCTAAGGCCGTAGCCCGGAGGCGATCTCACGGTTGTCCGGCATCCGGCGTAACAGGTTCAGGTATTCTGGGATAAAGAAGAGCAAGGATGATGACTAAAGGACTGATCGGCAAGAAATTGGGGATGACCCAGGTGTTTTCCGACGAAGGGGTTTCCGTGCCCGTGACCGTCATCGAAGTGGAGCCTTCCGTGGTGGTGCAGCGGAAGACCCGGGAGCGGGACGGGTACGACGCCCTGCAGCTCGGGTACGGGCGCGTCAAACAGAAGAACGTGACGAAGGCCCTCCAGGGGCACTGCAAGAAGGCCGACAAGGGGCTGTTCCGGGTCCTCAGGGAGTTCCGGATGGAAGTCGACGGGGCCGAGCCGGGGCATGAGCTGACCGCCGAGATGTTCACCCCCGGGGATTTCGTGGACGTCGTCGGGACGACCAAGGGGAAGGGATATGCGGGGGTCGTGAAGCGCCATGGATTCGCCGGCGGTCGGGCCACCCATGGCTCGATGTTCCACCGCGCCCCAGGCTCGATCGGGGCGAGCGCCGACCCTTCCCGGGTATTCAAGGGGACGAGGCTCCCCGGGCGGATGGGCAGCGAGCGCAAGACCGTGCAGAATCTGCTGGTATGGGCGGTCCGGCCGGAGATGAACGTTATCCTGCTTCGGGGGGCCGTTCCGGGCAGCAAGAACGGGTTCGTGCTGATCAAGCAGGCGATCAAGAAGGGCTGATGCCAGCTCCTGAAGGTGAGAGAAAATGCCAGTAACGGGTGTGTACGACATACAGAACAACAGGGTCTCCGAGATCGAACTGAATGATGCCGTGTTCGGCGCGCCGGTGAACGAGGGGGCCATTTACGAGATGGTTCGGATGCAGATGGCGGCGCGGCGGCGAGGAACCGCAGCGACCAAGGGCAGGAGTGATGTCAGCGGCGGCGGGAAGAAGCCCTGGCGCCAGAAGGGGACCGGTCGGGCGCGGGCCGGGCACTCCCGCTCTCCGATCTGGAGGGGCGGCGGGATCATCTTTGGGCCGACCCCGCGCAGTTATGCCTACAAACTGCCGAAGAAGGTGCGGCGGGTGGCCCTGATCTCCGCGCTGAGCATGAAATTCAAGGAAGAGCGGATGATCGTCCTGAAGGATTTTCCGTTGGACGAGATCAAGACGAAACGGTTCCAGGAGGTGATCGACCGTTTCGGGTTCAAGAAGGCGCTGTTTGTGATCGATGAGGCGCGGCCGGTGCTGGAGAAATCGTCGCGCAACATCAAGGATGTCAAAATGGTCAGGTCGGAGGGGATCAACGTGTACGACCTCCTCAAGTACGATCATGTGGTTCTTCTGGAACCCTCTATAAAGAAGATCGAAGGGGCGGTGTTGGCATAATGGAGCTGCATCAGATCATCAAGAAGACGTTGATCACGGAAAAGAGCACGATCGCTCGGGACGCGGCGAACCAGTACAACTTCCGCGTCGATCAGCGCGCGAACAAGATAGAAGTTCTCCGCGCCGTCGAAAAGCTGTTCAAGGTCAAGGTGCTGGAGGTGCGGGTGATGAACGTTCCCGGCAAGAAGAAGCGCACGGGCCGGGTAGTGGGCGAGCGACGCTCCTGGAAGAAGGCGATCGTGACCCTGGCGCCGGGGAGCCGCATTGAGATCGGAGAAGGCGTTTAACCTAAGATTGCACAGGTGAGGTACACGGGGGATGGGAATTAAAAAGTATAAGCCGACATCACCGGGACGACGGTTTCAGACCTGTTCGGACTTCGAGGAGCTGACCACGGCGGAACCCGAGAAGGGGCTCCTGCGTCCCGTCAAGCGTTCGGGAGGGCGCAACTGCTACGGCAGGCTGACCAGCCGCCACATCGGCGGCGGACACAAGCGGCGGTACCGGGTGATCGATTTCCGGCGGGACAAGGACGAGATCCAGGCCCGAGTCGCGTCGATCGAATACGACCCCAACCGGTCGTCGCGGATTGCGCTTCTGAACTACGTCGATGGTGAAAAGCGGTACATCATTGCCCCCGCCAAGATGGAGGTGGGGACCGTGGTGGAAAGCGGGGACAAGGCCGACATCAAGCCGGGCAATACGGTTCCGCTGAAGAACATCCCGCTGGGGACCCTGATCCACAACCTCGAGTTGAAGGTCGGCAAGGGAGGGCAGCTGATCCGGTCGGCCGGCTCCTACGGCCAGCTGATGGCCAAGGAGGCGGGGTATGCCCAGGTCCGTCTCCCCTCCGGCGAGGTCCGGAAGGTCTTCATGGAGTGCAAGGCGACCATCGGCCAGGTCGGCAACATCGACCACGAGAACCTGAGCATCGGCAAGGCAGGGCGGTCGCGGTGGCTGGGGCGGCGGCCCAAGGTGCGCGGGGTGGTGATGAACCCCGTCGACCATCCGATGGGCGGCGGCGAAGGGAAATCGTCCGGCGGGCGGCATCCTTGTACTCCCTGGGGGGTGCCGACGAAGGGACACAAGACGCGGACGAACAAGAGTACCGACAAATATATCGTAAAGAGACGAGGTTAAAAGGTGGCACGATCAATCAGCAAGGGCGCATACATCGAAGAGAGGCTTCTTGAGAAGGTCCGCCGGCAGGACGCGACGGGGAGCAAGACGGTGATCAAGACCTGGTCGCGCCGTTCTACCATCACCCCCGAATTGATCGGCCAGACCTTTGCGGTGCACAACGGCAAGAAATTCATCCCGGTGTTCGTCACCGAGAACATGGTGGGCCACAAGCTGGGTGAGTTTTCGCCGACGCGGACATTCTACAGCCATGCGGGAGACCGTAAGACAAAGCTGCGCAAGTAAACGGGCGCTCTTCACCGGGGCGAGTGGAACGATCGACCCCGCAGCGGTTTGGAGTCAGGTATGGAAGCAAAAGCAATAGCCAAGTATATCCGGATGTCGCCCCAGAAGGTGCGGTTGGTGGTGGATCTGGTCAGAGGGAAAAAGGTCGAAGAGGCGCGGCAGATCCTCCAGTTTACCCGGAAGTACGCCGCGGAACCGGTGAGCAAGGCGCTCGATTCGGCGCTGGCCAATGCGAAGCAGAATCCCAACATCGACGAAAAGATCCTGTACGTGAAGGCGGTGTTCGTCGACCAGGGACCGTCGCTCAAGCGCTGGCGGGCGCGGGCGCAGGGGAGAGCCGCTGCGATAAAGAAACGGACGAGCCATATCACCGTGGTCCTGGATGAACAGTAAGTCGTTGAGGAGGTGTCAGCTTGGGGCAGAAGGTTAACCCGATCGGGCTAAGGTTGGGTGGTATCAAGACGTGGTACTCGCAGTGGTTTTCGGAAAAGAATTACAGTGAACTGCTTCATGAGGACCTCAAGATCCGGAAATACCTCAAGGAGAAGCTGTACCACGCAGGTCTCTCCAGGATAGAAATCGAGCGGGCGGCCAACAAGGCGAAGGTGAACATCCATGCGGCCCGCCCGGGGATCATCATCGGGAAAAAGGGATCCGAGATCGAGAAGCTGAAAAAAGATCTCGAGGCGATCACCTCGGGTGAGGTGATCATCAACATCCTCGAAGTCCGCAAGCCGGAGATCGACGCCCAACTGGTCGCCGAGAATGTAGCCCAGCAGCTCGAGCGGCGCGTCGCCTTCCGCCGGGCGATGAAGAAGTGCGTGACCGCGGCGATGAAGTTCGGTGCGAAGGGGATCCGAGTCAACTGCGCCGGCAGGCTGGGCGGCGCCGAAATGGCCCGGTCGGAGTGGTACCGGGAGGGACGGGTGCCGCTGCATACGCTCCGGGCCGATATCGATTGCGGGTTCACGGAGGCGAACACCGCCTACGGCCTGATCGGCGTGAAGGTGCTGATATTCCACGGGGAAGTGTTGTCGGGCAGGAAAGAGGCTGCAAAATAGGATCCCTCCGGGAGTCGATGAGCCCGGAGCGAAGCATACGGATAGGTCAGCTACGGTGGGGTTGTGAACGATGTTAATGCCGAAGAGAGTCAAGTTCAGAAAGTTGCAGAGGGGCCGGATGAGCGGCAAGGCGACGCGGGGCAACAGCGTGGCCTTCGGTGAGTACGCCCTTCAGGCGACCGAGTGCGGCTGGATCACTGCACGACAGATCGAAGCGGCGCGCGTGGCGATGACGCGCCATGTGAAGCGCGGCGGAAAAATATGGATCAGGATTTTCCCGCACAAGTCGATAACGAAGAAGCCCGCCGAAACCCGTATGGGAAAGGGAAAGGGCGCCCCGGAGGAGTGGGTGGCGGTGATCAAGCCGGGCGTGGTGCTGTACGAGATCGAGGGAGTGTCGAAAGAGACCGCCGTGGAGGCCTTCAATCTGGCGGCGCACAAGCTTCCGATCGGCACCAAGTTTCTTGCGAGGGAGATGTCTGATGAAGATTAAAGAGGTCAGAGACCTGAGCACCGACGAATTGCAGCAGAAGAACAGGGAACTCGTGGAGGAGCTGTTCCGGCTCCGTCTGCGCCATGCCGCCGGGCAGCTCGATTCTCCTGCCGTGCTGGGCCGCCTTCGCAGGGATATTGCCCGTATCAAAACGGTCCTGGTCGAAAAGGAGGTGGCTCGTGGAACAGCGCAGTAACAAGGTCACGATCAAAGGGGTCGTGGTCAGCAGCAACATGGATAAGACGATCGTGGTCCGGGCGGAGCGGCTCGTAAAGCATGCGGTGTTCCACAAGTACATCAAGCGGTACGTCAAGTACAAAGCGCACGATGAGCAGAACAGCTGCAAGGTCGGGGACAAGGTCCTGATCATCGAATCACGTCCGCTCAGCCGGGATAAGCGGTGGCGGATGCTGGAGATACTGGAAAAGGCAGTGTAGATCGCTTTTGGCGCAGGGTTGACGGCGGTCGCCGACTGGCGGCTGGTAACGCTCTCTCGTCGCCGGATACGAACCGTCAGCTTAATGGGGTGGTACTATGATTCAGATGCAGACCGTGTTGAACGTAGCGGATAATTCCGGCGCCAGGAAGGTCGCCTGCATCAAGGTTCTGGGGGGATCGAAGAGAAGATACGCCAGCCTTGGTGACGTGATCGTCATCGCCGTCAAGGAGGCCCTTCCGAACTCGAAGGTCAAGAAGGGCGACGTGATGAAGGCCGTGGTCGTCAGGACCGTCAAGGAGGTGCGCAGACCCGACGGGTCATACCTCAAGTTCGACGATAATTCCGCCGTTCTCATCACGAATCAGATGGAACCGGTCGGCACGCGTATCTTCGGGCCGGTGGCGCGCGAACTCCGCGCGAAGCAGTTCATGAAGATCGTATCGCTGGCGCCCGAGGTGTTATAGGGACTCACGAACAGGAACGACTGAGGAATACAGGTGATGCAGGAAAAGCGCTTGAAAAAAGGGGATACCGTAAAGGTCATTGCCGGCAAAGAGAAGGGCAAGACGGGCAAGATCATGAGCACGATCCCCGACAAACAACGGGTCATCGTCGAAAAGATCAACCTTATCAAGAGACACAAACGGCCCGACGCAAAAGGGAAGGGCGGGATCGTCGAGAAGGAAGGGCCGATCCATGTTTCCAATGTGATGTATCTCTGCGATAAATGCGGTACCGGTGTTCGGATCGGGTACAAGATCCTGGACGATGGGAAAAAGGCGCGTGTCTGCGCGAAGTGTCACGAAACGTTGGATGCATAGGCTGGGATGAGATGGCAAGACTAAGAGAGTACTACAAGAAGGAAGTTGTTCCCGCACTCGTCAAGGAGTTCGGCTACAAAAATCCGATGGAAGTGCCCGGATTGGTAAAGATCGTCGTCAACATGGGGCTGGGGGAGGCGATCCAGAACGTCAAGGTGCTCGACAGCGCCGTGCAGGAGCTGACCACGATTGTCGGACAGAAGCCGGTGATCACGAAGGCACGAAAATCGATCGCGACCTTCAAGCTCCGCCAGGGCATGTCCATCGGCTGTTGCGTGACCCTGCGCAAGGATCGGATGTACGAATTCTTCGACCGCTTGGTCAGCGTTGCACTCCCGCGGGTCCGGGATTTCCGGGGGATTCCGTCGAAATCTTTCGACGGGAGCGGGAACTTCTCGCTCGGGTTGAAGGAACAGATCATCTTCCCGGAGATCGAGTACGATAAGGTGGAAAAGGTCAGGGGCATGAACATCGCCATCGTCACCACCGCCAAGACCGATGAGGAGGCGCGGCAGCTGCTGAAGCTGCTGGGAATGCCGTTTAGGACCGGCGCGGCGTAGGTCCCGGACCGCTCAGGCCGGCAGATTCGTGTGGGTACGGTCGGCAGCGATCAGGAAAGAAGTGGAGAGGGAGTCATCTCGGGAGGGTTGCACGTGGCAAAGACATCGTTGATCGTGAAGTCAAACAGAAAACCGAAGTTTTCGGTGAGGAGCTACAACCGGTGTCCGATTTGCGGACGGCCGCGGGCCTATTATCGGAAATTTGATATGTGTCGTATTTGCCTCAGGAACCTTTCTCTGAAGGGGGAGATCCCCGGTGTCATCAAATCGAGCTGGTAGGAAGAATTGGCCCGGCAGGGATAATTGAAGGAGCAGTACTATGAGTATGACCGATCCGATCGCAGATATGCTCACCCGAATCAGAAACGGAAGCCGCGTGCGTTTCAAGAGCGTGGACGTGGTGAGCTCCCGCATCAACCTGAACATGGCAAAGGTGTTGAAGAAGTCAGGGTACCTGAGCGGCTACGACCTGAAGAAGGACACCCGCGGCCATGAAGTCCTGCGGCTGTACCTGAAGTATCCCGACGCCAGACGGACCGTCATCACCGGCATCGAGCGGGTAAGCAAGCCGGGCAGGCGGGTGTATGTGAAGAGCGAGAAGATCCCCAAGGTGCTCAACGGCTATGGCATATCCATCCTTTCCACGTCCAAGGGTGTCATGACCGACAAGGAGGCCCGGGAGTTGAGCCTGGGTGGAGAGCTGCTCTGCAACGTATGGTAGAAAACGAGTAACAGGATCGGGGAATCGGGAGAAGAGCCTCATGTCAAGAATCGGTAAAATGCCCGTGGCAATTCCCGCTGGCGTCAAGATCAGCCGGGATCAGTCCATGTTGAAGGTCGAAGGCCCCAAGGGGAGGCTGTCCCTGGACGTGCCCAAGGGGGTCGATGTGGTGCTGGGTGACAAGGTGGTGGAGGTCAAGCGGCCCTCCGACGGCCGGAGGGAACGGTCGTATCACGGTCTGGTCAGGACGCTGATCGCCAACATGGTCACGGGGGTTTCGAGCGGATTCGAGAAGACCCTCGAGATATCCGGGGTGGGATACCGCGCCGAGGTGGCGAGCAACACCCTGAAGCTGGTGGTGGGATTCTCCGCTCCCGTGGAGTACGCGATCCCCGCGGGTGTGCAGATTAAGGTGGACAAGCAGGTCAACATCGCCGTATCGGGCATCGACAAGCAGCTGGTGGGCCGCGTCGCCGCGGAGATCCGCGCCCTGAAGAAGCCGGAACCGTACAAGGGCAAGGGGATAAAGTACGCGGGCGAGCAGATCAGACGGAAGGTCGGTAAGTCGGTAGGGGCTTAAGTCTCGGGCGAGCTCCGCCTGCGGGCGGACATGCCTCCGGAAGGGGTAGGACAGTGGCGACGAAGCGAATCGAGAAGATCAGAGCGAAGCGAAAGAAACGGGTCAGAGGGAAGGTATTCGGGACCGAGCAGCGGCCGCGCCTTTCCGTGTTCAGGTCTGCCGCGCATATCTACGTCCAGGCAATCGCCGACGACGCGGGCAGGACCCTTGCCGAGGCGTCCACGCTCAGCAAGGAGCTGGGGAGCTCCCCGGCCGGCAACAAGAGCGACGTGGCCCGTGCGGTGGGGAAGCTGCTGGCGAAGCGGCTCCAGGAGGCCGGCATCCGGGATTGCGTATTCGACCGCGGCCGGTTTCTCTACCATGGGCGCGTCAAGGCCTTAGCAGACGGCGCGAGGGAAGCGGGACTGAATTTCTAGCCCGCGTCAGCGACAGAACAGGCATGATCTGGGGAAAGTAAGAAACTATGGAAGAGTTGGAACTTCTCGACAGGGTGATTGCGATAAACAGGACGGCCAAGGTCGTCAAGGGCGGGCGTCGCTTTCGGTTCAGCGCCGTGGTCGTGGTCGGCGACGGGAAAGGCTCCGTCGGCGCCGGATTGGGGAAGGCCCATGAAGTTCCGGAGGCGATCCGGAAGGGGATGGAGCAGGCAAAGAAGGCGATGATCAAGGTTGCCATAGAAAACCGGACGATCCCCTACGGCGTCATCGGCCATTACGGCGCCGGGAAGGTATTGCTGAAGCCGGCTTCCGAGGGTACCGGGCTGATTGCCGGTGGCGCGGTCAGGGCGGTGCTCGAGGTGGCGGGGGTTCACAACATCCTGACGAAGTGCCTCGGATCGCACAACCCGCACAACCTGGTCAAGGCGACCATCGAAGGGCTTGGGCAACTGCGGGCGCCGGGGGACATCTCCGCGGCCAGGGGCAAGGGCGCAATCGAGAATTAACGCGGAGAGGTGGCGGTTGTGGAAAAGATGCTGAAGATCACGCAGGTTAAGAGCTACATCGGCAGACCCGAGGCGCAGCGCAAGGTCCTCCGCGGGATGGGATTGGGTAAGATCAACAGGACGGTGATCCTGAACGACACGCCCGAAGTTCGCGGCATGGTCCGCAAGGTTGTGCATCTGGTGACTGCGGTAGAAGTTGAGGGGAGCGGGAAATGAATCTGGCTACGTTGAGACCGCCGGAAGGTTCGAGAAAGAAGCGAAAGCGGGTCGGTCGGGGTGACGGCTCGGGACACGGAGGGACGGCGGGAAAGGGGGCGAAGGGGCAGAATGCCCGTTCGGGACACAGTGTCCGTCCGAACTTCGAGGGCGGGCAGATGCCGCTGGCCCGGAGGCTGCCCAAGCGGGGATTCAAGAATCCGATGAAACGGATCATCGCCACGGTCAACATCGACCAGCTGAAGCGGTTTCCGGAAGGGACCGTCGTCGATCGGGAGGTGCTGCTCACTACTGGTCTTGTGACGCGCAAGGCGGATGGGGTGAAGGTGCTCGGGCGGGGCGAGATCGGGTTTGCGCTCTCGCTGAAGGTGGAAATGGTGAGTGAAGCGGCGCGGGCGAAGATAGAGGCCGCGGGCGGCAGAATTCTCGAGGTAAGCTGACTTGCTAGAAGGCTTAAAGAATATCTCCAAGATACCGGAGCTTCAGAAGAGGATCCTCTTTACCTTCCTGTTGCTGGCCGTCTACCGGATCGGTGCGCACGTTCCCACACCGGGGATCGATACGGCGGCGCTGGCGGCTTTTTTTGAGCAGGCCAAGGGGTCGCTCCTCGGGCTGTTCGACATGTTCGCCGGCGGCGCGCTCAGCAATCTGTCCGTGTTCGCACTGGGGATCATGCCCTACATCAGCGCCTCGATCATCCTTCAGCTCCTGACCGTGGCCGTACCCTACCTGGAGAAGCTTTCCAAGGAGGGGGAGGCCGGCCGGAGGAAGATCACCCAGTACACCCGCTACGGGACGGTGGGGCTGAGCCTCATCCAGGGGTTCGGGATCGCCATCGGGCTGGAAAACATGGCGGGACCGAGCGGGGCTTCGATCGTCATCAATACCGGCTGGGCGTTCCGCCTGATGACCGTGATTACGCTGACGGCGGGAACGGCGTTCATCATGTGGCTGGGCGAACAGATCACCGAAAAGGGGATCGGCAACGGCATCTCGCTGATCATCTTCGCGGGTATCGTCTGCCGCGGACCGGAGGCGATCATCAACACCTTCCAGCTCCTGGCGGCGGGGGAGATGGGGATCTTTTTCATCATCATCCTGATCCTCCTGATGGTCGGGGTAGTCGGGGTGATCGTGTTCGTGGAGAGCGGCCAGCGGAGGATCCCCGTGCAGTATGCCAAGCGGGTGGTCGGGCGGAAGATGTACGGCGGGCAGTCGACGCATCTCCCGTTGAAGGTGAACTCCGCCGGGGTCATCCCGCCGATCTTCGCCTCGTCGATCATCATGTTTCCGGCGACGATCGCCAATTTCATCCCGCATCCCTGGATGAAGTCGATCGCCGATGCGCTGATCCCCGGGCGGGTCGGGTACGAGCTCCTGTACGTGGCCTTCATCGTCTTTTTCTGCTTCTTCTACACGGCGGTGACCTTCAACCCCGTGGACGTGGCCGACAACATGCGGAAGTACGGGGGATACGTCCCCGGGATCCGGCCGGGAAAAAAGACGGCCGACTACATCGACGAGGTCCTGACCCGGCTGACCTTCGGAGGAGCCGTGTATGTCTCCGCCGTATGCGTGCTGCCCAGCATCCTGATTAGCTACTTCAATGTGCCCTTCTATTTCGGGGGCACGGCCCTGCTGATCGTCGTGGGCGTCGCCCTGGATACGGCGGGGCAGATCGAGACCCATCTGCTGACGAGGCAGTATGAAGGGTTCATGAAGAAGGGAAAAATCGCCAGGCGGCGGTGATGGTGCGCCGGGAGGGCGCCGGGATCATTGGCATGGTTATCCTGAAACTGCCCGATGAGATTGAGAAGCTGCGGACGAGCAATCTGATCGTCGCGGAGATCCTGAGGGAGTTGCGGGAACGGGTCCGGCCGGGGGTTACTACGCGCGAGCTCGACGAGCTGAGCGAGCGGCTCTCCCGCAAGCGGCGGGTGAAACCCGCGTTCAAGGGGTACCGGGGCTATCCCTACGCGCTGTGCGTATCGCTCAACAGCGAAGTGGTCCACGGGATGCCCTCCGAGCGGCCGCTTGTCGCGGGGGATATCCTGGGCCTCGACTTCGGCGTCAACTATAAGGGGTTTTTCGGCGATGCGGCGATAACCGTCGCGGTGGGTGCGGTATCCCCCGAGGCCGAGCGCCTGCTCGCGGTGACCGAGGCGAGCCTCGCCGACGCGATCGGTCAGGCCAGGGCGGGCAACCGGCTGGGAGATGTCTCCGCTGCGGTTCAGCAGCGGGTGGAAGAGGCCGGATTTTCCGTCGTCCGGGACTTCGTGGGACACGGGATCGGCAGGAGCCTCCACGAGGACCCGCAGATACCGAATTTCGGCGTCCGGGGACGGGGGATCGAGCTCAAGCCGGGGATGGTCCTGGCGATTGAGCCGATGGTGAATCAGGGAAGCTACCGGGTGAAGATCCTCCCCGACGGGTGGACCGTAGTCACGGAGGACGGTAAGCTTTCCGCCCATTTCGAACATTCCGTGGCGATCACGGAACAGGGTCCGGATGTGCTCAGCCGGATTCATTGATTGCTCGCCGGAAGGAATGGCGGAACGGACGAGAGAACGGAAGGTATGGCGAAGGAAGAAGCGATAGAGGTAGAGGGCAAGGTGATCGAGCCGTTACCGAACGCCATGTTTCGGGTGGAGTTGGAAAACGGCCATCGCGTTCTGGCCCATATTTCCGGGAAGATGAGGATGCATTTCATCAAGATCCTGCCGGGTGACCGGGTGACGGTGGAGCTGTCGCCCTACGATCTGACCCGGGGAAGGATCGTATACCGGACTAAATAGCGAAGCCGGCCGTCGCGGCGGTCCGCGCCGCGCCCCTTGGCGGATGAAGGAGTCGTGAAAAGTGAAAGTACGTTCTTCGGTCAAAAAGATTTGCGAGAAGTGCAAGATCGTCAAACGACGCGGCGTGCTCCGCGTGATTTGCGAGAATCCGAAGCATAAGCAGCGCCAAGGATAGGGCAACCATTTTCAGGAGGTCAGCAGGTGGCAAGAATCGCGGGTGTGGATTTACCAAAGAATAAGCGGATGGAGATCGCATTAACCTACATCTATGGCATAGGCCGGTCGAGATCGATGGAGATCCTTCGGGAAGCCGGCGTCGACCCCGATACGAAAACGGATCAGCTTGCCGATTCCGAGATAACCTCCATCAGGAACATCATCGACAGGTCACACAAAGTGGAAGGGGATTTGCGGCGCGACATCTCGATGTCCGTCAAAAGGCTGATGGATGTCGGGACATACCGGGGACTCAGGCACCGCAAGGGGCTCCCTGTCCGCGGTCAGCGAACGAGCACCAACGCCAGGACCAGAAAAGGACCGCGCAGGTCGATTGCCGGCAAGAAGAAATAACGGCGGAAGGGATCCGGAGGAACGATGGCAAAGACAGTCAGGAAGACAGGCAAGAAAAAAGAGAAGAAAAACATCTCCGAAGGGATCGCGCATATCCAGTCGACCTTCAACAACACGATCGTGACCATCACCGATCTGAGCGGAAATGTGATCGCCTGGGCGTCCGCCGGTATGCAGGGGTTCAAGGGGTCGCGGAAGAGCACCCCCTTCGCGGCGCAGATGGCGGCCGAGGATGCCGTAAAGAAGGCGCGGGAGCATGGGCTGCGGTCCGTGCAGGTGTACGTCAAGGGGCCGGGTTCCGGTCGGGAGTCGGCGCTCCGATCGCTGCAGCTGGCGGGACTCAGGATCAGCCTGATCAGGGACGTTACGCCGATCCCCCACAACGGGTGCCGCCCGCCGAAGCGCAGACGGGTATAACCGGCGGTTCGTGAGCGATGGCCGGTCAGCGGTCATCGCGGTGAGTGAGCACAGCTAATCGGAATTTGATCATCGATCAGGGAGGCATTTTTGGCAAGGTATAGAGAATCCGTATGCAGGTTATGCCGGCGAGAGGGGATGAAGATCTTCCTTAAAGGGGACAGGTGCTACAGCGAGAAGTGCGCCTTCGAACGGCGCGGATACGCACCGGGAGATCATGGCCAGCTCCGGAAGAAGTTCTCCGACTACGGTGTGCAGCTGCGGGAAAAGCAGAAACTCAAGCGGATGTACGGCCTGCTGGAAAAGCAGTTTCGGGGATACTTCGACAAGGCGGACCGGCAGAAAGGGATCACCGGAACGAACCTCCTCGTGTTTCTCGAGCGCAGGCTGGACAATATGATCTTCCGGATGGGATTTGCCAATTCGCGTACCGAGGCACGGCAGCTGGTGCGGCACAACCATTTCACGGTCAGCGGAAAGCCGGTCAACATCCCTTCGTTCCTGACGAAACTCGGTGACGAGGTACAGGTCCGGGAGAAGAGCAGAAAGGTGGAACGGATACTCGAGGCGATGGAAACCGTAGCCAGGCGGGGTGTGCCTCAGTGGCTGGAGCTTGATAAGGCGAACTTCAAGGGTACCATAAAGACGCTACCAACCCGCGAAGAATTGACGATGCCGGTCCGGGAACAGCTGGTCGTTGAGCTTTATTCAAAATAGAAAGATAACCAGGTATCCGAAGGGCAGGTAAGAAATTATGCAGAGAAACTGGCGCAGTTTGATCCAACCGAAACGAATCGATATCGATGAAGCGACCCATACCCGTTTCTACGGGGAATTCAGCTGTCAGCCGCTGGAACGCGGGTTCGGCACCACCCTGGGGAATGCGCTGCGGAGGGTATTGCTCTCCTCGATTCAGGGGGCGGCTATCGTCTCCGTTAAATTCGACGGCGTGCTTCACGAGTTTTCCACGATCCCGGGGATCAAGGAAGATGTCACCGATATCATTCTGAATCTGAAGGGAGTGCGCCTGAAACTTCATCAGGACGGGCCGCGGACGATCCGTATCGACACCTCGCGCGAAGGGGTCATCACCGCGGCGGACATCGAAACCGACGGGACCGTCGAGATCCTCAACCCCGACCACTACATCGCTACGCTGGTCGGCGAGGCGGAGTTCAAGGCGGAGATGGTGGTAAAGATGGGCAAGGGGTACGTCCCGGCCCTGAAGGAGCGCGAGGCCGACCAGTCCGAGGGGACGATTAACATCGATGCGATCTATTCGCCGATCAAGAAGGTCAACTATACGGTTACCTACGCCCGGGTCGGGCAGGTTGCCGACTACGACCGGCTGATCATCGAGATATGGACCGACGGGAGCGTTCTGCCCGACGACGCCCTGGCGTACGCCGCCAAGATCCTCAAGGAGCAGCTCGACATCTTCATCAACTTCTCCGAGGCGGAAGAGGCGGTGGCGGCGCAGGAGGTTCCGGAGAAGGAGGACATCAACGACATCCTCCTCAGGCATGTGGACGACCTGGAGCTCTCCGTGCGGTCGGCGAATTGCCTGAAGAACGCCGGGATCAATCTGATCGGGGAACTGGTGCAGAAGACCGAGGCGGAGATGCTCAAGACCAAGAACTTCGGGAGAAAATCGCTCAACGAAATTAAAGAGATTCTTGCCGAGTCGGGATTGGGGTTCGGGATGAAACTGGATTTTTCCCCCTGGAACAGGGCGGAAGGCGCCCCCCAGGCGGATGCGGAATAGGGTTCAGAGCCAGGGGAGAACACGAAGGGCGGTGTAAGCGTACCGCGTACCGGAAAGGATGATGCTCGATGGGTCAGGGAAAATTTGGGAGCAAACTGGGGAGAACGACGAGCCATCGCAAGGCGATGCTCAGGACGATGGTGACCTCCCTGCTGAAATACGAGAAGATCAAGACTACCGACCTTAAGGCCAAAGAGCTGAGAAAAGTGGCCGAGAAAATGATCGGCCTGGGAAAGCGGGGAGACCTCCATGCCCGCCGGCAGGCGGCGGCCTATGTGCGCGAGCGGGAGATGGTGGGCAAGCTGTTCGGGGAGCTGTCGGCCCGCTACAAGGACCGTTCCGGCGGCTACACGCGAATCCTCAAGACCGGCTACCGCGCCGGTGACAACGCCCCGATGTCGATCATCGAATTCGTCCGCGACGCCGAGCAGGAGAAGGCAAAGAAAAAGGCGCCGGCCGCGAAGAAATAGCGATGCCGAAAAAGGGCGGGTCGATGACCCGCCCTTTTTTTGCCCTCCCCGCCTCGTCCCCCTTGTTTTTTTCAGGAAAACCGATATAGTTCCCCCGTTGGCCAGGTTGCAGGCCGGGTGTATCCATCAGCAGCGGGAAGGAGGAGCGGATATGGCCGAGAAGAGGATCGGGGAAGTCACGAAATATTTTTCGAAACCGTCTGTCGCCGCCGTCAAGATCACCGACGGAGAGATCCGGGTCGGTGATACCCTCAAGTTCACGGGACACACCACGGATATCACCATGCCGCTTGACTCGATGGAGGTAAACAGTCAGAAAGTGCCCACGGCCTCTGCCGGCGACTACATCGGCATCAAGGTGCCGGACCGCGTCCGTCCCGGTGATGAGGTGTTCAAGGTGACGGCGGATTAGGATTGTCCGGATGCGGCGGGCCGGCCGGGTCCATGCCCCGCGCAGCGGGGGCGGGCTTTCCGGGCGGTCGGCCGGGATCCCTGAGACCGCGCAGGCGGGCGGGGTGATGCGCGCGCCCGGGGAGGGGGGCCCTGCGGGCGGGGGGGCGGCCCGGCACGCCCCGGGTCCGGTTCCGGAAAAAGGGTGATGCATGATGGAGATCAGGGTTCTGGGTTGTCATGGTTCACAACTCCCCGGGTGCGGTCTCACGAGCTTCCTGATCGACGGCACGACCCTGGTCGATGCCGGGGCCGTGACTTCCGTCCTGGCGCTGGAAGAGCAGGCTCGTGTCGAGCATATCCTCGTTACCCATGCCCACCTGGACCATATCCGGGAGCTCTCCTCCCTGGCGGACAACCTCTGCTACTTCCGGCGGGGCACCCCGCTTTGGGTCGTCGCTCCGGAAGGGGTGATCGCCCAGCTCAGGAAACACATATTCAACGGTGCCATCTGGCCCGATTTTTCCGCGATCCCCAGCGCGGAGAACCCGGTGCTGCGGTTCATGGCGGTCCGGCCGGGGGAAGCGAGCAGCCTCGGCCATCTGCGCGTCACGGCCATCCCGGTCCATCATACCGTCGAGACCGTCGCCTATGTGGTCGATGCGGGGACCGGCAGCGGGGCGCCGGCCGCGGTGTTCATCGGCGACACCGGGCCGACCGACGAGGTCTGGGCCGTGGCCGGGCAGGATCGGGTGCGGGCGGTCTTCGTGGAGACCTCCCTGCCCGGTGAACTGGGGGATCTCGCCCGGCTGACCGGCCATCTGACCCCGGCCGACCTGGCGGCCGAGCTTGGCAAGCTCGGCCGGGCCAACCAACCGCAGATCTACCTCTACCATATGAAGATACAGTACCTGAACGAGATTCAGCAGGAGATTTCCCTGCTGGGCAACGTAAACATCCATGTGCTGAGCGATGGCCAGGTCATCCGGATCTGAACGCCCTCGCGGCCCTCGGGACAAGGCAATCCACGCAATGAATCCACGTTCCATCGCCTACCGGGATACGCGGGCCTACCTCTGCGGCCTGACCAAGATGGGGATCCGCTTCGGACTCGACCCGATCAACGGGCTGCTTGGCCGGCTCCAGGATCCCCAGCAGCGCTATCCCAGCGTCCTGATCGCCGGAACGAACGGCAAGGGGTCGGTGGCGGCGATGATCGCCGCGATCCTCTCCGCCGGGGGGTACCGGACCGGTTTGTACACCTCCCCGGACCTGATCGATTTCCGCGAACGGATCCGGGTCGACGGCGAGATGATCAGCCGGGAGGAGGCGACGATCTGCGCCGCGCGCGTCCGGGCGCAGGTCCGGGAGGAGATCAGCTACTTCGAATTTCTGACGGCGATGGCGTTTCTCCACTTCCGGCGGCGGCGGGTGGATATCGCCGTCCTGGAGGTCGGGATGGGGGGAAGGCTCGACGCCACCAACGTCGTCGTTCCGCTGCTCGCGGTCATCACCAACATCTCTCTCGAACACCGCCAGTACCTGGGCGACACCCTGGAGGCGATCGCCCGGGAAAAGGGGGGGATCATCAAGCAGGGGGGGAGAGTGCTTACCGCGGCCAGGCAGAAACCGGTGGTCGACACCCTGGATGCCCTGTGCCGGGACCGGAATGCGGAGCTGTACCGGCTGGGCAGGGAGATCCGGACGCGGGTCCATCGCGACGGTACCTTTTCCTACCGGGGGATCGGACGCCGCTTCGCGCGGCTTACCTGTCCGCTCGTCGGGAGGCACCAGTACGCAAACGCCGCCCTGGCCCTGGGGGCCGTGGAGCTGATCGCGGATGCGGGGTTCCCCGTCCCGGGGGACCGCGTCGTCGCAGGGCTCGAGAGGACCCGCTGGGAGGGGCGGCTGGAGGTGCTCCGGCGCGCTCCGACCCTGCTGGTGGACGGCGCCCATAACCCCGCCGGGGCGGAGACGCTGCGCCGGGCGCTGCGGGAGAATTTCTCCTACCGCCGGCTGATCCTGATCTTCGGCGTCCTGGGCGATAAGGACTATCCGGCCATGGCCCGGAGGCTGTTTCCTCTGGCCGACCGGGTGATCCTCACCCGTCCCCCCAGCGACCGCGCCGTGCCGCTGGAGGAGCTGCTGCCGATCGCCCGGCGGTTCCACGCCGCGGTCGAGGGGTACGCCCGGCCGGCCGACGCCCTGCGGGCCGCGCTCAGCCGGGCGGGGGAGCGGGACCTCGTCTGTGCGGCCGGCTCCCTCTACCTCGTGGGGGCGATCAAGAAGCTCCAGCGCGCCGCCGCGCGGACGGGCAGCATCCCCGGGGGCGCGGCGCGATGATCTTCCGGGGCGGGCCGCGGGGGCGGGGGGCGGTGTGCGCTGCGGTCGGGCTGCTGCTGTGGCTGGCGGCGGCCAGCGCCGGAGCGGACATCGTGCGGGAGCTTCCCGCCGGGCCGGTCACGATCGAAGCGGATCGCCTCGCCTACGAGGAGGAGCGGGACATCTTCTCGGCGGCGGGGAAGGTCCTGATCACCTTCACCGGGGGGCTGTTGAAGGCCGACGCGGTGACCCTGTACCGCGGCCGGAACGAGGCCCTCGCCGAGGGAAACGTCTACCTCCTGAGCGACCGGGATGTCCTGGAGGGCGAGCGGGTTGCCTTCAATTTCGTCACCAAGACCGGAACCGTCGACAAGGGGAGGATGTTCATCGCCCGGAACCACTTCTACGTCAACGGTCAGAAGATCGAAAAGCGGGGGGAGGACCTCTACCGGCTCGAAGACGCGACGGTGACCACCTGCGACGGCGACACCCCCGACTGGCGCCTGGCGGGTAAAGAGCTCGAACTGACCGTCGACGGATACGGCAGGCTGAAGGAGGGGAAATTCTTCGCCCGCACCGTCCCGGTCCTGTACGTCCCCTATCTCCTGTTCCCGGCCAAGACCACGCGCCAATCGGGGCTCCTCATGCCCCGGCTCTCCTACTCCCGCGACAAGAACGGCCTCGACGCGGAGCTCCCGCTGTACTGGGCCGTCTCGGAGAGCGTCGACGCCACCCTGTCGCTGCGCTACCTGGAGAAGCGCGGTTTCAAGGAGGGGCTGGAGGTCCGCTACTTCCCGTCCCCGGGGACCTTCGGCACCTTCTACGCCGATTACCTCAACGACCGCAAGCACGTCACGGAGACCCTCGGCGGGATCGGCCGCGACTGGCAGGCGGACCGGAACCGCTGGTCTTACTACCTCAACCACGAGACGGCCACCGCCGACGGGCTTACGTTGCGGACGGACATCCGCCGTGTATCGGACCCCTGGTACTTCCGTGACTTTTCCTCCTTCAACTACTATCTGGACCACTATTCCGAGCGGGGTGACGAACGGTTCCAGCGGGTCTCCTTCCGGGGGGACGAGTCCCTCGGATCGCTCGACTCCACGGTCCGGCTGACCAAGGACTGGTCGCTGCTGAACCTGACGGCCCTGGTCCGCGCCACCGACGACTTTACCGTGCCCAGCAACGACGCCACCCTCCAGAAGTACCCGGAGGTGGTCCTGACGGGGTTTCGGCGGCCGCTCGCGGCGACCCCCCTGCAGCTCGCCTTTGGGGCCGGGTACGACCATTTCTACCGCCGGGAGGGGCAGCGGGGGCACCTCTGGGAAGTGGGGCCGACGCTGTACCTGCCGCTGGGGATCGGCCCCGCGGTACAGCTCACCCCGCAGGCGGGGTTCCGGGAGAGCGTCTGGGAGCGGTCCGATTCGGGAACAGATGCCGGCGACAGGCGCGGCAGCCGGGAGGTGTTCCAGCTCGGCGCGTCGCTCTCCACGGAACTCCAGCGGGTGTACGATGCGGGGGGGGCCGCGGTGGAGAAGGTCCGGCACGGGGTCAAACCGGAGCTCACCTACACCTTCATCCCCGAGGCGTCGCAGGACAACGCCCCCGATTTCCTGGCGAGGATTCCCGCCCGGCACAGCCTCACCTACGGGCTGACCAACACCCTGCTGGCCCGCGAACGGGAGAAGGACGGCCGGGTCACCTACCGCGAGATGATGCGCCTCAAACTTGCCCAGACCTACGACATCCGCGAGGCGCGGAGGGACGCGGCGGCGCCGCAGCCGGCCACCCGCCCCTTCGGCGACGTCATCCTCGAGCTGGACCTGTCGCCGTATCGGCAGGTTGCGCTGTCGGCGCGGAACATCTACGGCGTGAATTCCGGCGATTGGAAACAGGCCAACTACGACCTGACCCTCTCCGACGGCCGGGGCGATTCGGTCGCGGCGGGGTATCGGTACACGCGGGACATCCTGGAGGAGGTCAACCTCAGCCTGATCGCCTCCGTGACCTCCGGCCTAGACGCGCTCTACGTCCTGAGGCACAATAAACGGGAGGGGCGGACGGTCGAGGCGACCTACGGCATCAGATACCGCCGGCAGTGCTGGAATTTCGAGCTGGCCGTCTCCGACCGGCAGGACGACCGGACGTTCATGGTGTATCTCTCGCTGCTGGGGATGGGGGGGGGAGCCGGGAGATAGCCGCGGCGCGGCGGCGAATTCTTTTTCATTTTTCCCGCAGGTTTCCCCTTGACAAATTCGGATAATTTGCGTATCAATCCAGTTTCAAATTCCCGAAATACGGTGAGCTTATGAAGACCTCTTATGCAAAGAAGGAAGACGTGGCGCGGGACTGGTACGTCGTCGATGCCCAGGACAAGATTTTAGGAAGGCTGGCGTCCGAGATTGCCACCCGGCTCCGGGGCAAGCACAAGCCCCTCTACGCACCCTTCATGGATGCGGGCGATTTTGTGATCGTGGTCAATGCCGAGAAGATCAGCCTTACCGGGAAGAAGCTGACCGACAAGGTCTACTACCACCACTCCGGCTATCCGGGCGGGCTCAAGGCCGTGACCGCGGGTAAGCTGCTCCAGGAGAAACCGGAGGAGCTGCTGCGGACGGCCGTAAAGGGGATGCTTCCGAAGAATACGCTCGGGCGGGCCATGTTGAAGAAACTCAAGATCTACCGGGGCGGCGACCATCCGCACGAGGCCCAGTGCCCCCGTGTTCTTGACCTATAAGGGGGCGATTCACCGGGGCGCCGGAGGGTCGGCCGACAGGACGGAGAGAGGACTATGACGGAAAAACGGTTTTATGCGACGGGTAAACGGAAAAGCGCGATCGCCCGGGTGTACATGAAGGAAGGGACCGGCATCCTGCAGGTGAACAAGCGGACCTTCGACGACTATTTCACCCGCGACAGCCTGAAGATGCTCATCCAGCAGCCCCTGGAGATGACGGGCAAACGGGGGCAGTTCGATTTTACGATCAACGTCGAGGGCGGCGGCATGGCCGGCCAGGCGGGCGCCGTCAAACACGGGATCTCCAAGGCCCTGGTGGAATACGACGAGGAGCTGCGCTCCACGTTGAAAAAGGCGGGATTCCTGACGCGGGATTCACGCGTCAAGGAGCGGAAGAAATACGGACAGCCCGGGGCCAGGAAACGGTTCCAGTTCTCGAAGCGGTAACAACGGGGAGGCTGAGGCCTCCCTTTTTTTATGAGCGAGGAGGTCGCAGGGTGATCAAGGTCGGCATATTCGGCGGAAGCGGGTACACCGGACAGGAGCTGCTCAGGCTGCTCGTCGGTCATCCCGGGGCACAGGTTGTGGCGGCCACCTCCCGGCGGTTTGCGGGGGTTCCCCTCGCCGATGTCTACCCCGTCTTTGCCGGCCGGAGCGACCTGGTCTACACCGACATAACCGTCGAGGAGATGGCCTCCCGCGCCGACGTGGTGTTTCTCGCCCTTCCCCACGGCGTTTCGATGGAGGCGGTGCCGCAGTTCCTCGCGGCCGGGAAGAAGGTCATCGACCTGAGCGCCGATTTTCGCATCCGCGATCAGGCCTCCTACGAGGCGTGGTACGGCCGGCATACGGCCGCCGGGACGATCCGGGAGGCGGTGTACGGCCTGCCCGAGCTGTACCGGGACCGGATCCGGTCGGCGCGGCTGGTCGCCAATCCGGGTTGTTATCCCACGAGCATCATCCTGGGGCTTGCCCCGGCCCTCAAGGCGCACTGGGTGGAGACGCACTCGGTCATCGCCGACTCGAAGTCAGGCGTGAGCGGCGCCGGCCGGGAGCCCCAGATCGATTCGCTGTACTGCGAAGTGGACGGGGGGTTCAAGGCCTACAAGGTCGGCCGGCACCGGCATACGCCGGAGATCGAGCAGGAGCTCGGCGCGCTGGCGGAGGGGGAGATGCGGATCTCCTTCACCCCCCACCTGCTGCCGCTGAAGCGGGGGATCCTGAGCACGATCTACGCGACGCTCACCCGCGATGCTACCGGCGAGGACGCCACGGCGCTGTACCGGGAGTTCTACCGGGACGAGCCCTTTGTCCGCGTCCGCCCGGCCGGTCAATTTCCGAACCTCTCCTCCGTCGTCGGTTCGAACTACTGCGACATCGGCGTCACCGTCGATCGCCGGACGAACCGGCTGATCGTCGTTGCGGTGATCGACAACCTGATCAAGGGGGCCTCCGGTCAGGCGATCCAGAACATGAACCTGATGTGCGGCCTTAAGGAAGAGACCGGTCTGCCCCGGATCGCCCTGTTCCCCTGACGACCATCCGAAGGAGCCACGGACGTGAGAGTCTTCAACACCCTGACGCGGAAGAAAGAGGAATTCACCCCCCTGCGGGAAGGCCGGGTGGGTATGTACGTGTGCGGGATCACCGCCTATGACGTCTGCCACGTGGGGCACGCCCGTTCCGCCGTGGTGTTCGACGTGGTCAGCCGGTACCTCCGCTCCCGCGGGTACGACGTGACCTACGTGAAGAATTTTACCGATGTGGACGACAAGATCATCGAGCGGGCCAACCGGGAGCAGACGGGGATTGCCGAGATCGCCGAGCGGTTCATCGCCGAGCACAACCAGGACATGGAGGCCCTCGGCGTCGAGCCGCCCACGGTGACCCCCCGGGCGACGGAGCATATCGCCGGGATGATCCGGCTGGTGGAGACCCTGCTGGCAAAGGGACTGGCCTACCGGGTGGACGGGGACGTCTACTTTGCCGTGGATAAATTCCCCGGGTACGGGAGACTCTCCGGCCGGGGGCTCGAGGACATGCTGGCCGGCGCGCGGGTCGACGTGAACGAGAAGAAGCGCAATCCCCTCGATTTCGTCCTCTGGAAGGCGAGCAAGCAGGGAGAGCCCTGGTGGGAGAGCCCGTGGGGACAGGGCCGGCCGGGCTGGCACCTGGAGTGCTCCGTGATGAGCCAGCGCTACCTCGGGGACAGCTTCGACATCCACGGCGGCGGCGAGGACCTGGTCTTCCCCCACCACGACAACGAGATCGCCCAGTCGGAGGCCGCGACGGGCAAACCGCTCGCCCGGTACTGGCTCCATAACGGGTTCGTCCGGGTCAACAGCGAGAAGATGTCCAAGTCGCTGGGGAACTTCTTCACCATCCGGGAAATCCTGAAGCAGTACCGGCCCGAGGTCCTGCGGCTGTTCCTGCTGGCAAGCCACTACCGGAGCCCCGTCGATTTTTCCGATGCGGCCCTGGCGGAGGCGCGCCAGGGGATGGAACGGTTCTACTCCACGCTGAAGGCCCTGCGCGATCAGGCGGCCCACGGGCAGGCACCGCCGGAAGGCTCCGCAACGGAGCGCGAGATCGTCGACCACCTGGCGGGGCTCCGGGGACGGTTCTGCGAGGCCATGGACGACGATTTCAACACCGCGCGGGCGATCGGCTATCTGTTCGACACGGTCCGCCTGCTGAACGCCGCGCTCGCGGACAAGAAGGCCGTCCTGTCACGCCAGGTCCTGACGCAGGCGGAGCAGTCCCTCCGGGAGATCGGGGCGGTCCTGGGGCTGTTCGGGGAGGAGCCCGACGTCTACCTGCGGCGCGACCGCGAGGCCGAGGCCCAGAAGCGGGGGATCGACCCGGCCGAGGTGGAGGCGCTGATCGCCGAACGGCGGGCCAGCCGGGAGGCCAAGGCCTGGCAGCGGGCCGACGAGATCCGGCAGGGGCTGGCGGCCCGCGGGGTGGTCCTCAAGGACTCGCCCGCCGGCACGACCTGGTCGATCCCCTGAGGCCGCATGCGGGCGGAACCGATCGCTATTCCTTCCGAACCCGAGTGCCGGCGGCTGATCGCCGACATGGGCATGCTGGAGCACATCGTGGCCCACTCGCAGCAGGTCTGCCGGGTCGCCCTGCTGCTGGCCAGCCGGCTTGAGCTTCCCCGCCGCGACCGGGAGCTGATCCGGGCCGCGGCCCTTCTGCACGACATCACCAAAACGCGGAGTTTCCGGACCGGGGAGGACCACGCCGAGACGGGGGAGTGCCTGATCAGGGAGCTCGGCTACCCGGAGGTGGCCGCTGTCGTCGGCCAGCATGTGCGCCTGCGGCGCACCGGCCGCCCCTCCGCTGTGCCGGCGGCCGCGGAGGTCGTCAACTACGCGGACAAACGGGTCCTCCACGACCGGATCGTGCCCCTGGCCGAGCGGATGGGGTACATCCTCGCGCGGTACGGCGCCACGCCGGAGCGGAAACGCTGGATCATGGGCCTCCGGGAGAGGTCCGAAAAACTCGAGGCGCGGCTGTTCAGCCGGCTCCCTTTTGCGCCGGCGGACGTCAGCCGTCTCCTGGCCGAGGGGCCGCATCCGGAGGTCCCGACGCCGGCTCGCCCGCGGTGACCGCGGCCCCCTTCTTCTCCAGTTTGAGCAGGTGATCGATGCAGGGGATCATCTCCTCGGCGTGGTGGGTGATGTAGATCAGCCCTGTCGCCGTCTCCGCGCCGATCTTCTCCATCAGCGACAGCACCCTCTCCCGGTTTGTGCGGTCGAGCCCCTGGCAGGGCTCGTCCAGGATCAGCAGTTCCGGCGCTTTGACCATCGCGCGGGCGATCAGCGCCAGCCGCCTCTCCCCGTAGGAGAGGTGGGTGAACAGCCGCTCGGCCTTCTCGGTCATGCGGAGGATTTCCAGCCAGCGGTCGGCGATCGCCTCCTGGCCGGGTTCGGGCCGGCGGTACAGGCCGATCGAGTCGAAAAAGCCCGACAGGACCACCTCCCGGACGCAGACGGGTTTGCGGTACCGAAGCTGGAGCTCGGGGGAGACGAGGCCGATCTTCCGCCGGATGTCCCAGATGCTCTCCCCCTCGCCCCGGCGTGTCCCGAACAGGCGCACCTCGTTGGCGTACACCTGCAGGTTGTCCCCGGTGATCAGGCTCACCAGCGTCGATTTCCCCGACCCGTTCGGTCCGACCACGGCCCAGTGCTCCCCGCGCCGGACCGTCCAGTTCAGGCCGTCGAGGACGACCTGTCGGCCGTAGGCCACGCGGATGTCCCGCATCTCCACGAGCGGCTCGCCCGGGGGGAGCGCGGTGTCTCCGGTCTCGGGAAGCGGCAGACGGATCGCCGGCAGCGGACTCGTCCGCACCGCGACCCGCGGCGCCGTCAGGCGCCTGATCCGCGCCGGCGTCAGGACATCGTCGCGCCTCCCCGCCAGGGCGACGCGGCCGTTGCGGATGATCAGCACGTGCGTGATCCCCGGGATCACCTCCTCGGGCCGCTGGACCACGAGGATGAGCTGCGTCCCCTCCCGCATCAGGTTTGACAGGGCCGCGGCGAAGGGGGGGCGGACCCCGGCGTCCAGCCCGGCGAAGGGGTCGTCCAGGATCAACAGCTTCGGCGCCGGCAGGAGCGCCCGGGCGATCAGGAGTTTCCGGATCTCGCCGTTGGACAGGAAGCGGAACCCGCGGTCGAGCAGGGCGCCGATTCCCAGGATCCCGACGAGCCGCTGACGCGCTGCCGGGTCGGCGCCGTCGGCCCCGAGCAGTTCCCCGGCGGTGAGCTCGTGCCCCCTGCCGCTGAAGCACCGCTCCTCGTCGCGGAACTCCTCGCGCGCCAGGATCTCCTCCTGGAGTTCGAAGGAGAGGTACCCGATCCTCCTGCCTTCGGCCTGCGGGTCGTGACGGACCAGCCGTCCCCGCACGTGCGGCACGTCGCCCTTAACGGCCCTGACCAGCGCCGATTTCCCCGACCCGTTGGGCCCCAGGATCGCCCAGTTCTCGCCGCGGTTGATCTCCCAGGAGGTGCCGGGCAGGAGCATCCGGTCTCCCACCCGGAGCGTGACGCGCTCCAGCGTGATCAGCGGCTGGCGCGTTTTCGGTTCACAATACTGTTCCACAGGGTTGTAATCCTCCTGCCTTTCTGCTACTATCGCGCCTGTCACGGACCTGCCGTCTCGAAACGGCGCGCCTATGGATAGCAGAAATTGGAGAAAAAGCCACCATTTTCCGTCGCCGTCCGGGGGCGGTCCGTCTCGGGCAGACGGTTGCCGGCGCCTGCTTCGGCGGAGCCGTGAGGAGGGCGAATGATGGTCGAGGGGCGGGTCGTGTATCTGGGCGGTCGGTACTGCCCCTGGGATGAGGCAAATGTCCCCATCATGAGCCACAGTTTCGCCCGGGGATCGGCGATTTTCGAGGTGATCGCCTTTACCGACACCCCCGCCGGACCGGCCGTCTTCCGCCTGGATGAGCATTGCGCCCGGTTCTTCGGGTCCGCCTGCCTGCTCGGAATGGAGCCGCCGCTCACGCCGGCCGAGCTGCACGAGGCGGTCCTTGAGACCGTCAGGCGGAGCGGGCTTGCGGCCGGGCTGATCAAGGTGTTCGGGTTCTACCCCGAGGTCTCCTCCGGGGTCCTCCCGCCGGGGCAGCGATTCCAGGTGGCCGTGTTCGTGTTCGCACCCGACGAGCCCCCCGGCGGGAACGGCGGACGGGCGGGCGGCAGCGCCACCGCCTGCGTATCCACGTGGCGGCGGCTGGACCCGCAGACCGTTCCGGTCGAGGCCAAGGTGGCGGCCAACTACATCAACGGGATGGTGGCCCGGGCCGAGGCGAGGAAACGGGGGTTCGACATGGCGGTGCTCCTCGACACCCAGGGATTCCTCGCGGAGGGGGCGACCGAATCGCTGTTCCTCGTCCGGGGGGGGCGCCTGCTGACGCCGTCCCTGGGGACGGTGCTGCAGAGCATCACCCGCAAATCGCTGCTCGCGGTGGCCGAGGCGATGGGGATCGAGACGGTCACCGGCCGGCTGAGCCCGGTGCTGCTGGAGGACGCGGAAGAGCTGTTCCTCTCCAGCACCTCGGCGCGGGTTCTGCCGATCCGGCAGATCGACGGGCGCCGCCTCGCCGGGGTCCCGGGGGCGGTGACCTCCCGCCTCGCCAACGGGATCGCGGCGATCGCCTCCGGCAGGGATGAGCGGTTTCGGGGCTGGCTGTTCCCCACCGTCTGAGCATGTCACGCCGGGCCCCGGGCCCGGGCGATGGAAACGAGGTCTGCTATGGAACACTCCTGGACAGAGGGCGAGCGCGGCGCGGGGCCCGGCGGGACTCCCGAAGATACGGTGTCCCGGCGGTTGGCCATGGCGGTGACCGGACCGTTCGCCCGCCTCGGCGGGAAGGCGATCGACTGGACGAACAACCTGGGCGCCGCGGCGATATTCCTCGTGCTGGCGCTCGTGAAGGTCCCCCGCGCCAAGCAGCTTTCCCGGATCGTCCAGCACATCCACTACATCGGGGCGCGGTCGACCCCCATCATCCTGCTGATCGGCCTGTTCACCGGGATGGTCCTGGGGCTCCAATCGTACCACGCCCTGGTGAAGGTGGGTGCCGAAGGCGCCCTCGGCACCCTGGTGGTCCTGTCCCTGGTCAGGGAGCTGGGGCCGGTCCTCACCGCCATCATGATCACGGCCCGGGCCGGCTCGGCGATCACCGCGGAGCTCGGCAGCCAGCGGATTTCCGAGCAGATCGATGCCCTGGACACGATGCGCATCGATCCGCTTAAGTACCTGATCAGCCCGCGGATCGCCGCCGCGATCATCAGTTTCCCCTTGCTCACCACCCTGTTCGACCTGATCGGCATCGTCGGCGGGTACATCTCCGGGGTCCTGCTGTTGGGCGCCAACGGCGGCACCTATCTGTACCGCGTACAGGTGAGCATGGAGATGAAGGACGTGGTCGACGGGCTGGTCAAGGCCGTCGTGTTTGCCGTGATCGTCGCCACGGTCTGCTGTTACCAGGGCTATTTTGCGCACCTGCGGACCGACGGCCACGGCGCCAAGGCGGTCGGTCTCGCCACCACCTCGGCGGTCGTCATCTCCTGCGTCCTGATCCTGGTTTCGGACTACATCGTGACGTCCCTGCTCATCTAGGATAGCCCTATGGATACGCCGCTCATCGAGTTTCAGGAGGTGACCAAGCGCTTCGGATCCCGGACGATCCTCGATGCGGTCAATTTCCGGATCTATGAAGGCGAGGTGACGACGATCATCGGCCTGAGCGGTTCGGGAAAGAGCGTAATCCTCAAGCACATCATCGGGCTGCTCCGGCCCGATCAGGGGACTATCCTGTTTCGGGGAATGCCGCTTGCCGAGATGAGAAAACGGGAGGCGGCGGCCTCGCTGGCCCGGATAAGCTACATGTTCCAGGACAACGCCCTGTTCGACTCCCTGACCGTGTACGACAATATCGCGCTTCCGCTCAGGGAAACGACGAACCTGGACAAAGCGGAGATCGACGGGCGGGTGCGGGCGAGGATGGAGCAGACCGAACTGGCCGACGCCGCCGCCAAGTACCCGTCGGAACTCTCGGGGGGGATGCAGAAGCGGGTGGCTCTGGCGCGGGCGCTGGTGACCGATCCGCGCATCGTGCTGTTCGACGAACCCACCTCCGGCCAGGATCCCGTCCGGAAGAACGCGATCCTGAGCATGATCGCCCAGTACCAGCGGAAATTCGGGTTCACGGCGATCCTGGTCAGCCACGAGATCCCCGATGTCTACTTCATCTCCAACCGCATCCTCGCCCTGTACGATCGCAAGATCGTTTTTCAGGGTTCGCCGGAAGAGCTGGAGGATTTCGCGCACCCCTTCAAGGATGAGGTCATCCGCAGCCTGGAGGGGTTTCAGGAGGAGTTGACCGGCCTGTACTCGCGACGGCAGTTTAAGATCCTGAACCACGCCCAGTTGAAACGGCGCGAGTACGGGGAGACCTACACGGTCGTGGTGTTCGTCCTGGATGAACTGGACGCGATCGTCGCGAACCTGGGCTACGATGCGGCGCAGGAGGCGATCCGGGGGATGGGGATGTTCATCGACAAGCATTTCAGCGCCATCGGGGGATTTTCCACGCGGACCCAGACGAACGAGTTCGCCACGGTGCTTCCCTATTCGGACCTGGACGAGGCGGAAAGCATCCTGCGGGCGTTCGGCAAGGATTTCGAGGGGCAGGGGATCCGGGACATCTGGGACGGCGCCCGCAGGCGCGCCTTTTCGGGGGAGTGCGTGGAATTCGCCATTCAGGCCGGGATCGCGCAGGGTGACCCGATCGCGGAGATCGGGCCGATCATCGCTTCGGCGCGGCATCAACTCAAGGTGATTGCCCGGCTGCGGTGCGACGGGAGGGTATGAGCAGATGAAGAAGTATTCGCTGGAAACGACGGTCGGCATTTTTCTCGTTATCGGGCTGCTGCTGCTCGGGTACATGACGGTGAAGCTCGGCCATGTGTCGCTCTGGGGCAACGATACCTATTCGCTCTTTGCCCGGTTCACCTCGGTGACCGGGCTGCGTGCGGGCAGCCCCGTGTACATGCTGGGTATCGAGGTCGGGCGGGTGGAGCGGCTGGCCATGGACCAGAAGGAGCAGCGGGCCGTGGTGGAACTGCGGATCCGGAAGGGGGTCACGATCTACGACGACGCCATCGCCTCGATCAAGATGGAAGGATTGATCGGCGATCAGCATCTCAGCATCGACCCCGGAGGCGGGGGAGCCCCGCTCGCAGACGGGGGGACCATCACCGAGACGCAGCCGCCCCTCGACATCACCGGGATCATCGGGAAGTACGCCTTCGGTGAGGTGAAGAAGGCGCAATAGGGTCAGGAGAATCAGCCATGCGCAGGAAGCTCATCATACCCATCGTGCTGCTGCTATTGTTTCCGCTGCCGGCGTTCGCCGCCGCGCCGCTCGACGAGGTGAAGGCGAACGTGACGAGCGTCCTGGCCGTGTTGCGCGATCCGGCGCTCAAGGCCGAATCGGCGAAGGAGGCCAAGAAACAGCGGCTGCGGACGATCTACGATCGCATGTTCGATCAAGTGGAGCTCTCCCGCCGGACCCTGGCGCGCAACTGGAACAGCCTGACGACCGCGCAGCGGCAGGAGTTCGTCCACCTCTTCCGGCAGGTCCTGGAAAGGGCCTACGTCGACAAGATCCTCGCCTACACCGACGAGAAGATTGTGTACGACCGGGAGAACAAGCTCGCCGAGAACCAGAGCGAGGTGCTCACCCGGGTCATTACCGCCGCAAAGGAGATCCCCATCGCCTACCGGGTGATCAGGAAGGACGCGGGGTGGAAGGTGTACGACGTGGTCGTCGAGAACGTGAGCCTGGTCCAGAACTACCGCACCCAGTTCAGCGACATCCTGGCGAAGGACAGCCCCGAGCAGCTGCTCGAGATCCTGCGCAAGAAGGTGAACGGGTGATGCGCGGCGCGGCGGTGATCCGATGAACCTGCTGTTGGGTGCCCTTCTGCTGGCCGCGGTGGTTCTCCCGATACCTGCCCAGGGGCGGCAACACCCGTCGCCCGGGGCGGGACCGCCCACTGTCGAAGCGGCGCAGGCCGAAAGCGACGCCGTTCTGATCGCGGCCGGCGAAGGGACGGCGGCTCCGCAGGCATTCGCGGCCGCGGCGAAAACGACCGGGCCCGCAGACGATCTCGGCGATTATGTGGAGAGCGCCGACGAGGCCGTCGCGGGGGGGGCCGGGCGGGGAGCCGCAACCATCGCCGATCCCCTGGAGCCCTTCAACCGGGCGATGTACCTGTTCAACGACCGGCTGTACTTCTGGGTGTTCAAGCCGGTGGCGCAGGGATACCGGGCGGTCGTTCCCGAGCCGGCGCGGGTGGGGGTGAGCAATTTTTTTACCAACCTCGCCTTTCCCGTCCGCTTCGTCAACTGCCTGCTCCAGGCGAACCTTCCCGGCGCGGCCCGGGAGGTTGGCCGTTTCGTGCTCAACACCCTCGGCGGGGGCGGGGGATTCCTGGATCCCGCCTCCCACGAGGAGGTGGGGCTCGTACGGCAGGACGAGGACTTCGGGCAGACGCTGGGGGTATACGGGGTGGGGCAGGGGATCTTCATCAACTGGCCGGTCCTCGGGCCGTCCAGCCCCCGGGACACGCTCGGGACGATCGGCGATTGGTTCCTCCACCCGCTGGCCTACTATCCCGAACGCTTCCTCGAGTCGGCGGGGGTGCAGGCCTACGGTCGGGTGAACGAGACCTCCCTGACGATCGGCGACTACGAAGCCCTCACGGAAGCGGCCATCGATCCCTACGTGGCGATCCGTGACGCCTACGTTCAGTACCGGCTCAGCAAGGTCAACGACCGGGACGGCCGGCGGCCCGCCTCCGGCGCCGCCGGGAGCAAACCGGCGGCGCGAATCGTCCGCTGAACCGGCGTTCCCGGGCGTTCCCCGGTTCCCCGCTGGCGGACGGGTTGCCCCGCGTCCCCCCCGGATTCCCCCTCAACTCCCGAGAATGAGCCCGACCTGCCGCGGCGTGAGGCTGTGCGCGAGGCGGTAGGCTTCGCCGCGCGTGCGGTTCTCCACGACGATGACCGGCGTTCGCACCGCCGCGCGGGCGTCGGCGATGAACAGCTCGTCGCCGAGGGCGATCTGTTCGTAGTCCGCAGGGTCCGTGAAGGCCAGGGGCAGGATGCCGAAATTGACCAGGTTGGCCGCATGGATCCGTTCGATGCTCTTGGCGATTACGACCCGCACGCCCAGGTACGCGGGGCAGAGCGCGGCGTGTTCCCGTGACGAGCCCTGTCCGTAGCTCAACCCGGCGACGATCACCGAGGCCCTGTTCTGCGCTCCGTTGCTCCTGCACCGCTCCACAAACTGCGGATCGATCCGCTGAAACACGTACTCACTCGACTTGGGGATGTTGGAGCGATACCGGCTCACCGACCCGGTGGCGATGATGTGATCCGTCGTGATGTCGTCCCCCAGCTTGATCGCGACCCCGGCCCGGAGCTCCTCCGGCAGCGGCGTCTGCCGGGGCGGGGCGCCGATGTTCGGCCCGCGGAACACCTCGCTCGTGCCGTCGCCCGGCCGGATGAACAGGGCGTCGTTGATGTAGAACCGTTCCGGGAGCGCCACCGCGGGATACGCCATCCCGAGGTCCCGCGGGTCGGTCAGCGTGCCCGCGAGGGCGGTGGCCGCCGCCACTTCGGGGCTGACCAGGTACACCTGCGCGTCGCGGGTCCCGCTCCTGCCCTCGAAATTCCGGTTGTTCGTGCGGATCGAGTTCCCCCCCGACTGCGGGGACTGGCCGTAGCCGGCGCAGAACCCGCAGCCCGATTCCAGGATCCGCGCCCCCGCGTCGATGATCCTGTTGAGCGCCCCGTTTTCCGTGATCATCCTCAGCACCTGCCGGCTGCCCGGCACCACCCCGAAACTCACGTCGGGGTGGACCCGTTTCCCCTCCAGCATCGCCGCGACGATCATCAGGTCCCGGTAGGAGGAGTTGGTGCAGCTGCCGATCAGCACCTGGTGGGCGATCACCGGCCCCGCCTCGCGGACCGTGCAGACGTTATCCGGCGCGTGGGGACGCGCTACGTTGGGCTCGATCGTTCCCAGGTCGATCTCGACCACCTCGTCGTAGCCGGCGTCCGGATCGGGCAGGAACTCGCGCCAGTCGGCCTCGCGGTCCTGGGCCGCGAAGAACCGCCGGGTGACCTCATCGCTCGGGAACAGCGAGGTGGTGATCCCGAGCTCGGCCCCCATGTTGGTGATCGTCGACCGCTCGGGCACGGAGAGCGCCGCGATCCCCCCCCCGCCGTATTCGATCACCTTGCCCACATTGCCCTTGGTCCGGAACCGTTTGAGGATGGCGAGGATGACGTCCTTGGCCGTCGACCAGGGCTGCAGGCTGCCGCGGAGATTGATCCGGAGCACCTGGGGGTAGATGAAACTGAACTCCCCGCCCGCCATCGCCACCGCCACGTCGCGTCCCCCGGCGCCGATGGCGAGCATCCCGACGGCGCCGCAGGTGGGGGTGTGGCTGTCGGCGCCGATCAGCGTCTCCCCGGGACGGCTGAACCGCTCCAGGTGCACCTGATGACAGATACCGTTGCCGGGTTTCGAGAAGAGGATGCCGTGCTTCGCCGCAACGGTCTGGAGGTAGCGGTGGTCGTCGGAATTCTCGAACCCCTCCTGCAGGAGGCAGTGGTCGACGTAGGAGACGGAGAGCTTCGTCCTGACGCGCGCTACGCCCATCCCCTCGAACTGGAGATAGGCCATCGTCCCCATCGGGTCCTGCGTGAGCGTCTGGTCGATGGCGATGCCGATTTCCGTCCCGACCCGCATCTCGCCCGAACGGAGGTGCGAGCGGATCAGCTTTTCCACCAGGTTTTGTCCCTTAGCCATTGTCATGCTCCTTGATCCAGTCTACCAGCCCCCCGGCCGCGATGATCTCTTGAATCGCGGCGGGGAGGGGTGCGAAGCGGAAGCGGCTGGCGCCGATCCGCACGATGCCGGCCGCGGAGTCCACCTCCACCGCGTCGCCGGGCCGGTATGCGGCGACCGCTTCGGGCTGCACGATCAGCGGCAGCCCCTGATTGATCGCCGCGCGGTAGAAGATCCGATTCACCCCCTTGACGATCAGGGCCTGCACCCCGGCGTGGGCCAGTCCCACCGAAGGGTGCTCCCGCGAAGATCCGCAGCCGAAGTTGTCGCCGGCGAGGATGATGTCCCCCGGCGCGACGGCCTCGGCGAAGGCGGGGTCGAAGCCCGCAAACAGGTGGGGCCTGATCGCCGGGGCGTCGGAGCTCAGGATGTTGTACACCAGGTTACCGGCGAACAGCTGGTCGGTGTTCAGGTTGTCCGCGTCGGCGTAGTTCCAGACGCCGCCGTGCCTGCGGTGTTCACCCGGGACGATCCCGGGGGCTGCGGCCGGGGCGAGCGGGGTCCTGAACAGATCGCCGCGGCCCGGCCCGCGGGGATCGGCGATGCAGCCCGTGAGCGCCGACATGGCCACGGTCGCGGGGGAGGCCAGGGTGATCGCCGCCTTGGGGTTCCCCATGCGCCCCGGGAAATTGCGGTTGGCCGTGGAGATCACCCGGTCCCCGTCGGCCGGAATCCCCTGGCCGGCGCCCAGGCAGGGACCGCAGGAGGGGGCCAGGATAATCGCTCCGGCCGCTACCAGTTCCGCCATAAGCCCCGCGCCGATCGCCGCGAGCGCGATCTCCCGCGACGCCGGGATGACGAGCAGCTGGACGCCCCGGGCCACCCGCCGGCCGGCGAGGATCCGGGCCGCAACGGCCAGGTCGTCCAGCCGGCCGTTGGTGCAGGTGCCGATCAGCGCCGCGTCGATCGGGGTCCCCTCCACCTCGGAGACGGCCCGGACGTTCTCGACGCTGTGGGGCGCGGCCACGACCGGAAACAGTTCCCCCAGGTCGATCGCCAGCTCCCGGGCGTAGGTCGCTCCCGGATCGGCCCACACCCCGGAGGAGATCGGTCTGCCGAGGAAGCCCGCCAGGACGTCGTCGGGGGGGAAGACGGCGTTCTTGGCTCCCATCTCCGAGGCCATGTTGGCCAGGGTCATCCGTTCCGACACCGAGAGGGTTGCCACCCCCTCCCCGTGGAATTCGATGCTCAGGTAGTTTGCCCCGGCCGCGCCGATCAGGCCCAAGATCCAGAGGGCGAGGTCCTTGGCGTACACCCCGGCGGGGAGCGTCCCGGTCAGGGTGATCTTCAGCGAGGCGGGCACCCGAAACCAGGTCTCGCCCCGGCTGAACAGCCCCGCGGCCTCGGTCCGGTCGATCCCCACGGCCAGGGTGTTGAACGCCCCGGCGGTGCAGGTGTGGCTGTCGCTGCCGACGACCAGCATCCCCGGCCGGGCGTGGCCGGCCATCAGCTGGTGGCAGATCCCTTCGCCCGCGTCGGCGAACCGTGCGATGCCCTGTGCCGCGACGAAGCCGCGGATCCGCTTGTGGTCCGTGGCCAGCTTGGCGTTCGTCGGCGGGGCGTTATGGTCGAGCACTACGAGATGGCGGCCGGGGTCGAACAGCCGCGTCCCGCCCATCTGCCGGAAGGTCTCGGCGATGCTGGCCGTGTTGTCATGGGTCAGCACGATGTCGGGCCGGCGAAAGACGATGGCCCCCGCGGGGGCGCCGAGGACCTTTTCGGCGAAGGTGCGCGGTTGCGATTCTTTCATGGCTTCTCCGTACGCCGGGGCGCCGTTCCCGCGCGCCCCGCCCGTTCCTCCCGTGCCGGGCGACCTTCTGCGCTCACCGTGCCGGGACGTTCGCGCGGATGAAGGTCGAGATCTCCTCCAGCTTCGCGTGGGAGGGGAAGACCCCCGTGACGCCCGCCTCCTTCAAGAGGGCGATGTCGTCCTTCGGGATCGTCCCCCCGAACAGCACCAGGAGGTCCGTGAGCTCCCGTTCCTGGATCCGTTTCATCAGCTTCCGCGCGATCGAAACGTGGGAGCCCGAAAGGATGCTCACCCCGATCACGTCCACGGCCTCCTGCAGGGCCACCTCCACTACCTGCTCCACGCTTTGGCGCAGCCCCGTGTAGATCACCTCCATCCCCTGGTCGCGCAGCCAGAAGATCAGCACCTTCGCGCCCACGTCATGGCCGTCCAGGCCGATCTTGGCGATCAGCACCCGAATCTTTTTCGTTTCCATCAAACCCTCCGCAAGGTCCCCCGAGGTCCTATATCGTGGTCGGTTCCTTGAACTGCCCGTACACCTTCTTCAGCGTGTCGACGATCTCCCCGACCGTCGCCTTCTGCGTCAGCGGCTCGAACAGGTAGGGGATGAGGTTCTCCCCCCGGACCGCCGCGTTCTCCAGCTCCGCCAGCGCCTGGCCGACCTTCGCCCCGTCGCGGCCCGCCTTCACCGCCTTCAGCCGGGCGAGCTGCCGGTTGATCGTCTCGGGGTCGGTCTTGTACACCTCCAGGTCCCGCTCCTCCTCTTGCACCCGGAACTTGTTCACCCCCACCAGGACCTTTTCTCCCGAGCTGATCCTGGTCTGGAGCGCGTAGCTCTGCCGGGCCAGCTCCCGCTGGATCTGGCCGCTCTCGATCTGCTTCACGATCCCGCCGTCCGCGGCAATCTTCGCGATCGTCTCGCCGATTTTTGCCTCCATCTCGTCCGTCAGGGACTCCACGTAGTAGGACCCTCCCAGCGGGTCCACCACGTCCGCCACCCCCGTCTCGTGGGCCAGGATCTGCTGCACCCGAAGCGACGTCCGGATCGCCAGGTCCGAGGGGATCGCGTACACCTCGTCGAAGCAGGCCAGGTTCAAGGACCGCGTTCCCGAAAAGATCGCCGCCAGCGCGTAGATCGTCTCCCGGGCGATGTTGTTCAGCGGCTGCTCCGCCGTGAGCCCCCCGCCCATCCCGCCCGTGGAGAAGCGGAACTGGAGCGAGCGGGCGTCCTGGGCCCCGTATTTTCCCTTCATCAGCCGCGCCCAATACCGCCGGGCCGCCCTCAGCCGGCAGATGTCTTCGAAGAAGTTGAAGTTCCGCCCGCCGATCGGCAGGTGGAACGAAAACAGCGGGGCAATCTCGTCGATCCCGGACCCCCGTTTCAGCACCTCCCGGATATAGACCTCGGCGATCGAGATGGCCAGGGCCACCGACTGCACCGTATCGGCCCCGTACTCCATGATGTGCGTCCCCGAGACGCTGATCGCGTTGAACCGCGGAATCTCCCGGTTGCAGTACT
>CAIYSL010000020.1 GCA_903928915.1 uncultured Syntrophobacterales bacterium | reverse complement strand
TAGGGCGAGATGAAGGAGATGAAGGAGGCGCAGGCAACCGGGAAGAAGACGCCGCTGGTAAAAGAGAACAGCCTCCCCATCTTGCCCCTGAACCGGTAGACGACGCCCGTAAAGAGGGTCAGCGCCAGGACGAAGGCGAATGCACCCAGCGCAATCCGCGGCGGGAGGGCCGCGATATCCGCGCTGACGGCGCTCCCTCCCGAGCTGAAGAGGCTGCCGCAGCAGGAGGTGATCACATCCGCCTTCATCTGGGTGAAATAGAGGGTCTGGCTGATCGATTCCGCCAGGATCAGCGGCGCCAGGATCATGAGCAGGGCGTATTTCTTCCTGATCAGGGGATAGTCGTAGGCCCGGTTGTCCACGTGGTTGACGATCAGCCACAGACCGGCCAGGATGACGTTGAGGATCTTCAGCAAGAGCGTGGGATAGCCGTAGGGGTCGACGTACAGGGCGCCGGCGGCGCACATAGCGCCGACGAACAGGGTGTGCAGGCTGTCCGCCGTGTAGATGAACAGGAACAGCGATCCGATCTCGAAGGCGAAGACGTAGGCAAGAAGCGTCGAGATGAGGTAGGTCCGCCGTTCCAGAAGGAGCTGTATCTCGCTGCCGCTGGCAAGGTCCCAGTGCCGGATGATCCGGACCCCGAAAAACGCGCCCGAGAGGATCATCGCCGTCACGAGAAAGGAAACGACGACAAGGGCCACGATGGCGGGATGGAGGATCATTGCCCCTCTCCGTCGATCAGGCCGTCGCGGACGGCGACCACCCGGTCCACCATCGGCGCGCCGAAGACGAGCGGGTCGTGGCTGGCGATGACGGCCGTTTTCCCCTGCTCCTTCAGCCGGGCGATGATCTCCATGAACGCCACCGAGAGCTTGCTGTCGAGGTGGGCCGTCGGTTCGTCGGCGATGATGACCGGCGGATCGTTCATCAGCGCCCGGGCGATCGCCACCCGCTGCGCCTCCCCGCCGGAGAGCCATTCCACCTTCGCCACGGCGCGCCCGGCGAGGTCGAACATCTCCAGCAGGGCATGCGCCCGCTTCTTGACCGCCCCGTGCGCCTCTCCCAGGGGGTAGGCGGGGAGCATCACATTTTCCAGGACGGTGATCCCCTTCACCAGGTTGAACTGCTGGAAGATGAACCCGAAGGTCCGCCTGCGGACCTCCGTCAGGAACCGCTCGGGAAGACTCGTCACCTCCACCTCGGGGGCATCTGCGCCGCCGGGGAAATACCCTCCCGCCAGCAGTCCGCGCCGCAGGGTGATCCGGCCCGAGGTCGGCCTCGCCATGCAGCCGATCAGGCTCAGGAGCGTCGTCTTCCCCGACCCGCTCGGCCCCTTCAGGACCGTGACGCGGTTCGCCTCCATCGCCAGCGTGACCCCGCCCACCGCGATAAATTCATTCGGTCTGCCGAGATTGAACCCCTTGCGCACGTTGAGCAGTTTGATCATCGCTACGACCTCATCACCGAGTCGGGGTCTATGATGGCAGCCCGCCAGGAGGGAATGATCGTGGCGACGGTGTAGGGCACCACGGTCAGGAAGAACAGGACCGCTACCTGGTAGAGGTCGATGAAAGGGGTGATCCGGTACTCCGGGTAGAGCACCGACCAGCCCTTCAAGGCCGGCACGAACAGGAAGGCGGAGAAGAAGAACACGTGCCCGTACGCCGCAAGCAGGCCGGCCGAGAAAGAGAAGAAGGAGACGAGCAGCCCCTCGTAGGCCTTTACGGCGATCACGTCGGAGGTCTCCCAGCCGATCGCCTTCAGGATGCCGATTTCGCGCTTTTCATCGGCGCTGAGTCCCGAGGCCTTTTCCCAGGCGAAGATGACGAAGGCCAGCAGGGCCATCATCAAGAGGACGACCACGATGCCGCCCCGCCAGTCGAACACCGAGTCGTAGGTCCGTACCATCTCGTCCCGGACGATCGGCCGTGTGTCAGGCAGCAGCTCCGCCACCTTCCGGGCGATGGTGAGGACCTCCTTCGGATTCCGGACCGAGACCACGATATCCGTGGCCTGGCCGGCGGGAAAACCGAACAGCCCCCGGAAATCGGCCTCCGCCATCAGGATCAGGTCGGCGGAGACGAGCTCCGACTCCGGGGACAGTTCGCCCGCGACGGTGAAGTTCCGGTTGTCACCGTCGTATCCCCGGAAGGAGAAGATGTCGCCCTGTCCGGCCTTCCTGCTCCGTGACACCCCGCTGCCGATGATGATCTTTTCGGGCGGGGGGGCGTCCGTGCGGGGGACCATCAGCGTATAGTTGGCGCCGATGACGGGGTCGTAGTAGTATCCCCAGAGCCGCGGACCGGCGGTGCTTACCCCGCGGATCGCCCTGATTTTTTCGCTGTACTCGAGGGGGATCGGGTCGTACCGCCCCCCCAGCAGCCGCTGGACCACGATCTCCGGGGCGTCCTTCAGGATGAGCGCCGCCTCCCGCTTCATCGCCTGGGTGAGAAACATGGCCGATCCGAGCATGAATACCACCAGGGTGTACACGGCGAAGAGACTGAGGTTCTTGCCCTTCCTCCTGAGCAGCGAAGAGAGGGTGAAATCCAGGATGCTCCGGTTCTTTTCAATCCAGCCGGTCATGGCGCCTCCTGAGCCCTGCGGGAGGGCCCGCGATGGAGCCCGTGGGAAAGTGTTCCAGGGCCACCGGATGATCCTGAAAGGCCGAATGGAGGTCTGCCTGGGAGGGATGACGGGTGTAGCGCGCCTCCGTGAAGAGCGCCAGGTCCGTCAGCTCCAGACGGGCGACGACAGCAGCGACGGCGCCGAGCGCGGGGAGGTCGGCCTGCCGCTGAAAACGGGCATGGGCGAACATCAGGCCGACGAGCAGGACGCCGATCCCGGCCAGGATCAGGGCCAGGCTCGATTTTCTCGGGGAAAAGCGAGCCTGGCCCGTGTTTTTCCGGATCAGTTCGCTAATCAAGGGTCTTGATCACCTCCGGCGTCGCGTCGGTGAATCTGATGATTCTCGTCCCCTTGTGGTCCTTCAGGAACTCCCGCGCATCGGCTTCCTTCTCCAGCGGGATCAGTTCCCTGCCCATGGGGCCGTACACATCGCTGCCCAGGACGTACCAGGCCTTCCGGGCGTCGATCCAGGCAAGCCCGTAGTAATCCATCACCGCGATGGCCTGGATATCCTCCGGCCTCCGGCCCGGGTCGTACTTCTTCACGTCGTGCAGGTACTTGAACATATCCTTGGCCCCGTCAAAGTAGACGTGCGAGCCGCCCCGAAGGCGGACGGCGGCCAGCCAGTCGGGATACTTTGCCACAAACATGCCGCACACCGGGCATTTGTCCCGCGCCGTGGGCTTCGGGATCGTCAGCTCCGCCGCGCCCAGCCCGGAGGGCAACAGGAAGCAGATGAGGCAGAGCGCTGCCAGAAGCAGCCAGCGGCTCCACTGTAGCCCCTTCGCCCCCATCACGGCTTGTGCTCCATCATCTTCATTTTTCGCATCTTCCGCCGCTCCCGGATCATCTTGGTGTCTTCGGCGAGATCCTTGTAGGCGGCTTCGAGGGCCTCGTCGAACCCCGCGATCCGGCCGCCGAACTCCCCTTGGAACTTTTCCGCGTCCGCCTTCTCGGCAAAGGCCCACTTGGCATTCTTGGTCATCACCCCGGGTTTCTTCCCCCCGATGACCCAGAAGGCAGTTTCCGCATTGATCAGCTTCTTCGTACCGTAATCTCCCACCCCGATCGTCTTCGGCGCCTTGTCCAGGTTCAGGGCAAGGTCGACGGCAGCGCAATGAAGGCTGCAGAGCCCCTCCTTCGAATTGTCGCTGTAATCGATATGCATCCTGCTGTGGGCAAAGGTCTCGCGGTTCATCCCGCAATACTTGCAGGACGGAATCTCCTTGATGTCGTTGTCGAGCGCCCAGAGCGCGTTTGCCGGGACCAGACAGAACAGTGTCAGTAGGACACACAAAGCCATCCTTTTCATACAATCTCCTTTCGTATCGTTAGATTAGAATGCCCCCTCCCTGTATCCCTCCCCCGCAGCGGGGGAGGGAAGGGAATTCTTCAATTCCCCTCCCCAGGGGTGCTCATCCTCTCCCCGCGGGGGGGAGCAAGGGAATTCTTCAATTCCCCTCCCCAGGGGTGCTTCGCAAGCCGGCATCCTTCGCGGCAAGGGATTCCCTTTATTTCCCGTCCCCGGGTGCTTCTCTTCTCCCTCCCCCTTGCAGGGGGAGGGGCGGGGTGGGGGTGACAGACGGAGTCCTCCCTCCGACAGTCATGGCTGCGGGGGGGCGGATCCTCTTTCCTGCGCATTGGGGCGGCTCAGACTCTCTTGGGGGGCTTATCGGGAACTTCCAGGTAGACGACTTCCGGCGACCGGACGGCTTCCCCGTCGCCGTATATGATCGTCACGGGGACTGTCGTGGAGAAAAACTCCGGAAGCATGTCGGGCGCCCGGCCGTCGGCGACGGAAGCTGAATGGCTGCCGCAGCACCCTGCACAAGAGATCATGGTGCAGTTCTTTCCGGCATCTAAACAGCAGTAGCAGACAAGCCCGGCGCGCGGGTCGGTTTCGCACCTCTTTCCCAAACCGAACGGACCGCCCACGAGGATGACCAGGGCAAGCATCGCCGGAATCAGTCTCTGCATCTTCATGCTATCCGCACCGCTTGAACACTCAATCCGAATAGGGTCTCAATCAAATCGAGAATATACTGGCCCCTTCGGAGGGGACAGTAAAGAGGGGTATTATGGTAGGATAATAGTAGGCATCTGCGGAGCGAGTCACAACAACGACCCGATGATCCGCTCCAATCCCTCCCGCGCGGCCTTGCCGAGAATCCTGTGCCGGATCGAACCTCCCCGGTCGAGGACGAAGGTGGTGGGTATGCCCGCGATGCCGTAGGGCTTTCTCGTGGAGGAGTCCGGGTCGAGGAGCACGGGATAGGAGATGGTCATGCTCTTCAGGTACGCCAAGGCCGTCTCCCGCTTCTCGCCGATGCCGATGGAGCAGGGGGTTACTCCCTTCGCCCCGTATGTTCCGTAGAGCGAGTCGAGGGTCGTCATCTCCGCCCGGCAGGTGGGGCACCAGCTTGCCCAGAAGTGGAGCAACACCACCCGTCCCTTGAAATCTGACGGGATGACGACACTGTTCCCCCTGAGGTCGCTCAGGCTGACCCGCGACGGCACATCCCCGACCCGGAAGGCAGCTTCGCAGGGACGCCGCCACCCTCCGGTGAGGACCAGACCGGCTCCCGCAGCCGCAGCCGTCTTCAACAACGATCTCCGGGATGTATTCACCGAGCGCATGGACCTTCTTTCCTGTGCGCGGCCTTCGCCGGGATATCGCCGTGCATGGCCTCGGGAATTCCCGAAGCCAACCTGCAG
>CAIYSL010000019.1 GCA_903928915.1 uncultured Syntrophobacterales bacterium | reverse complement strand
TCATACCCGGACAGTTCGAGCCGTTTGGGATCGATCATCAGGAATTTGACCTCGTCGGGCGGCGCCTTGAACAGGATGCTGCAGATCATGGCGTTGAGGGAGACGCTCTTCCCCGAACCGGTGGTGCCGGCGATCAGGAGATGGGGCATGCGGATCAGGTCGGTGATGACCGGGGCGCCGACGATGTCCTCCCCGAGGGCGATCGGGAGCCGGCAGGAGGTCTCGCGGAAGGCGGCGTGGTCGAGGCAGTCGCGCAGCCGGACCGGCTCCCGCTCCTGATTCGGGATTTCGATACCGATGGCCCCCGTTCCCGGGATAGGGGCGATGATCCGGATGCTCGGCGCCCTCAATGCGAGCGCCAGGTCATCGGAGAGATTGGTGATCTTGTTGATCTTGACGCCGGGGGCTGGTTCGAGCTCGTACATGGTGATGACCGGACCGGGTTTCACCTCCACCACCTTTCCCTCGACCCCGAAATCGGAGAGCTTCTTCTCGAGGGTCCGGGAATTGGCGATGAGGTTCTCCCGTTTGACCCGGGTCTCCTTCCGCTCCACGCGGTCCAAGAGCGCGAGCGGCGGCAGCTTGAATTTTCCGCTCACCCGGTTGACGAAGTCGAAATGGGTCTGCTCCGCCTTTTGCAGTTTCTCCTTGAGCGACTCCTGCTTGGTCTCGGCGATGACCGGCGGTGCGGCCGGCGCGGCAACCGCGGCTTCCCGGTTCTGTCTGCGCTCCTGCCGGCGGCTCGCGATCCGCGTCCGTGCCGCGTTCGCGATTGCCCGTGCCGTCCGTGCCGTCCCCGCTGCGAAGGCGACCACCGAGAAATCGAACAGGATCATCAGCGCGACGGTCATGACCAGAAACAGAACGATCAGCGACCCGGCCAGGCTCAGACGGGTGTCGAGGAACCGTGCCGTGAACATCCCCAGCAGTCCCCCCGCCTCCAGAGGGCTTCCGGAGAGCGTCACCGTTCCGATCAGCAGGCCGAAGAGGCCGGAGGTGGCCAATACCAGTCCGAAGGTGCCCGCGGCGACGGCCGTCCCGATCCGAAACTGCGGTTCGCGAAAGTACCGCAGACCGACCAGCAGGAGCATGACGGGCAGCCAGATGCTGCCGAACCCCATGATCCAGATCAGCGTGTCGGCGACGTGCGACCCGACGGAGCCGGTCAGGTTGTTGATGGAAGCGCCTTCGAAGGGGGCGTGAGCCTTTCTGAATGAGGGGTCGAGCGGGTGGTAGGAGAGCAGCGTGAGCAACAGGAACAGGGCAAGGGCCAGGCAGCTCAACCCGGCGATCTCCGCCGTTCTTCGGGAGGAAACGGTTTTCTCACTCATGGGTCGGCGGCGCGAAGACGGCGGCCTCCCTCCGGTCTGCTGCGAAACGGCCCCGGTCGGAGACCGGGAACCGCTCCAGATTTCCGATGATGATGCCCCGCACCCGCTCGATCAGCTCAGCGCGGGATTCCTTCGTGTAGCCGCCCACCTCCACCGGCCGGTCGATCACCATCGTGATCCTGCCCGGTTTCACGTTCAGCGACCGCTTCGGCATGATCTCCCCGGCGCCGATGATCGTGATGGGGACAATCGGGACTCCCGACTCGATGGCCAGGTGGAACATCCCCTGCTTGAACGACTTGACCGTTCCGTCCTTGCTGCGCGTCCCTTCGGGGAAGGTGACCACCGACTTGCCCTCGCGGATCTTCGCCGCCGCCTCCCGCAGGCTCTGCAGGGCCTGCTCGTGGTTCTGCCGGTCGATCTCGATGTACCCGGCGTTGCGCATCGCCCGGCCGAAGAGGGGGATCTTGAACAGCTCCTTCTTGGCGATCCAGCGGAACTGGCCGGGGATGTGCGCCAGGACGATCAGGATGTCGAAATCGCTCTGGTGGTTCGCCATGAAGATGTGCGGCCGGTCCGTCCGCACGTTCTCCCGGCCGATCACCTCCACGCGGGTGCTGGCCAGCCACAGCAGGATCCGCGCCCACAGGTTGGCGATCCGGTGCACCTTATTCTCGCCCGGCGAGAGGAGCGGGAACACAAAGGCGCAAAACGACATGAAGGCGGTTACGGCGACGCCGATCATGACCAGAAGTGCGGATCGTACCATCCATCCTCTCCCCACGCCGTTGCATCGTGCCCTCGGTGCTACCCAGCTCCGAATTCCGCCACGGTTCTACTTGATTATCCCCCTGAAGTCAATACGGAATGTTTCCGTCCGGCGGGCCCGGGAGGGATACAGTGCAAGGAAAACGGGGGGCTCGCCGTCATCGACACGGAGGAAAAGGATTGACAAACCCGGCATCCGATACTAGCATCACGGGCCGTGAAACAGGGCATGTTTCACTCGGAGGGGCAGGTGCAGCTCGAATGAGACGGATCATGAGTAAGGCGAGGGCCGTCGCGCTCATCGACAAGTTCCCCCGCTCGGGCGTCCTGGTGGTCGGCGATATCATGGCCGACCATTTCATCTGGGGAGGGGTTTCCCGGATCTCCCCCGAGGCGCCCGTGCCCGTCGTGGAGGTGAAGAAGGACAACTTCATGCTGGGGGGGTCCGCGAACGTCCTGAACAATATCTTCTCGGCGGACGGCCGGGTGTACGTGGCCGGCGTGGTCGGCGCCGACGAAACGGGGAAGCGGCTGCTGAGTGAATTTCGCAGCCGCGGGGTGGATACGGCGGGGATCGTCGTGGAGGCAGGACGCCCCACGACCCTCAAGACGCGGGTCGTGGCGCAGGGACAGCAGGTGGTGCGGTTCGACCGGGAGGATCGCAGGCCGGTGCAGGCCGCGAGCGTCCGGCGGATCCTCTCCTACATCCGGTCCGTTCGGGATTCCCTCGGTGCCATCGTGATCTCCGATTACAGCAAGGGGGTGGTGACCCGCCCCCTGCTCGACGGGATCCGGAAGGAGGTGGCCGGCCGTCCGATCTTCACCTGCGTCGACCCGAAGCAGCGGGACTTCTCGCTGTACGAGGGGTTCGACATCATCACCCCCAACCACCACGAGGCCGGCAATGCGGCGGGGGAGGCGATCGTAACCGGGCAGGATCACATCCGGGTGGGGATGAAGCTGATGCGGGAATTTGCCTTCCGCGCCATCCTGATCACCCGGGGCGAGGCGGGGATGAGCCTCTTCGAGCGGGAGGGGGGGATAGGGCACACGGCGTTTCCGGCCCAGGCGCGGGAGGTGTACGACGTGACCGGCGCCGGCGATACGGTTATCGGCGTGCTGGCCCTCTGCCTCGCCGCGGGGGGATCGTTTCGGGAGGCGGCCTATCTGGCCAACCATGCCGCGGGGATCGTCGTGGGGAAGGTGGGCACGGCGACGGTGAGCAGGGAGGAGCTGAAGAAGGTCCTATGAGCAAACCGCAGCCGGCGGAGGCCGTCAAGCTGATCGTCAGCCTGTTTTCCGGTGACGGCTGTCTGATCGGCGAGGCGCTCAGGGAGCTGTCCGCGCGGTTCGGCAGGGCCGATTTCGTGAGCGCCCCGTTCCCCTTCGCGTACACCGATTATTATGAAAAGGAGTTCGGCGGTTCGCTCCTGCGCCGGTTTGCGGCGTTCGCACGGCTGATCCGGCCGGAGGAACTGCCCGACGTCAAAGGGTGGACGAACGCCCTGGAGCGGCGGCTGTCGGCGGGGGGGCGGCGCAGGGTGAACATCGATCCCGGCTACCTCGCCAAGGCCCATTTGATCCTCGCTACGGGCAAGGGGTACACCCACCGGCCGTACCTGCGGGACGGGATCTACGCCGACCTGACGCTGCTGTACCGTGACCGGAGGTTCCATTCCCTTCCCTGGACCTATCCCGATTATGCGGGCGACGAGGTGATCGGGATGCTGGTGCGGATCCGGGAGCGGTACCTCCTCCAGCTCCGCGCAGGGGCGGCGGGAGGTCCCGAACCGGCAGGGAATCGTACCGAAACTGAGAAGGAGCGTCGATGATCAGAAGCATGACCGGCTACGGCCGGGCCGAGTCGGTTATCCTGGGCAGGAAATTCGTGGTCGAGATGAAGTCGGTAAACCACCGGTACCTGGAGGTATCGCTGCGCCTGCCCGGGCTGCTCTTCGCGCTGGAGACGGAGATCAAGAAACGGATCGGCGAACAGTTCATCCGGGGGAGGGTGGAGGCGTCCATTCGCGTCGACAGCGACGGGAGCGACGAAGGGGGCGGCCGGTACACCCTGAACGGAGCGCTGGCGCGAAACTATCATGCCCTGCTCTGCCAGCTGAAGGAGGAGCTGCAACTCGCGGACCCGGTCACGCTGGCGATGATGGCCGGGTTCCGGGAGCTGTTCGTCCCCGCGGAGCCGCTCCAGGACCCGGCGCTTCTCTGGGAGGGGCTGGCGGAGGTGCTCGACCGGGCGATCGGGATGCTGGCAAAGATGCGGGAGCGGGAAGGGGAGTCGCTGGCGCGGGACCTGACGGCGCGTCTCGGGATGGTCGCCGGGGTTCTGGAAGAGATTGCCGGGAGGGTGCCCCAGGTCGTCCTGGAATACCAGCGGCGGCTCGGCGAGCGGATCCGGGAACTGACGGCGGCGATGGCGGTCGACGAATCCCGTCTGCTCCAGGAGGTGGCCATCATGGCGGAGCGGAGCGACATCACCGAGGAGATCGTCCGCTTCCGCAGCCACATCGATCAGTTCACCGATCTCCTACGACTGGGTGACGGCACGGGCCGCAAGATCGATTTCCTGATTCAGGAGATGGGCCGGGAGATAAACACGATCGGTTCCAAGAGCAGCGATGCCGTCGTATCCCGCAGCGTCATCGAGATCAAGAGCGAACTGGCCAAGTTACGGGAACAGGTGCAGAATATTGAATGAGATCGCCGCAACCCCGATGCCGGGTCTGCTGCTGGTCGTCTCCGCCCCGTCCGGCGCGGGAAAGACGTCGATCTGCCGGGAGACCCTGCGGGCCTTTCCGGAACTGCGGTTTTCGGTCTCCTCGACCACCCGTCCGCCCCGTCCCGGCGAGGTGGACGGGAAGGACTACTTCTTCCTCTCGCCGGAGGAATTTCGGGAGCGGATCGGCCGGGGAGAGTTCATCGAATGGGTGGAGAACTACGGGCAGCTGTACGGGACGGCGAAGAATACGATGGACGCCTTTCTCGCGCAGGGGCACGATCTGATCCTGGATATCGAACCGCGCGGCGCCAAGGCGATCCGGGAGGTCTATCCCCGGGCGGTCTTCATCCTGATCCTCCCGCCGTCGCTCGACGAGCTGAAATCCCGGCTGGCGAAGCGGGGGGAGAGCGCCGCCGTCATGGAGCGCCGCCTCCGGACGGCGCTGGATGAAATCCGCGCGGCCTTGTGGTATGATTACGTGGTGTTCAACGACCGGCTCGACGAGGCAGTGGACCGATTTCGCGCCGTCTACCTCGCGGAGAAATGCCGCCGGGGCCGGCATGACGAGCGGATCGCGGCGTTTCTTAGCTGAATTTCAGTAAACCGGCCGCAATGCCGATAACAAGAGGGGGGACCTGCGGAGAGCGCCAGATCCCGCCGGGAGAGGGTATTTTTTACCCAGGGAGGTTACACCATATGGCCAGAATTACCGTGGAAGATTCCTTGCAGACGGCAAAGAACCGCTTTGCCCTTGTGCTGCTCACGGCCCAGCGGACCCGGCAGCTCCTGAAGGGGGCGAAGCCGGCTGTGGATGCGCGGAACAACCGGGAGATCGTCACCGCCCTGCGCGAAATCGCGGCGGGGAAGGTCTGCTACGCCCATCCCGACCGGCTGCAGGGGGTGAAGGCGGAATTCAAATCCATACCCGACGACACCGAGTTCATCGGCGATGAAGAGTACAGCGAATAGTTCGCCCCGGGAGCGGCTGATCTTCGCCCTCGACGTGGGGGGAGGGATGGATGAGGCGCTCGGGTGGGTCGAGCGGCTCTGGGACCACGTCGGCCTGTTCAAGGTGGGGAAGGAGTCCTTCGTCCGCTACGGGCCCGAGATTGTCCGGCAGATCCAGGACCGGGGCGGTAGGGTCTTTTTGGACCTGAAGTTTCACGACATCCCCAACACGGTGGCCCGGGCCGCTGAGGCCGCCGTCGAGATGGGGGTGGCGATGTTCAACCTGCACGCCCTGGGCGGGAGACGGATGATGGCCGAGGCGGTCGCCGCGGCGGGGCAGGCGGCGGAGCGGCAGGGCAACCCCCGGCCGATCCTCCTGGCCGTCACCGTACTGACCAGCCTGAACGACGATGACCTGCGGGCGATGGGGTTCACCCGGGGGACGGCCGCGACCGCGATCGACCTGGCACGCCTTGCCCAGGATGCGGGCGTTTCCGGGGTGGTGGCTTCGGCCGAGGAGGCCGCCGCCATCCGCGCGGCCTGCGGCGGTTCGTTCCTGATCGTGACCCCGGGGATCCGCGGGTCGCGGACGGTTGCAGGCGATGACCAGAAGCGGATCGTGACCCCCGCCGGGGCCGTGGCCGACGGTGCGGACTACCTCGTCGTGGGACGGCCGATCCGGCAGGCCGCCGATCCCGCCGACGAGGCCGACGCCATCGTCACGGAGATCGCCGCGGGGCTTGCCCTCAGGGGCGGAGGCTGACAGCACCCGCGGATGGGGCATCCGACGGTTCAGTGACCCGAGGGGAGATGTCATGCAGGTGATATGCGGGATCAACCCTCTCCGGGAAATCATCCGCTCCCAGCCCACCCTGCTGGAGCGGCTGTTCGTGGCCGCGGGGCGGGGAGGGGAGGAGGTGCGGCAGATTGTGCAGCTCGCCTCCGAACGGGGGATTCCGGTGGAGGTGTGTCCCCGCCAGCGGGTGGAACAGCTGGCGCCAGCCATGGTCCATCAGGGAATCCTAGGGGTCTGCCGGGAGTACGCCTACGCCGATCTGGAGCAGCTGATCGCGAACCGCCATCCGGAATCGACCCACGATCTGGTGATCATCCTCGACGGCATTACCGATCCGCAGAACCTCGGTTCGGTCATCCGGACGGCGTACTGCTGTGGGGCCAACGGCGTCATCATTCCGGAAAACCGCGCCGCCTCCGTGACCGCCGCGGTCGTCAAGGCATCGGCGGGGGCAGCCTACCTGCTGCCTACGGCGATGGTCGTGAACCTCAGCCGGACCATCGAATACCTCCAGGAGAAGGGCTTCTGGATCTACGGCGCCGACGCCGCGGCCAAGACCGATCACTACTCGCCGGACTATGCAGGGCATGTCGGTCTCGTCATGGGGAGCGAGGGGCGCGGAATCCGGCCGCTGATCCGAAAGAAGTGTGACTTCCTGATCTCCGTCCCCCTGCGGGGCCGGATCTCTTCGCTGAACGTCTCGGTAGCGACCGGGGTCATCCTGTACGAGATTCTCAGAACGTGGGGGAAAGGGGCGTAGCGGTATGCCGGTATTCTCATGGGAAGCACAGACGAGGAAGGGTGAAACGAAAAAAGGCGAGCTGGACGCCAGCGATGAACCCACCGTCCGCGGGATGCTCCGCCGGCAGGGGTTCAAGTCCATCACCGTCAAAAGGAAGCCCAAGGACCTGGCAGAGTACCTGCCTTTTCTGCAGCAGAAGGTCTCCGAAAAGGACGTGGTCGTCTTCGCCCGTATCTTCGCGACGATGATCAATGCGGGCCTTCCCCTCATCCAGTGTCTCGACCTCCTGGGGAAGCAGGAACAGAATAAGACCTTCGCCAAGGTGATCGGCCAGATCAAGGAGGACATCGAGGGGGGCTCCACGCTCACCGACGCCCTGAAGAAGCACCCCAAGGTGTTCGACGAGCTGTTCGTCAACCTCGTCGCAGCGGGCGAGAGCGGCGGCATCCTGGACGTGATACTCAACCGCCTGTCCGGGTACATGGAAAAGGCGATGAAATTGAAGGGCAAGGTCAAGGGGGCCATGACCTATCCGATCAGCGTCTTGGTGATCTCGATCGGCGTCGTGGCCATCCTGCTGCTGAAGGTCATCCCGGTGTTCGAGCAGATGTTCAAGGGGATGGGGTCGAAGCTGCCCGGGCCGACCCAGTTTCTGGTCGACGCAAGCCGGGCCGCGCAGGAGTACTGGCTGTACGCGGTCGGCGCGCTCATCGCCGTGTACATAGCCTTCAAGCGCTACTACGCCACCGAACGGGGTACGCTCGTCATCGACGCCCTGGTCCTGAAATCGCCGGTGTTCGGCCCCCTGCTCAAGAAGGTTGCCGTGGCCAAGTTCACCCGGACCCTCTCCACGATGATGCAGAGCGGCGTGCCGATCCTGGAAGGGCTCGGCATCGTCAGCAAGACTGCGGGAAACAAGATCATCGAACTGGCGCTGATGAAGACCCGCCAGAGCATCAGCGAGGGGAAGACGATCGCGGAACCTCTGCTGGAAACGGATATCTTCCCCGCCATGGTGGTGCAGATGATCGCCGTCGGCGAGGCCACGGGCGCCCTGGATACGATGCTCGCCAAGATCGCCGACTTCTACGACGACGAGGTGGATGCGGCGGTCGAAGCGATGACGGCGCTGTTGGAACCCTTCATGATGGTGTTTCTGGGAGGGGTGGTCGGCGGGATGATCATCGCCATGTACCTGCCGATCTTCCAGATGGCGGCGGCGGCGGGCTAGGAGAACGGGGAGCCCGCCCCAGAGCGGCGGTGCGTCGAGAGGGACCGGCGGATAAAAAAATGGTCGGGATGGCGCGATTTGAACGCGCGACTCCTGCGTCCCGAACGCAGTGCCCTACCAAGCTGGGCCACATCCCGACCCGCACTCCTTACCCAATTCGGCGGGGAATGTCCACCATTATTTTCACGGCGCAGGCGGGGTCGTCGCCGAGCGCCCTGTCGGGGAGGTGCGGCGGCCCTTCCGCAACCGGCCCGGCCGGGACCGGTCGCAGGCGCGGGCCTCCGGGGTGGGTTGTTTTTTCTGCGGTATCGTGATACGCTGTGCACCGAACGATGGGTGGGGAAGCGCCGTGATCATTTACGATCTGAAATGCCCGCAGGGCCACAAATTCGAGGGATGGTTCAAGGACAGGGGGGCGTTTGAACGGCAAAAAAGGAGCGCGCTGATCGCCTGCCCGGTCTGCGGAAGCACCGACGCGGTCATGATCCCCTCATCGGTGGCCATCCGGGGACGGGAATGCCGTTCCTCTGCGGAGCGCCACCAGGCCGGTGTATCACCGGGAAAGGTCGTCCGGGAGCTCCAGGAGTATCTCGATAAGCACTTCGATGACGTAGGGGAAAAATTTGCAGAGGTGGCCCTCCGGATTCACCGCGGCGAGGAGGACGGGAGAAATATCAGGGGGACCACGACCCAGCCGGAGGAGGAGAACCTCCGCGACGAAGGTGTCCAGTTCATCAAATTTGCCTTGCCGGAGTTCGACGCGTAAAAAATTTCTTGACAAATGCTGATATAAAAATTAGTGTCTTTCGTTTCGCGTAGGGTGTCGATCTGCCGCCGAACGGGCGGGAGGGTCCCTTTTTCAATAAAGTCTTTATCATATTGGGTGGTTATGATCGCTGGCGTAGCTCAATCGGTAGAGCAGCTGATTTGTAATCAGCCGGTTGCGGGTTCAAGTCCCTTCGCCAGCTCCGCGGATTCGAATGCAAGTGTATCAGGGCCCCTGTGGAGGGGTACCCAAGCGG
>CAIYSL010000018.1 GCA_903928915.1 uncultured Syntrophobacterales bacterium | reverse complement strand
GCATGAGCGCCACCGAACCGTCGGGACAAATTTACCAGATTTTACCAAGGTTGGTTTTATGTCCATATTACCATGCTATACGAAATAATCTCAGAACGTAATTAGCTGGTTTAATTATTTAATCTCTGAGACAGAGAGTTTTAGCCATATTAGGATGATAATGAAAATATCGGAAAAACCAAGCTCGTATATTAATTGTTGGCGCAAGCGATCGGGATAACTCGCTCTGAGGAATCGACATGAGGAAGCCCGAGCAGCAGTTAGCGGATGAGATCAAGAAGAAACTCGCTAGGCTTTACAATGCCTATCGGAAACAGCATGCCGCTTACCAGGCGTTTATTGAATCGATCCAGGGCCAGCAGCCGCGAGCGAAGGCCGACGGGTGGATGTCATATACGAGCAACGAAATTGACTCGTTTGGTGACCAGGAAGCATTGGTCTATCTCCGCAGCCGCGGGCACGAATGTAGAAAACAGATTGATAAGCTGCTCTCAAACTGGAAGAGGGCGGCCCGCCAAAGCATAGCCGAATGCGCGAAAGGGATAAGCATCGGAACCCTTGAAACAGGGAAGACGAAGCGCATGGGCGGAATGCCTTTGGTAAAGGCAAGCGATGTAAAAAACTTAAGTCCGTACATACTCCGGAATTTCTGGGGCGGCCGGGATGAACAGGAACTTTCGATTGACGCCACCATGCTCCGTGCAGTGGAGTGGTGCGACATTGGCGGATTTGATGATTGGTGGGAACGACTGGCGCGTTCGACCACGCAAGACACTGTTCAGGGTGGCATCGATCCTGTTCCTGGCAGCTTCTGGCTGTTCAATATGTGTCGATCTGACTATGCCATCGAACTAATGGACAAAGCATTGGATCGTGCTCTAGAGGCAATTGAGCTTGCACTGCATGAAGACGTGTATCCCTGGCGTGTTCTTCGGCCCTGGGGTCCAAGAGGAGATCGTGACGGGAGTTCAGTGGATCATCTGCCCTACGCTTGTTCCATCGCGTTTGCCAACTGGCGACTCCGTCCCGATCACTGCAAGGAGGACCTGGTCCAGCAGGCAGCGCAGACAATCTTGAAAGCACAGGATGAGGTTGGTGCTTGGTCTTGCTGGGCGGACAGGAAGATCCCTTCCGTTGAGACAACGGCGATGTGTGTTCATGCGCTCGCGGTTACCCGGCCGCGCGGCTGGGAACGCGCTGCCGCAAAGGCTGCGGAGTGGTTGTGGGCAAAGCAGGAGCGTTCCGGCTGCTGGCTCGACGAGGGGTCACCCGATTCCGTGTATCTGAGCGTGTTGGTGTTGGATGCCTTGGATATGGTCGAAGGAAGGGAGCAGTATACATTCGCAAAACGGGCTCAGCATTGGAAAGCTTCTGAACAACGAGGTCACCGGAGGTTTGCTGTTGCGCTCTCGTTCCCCGGAGAAATCCGCGGGGTTGTCGAACCGGTTGCCGAAAACCTGAGAGACAAGCTGGGTTCAGAGAGAGTCCTCTATGATCGCTTCCATGAGGCTGAGTTGGCACGTCCGAACCTCGACGTTTATCTCCAGAAACTGTACCATGAACAGTCCGATTTCATAGTCATCTTCCTCTGCTCCAACTACGCGCAAAAGGAGTGGTGTGGAATCGAATGGCGAGCCGTGCGTGACTTGATCAAAACCCGTCGGGATGGAGACGTGATGCTCTTGCGCACTGATTCTGGTTGTGTCCCTGGCATTTTCTCGATCGATGGATACGTCGATATAGCCGATCGGTTACCCAGCGACATTGCCAATTTGATTATGGCCAGACTAGAGATGGAGACATCACAGGCGCCAACAAGCGGGTCCACGCGACGACGTACCCGTCGCGCGTGACCCGTAACGTTATGTGTGCAATAAGGGAGAAAAATGAATCGTTGGGGCATTCCTTACTGCCTAGAAGATGAGGTCAAGAAAAGAGACAAAACCTGCGTCTATTGTGGGGTCGAGATGATCGAGCACATGCCTCCACATGGCTCCAGGAAAGCAGCCGCAACGTGGGAGCATATCGTTAACGACGCAAGAATCATTACTCGTGAGAATATTGCCAGGTGTTGCGCTGCGTGCAATTCAAGCAAAGGCACGAAAGATCTTTCTGCTTGGCTTCAGTCCAGCTATTGCAGGAAGCGAGGAATCAACGAAAACACAGTCGCAGAAGTGGTGAAAACTGCCCTCATATCAGGGCTCGATAATCTATGACGATGAAATGCCATCGACGTGGTATGTCAGCGATCCGATCACAGTGTTAAACGGAGAGTAGAATATGCCAAGCGCGACAATTAAGATCTTTCTCGTACACGGTGACCCGAAACGGCTGAGAACTGCTGAGTTATCGAACTGGACTGGGAAAGCGGTTGCCGGACCACGGAGCGAGTTTGAAGGTGTGATCGGACGTGAAGAGTCTGGCAGCTCCGGGGTTTACTTTTTGACGGGCAATGAGCCGGAATCAGGAAAACCCGCTCTGTACGTTGGAGAAGCCGAGAACATCAGAGATCGCGTCAAGGTCCATTTGGAGAAAGATTTCTGGAATCAAATCGTTTTTTTCATTAGCAAAGATGAGAACCTGACGAAAGCCCATATACGTTACTTGGAAGGAAAGTTAATTGACCAGGCCCGCCAGGCAAACCGGGCACTTGTCATCAACGGCCAGGGCAGCGGCGCAAAACTTCCTGAGTCTGACCGTGAAGACATGGAAGTCTTCTTGGAGAAGATATACCAATTGCTTCCCGTACTCGGAGTCGAGCTGTTGGTCACTTCGGCTGGCAAGGCTGCTACCGACGCAGAAAAAGAAATGCTTTACTGTGAAATAAAGGGTCTGAAGGCGAAAGGTCGGCTTACTCCAAACGGTTTCCTTGTTCTGAAAGGGTCTCAGGCTGTTCTTAAAGAAAGAGCCTCCTCACTGAAATATCCCTGGCCCCTGAACATGAGACAAAGGCTTAAAGAGGAGGGTGTGCTCGCTGCTGAAGCTGACTATCTGGTATTCAAACGGGACGAGGAGTTCTCTAGTCCCAGTGCAGCGGCGGCGGTTGTTCATGGCGGCCACGCAAACGGCCTTATCGCTTGGAAGAATAAAGATGGAAAGACCCTAAAAGAGATAGAAGCCACATAACCCGCTAGTGCACCTGACGCGGAAGAATAGCGGGAAGAATTCGTTAAGGTTTTCGGGTATCCCGTTTCCCGTCCGCCGCGCAGGTGACCAGCACGGTTATCTGCTAAGAAAACATGGCAATTCAAAATTTAGAATCAAAGATAAGAAATTTAATAAATCGCCCAAGAAGGCAATATAAAATTCTTCAGGATACCAGTGCATGGAATCAATTGTGCAGTTGCCTTGATGTCATAGGAGATACTGAGCTCGCAATTTCAGCATATTATGATGCTATCCCTAAAAATATTAGTGAAACTTATTTGCTAGTTTATGGAATCTTACAGACCCTTTTTCTTCAACAGGATGCAGTACGAAATTTATGTGAAGCTTTGGCAATAAAATATAATCCGGATCCTCGGTTACAAGAAATCAGAGAAATTAGAAACGAGAGTATAGGACATCCTACGAAGCGAAATTTCAAGAAGAAGACCACTTGGAATTTTATTAGCAGGGCAACTTTATCAAAGAATGGTTTTCAATTAATGGTAACGTCGGTTGATTCTAATTTGCCTAAATTTAAAAATATTGATCTTTTAGATATTATAGAAACGCAAAGTGCAAAGGTCACAGATGTCTTATCCTCGATACTAAAATCACTCGAAGATGAAGAAAATGAGCATAAGGATAAATTTATGAGTCAGAAACTTTCGGAGATATTTCCATCAACTTTAGGGTATTACTTTTCGAAAATATCAGAGGCTATTCATGGAAGTATGCCAAATGAATTGGGCTCAGGCCATCTTAAGCTTATTAAGGATATCATTGAACAATTTGAGAAGGCATTGATTGAAAGGGAAGTTATACCTGCAAATGATTTTATTAAATATGATATTAATCAGCTGAGGTACCCAATCTCGGAGCTTGAGAAATATTTTAATAATCAATCTCAAACCAACTTAACGTCTGAAGGGGCGTACATATTTCTTTTTTTTATTGAAAAACATGCGGAAAAGCTAAAAGAATTAGCAATAGAAATTGACGAAGATTACTCCAGTTAAATTCCATCAGCTAACTGCGGCATTGAGCAGGACGCTCCTTACGTCGCGCCTCTCATGCCGAGCGTTAGCAAAGGGAAAAATATGGAAACAAGAATAAGAGCTATAGCTGAAGAAGGTACCAATGTCGGACAGGAACGACACCTCTTATTCAAACAAGCCTACGGGCGTATTAATCATTCAATGGAAAATGGTTACTATTTAGAAGCAATCACGATAATAGAAAGCCTGGTTTCCGACAGGCTAGAAAGCCGTTTGACGTTCCTAAAAGGTACAGATTTTAGTTTCAAAAATTTAGGCCAATTAATTAACGCTGCTCGCAACGATGAGACTGATGACGAGTTGAAAACGCTTATTATTGCTGATCTTGACAGCTGGAGGGAGAAAAGGAATACATCTCTACATGAAATGGCAAAGAAAGCTGATGGAGATGCAAGCACATGGGAAGATCGGGTGGCTGATATTAAGCAAGTAGCAATAGACGGTTTAGATATACTCAGAAAGATTGATAATAAGTGCACAAAACTTAGAAGATCTCACAACTAACAAACACATACATCCGACTTTACCCGCCGCTACGCTCTGGGTAAAGCGGGTGATGCCGGTGTTGGGCGTCATGAGCCCGTGGAGCAACTATGACGAAAGCCGTTTTCGATCCTGAGCACAAGCGTGTGCTCGATGCGCTGTTGCTACATCTGCCCGGCGTCACTGCTGGAAAAATGTTTGGGTACCCCGCCTACGATGTTCATCGAAAGCTCTTTGCTTGCGTATGCGGAAGAGGAGTTGGAATCAAAGTTCCTAAGGTGATCGCAGACAATCTTCTAAGCAAGGCCCACATCGTGCCGTTTCAACCATTGGGAAAACCAAAGATGCGCGAATGGGTCCCGATTAACCGCGGTCATCGGAAAGACTACAAACTTGACCAAGGCGTCTTTCACTGCGCCGTCCAGTTTGTCGGCACTCTCACACCCCCAAGAAGAAATAGGAGCTTGCGCATATGTTGAGAACTCTTGTCGCCGGGTTCGCCGGCGGAATGACAATGAACCTAGTCATGCTCTTGACCTTTCGTGCTATCGGTTTCGGTTGGAATGGCGACGGCATTCTTCTTACATCTCCTATCCAAAGCCAGAAGCTGATAGAGGTATGGACGAAGCTGGAACCCCTTCCCCTTATTATTGCCAATCCCGCGCCGATCATTAGCGGGCTGGTACTTTTCGGTATCGGACACGCGTTCATTTACAGGTGGCTCTCCGCAGCCTGGCCGCCGGGCATCATGCCGAGGGCTTTGAGATTGGCTGGTTTACTGTTTTTCATGGTCTTTCTTTTTGGGGAATTCTTCACCCCGTTCAATCAGTTCGGTGAGCCGCTACCTCTTATCGCCTTGGAGCTATCTTTTTGGGCAGCAATCGCGATTGCCGAAGCAGCTGTCATCGCAAGCATTATGGAATATGGAAAAGGCAATGCGTGATCAAGCAAACGCCCAACCCGGCAGTCCACCGGACGCGCAGCAAGCGGCGCTCCGGTGATTCTTGACGTTATGTGAAGTGATTATTGCGAATAAATGAAATAGAGGTGTAGCGGTATCCATGATCTTTATTGCCCTGTTTCATCCCCACTGAAATGGACGGCGAGCCAGATGGTCTCCCCCTCCGGAGCGGTCCGCTCCACGCGGTGGCGCACATGCCGGGGGATGAGGAGGTAGTCGCCCTCGCCGAGCGCGACCTCGCTACCGTCGGCAAAGCCGATGCGCGCGCTTCCCTTCACCAGGAGCACCCACTCGTCGGTCTCCTGGTCGTACCAGAACCCCGGCGGCGAGGCATGGCCCCGCGACACGATCCGTTCGATCCGCAGGTTCTGCGTACGGAGGATCTCCCCGACGAGTTCCTCCGGGAGCTCAGCGGGAAGATGGGCAAACAGATTGTCTACGGAAGGCATCCTGACGTCTCCTTTTCAGTTGCCGGAGGGCTCCCGGAGACGCTCTTCGGGAAAGAAGTGGACGAGCCCCAGGCTGAGCAGTGAGATCACCGCCACCCCCGCCAGGACCGCCCGGATCGAAAACAGGTCGGCCAGGCTACCGACAAGGGGGGTCATCATCCCCCCGACCCCCATGGCAAGCCCCATCATCAGGCTCGACACCATCGACTTGCCGCGGGGCGCCAGCTTCTGCGCCATCACCAGCCCCAGCGGGATGCAGGCGAACAGGAAGAAGCCCGCCAGCGCGGCCCATACATAGACCCAGAAGCCGCCCGTGAACAGCATCAACAGCAGCGACGGGGTGGACAGAAAGAAGGAGACGTAAAAGATCGGCTTGTAGCCGATCCGGTCGGAGAGGTGGCCGGCGATCAGGCCGCTGGCCGCGCCGGCCACGGTGAACAGCGAAATGATCAGCCCGATCGAGACCAGGGGATAGCCCTCGCGGGCGTACAGGATCGGGATGAAGGCGAGGAAGGCCTGCGTGATGAACGAGCGCAGGACCATCACCACCCAGATCAAGAGGACCGCCTTCCACACCTCGCCGAAGGCCCCGCGCACGGCACGCACGAACCCTTCGTTCCTGAGCCCCTCCCCCGCAGGCATCGGGACGATCCGAAACAGGACCACCATCACGGCCAGCCCCGGAATCGCCGTCAGCGGCGAGACCTCCAACCCCCAGCGGCCGACGATGTAGGCGATGTACAGCGGCCCGAGGCCGAAGGCGAGGGTCCCGCCGATGTTGACGATCGACATGGCGAGGCCGAAGTGCCGCCCGGCGTAGCCGGCCACCATCCCGGTCACCGAGGGGTGGAACATGGAGGAGCCGATCGAGGCCAGCGCGATGCACAGCAGGAGCCCCCAGAAGGAGTAGGCCCAGCCCACGAGGCCCATGAAGACGATGGATAAGAGCGGCCCGCCCAGGATGAAGAAGCGCGACCGGTAGCGGTCGGCGAAGTAGCCCACCCCGGGCTGGACGATGAAGGCCAGGATCCGCATCATGCCCACGATCAGCCCGACCTGGGTAAGCGACAGGGCGTATTTCTCCACGAACACCGGCAGGAGCGGGCTGACAAAGGAGAAATAGAAATCGCCGATGAAATGGATCAGCGACAGGCCGAAGATGACCTTGACGTTGGTGCGGGTCGGGTCGTTAACCGCCGACACTTCCCCCGTATCGCCAGCGCTCATTGGAGATGCTCGGTCACGTGGGGAAATACCCGCTGATAGGCTTCCGCGTATTTGATCTGCTTTCGTTCCGAGTTGCGCGCCGCCTGCACGCCTCGATTCAATGCCACCCGCGTGTAGTACTCCCAGAGGTATTCCTGGGCCGCCATGATTTCGAACGCCTTGCGCTTCCTCTCCCACACCGGGGTGATGTCGAGCAGGACCTGGGGTTTCCAGTTGCACTGCTCGGTCTGATGCGGCTCGAACAGAAAAACGGGGGGTGCGCCGAGCACCTCTTGCCCCGGGTTATGACCGTGCGCCTGAGCCACGATCCGGGCCTCCTGGGCGATCCGCGCCGCCAGCGGGTGATCGAAGTTGTAGGGGTCTTCCAGCGAGTGCGTCAGGATGAATTGCGGCCGGAGGGCTCGGCAGATATCGACGAGGCGCTCCAGGTGAGCGGGGGTAACATTGAGCGGATAATCTCCGCAGTCGAAGAACTCCGCCTCACCGCCCAGCACGGCCGCGGCCGCCAGCGCCTCTTCGCGGCGAATCGCCTTTACCCGCTCCGGGGTCATGCCGTCTTCCTTCCACAGCTTGGCGGACTCGCCCCGCTCCCCGAAGGAAAGACAGACGATCTTCACCCTCCACCCCCGGCTGGCATACAACGCGATCGCCCCTCCCGCTCGCCAGACAAAATCGGCGGAGTGTGCGCTCACGACCAGCGCCGTTTTCCCGTCGCCCCCTGTCATGGTTGTCCTCCCGTAACTGTTCGATTCGATTGCACGGAATGATGGTACCGTGAAAACGTCCGGTTCGCCGTGAGTATTGCCAGGCGGCGCGGCCCTGTCAAGCAATTTCTCGGAACCGACTATTTTCCTTGACAAATACCCCGCAATAGGGTAAAGGAGCCGCAGTTTGGCAGGATTCTGTCCCCAGAGCCCATGGCTGTTGGGGATTTTTTTATCAGGGACGACTATGGATATGCAAACGCTGACCCCCGCGGCGGCAGAGGAGACGACACCGTCGCAGGCGCATAAAGTTGACCGCCGGCAGCAACAGGAGATCGGGCAGCGCCGGACCTTCGGCATTATCAGCCACCCCGACGCCGGCAAGACGACCCTCACGGAGAAGCTCCTCCTGTTCGGGGGGGCGATCCAGCTCGCCGGCGCGGTCAAGGCCCGCAAGGCCGGACGCCACGCCACCAGCGACTGGATGGCGATCGAGAAGGAGCGGGGGATCTCCGTCACCACGTCGGTGATGAAATTCCACTACGGGACCCACGAGATCAACCTCCTGGACACCCCCGGCCACCAGGATTTTTCCGAAGACACCTACCGGGTCCTCACCGCGGTGGACAGCGCGCTGATGGTGATCGACAGCGGCAAGGGGGTCGAGCCCCAGACCGAGAAGCTGATGGAGGTCTGCCGGATGCGGAACACCCCGATCATGACCTTCATCAACAAGCTCGACCGGGACGGGATCGCGCCGATGGAGATCCTCTCCAACATCGAGGAGAAGCTCCAGATCGAGTGCGCCCCGCTCTCCTGGCCGATCGGAATGGGGAAAGACTTCAAGGGGGTGTACAACCTCTACGCGAAGTCGCTCCACCTGTTCACCCCCGGGAAGGACAGCCGCAAGGAGAAGGGGATCCTGATCACCGACCTCGGCGACCCACTCCTGGAGGAGCTCCTGGGAAGCCAGGCGGCGCAGCTCAGGGAGGAGATCGCACTGATCGAAGGGGCGGCGAGCCCCTTTTCCCACGCCGAGTACCTGAAGGGAAACCAGACCCCGGTCTTCTTCGGGAGCGCGATCAACAACTTCGGCATCCGGGAGCTTCTCGAAGCCTTCGTGGAGATGGCCCCGCCGCCGGGCCCGCGGCCGACGCTCACCCGGGTCGTCTCGCCGCTGGAGGAGGGGTTCTCCGGGTTCGTGTTCAAGATCCAGGCGAACATGGACCTCGCCCACCGCGACCGGATCGCCTTCTTCCGGATCTGCTCGGGGAAGTTCACCCGGGGGATGAAGGTGTTCCACCACCGGATCGGCCGGGAGATCGTCCTTTCCAACGCCACCATCTTCATGGCCCAGGACCGGACCAACGTGGAGGAGGCCTTCCCCGGCGACATCATCGGGATCCACAACCATGGGACGATCCGGATCGGCGACACCTTCACCGAAGGGGAGCCCCTCCAGTTCACCGGGATCCCCAACTTCGCACCGGAACACTTCCGGCGGGTCCGGGTCAAGAACTCACTCAAAATCAAGCAGCTCCAGAAGGGTCTCGAACAGCTCTCCGAGGAGGGGGCCGTCCAGGTGTTCCGGCCGCTGGTGGGCAACGACTACATCCTCGGCGCGGTCGGAGTGCTCCAGTTCGACGTGACCATGGCCCGGCTGAAGACCGAGTACGGCGTCGATGCCTCCACCGAGCAGATCGATTACGCCGCGGCGCGCTGGATCGCCTGCGACGATAAGCAGCGGCTCGCCGAGTTCGAGAAACGATGCCAGGGGAACCTCGCCCGGGACGCCGGCGGCCATCTCACCTACCTCGCCGCCAGCGAATGGCGCCTCGGGTTCGTGATGGAGGAGTGGCCTGCGATCGAATTCCGGAAGACCCGCGAGCACAATTGATCCCCGTCCCCTCTCCGCCCCCGGCAGCATTCCCCCGTCGTCTCCTGCGGCCCGTGTCATGCGGCAGCCGCTGGGCGGGCCGTCCCGCAGCGTCCCGGGACCGGCATCGGCGTACCCTTCCTCTTTCACCCCTAACGCTCTCCCCCTGAGCTATTTCCCGATCACCAGACGACCTTTTTTGTATCATTCAGAAACGTTGGCATCTGGAAGATGATTCATTATTGTTACTTTTCTGCCTCTGCACTTACCGATTCCCGTATGATTGGTTGACTACAAGGACTCTTTTATGGTAAAGTGCTGACAGCTTTGCCTTTGGAACAATTTTGAACCTGATCATTTCCCGATCTCCCTTAACTGCTGCGCGACGATCACGCGGGGCAAAGCGAAAACCGCAGAGTAGTTGGAACAAATATGAACCGATGGAGGGCGACATGGTAATGGAAAAGGTGCATCGAATGTCAAACAAGGGAGGGGCGGCTCATACCCGCAAACCTCGGATCACCGTGTTCCACTGTTTCACCGCCCTGGAAGACACCGCTTCGCTGGAGGGGGGCGATTACGAAATCCAGGGGATAAAGATGCCCTGCTCCAGCATCTCGCGGGAGGTCTTTTTGCTGAGGGCGTTCGAAGCCGGGGCCGATGCGGTCGTTGTGCTGGTGTGCCCGGTCAATTCCTGCCGGTACGTGCAGGGAAACATCAGGACGGAGAAGCGGGTTACCCGGGTAAAGAAGATTCTGGACGAGATCGGGATCGGCGGCCATCGGCTGAACATGTTCAACATCGTCCAGGGTGATGAAGCGGCTGCCCGACGGATCATCGAGCAGACCGTGGCAGAGTTGGGTGAGTGGGGCCTGAGTGCGGCGGCCTGATAGGCGGAGGGGAGTGGGACCATGATTGTCGGTGAACAAAAACCGTTAGAGGAAATAAAAGCCAAGGTCAGCGGGTATTCCCGGATTCTGATCCTTGGCTGCGGGACCTGTGTAAAGACCTGTTTTGCCGGGGGTGAGGACGAAGTGGCCACGCTGGCATCGGCCTTGCGCCTCTCGTTTAAGCTGGAAGGCAGAACGATCCAGATTGAGGAACAGACGGTTGAACGGCAGTGCGAAGACGAGTTCATCAAGGAAGCCGCGACCAATATCGCCGAAGTCAAGGCCGTGGTTTCCCTCGCCTGCGGCGCCGGGGTGCAGATGGTAGCCAGCCGTTTTCCCCAGGTGACGCTGCTGCCCGGGGTGAACACCACGTTCATCGGCATCCTGGAAAAAGCGGGCCTGTTCACCGAGAAATGTCTGGGGTGCGGAAACTGTATCGTAGATTTGTTCGGCGGGATCTGTCCCATCGGCCGCTGCGCGAAGAGACTCTTCCATGGCCCCTGCGGCGGGTCGAGCAAAGGGAAATGTGAAGTAAATCCCGACACGGATTGTGCCTGGCAGTTGATTGTCGATCATGCCGCGGCAACCGGCCAACTGGACAAGCTTGCTGAGTATGTGCCCCCGAAAGACTGGCGCACCAGTCAGGCCGGCGGACCGAGAAAAGTCCACAGAGAGGATCATGAGATATGAGCCGCGGGAAATTAGAACAGACATTGGGGGAAGGGAAGTTTGCCGTCACTGCGGAGGTCGGTCCCCCGCGCGGGGCCAATGCAGAGGTAATCCTTAAAAAAGCTGCGCTGTTAAAAGGGTGCGTGGATGCGGTGAATGTCACGGACAACCAGACGGCCATCGTCAGAATGTCCAGTATTTCCGCCTGTGCCCATCTCGTGCAGTTGGGAATGGAACCGGTCATGCAGATGGTGACCCGCGATCGGAACCGTATCGCACTGCAGTCGGACATCATGGGCGCCTATTCTCTCGGCATTCGCAACATGCTGTGCCTCTCGGGCGATCATCAGACCTTCGGCAGCGAGCCCGGGGCGATGAATGTCCATGACATCGATTCGGTGCACCTGATTCATACCGTCAAGACCATGCGCGATGAGGGCAGGGACATGAGCGGGTATGAATTGAATGTGGCTCCGCGGATGTTCATCGGCGCGGCGGAGAACCCCTTCGCCGACCCCTTCGAGTACCGGGTGATCCGCCTGGCGAAAAAGGTCGCCGCCGGCGTGGACTTCATCCAGACCCAGTGCGTGTACGACATGGCGCGCTTCAAGGAATGGATGAAACAGGCCCGCGACCGGGGGCTGACGGAAAAGGTGTACATCCTGGCCGGGGTTACGCCCCTGAAATCCGCCCGGATGGCGAAATACATGGCCGCCAAGGTTGCCGGCATCACGATCCCCGAGCAGATGATCACGCGCATGGAGGGGGTCGCCAAAGAACACGCGGCAGCGGAAGGCATCAAGATTTGTCTCGAGACCATTCAGGAGTTGCGCGAGATCCCGGGCCTCTCCGGCATCCATATCATGGCGATCGAATGGGAAGAGAAGGTTGCGGAGATCGTCAAAGCCGCCGGACTGTTCCCTCGTCCCTAAGGCGGCAGAGCGGGAGGCCAGGATGCCCAAGAAATACAGTATTCATGCCCACAAGACCGATCCGCGGTTTCCGCCGATCGGCAAGTACGCCACCGTCGAATTCCGGGAAGACTGCGCCGGAAGCTGCCGGCAATGCGTCAAGAAGCGCTGTGTCTTTCATATCTTCCGGGACAACTTCACCCACTGGAGCACGATGTCCGAGCCGGAGTATCTCTACACCTGCAAGAGCTGCTACCGCTGCGTCGAGGAGTGCACCAAAGGGATCTTTTCGCTCGCCATCAATCCTGAGTACCGCACGCTGGGAGACGATTACTGGAAGGCCGGGATCATCAACTCCACCTGGGCGCAGGCGCATACCGGCTCGATCCCCGTGTCGGGCGCCGGTTACCGCGGCCCCTTTGCCGCCGAAGGGTTCGATTCGATCTGGACGGACATGTCGGAAATCGTCCGCCCCACCCGTGACGGCATTCACGGCCGGGAGTACATCAACACGATGGTGGAGCTCTCCAAGCGGCCGATGCGCCTCCGGTTCAATCCCGACGGGACGCTGGCCTCGGAAGAGGCGCCGGTCCTGGAAATTCCGCTGCCCGTTGTCCTGCAGCAGCCGGCCTTCGGGGTATTGAGCAAGACGGTGCTGCTCGCGATGGCGGCGGCCGCCAGTTCGGTCGGGACGCTGCTGTTCATCAAGGCGGAAGAGTACACGCCGTTCTTTTCGCCCTATGCGGCGCACCTCGTCCCCTGCGTGACGAAGGACACCTACGCCCGCTATGCCGATCTGATAAAGGGCAGCCGGATGGTCGAGATCGCCTACGGCCCCGGGCTCGACGAGGCCCTGTCGGGACTGAAGGCCATCAACCCCGACCTGTTCATCGCGGTCGGCCTGCCCCTGGATTCGGCAGCCGCGGGAAGGGCCGGCGAACTGGCGCGTACCTGCGTGGACACGCTGCATCTCACCGGCAGCGATTACGGCCGGGAGGTCGGAACGGACAATCCCCGGCACCTGAAGGATATGATTCGCGACGTACACCTGGCGCTCGTCGGCAACAGGATCCGCCATCGGATCAACCTGGTGTTCTCCGGCGGCATCGCCCTGGCCGAACACGTGGCAAAGTCGCTGATCTGCGGGGCGGACGCCGTGGGAATCGACCTTCCGCTCCTGATTGCCCTGGAATGCCGGCTGTGCAAACGGTGCACCCAAGGGAAGCGCTGTCCGGTCAAGCTGGAAGCGGTGGAACTCGACTGGGGGAAGAATCGCATCGTGAATCTCCTGGCCGCCTGGCACAACCAGCTGCTCGAAGTCATGGGCGCCTGCGGCATCCGTGAGGCCAGGCGGATGCGGGGCGAGCTCGGCCGCTCGATGTGGTTCGACGACCTGGAACGGGACAGTTTCGGTCCCGTGTTCGGAAAAAGAAAAGTAACCGGGATTGGGTAGACATGAAAAAGGTGAAATCGAAGGTTCGCTGCAAGGGGAAACAGCAATTACCCGAGGTCGTGCAAACCCCTTCGCGGTATCGCAATCCGATCGGGAAATTCCTCGTGAAACGGAACGCGAAATGCGTATCCTGCGGGCTCTGCGCAAAACTGTGCCCCTACGGGGTGCACGTCAGATCCGGCAAGTATACCCAGCCGATGCGTCCGCTGGAGCATAAATGCATCGGGACGAAGTGCCAGGCGAACGATTTTTATTGCGTGAAGCGCTGTCCCCAGCACGCCCTGTCGGTGAAGCTGAACCCGATCCTGGACACGATCGGCGACTATCGGTGGTCTTCCGAGATGATTCTGGCGCACTGGCATATGGCCGAAACGGGGACCCTGCCCAGCGGCGAGCTGGAGTACCGGCTCGGGTATTCCAACGGAGGATTCGACAAGATCCGCTTCCGGATTCCCGACCCCAAGGAGTATCTGGATATTCCCGATGAGGAAATCGACACCAGCATCTGCCTGAACAAGCGCAACGACGGCCGGCCGGTGCGGATGATCTCGCACCCCTGTTACGGCGGCGGGATGTCCTTCGGCTCCACGTCCCTGTCGGTCCTGGTGGGGAGGGCGCGGGCGGCCAAGCGGCTCAACTCCTTCACCTGCACCGGGGAGGGGGGGTATCCCGATGCCTTCGTCCCCTATCGCGACAACATCATCACCCAGGTGGCCACGGGCCTCTTCGGCGTCCGCGAAGAGACGCTCCTGCATACCCCGATGATCGAATTCAAGTACGCGCAGGGGGCGAAGCCCGGCCTCGGCGGCCATCTGCTGGGCGATAAAGTCACCCCCGAAGTGGCGAAGATCCGCGAGACCGTGGTGGGCAGCTCGCTGTTTTCCCCCTTCCCGTTCCACAGCGTCTATTCGGTGGAGGACCACAAGAAGCACCTGGACTGGGTCAAGGAGGTCAACCCCCGGGCCCTGGTCTCGGTGAAGGTCTCGACCCCGTCGGACGCGGATATGGTGGCGGTGGGCAGCTATTACGCCGGGGCAAACGTCATCCATTTCGACGGGAGTTACGGCGGAACCGGCGCCGCCCCCGACATTGCCAAGAAGAACATCGCCATGCCGATCGAGTACGCCATCCCCAAGGTCCATCGCTTCCTGGTGGCGGAGGGGGTGCGGGACGAGATGTGCTTCATGGCCAGCGGCGGCATCCGCAATGCCATGGACGTGGCCAAGGCGATCGCCCTGGGGGCCGACGGGGCCGTCATCGGCACCGCCGACCTGATCGCCCTGGAGTGCGTGCGCTGCTCCAACTGCGAGAGCGGCCGCGGCTGCGCGCGGAGCATCGCCACGACCGACGCCGAGCTCGGCAAGCAGATTTCCGAGGAATACACCGAGCAGCGGCTGGTAAACATGTATTCCGCCTGGCGCAGGCAATGGTGCGAGCTTTTGCGTCAATACGGCATGCGCAGCATCAAGGAGCTGGTCGGCCGTTCCGACCTCCTGGTGAACATGGATTACCTGGATGAAGAGGAACGGCAGGCATACCAGCCGACCCCGAAAAAGAAATTGGTCCTGTGAAGGTTGAATCAGATGCGTAATTTGAACGAACTGGTGGATGAAATCATCGCGTCCCGGGGCAAGCTGCCGTCCGGTACGTTCGAAAACGGAAAGCCGGCCGAAGAGGGCGGCTGCGGGGTGACCGGGTTCATCGCGAACATCCCGATGAGCGGCAAGCACATCTTCGAACCCTCGGTCCAGATGCACAACCGCGGCAACGGCAAGGGGGGCGGCATCGCCGCAGTCGGCCTCGACCCGGAAAGCCTGGGGGTAACGCAGCAGGTCCTCGACACGCACTACCTGCTCCAGGTGGCCCTGCTCGACCCGCAGGCGGCCTCCGCGGTGGAACGGGAATTCGTTTCCCCCCACTTCGAAATTCATTCCTCCGGTCTCATCCCGACCGCCGGCGATTACCGGGACATCAAGGGGTTGGACATCCGCCCCCCAGACGTGATGCGGTATTTCGTGCGGGTGAAGCAGGGCGTCCTGGACAGGTTCATCAGCGACCACAACCTCAAGGACATGGACCCGCGCCGTGCCGAGGATGAGTTCGTCTACCAGAATTCCTACCGTCTGAACGACAAGTTCTATGCCTCGCTGGGCGAGAAGCAGGCCTTTGTCCTCTCCCATGCCCGGAATCTGATGATCCTGAAGATCGTGGGGTACGCGGAGCTGGTCGCCAAATACTATCTGCTGGACAATTTCAAGGCCCACGGCTGGATCGCCCACCAGCGGTACCCCACCAAGGGGCGCGTCTGGCATCCCGGCGGCGCCCACCCCTTCATCGGGATGGATGAGGCGCTGGTGCACAACGGCGACTTCGCGAACTACCATTCGATCACCGAGTACCTACGGCAGTACAACGTCAATCAGCAGTTTCTCACGGACACCGAGGTTTCCATCCAGCTGTTCGACCTCTGGAACCGGAATTTCGGGTATCCGCTGGAGTACATCATCGAGGCCATGGCCCCCACGACGGAGCACGATTTCGACAGCCTCCCCGCCGAGAAGCAGAGGATCTACCGGGCGATCCAGCAGAACCACGTGCACACCTCGCCGGACGGACCCTGGTTCTTCATCATCGCGCGCAACGATGTGTACAACGACCAGTTCCAGCTGATCGGCATCACCGATACGGCCATGCTGCGGCCGCAGGTCTTCGCGATGGAGGACAACGGGGTGCAGATCGGCCTGATCTGCTCGGAGAAGCAGGCCATCGACGCCACCCTGAAGAGCATGGCCGCCGAAGACAAGCGGTTCTGCCCGATCGCCGACAAGTATTGGAATGCCCGGGGCGGGAGCAGCACCGACGGCGGCGCGTTCATCTTTACGGTGAAGAAGACCGCCGACGGCACACAGGAACTGACCTGTGCGAACAAATTCGGCCAGCCCGTCCGGATCGACGACACGGCATTACCGCCGTTTTCGGCCGCGCGCAACAAGCCGCAACCGGTGGATGCCGCCGTCTGGACGCGAGAAACCGCTGCGCTGAAGGACTACGGCCGCCTGAATCTGCGCGACTGGTCCTACGCGACCCTGAAGGCCTTCTGCGCGGAGTTGGTCGCCCGCGCTGCGGCCAGCGATGAGGAAAAAGCCAAAGCCGTGGAGGTGCTCACCTACCTGAACGACGCGCGCCTGCCCACGGGCGCGAAGAAACGCGCCTGGACGCTCAACATCATCAGGGAGCACCTGACGAAAATCTTCCAATCGACCCCCCGGCTCAAGGACAACGCCGGCGGGCTGTACGGCCGCATCGATTGGGCGTCCCGGAAGTCGCTGCGGGCGCCGCGGGGCAACGAGAAGATCCTGGTGGTCGATGCCGGCAAGTTCGAGCCGGAAGGCGACGACTGCGACTCCCGCCTGATCGTGGCGGCCTACGATCTGGGCTGGAAACGGTTCATCGTGTACGGCTGCAAGGGCCAGCGGTTCACCGGCTGCGGCCTTTCCCGGGAGTCAGACGGCGTGCGGATCGACGTCTACGACAGTTCCGGCGATTACCTGGCGTCGGGGGTCGACGGCATGGAGATCCACGTCCACGGCAACGCCCAGGACCAGCTGGGCCAGATCATGAAGCGCGGCAAGCTGGTCTTTTACGGCGACGTGGGTCAGACCTTCATGTACGGCGCCAAGGGCGGGGAGGCCTACATCATGGGGAACGCCGCCGGCAGGCCCCTGATCAACGCTGTGGGCCGGCCGCGCATCGTCCTGAACGGCACCTGCCTGGATTACCTCGCCGAGTCGTTCATGGCCGGCGACCCCTACAACGGCGGCGGTTTCGTCATCGTCAACGGGATTGCCTTCGACCGCGACGGCCGGGTAGTGAGCCTGGATACCCCTTACCCCGGCTCCAACCTGTTCTCCCTCGCCTCGGGCGGCGCCATCTTCCTGCGCGACCCGCACCGGCAGGTGAGCGCGGAGCAGCTCAACGGCGGCGAATTTGCGACCCTGGGAGAAAAGGACTGGGAGCTGATCCTGCCGTACCTCGAGGAAAACGAGCGGCTGTTCGGCATCTCCGTCGACGACCTGCTGACCGTGGACGGGGTCAAGCGGAGCTATGCCGAGGTGTACCGCAAGGTGCAGGTGGTGAAACTCGCCGTCCTGGCCGGTCAGCACGCCGGAGCGGCCACGGCGACGAAGACGCCGCCGGCCCCCTCCGTCGAGGAGTATGCCGGCCTGGTCCCCGAAGGGGTAGACGCGGACGAATAACGACAATCAATGCCACAAACCAAGAGGAGCAGACCGCAGGTCTGCTCCTCTGCTTTTTTGAGCACGGCAGATTCCCTGCAGGAACGACCGAGAGATGCTCTCCGGCTGCGAAGTGTTCTTGGCAGGGATGCTCAATCTCCGGACCAATCTTCCGGCTTCCATCGATTATTGGGAAGCGTGCAACTCCTCCCGGACGACACGCCGCACGATCTCCTCGATGGGTTGCTCCTGCCGTTCCACGTACGCGCGGAGCGCATCGTTGAGCATGGTCTGGTAGCTTCCCCCGCCCTGCTCCTCCACTTGTGCACGGAACCAATCGAGAATATCCCGATCGAGCCGGATGGTGATCCTCACCTTCTTGCCGGGGGCGGGGAGCACGGCGCCCCGTTTCCCCTTGCTGAAGTCATATTTCGCCTTCATATTGTCTCACCTCGGAACGCGCTGCCTTTCGTGCGGAAATGATGCGAATGTTACCCTTACGCCAGGTATAGACCACGACCAGTATGCGGCCCAATGCGTCCATGCCGATGGTGACATAGCGTTGCTCGCCACCTCGGAAATCCTCGATCGTCACCGCGTCTGAATCCTCGAAAACCGCGAACGTATCGGCGAACGAGACCCCGTGCTTGGACTTATTCGCTTTGGCCTTCGCTTCATCCCATTCAAACATGGTGTCTCATTATATGCACAATTGTATGTACATTTCAAGCTTTTTCCCGCAACGCATTTTCACCTGGCGGCTGACCTGTAACTTCTACTCTCAGCCACTTGGGAACAACTTTCAAAATCTTGCCCTCAGAATATGACGGCCCTAATGCGGTTCTTCAATTTGGTCTTGAACTCTTCGAGTTTGTCAACTTCCCACTCGATTCTGTTTCTGTGAGCGAGATCGAAATGCACACCTTCCTTTTTGACACAGATTTCCCTGTCAGCACCATCGATCAGAGAGATTACCTGATTTCCATTGTGAACCTCTCAATTTGCCATCCTGCTCGGCTATCCTTATCGTTTCATATAACGGAAAGCCTAGCCGGCGTAGCCCAGCGGGCTGCGATCGGTCAGTGACGGGTTATACATTCACTATTTCAGCTGTGAGTAGTCGTCTACAAATCTGGAGACGCTTACTCCATCAGTTCCAGGGATTAGTAGTGAGTATCCGCTTCCCCTGCGCATCACATTGAATTCCATCTGGCCGCTCGATTTACTCATCTTATCGCCGTACTCAACGAAGAAGTTCTTTGGAAGGCAAATTGAGGCAACGTCTCCGCTGTCACGCTGGCAAAGCAACACAGCCTGATCAATGCCGATGGGCAAACCTAGAAACCAGCGATCAGGTTTTCGTTCCGTGGCAACGGCGTAGCGGTCAGACGGGACGGAACATATTCAACGGCTCATCAGGAGGATTCTTATTGCTTTCGTTCAAGATCTGTTCGGTGCGCCACCACCCGTCGCTACCGCAGGTACAACGGCATCAGGGTGAATTCCCCCTCCACCCGGTCGGGGACATCCCGCAGCTTCTGCCACTTCCACGACGACTGGCTCCAGACAAAGGGGGCGCCGTTCACCCGGGGGGTGCCGTACAGCATCCAGAACCCGGTGGTCGGGACCGCGGTGTCGAGGATTCCGGACAACCCCTTGAAGGCGCGCACCATGGCGGTGGAGGCAACCTTGGAATCGATCGAGCCGTCGGGGATCTGTTTGGGGTAGTCGGTCTCGCCGTAGCCCAAATCCCAGCGGCCGAAGATCGACAGGGGGTTGAGGGGATCGGTGTAGGTGATCACGCTCTTGGCCGTTTCCAGGTCCGTCACGCCGGGCAAGAGCTCCTTGAACTGCCGCCGCCGGGCCGGGCGGTTGTCCGTGGATTGCAGATCCTCGCGCACCTGCAGCGAGGCCGGATAGTTGATCCCCATCAGGTATCCGGGGGTGACCATCTCGGCGTCGTAGTCGGTGGTGCAGATGCCGTTGTCGAAGGCCTGGCTGGTCACCGTGTAGGCGCCCCCGGTCGAGCGGTAATAGACAAAGCAGCGGTAGGACATCTCCACCAGGCCGGTCTCGCCCGTGTTCGCGTCGACCAGCATGTAGCCGTTCAGGTAGGTGCCGGTGTTGTCCAGCGAGATGTAGCGGAAGAAGTCGTCGATCGACGCCGAGAACTGCTCCGCCAGGGCCGCCCGCCAGAACATCCACAGCCCGCCCTGCCTGGCCCTCCCCTTGGATGCCCGGTGGGTCGTCTCGTTGAACATCACCCCCTTGTTGTTGTACCCGAAGTCGGTGTTGGAGCCGATGATCCCAGAGCTTACCGCGTTCAAGGTCACCAAATCGCCGTTGACCGCCAGGGTCTGGGTCATGGTCTGGGAGAGGAACCCGTCCCAGGTGTTGTGGGTCAGGATCACCTCGCCTCCGGTCCGCTTCAGGAAGGCGGAGCACTTGTCCGGATAATCCACCGTCGTGATCCCGCCGGGCGCCAGCTCTTCCGAGAAGGAGATCACGTCCATCACGTCGCTGAAGGCGTTCAGGAGATAGACATCCATGAAGGTAAGGCCGGCGGTCTCGTAGCCCACATCCAGCTCCTCCGGCCGGAAGAAACTCCCGTCGGGCAGCCAGGCCCCGGAAAAATCGAGGGCCGCCGGCTGGCCGAGGATCGCCCCGTGGTAGATCCCCAGCATCCGGAAGAGGAGCCGCTTCAGCCGGTGCGCCACCTCGGCGTCGTTCGCGGGATTCCGCAGATGGGCGATGAACCCGTTGTAGTTGCCGTTCAGGATCGCCGCCATCTTCCGCAGTTCCGCGAGGGTCGGGCCGGGCTGCCGGGGAAAGGAGTGGGATGGATCCGTCAGGTAGGCGATGTCCCAGTTGTTGTCCCGGGCCGACAGGATGGTCTTTCCCTGGAGCTTCCCCTGGACGAACCCGGCCCGGTACTCGGCCTTCAGGTCGTTCGCGTCCCGCGACACCACCGTCATGTTCAGGATGTTGTTGATGGTTTCGATCATCCCGGAGGCGTTGGCGTCCAGGGTGTAGACGGTTCGGTTCGACAGGGCGCCGCCGTCGCCAGAGCAGGCCGAAAGCACAAGGGCGCCCAGCAGACAGAACAGGGCCCTCCGGATCCGCCGCATACAAACCTCCCCGAGATGATCGTGCTGGCGCGCGCGGTTACTTCTGCAGATCCTTTTCCCAGCAGGCGAACTTGACGCTCCAGCCGGGCACGACGGACTTGCAGTTGATGATCTGCAGCTCTTCGTCCAACGCCTGGAGACTGTGGGGCACACCGGGCTTCATGTACACGAGCTCACCCGGCCCGAGGATCTTTTCCTCGTCGCCGATCTTCCATTTTCCCCGGCCCTTGAGGACCACCATGACCTGCTCGTTGGGATGGGCGTGCTCCTTGGCCTGGGTGTTGGCAGGATAGGTGAACAACCCCACCTCCATGGTTTCGACCTTCAGATTGGGGCCAAAGGCTGTGGAATACTTCGGGGTGATGAGGTCCGCTTCGAGATCCGTCCATTTGAAAAATGCGCCCATGGGTCCTCCTCCGGTGATTGGGTTGCGATAGTGATGTAGTGAGCGAAAAAAGTATACGCAGAACGCCAAAAGGGTGTCAACCGAAACTTGCAGACGTGCAAATGCCCTTGACTCACGCACGGCCAGCCATTACGCTATTAAAATCGGACCTGCGGGCAACTCCTGCCGCCGAAAAGAACCGCTGCCGATCGAACCTTAACCAGGAGGAGGGATGAGGTATGGGGAAGCGAAATGCCTTGGTCGTGGGTGTCCTCGTCTGTTTTGCCTGCGGTACGCTGGCGTGGGGTGCGCAGGGGCGCTACGAAAAGCAGGTCACACCGAAACAGAAACAGGAAAAGCAGGTCGCGGCCGCAGAGTGCTACCAGTGCCACGACGTGGTCCAGGGATTGCACGAAAAGGGCAGGCACGCCACGGTGGGCTGCGCCAACTGCCACAGCGGTCTGGCGAAGCACATGGCCGGACCGGGACCGGAGACCAGGCCCGCGACCGACGTCTCCTGGGAGGCCTGCGGCAAGTGCCACAAGGAGCAGTACGCGAGCTTCATGAAGGAGGCCTACCACCGGCCCGCCCGCGACGAGAAGTCCCAGCTGACCAGCCGGGCGCCGAACCCCTTCTGGGACAAGCTGATGATGGGGCACGGGTTCACCAAGGAGCACGGGCTGACCCGGAGCCATAACTGGATGCTGATCGACCATCTCGTGGTCGATCGGGCCTACGGCGGGAGGTTCCAGGGCAAGCGGGGCTGGAACTACATCCTGGAGCGGGGAAAGGCCTGGGACGTCCTGGAGGACCGCTATCCCGCGACGAAGGAGCACAAGCCCTTCGTCCGCCAGAGCGCCGCCGCCGCCAACCCCGTCTGCCTCCAGTGCAAGACCCAGGACCACATCCTCGGCTGGGCCTACATGGGGGACCCGGTCCCCGGGGCCGACTGGTCCCGGAAGTCGAACGTGGTCGAGCTCGCCCGCTCCACCCAGTACGGCCTCAACTGCTTTTACTGTCACGACCCCCACTCCGCAAAGCCGCGCATCGTCCGCGACGGGCTGATCGACGCGCTCACCCGGCCGGACGGCGACACCCTCTGGCACAAGGACCCGAAGCGGACGAACTTCAAGGTGATCGAGATGGGACAGCGGGGATTTGTCCGGAAGATCGCCATCCTCGAGAAATACGACACGAAGCTCCAGTGCGGCCAGTGCCACGTGGAGTACAACTGCAACCCGGGCTACGACCCCAGGAGCGCCGACCTGTCCAGGGTGTCGGTCACGATGGACGACCGCCGGACCAACCACTTCCCGTTCAAGGACGTGCTGCAGCTGTACGACCACTACGTGAACAAGGTCAGCTTCCTCGACTTCAAACACGGCCTCACCGGCGGCCTTCTGTGGAAGGCACAGCATCCCGAGGCGGAGACCTACTACGAATCGAAACATGCCAAGGCGGGGGTCGGCTGCGACGGGTGCCACCTTCCGAAGGTGAAAAGCAGCAGCGGAAAACGGTTCACCTCGCACTTTGCCGTCACCCCCCGGGTGATGCTGAAGGAGACCTGCCTCGCCTGCCACAAGAAGTGGACCGAGGAGCAGGCGCGGTATTCGATCGATTCGGTCAAGGCGTACACCCGCGGCAGGATGCGGAAGGCGGAGTTCTGGCTCGCCGAGCTGATCGACGCCATCGGCGCGGCGCAGAAGGCGGGTGTCAGCCCGGCAACCATCCGGGAGGCGCAGGAGCAGCACCTGAAGGGTCACATCCTCTGGGAGTTCTGGACCGCCGAGAACTCCGACGGGTTCCACAACCCCGAACTGGCCCGGGAGTCGCTGACCAAATCGATCGACGAGACGCAGAAGGGGATCGCGCTCCTGAAGAAAGCCCTGGCGGATCGAGCGGCCGCCCGCTGAGCGGAGGCGGAACAGCGGGGCGGGAGAAACGGGCATGGCGGCGTTCGGTGGCTGGAAAGAGCGCGTGCGGGGCTTGAAGCGGGAGACCCTCGCGCTCTACCTGGCCTGCCGCCACCCCCGCGTCCCCTGGTATGCGAAGGGGCTGGCCATGCTGATCGTGGGGTACGTACTCTCTCCGATCGACCCGATCCCCGATTTCATCCCCCTGATTGGGTACCTGGATGAGCTGGTGGTCGTGCCGCTGGGGATCATGCTCGTCATCCGCATGATCCCCGCGGACGTTCTCGCGGAGTGCCGTGCTCAATCGGAGGGGATCGTCGGAAAATCCACGCGGCTGGCGAAGGTCGCCGCCGCGATCATCGTCGCCCTCTGGATTCTGAGTGCGGCGCTCGTCGCCTGGCTTGTCGTGCGAACGGTGGACTGATCGGACCCGTTTACCCCTCCGCCGGGGGGAACATCCCCGCCATCCGCTCCAGCACCTCGTACACCGCGGCGGTGTCGTGGTCTGCATGGCCCGTGGCCAGGGCAGCGGTGTACAGCGGGATCGTGGCGGCGAAGAGCGGCGCCGGGCTGCCGCTGGCCAAGAGCGCCTCGCCGATCAGCCGCAGGTCCTTCTGCCAGACCGTGTTCTTGATCATCGGCTGATCCCAGGTCCGGTTCACCATCGACGGGGCGCGGACCTGGAACATACGCGAGCTGCCCGCGCTGTCGCCGATCACCTTGACCACCGTCGCGGGGTCCAGTCCGGAGCGCACCCCGAGCAGGACCCCCTCGGCCGCGGCCACGTTGTGGACCGCAACCAGGAGGTTGGCGACGAATTTCATCTTCATCCCGTTGCCGAACTCCCCCAGGTCGTAGCAGACCCGGGAGAAGCCCGCGATGACCGGACCGACCTCCCGGATCGCCTGCGGATCGCCGCTCGCGTACACCGCCAGGTCCCGCTCCTTCGCCTGCGAACCGGTCCCCGACAGGGGGCAGTCGAGGAGCGTGATCCCCTTCTCCGCGAGGACGTCGCGCGCCTTCAGCTTGCCCGCCACCGGGAGCGTCCCCGTCTCGATCACGATGGTCCCCGGCGCCGCGCTTGCGGCGAGATCGGCGGCGACCGCCAGAAGCGCCGCCTCGGAGGGGAGCGACAGGATGATGGCGCGGCAGCGCCTCCCCACGGCGGCCGCGTCTTCGACGGCAGTCCCGCCTGCCCGGGCGAGCGCGTCGCGGTACTCGAAGAGGAGATCCGTACCGTACACCGCAAACCCCGCTTTGACCAGGTTCGCGGCCATCGCCGCCCCCATGTTTCCCAGCCCGATCACGCCGACCGGACCGTGTGCCGCAGTCCCGTTCTCCTGTGCAGACATCCCCGTATCCCTTCTCCGCTCTGGTTTAATGAACCCCGATCCGCACGCCGGCCCAACGCTTGAGCCCGGGATCGCCCGGTGCGCCGGTCAGCGACGCAGGTGACTCTTGAATGACGCCTCCACCATCGGGAGTATCCGGTGCATGCCGATCCCCAGCCGCTCCAGGGCCCGCCGGCTGAGCTCTTCTCCGGAGAGGTTCGGCTCCTGCGCGTCGATCTCCCGGACGAGGGCGTCAACCTGTCCGATGTACCGGCCTGCTTCCTCCATCGTCGCCGCGATCCGCTCCCCGACGATCGGCTCATGCCAGGACGAAAAGAGGACCTTGACACCCGCAAGCCGCTTCAGCGTTTCGACGGAAGCCCGCAGCGCCACGGGATCGGCATAGATCGGGATGTGGCCCGCGGCAGGGAGGGAATCACCCGAGAAAAGTGCCCCTTCCTCCGCGAACAGGAATGACACGGAACCGGGGGAATGCCCCGGCGTCGCGATGACCCGGATCGTCGCTCCCTCCTCCCAGGAGATGGTTTCCCCGTCGGTCAGCAGGCGGTCCACCGGCGCCCCCACCGGCACCAGCTCGAACAGATTGGGGACCGGGCGTTCCCGGTACTGGAGTTCCACATCCTCCACCCAGCGCTTTTCCGCCGCGTGGACGGCGATCGGGGCAGGGGCGAGCTTCTTGATCGGGGCGCATCCCCCGATATGGTCGGGATGGGCATGGGTCAGCAGGATCAGGGAGACCTCCTGCGGCGACCGCCCCATCTCCCTGATCGCGTCGAGGATCAGGGGCGCCGTGGCGGCGACGCCCGTGTCGACCAGGCAGATCGTCTTGCCGACGATCAGGTAGGAGTAGACGAACCGCTCGGCGAACTTCCCCTCTCCCAACGACAGCCGGAAGGTGTGGCGAATGGCATGAACCCGGTCAGTGATCTTCATCGTTCCTCCCTCGTGAGCTTGGTTCCATCCGCGGCCGCTGCGGCCCCCTGCGGATCACAGCCGATCGTTCGGCGCGGAGGGGCCGTCGTATGCCGTTTGTCCTTTCGGCGTCAGCCAGCATGCATCGTAGGGGTCGCCCGCCACGGTCCCGCCCAATCCCGTTTCGACCAGGCCCTTATTACAGAGTGCGGCCAGCACCGTCTTGTCCGCCGCGGTGCGGCAGATCATGTCGATCCAGGTAGCCCGCCGGTAACCGCCCCCGGTGTACCGGTTGTCCATGATCTTCCGGAGCATTCCCCGTTCTTCCGCTGTGAGTTGTTCCATCTTCTTCCCCTCGTCCCGGTGGTGAGCAGCGTGATCAGTGCGACAGGAGCGTAGGAAAAGCGGCCGGGCATGTCAAGGAGATTTTACCGGGTGTCCCGTCGCCCGGCGGCGTCCCGAAGCGCGATCGCGCAGGGGCGCGCGCGGACCCGCGCCCCGCTTCTGAATTTTCTGTCCTTCTGCCGGGTGATCTGCTATCATCGCGCCACCGGTCTGCGGAACGGGCCGGGAGGAGGGGTAGATGGACCTCAGGAAAACGATGCAGGAGCTCTCCCTGGACAGCAAGGGGCTCTACTACCGTCTTTCCATCATCTTTTCCCTGTTCTTCTTCGCGCCGCTGCTCGGGCTGCTCTACTTCGGCCTGCAGTACGACATCCTGGACGACGAATACCTTCCCCTGTACATCCTCGCGCTGCTGGCCTGCTCGCTCGCGGGTTACATGCTGATCCGGAAAACCTTCGACAGCATCCGCGCCATCGCGACGATGGCCTCCGATTCGCTGAACCGGGAGTTCGCGGGGATCAGCCACTCCGTGGGCTCCGACGAGCTGCAGGGGATCGTCCAGGCGTTCAACGCCCTCAAGGAAGAGCTCAAGACGAACATCACCACCCGGGAGAGGCACTCCCTGCAGCTGACAACGTTGAAGGAGCTTTCCGACCTCTGCTACGTCACCTTCGACAACGACGACCTCTTCGCGATCACCCTCGAGAGGGCCCTGAAGCTGATCAACGCCGACGTGGGCTCCGTCATGCTCCTCGAGGGTCAGGAGCGTAACACCTTCGTCGTCAACGCCACCTATGGTCTCGGCGATCTCGTCAAGAAGGGGGACCGCGTCGATTTCGGGACGAGCATCGCAAAATTTGCCGTGATCAACAAATCCCCCATCCTGATCGATGATATCGAGCGGGACAAGCGGTTCGGACGGGGAAACCGCTCCCACTACGCGACCAAGGCGTTCCTCTGCATGCCGCTCAAGGGGAGCGTCGACGTCTTCGGGGTCCTCACCCTGTCGCGCAAAGAGGCGGACATGCCCTTTACCCCGGAAGATGTCGATGTGCTGACGCCGCTTCTGAGCAACGCCGCCTTCACCTACGACAACCTGACCCTGGCGCAGCAGAACCGGGGGCACCGCCGCCAGTTGGAGACGATCACCGGCATCTGCAAGACCCTCGGTTCGAGCCTGCGGGACACGGAACTGCTCCACGTCATCCTCCAGCAGCTGCGGGGCGACGTCCCCTTCGATGTCGCGGTGATCCTGGGCCTGCAGAAGGACCTGCCGGACCACTCGCTGGTCGTGCTCGACGTCCTCTCCGGTCTCCCGCTCAGCCTCGGCCACAACGACACCTGTGCGTACGCCGGATCGGTCCTGGAGGGGGTCGTCAGGCAGGGGAGCAGCCTCCTGGTCACCCATCCCGGCGAGATGGACCACCCGCTCGACCGCACGCTGCTCATCGAGCCGGGGCTGCAATCGGCGCTACTCGTCCCGCTGAAGATGGGGGGCTCGGTTTCGGGGATCCTCCTCGTGGGAGTCCAGCGGCCGGGGGGGCTCGCCGGGCTTACCGAGAAGGTGGAAGAGATCGCCCCCACCCTGGCGCTGGCGATGGAAAAGAACAGCCTCTTCGCTTCGGTCACCAAGCGGGACCGCGAGATGGAGTCGATAAAACAGATCGGAAGCATCCTCGCCGCATCGACCTTCGAACGGGCCGAGGTGCTCAAGAGCACCATGGACATGCTCCGGACGATCATGAACGTCGAAGCGGGATCGCTCCTCCTGCTCGAGAAGGATGAACTGGCCTTCAAGATTGCCTTCAACAGCGATCCCGCCGCCGACCTTTCCCCCCTGCAATCGCTGCGCATCAAACTCGGCCAGGGGGTGTCCGGCTATTCGGCGGCCCGCGGCGAGCCGGTCGTCGTGCGCACCACGCGCGATTCACGGCAGTTCGCTCCCGACTTCGACCGGCAGACCGGTTTTCAGACCCGCTCCGCCCTGTGCGTCCCGCTCATCTCCCGGGGCAAGGTCCTGGGCGTCATCGAGGTCCTCAACAAGATCGCCGGCGACTTCAACGACGACGACCTCCACCTCCTCCAATCGATCGCCACCTCGGTCAGCATCGCCCTGGAGAATTCCCAGCTCTACCAGGAGACCCTCTCGATGGCCGAGCACGAGCGGGGCCTCCGCAACATGTTCCAGAAGTTCGTCCCCCGCGAGATCATCGACAAGATCGTCCATAACGCCGCGGCGGAAAAGCCCCTCCTGGAAGAGCTGAAGATCCTCACCTTCCTGAACATCGACATCCGCGGCTTCTCCGCCCTGTCCAAGAAGATCGGTCCCCAGCGTACCGTGGCGATGCTGAACCATTTCTTCATGGTGATGGGGGAAATCGTGTTCAAGCACCAGGGGATCGTCGACAAGTACCTGGGCGACGGATTCCTGGCCATCTTCGGCGCCCCCGTCTCCAGCGCCACCGACGCGGACAACGCCATCACCGCGGCCCTGGAGATGCAGGCCGCCCTTCCCGCGGTCAACGACTACTTCGCCGGGGAATTCGACCGGCCGCTGGCGATGGGGATCAGCATCCACACCGGCGAGGCGGTCGTGGGCAACATCGGGTTCGAAAAGAAGATGGATTACACCGTGATCGGCGATTCGGTCAACGTGGTCTTCCGCCTGCAGGAGCTGACGAAATCCCGGCCGAACGCGATCCTCCTGAGCGAAAAGGCCCGCCAGGCGGCGATGAATTCGATCCTTGCCCTCAACGACGTGGGCACCTACGACGCGGGCGGCACCGTCGGCGAAATGACGATCTACGAACTCATCGGCCGCCAGACCCGCGGCAGAATCGGCGCCTGAGATCCCGCACCCACCCCATGACGGCTCGCCTCCGGCCGCGCCCCCGTTCCGCCGGGTTCCCTCGGCGCAGCGCCCTGCCGCTTACTCGTCGCCCCCCTGTCGCTCCCCGGAAGCGGCTTCAAGTTTTTCCCGCAACGTGCCGACAATAGTTTTAAACGGCATCGGTCGCCGCCGAGGTACGAAATCGCCCCGCTGCGGCAGACCCAGCCGAAGACGGCAGGGGGAGTGGGCAATGAGGGACATGTACTATTGGTGGGGATTCACCACCGGTGAAGGGCAGGGCGACGGGGCACAGGAGGGAGATACGGCCGGCGTCCCGGAGCCGGCGTTCATCCCGCAGATACGGATCAGCGACAGATACACGGGGCGTCTCCGCTGGACCGGCCCGGAGCAGCTCTGGGTGGCGCCGCCCGAAAGACCGCTGCCGAAGAAATGATCCCGCCGGTTACCGGGATGATCGCCGACCGCTTCCGATCGGTCGGCGCGACTGCGGTTGCTGCCGGCCGGTGACGGCGGCCTCCCCGTGCATCTCCGGCGGGAACGTCAGCAGACGACCTTCTTCCGGCCCCGTTTCTCATCGATGTCGCCGGGATACATCACCGCGTCCTGGCCCCGTTCGCCGGTCCGGACACGGATCACCTCATCCACGGGAGTGACGAAAAGGAGCCCGTCCCCGGGTTCCCCCGTGTACGCGGCTTTGACGATGGTATCGATCGTCTCATCCAGGTTGCGGTCGCTCAGGACAATGTTGATCTGGATCTTGGTCAGCATGTCCACCTGGTAGCTCCCTGCGCGTCCCAACAGCTGGATGCCCCCCTGGCGGCCGTGCCCGCGGATCTCGAACATGTTCAACCCCACGATACCGATCTTCTCCAGGGCCTCCTTGACGTCGTTGGCCTTGTCCTCGCGGATGATGGCTTCGATCTTCTTGAGCATGACAGAATCTCCCCGATAGTCTGGTGGTTTCCCTCAGACGGAATCGCCTCGCGCGGAGGCGGATCATGAATAGGAGCGCTCCCCGTGGGAGCTGATGTCCAGGCCGACCTCCTCCTCCATGACCGTCACCCTGAGCCCGATGCTGGCGTTGAGCAGCTTGGCCATCAGGTAGGTCGCGCCGAAGGAGAAGAGGATCGTGACGATCACCGCGAGCGCCTGGACGCCCAACTGCCCGGGATTGCCGAAGAACAGCCCGTTGGCGCCGTCGGCGTTGACCGCCGTCGTGGCGAACAGCCCCGCGGCGAGCGTACCCCAGGTGCTCGACACGCCGTGGCATGCCCATACGTCGAGACTCTCGTCGAGCTTGCGCCGGTCCCGAAACCGCATCGTGTAGTAGGACAGCGGCGCCGCGACCGCCCCGATCACCATCGCGGCCAGCGGCGTCACGTACCCCGAGGCCGGCGTCACCGCCGCCAGCCCCACGACCATCCCCGTGGCGATCCCCAGGGTGCTGGGCCGGCCGTCCAGCCAGGACAGGAGCATCCAGACGAGCCCGGCGGTCGCCGCGGAGGTGTTGGTGGTCAGAAGCGCGTTGACGGCCACGCCGTTGGCGGCCAGCGCACTGCCGGCATTGAACCCGAACCATCCCACCCAGAGGAGTCCCGCCCCCAGGACCGTCAGCGGGATGTTGTGCGCCTCGATCGGGAACTTGCCGAACCCTTTGCGGGGGCCGATCACCAGCGCGAAGGCGAGGGCCGAAAACCCGGCGGCAATGTGGACCACCGTCCCGCCGGCGAAGTCGAGCACGCCCAGCTCCTTCAGCCATCCCCCCTGCCCCCATACCCAGTGGCAGAGCGGATCGTACACCAGGGTGGCCCAGAGCAGGCTGAACAGCAGAAAGCTCTTGAACTTCACCCGCTCCACAAAGGCGCCGGTGATCAATGCCGGCGTGATGACCGCGAACATCATCTGGAATGCGGCGAAGAGCCCGTGGGGGATGGTCTTGCTGTAGGCCCCGTAGGGCAGCGCGTCCACCCCGGCGAACCCGACGAAGTCCAGCCCCCCGATCAGCCCCTGGATGTCCGGTCCGAAGGCGAGGGAATACCCGTAGACCACCCACTGGACGCCGATCAGGGCCATGAAGACGTAACTCAGGGTGAGCGTGGAAAGGACATTCTTGCGCCGCACCATCCCTCCGTAGAACAGCGCCAGGGCCGGCGTCATCAGCAGCACCAGAGAACAGCAGACCAGGATCCAGGCGGTATCGCCCGCGTTGATCGGACTGACCATGATTTCCCCCTCTCTTCAGGTAGTTCCTCTCCCCCTAGCAATTACTCTGCCAGTGCCGGTTCTCCATTTAATACAGGATGTTAACTTATTCGAGCCCCCTGTGGATCATACAGAATTGTCTGTATTGCGCAGGGCCGGCACATAATTGTTCCGGCGCTGCGCTTCCGGTCGCCAACGGACGGCGCCTCATCCGTCCCGGAGGCTGCGGAGACTTGTCAACGGCAGTGTCTCATCTTGGAGGTGATACGGCGAAAGAGAGCGGGGGCGTGTTCGGCGATGGTTCCTCGTTTGCAGGTTGCGGGAAACGGTGCCTTTTCGGACAGCCCCTCCGGAGGGCCGGCGGTCCTATGACGTGGAATGGTCGCGGTGGTGCTGCCAGTTGTCGAGATACAGCTTGGCGAGTTCCTTCGACCGGATGACGAGGAGGTTCTCGGCGTTTCTCTCCTCGGCCGCCTTCGTAAAGTTGAAGGAGCCCGTGATCACGACCGACCGGTCGACGATGATGATCTTGTTGTGGGCGATCGCGTGTTCGGCGTCGATGTAGGTGGGGATCCGGGCGTTCGCCAGGAAGGTCGACGACGAATACTTCTGCGTACGCTGGCTCTTGTCGAGGATCACGGCAACGTTGATCCCCCGCCGGTGCGCCTTGAGCAGGGCCTCGGCGATCGGCGCGGAGGTGAAGGAGTAGGCCTGAACGCGGATCTCGGAACGGGCCTGGCCGATCTCCCGCACGATCGCCGCAGTGGCGCCGTCGCGGGGGCTGAAGTAGACCTCCAGCGGCGGGACACGGGTGATATCGACCTCGATGGCCCGCACCGCGGCATCGAAGAAGAGCGTGCCGGCCAAGAGAACCATCAGGCTTATGGCAAAGACCGGGACCAGGGGCAGAACGACCGCATCCCGGATGCGCTTGAACATCTCGATCATTGCTTGAGTATCAACACGAGGGCGCCTTCGCCCTCCCTTCCTGAAAATTGCCCCCTCCGCGGCACGGCGCGGGGAATGGACGTGCCGGCGGATTCATGCGCCCGGCGTGGGCGTTACTTAATTCAATCCGTTCTTCCTGTCAAGGGCCGCGGCCCTCGGGACGGTACCGTTGACAGGAGGGCGGATTTTGCCTATAGGGGATGGGTTCCCTCCCGCACCGTGCTCTCCGTGCCGCGGCAGCGCCGGCACCTGCCGGGGCCGTCATTTCTCCGGGAGCGGACGAAGTCCCGGGCGGCTACGCAGAGGGGCGCCATTTCCGCGACAGACGAAAGGGGTTCATGAGCGCAAACGCCCCCGAAACTCCGCACCGGCCGTACTCTTCACCGCCGATTTCTCCCGCCTTGCCGGAGCGGGGCGAGAAGTCCGCACCGGCCCGGCGCTGGGCGATCCTCTGCATGGCCTGCGCGCTGTTCGTCCTTTCCCAGTTCTACCGGGCGTCGATCGCGGTGATCGCTCCCGACCTGATCCGGGAACTCGGCCTGGACACCCGCAGCCTCGGCCTCGTCTCGGCATCGTTCTTCTACACCTTCGCCCTGATGCAGATCCCGATCGGGATGTACCTCGACGTGATCGGGGCGCGGATCGCCATGACGGCGCTGTCCATCCTGGGGGCGGCCGGGGCCCTGGTGTTCGCCGCCGGAGATTCTACCGCCGCGCTGGTAACCGGGAGGCTCCTGATCGGCGCCGGCATGGCCTGCAACCTGATGGGGACCCTGAAGCTGCTCACCCTCTGGTTCCCGCCGCTGCGGTTCGCCACCCTGGCGGCCCTGGTGCTTTCCTTCGGGACCCTGGGGAGCATGATGGCGGCAACCCCGCTGGTGCTGCTGGTGCAGCGTGTGGGCTGGCGGATGAGCTTTGCGCTCTTCGCCGGACTGAACGTCCTGCTGGCGCTCCTGTTCTTTGCCGTGGTCCGGGACCGGCCCGCGCACCCGGAGCCCGAGAAGCCGCCTTGGGAGCCCGGTGCGGCCGGCCTGCGCGCGGGTGGCGCACACCTCCGCGCCCTGCTCCGGGAGCGGGACTACTGGATCATCTCCCTGGGGACCTTTTGCCGGTACGGCATCTTCGCCGCGGTGCAGGCCCTCTGGGGGGCCCCCTATCTGATGACGGTGATCGGCCTGACCCCGCTCGCCGCGGGCAACGTGCTGCTCCTGATGGGAATCGGCCTGATCATAGGCAGCCCGGTCTGCGGCTGGTGTTCCGACTCGCTCATCAAGACGCGCAAGGGGGTGATCATGGCTGGGCTGGCCGGTATGCTCGCGGTGCTGGTCGTCCTTGCCCTCCTCCCCCCGGGGGCCGGCGCGCCCCTGGTATCGATCCTCTTTTTCGCCTTCGGTTTCTTCACCAGCTCCGGCCAGGTGATGTACGCGCACATCAAGGAGCGGATGCCGCTCGAACAAGCCGGGACGGCGATGACCGGGGTCAATTTCTTCACCATGGCGGGGGTCGCCGTGTTCCTCCAGGGGCTGGGCAGCCTGATGCACGGCCTGTACGGAGGCGCATCGCTGGGCGCGCCCGCCTTTCGGGCGGCCTTTCTGTTCTGCGCGGCCTGCCTGGCGCTGACCGCCGTTCTGTACGGGTTCACCGCCGAAACGCGGGGTACGGGCAAATCCCCTTCCGCCGCGGCATGACCGATCCCGCGGCGCAGGCAGGCGCGGCCTGCCTGCGGTCCTCTGCGCGGGCGCCACGCCGTCCGCGCAGAAATCCGCTTGACACAGCGGGGCGCCTTTTCTATCGTTGTCCCAGAGGTAACGACCAGAGGAGGGAAGAACATGGCGGAAGGCAACAGCTGCTATACCTTCGATGCGGCCATCGAACTGGCGATCACGATGGAGGAGCAGGCGTTTCGGCATTACATCGAAGCGCTCCGGATCGTGCAGAACAGAAACGCCCGGGAGGTCCTCCGGGGGTTCGCCCTGGATGAACTGGAGCACAAACACACGATCGAGCGGGCGCTCCTGGAAGGGCGGATGGGCGATGCGGGCGAGATGAACCGCCCCGTCACCACGATGGGCCTCGATTACGTCCTGGCGCGAAAGGCGCTCAGCCCCGCTTCCGACATCCGGGAGGTGATGGCCTATGCGATCCACCTGGAGAAGGAGGCCGTCGAGTTCTACCGGCGGATGACCGAGGGGTGCGCCGGGGCGCCGATGGCCGGCATGTTCGAGAGACTCCTGGCGGATGAGCGCCGCCACATCCGGGCGATCGAAGACCTGTACGAGGCCAAGTTCCTCACCGATAACTGAACCGTCCGGCGGGCACACGCCCCGCCCCGCAGGGGGCGCCGCGGGCAATCGCCCCGGATGGCTCCCGAAAAGGATGCCTATGCTGGAGACCTTACGAAAACGCAGGAGCGTCCGTCGCTTCAAGCAACAACCGCTCGTGCAGGAGCAGATCGACGCACTCAAGGAAGCGGTGTTGCGCTCCCCCTCGTCGCGGGCGATTCAGCCCTGGAGATTTACCTTCGTACAGGACGCCGGACTGATCGCGAAGCTCGCCCACTGCAAGGAGCACGGATCGTCCTTTCTGGAGGGGGCCCCGCTCGCGGTGGTCGTCTGCGGCGACGAGTCCCTCTCCGACGTCTGGGTCGAGGACTGCGCCATCGCCGCGCTCATCGTGCACCTGACCGCCGTAAGCCTGGGGCTGGGCGGCTGCTGGGTCCAGGTCCGAAAGCGGATGCACGACGCGCAGACGACCTCCGAGGAGTACGTGCGCGGCGTACTCGGGATCAGCCCGCCGCTCAGGGTCCTGGCCATCGTCGCCGTCGGCGTTCCCGACCGGCCGCCGGCAGGCCACCCCGTCGAGAGCCTCGACCGCGGGAAAATCATCGGTTGACAAGCGACCGCTGCTTCCGCTTTGGCCGGGGCGTTCGGCGCCCGCATCCGCTTCATCGGGGTCGTGCCTGCGCGCCCCTTCCGGGTACCTTGATCCGCAGAGATTCCGCTGCCCCGGGGCGGCTACCCCCCGACCCCGAAGAGCCCCATCCCCCCCAGCGTCAGCCAAGCCACCGCAGCGTAACGGGCGAGCTTCCCGGCGAAGACGAACAGAAGAAAGCGGCCGAACCCGACCCTGAGGATTCCCGCCGCGAGACACAAGGGATCGCCGACGATCGGCAGCCAGGAGAGCAGCAGCGACCAGACCCCGTAGCGCCGGTAGAAGCGCCCGGCCCGTTCCCGGGCGGCCGGGTCGATGCGCAAAACCCGGTCGATCAGGAAGGGTCCTCCGGCGATGCCCACGGCCCAGGTGGTGCACGCCCCGAGGGTGTTGCCGACGGCGGCCACGGCCGTGACCGCGACCGGCTCGTGGCGATTCAGGAGCATCGCCGCCACGAGCCACTCCGAACCCACCGGCAGAAGGGTCGAGGCGAGGAAGCTCAGGACGAACAGGCCGGGGTAACCGGGGGAGGCGAAGAACTGCTCCATCGAACCCTCAGGCGTACTTCTCCTCGCGGTAGCGGGCCATGCGGACATTCGGGTCCAGGTCCCGCTTCCGGAGACGGATGCTCTCGGGGGTCACCTCGACGAGCTCGTCCTCGGCGATGAACTCGATGCACTGATCGAGCGACATGGGCCGCGCCGGCCTGAGGATCACCGTCTGGTCCGAGGTGGAGCTCCGCATGTTCGTGAGCTTCTTCTCCTTGACGATGTTGACGTTCATGTCGACCGACCGGTTCCGCTCCCCCACGACCATCCCGCTGTAGACCTCGGTCCCCGGCGTCACCATCAGCTCGCCCCGATCGGCCATGGCGTGGGCCGCATAGGCGGTGACCCGGCCCGGTCGGTCTGCAACGAGCGCCCCGGTCACCCGCTGCGGGATCGGGCCGGCCCAGGGTTCATACCCCTCGAACAGGGTGTTCATCACGCCGGCCCCCTTCGTGTCCGTGAGGAAGTGGCTCCGAAACCCGATCAGGCCGCGCGCCGGGATGACGAATTCCATGTTCACCCGGCCGCTCCCCTTGTTGACCAGGTTCACCATCCGCCCCTTGCGCAGGGCGAGCTTCTCCGTGAGGACCCCCACGAACTCCTCGGGGATGTCCAGAAACAGGCGCTCCACCGGTTCGAGGACCTTCTCGCCCTCCGTCCTGGTGATCACCTGGGGCTTGGAGACCATGAACTCGTACCCTTCGCGGCGCATCGTCTCGATCAGGATCGCCATCTGCAGCTCGCCCCGGCCGCACACCTCGAAGGAGTCCGCCCGGTCCGTGGGCTTCACCCGGAGCGCCACGTTGCGGAGGATCTCCCGCTCCAGCCGGTCCTTGAGATGGCGGGAGGTGAGAAAGCGCCCCTCCCGGCCGGCCATCGGGCCGCTGTTGACGAAGAAGAGCATCGACACGGTCGGTTCGTCCACGCGGATCCGGGGCAGGGGCTGCGGGTTCTCCAGGGAGGAGACCGTATCGCCGATGCTGAGGTTCGAGACGCCCGCGAAGGCGACGATGTCTCCCGCCTCGACCCGCTCCACCGGGAGCTTCCTGAGGCCCGCGAAGGTGTAGATGGCCGAGAACTTGATCCCCGGGACGACGGCGTGCTCGCCGCAGAGGCTGTAGGCCTGGCGCATCTCCAGGACGCCGTTCATCAGGCGGCCGATGGCGATCTGCCCTACGTAGGAATCGTAGTCGAGGTTCGTCACCAGAAACTGCGGCGCTGCCGCGTCATCACCCTCCGGCCCGGGGATCGTGGCGAGGATCGTCTCGAACAGCGGCTTGAAGTCCGTCGATCCGTCCCCGGGCTTGCGGTGGGCGACGCCGAGCTTGGCGTTCGTGTACAGGATCGGGAACTCGATCTGCTCCTCCGTCGCTTCGAGGTCGATGAACAGGTCGTACACCTCGTTGATCACCTCTTCGATCCGGGCGTCGGGGCGGTCGATCTTGTTGATCACCAGGACGATGGGTATCCGCCGGGCGAGCGCCTTCTTCAGGACGAAACGGGTCTGGGGGAGCGGCCCCTCGCTCGCGTCGACCAGGAGCATCGCCCCGTCCACCATGTTCAGGCTCCGCTCCACCTCTCCGCCGAAATCGGCATGGCCGGGGGTATCGACGATGTTGATCTTCGTCCCCTGGTAGAAGACGGCGGTGTTCTTGGCCATGATCGTGATGCCCCGCTCCCGCTCCAGGTCGAGGGAGTCCATCACGCGGTCCTCCAGGACCTGGTGGTCGCTGAAGGTCCCCGTCTGTCTGAGCATCCCGTCGACGAGCGTGGTCTTGCCGTGGTCGACGTGGGAAATGATGGCGATGTTGCGGATGTTGTTCTTGCGCATAGGTATTCGACCTGTCCTTATCGTTGGATTCCTCCACGGAAAACCGCCCCCGGAGGGGCGGCGGCGTGGGGCGTGAAAATGATCCTATTCGTTTACGCTTCCGCGGGCGGCGGGCCGCCGGACCCCCCCTCGCCGCGGCGGCGGGGACCCCGCTTCCGGGGGCGCTTCCGCTTCACCCCCTTGTCGCTGCCCGATATCTCGCGCGGCTCGTACTCCGGCTCCTCGGGGAGTTCTTCCGGCGCCTCCCCGGTCGGGGACTGGGGCGGGGCCTGCAGGGTCCGCTGGTAGTAGTCGTCCAGGAGCATGGCGATCAGCGGCGATTCCTCCTCCGCCTCGGCCAGGCTCCGGCCCAGCGGGATGAACCGCCGCATCCGCTCGTTCTCCAGGCCGTCGCGCGACCGGAGGTGCGCCTCCAGCGAGGCGATGACCCGCTGCGCGACGATCGCCTCGATGTCCTCGTCGGAGGGAAGGGTCCGCTCCTGGAGGTTGATGTTGTAGTTCCGGGCGATCGACCGGAGGTTGAACTGCTCCATCCCGGCCACGAGGGTGATGGCCGTTCCGCTCGCCCCGACGCGTCCGGTGCGCCCGGCCCGATGGATGTACAGCTCGGGGTCCTCGGGCGGCTCGTACTGGATCACGTGGGTCAAATCCGGGATGTCGATCCCGCGGGCCGCCACATCGGTCGCCACGAGGAAGCGGAGCGCCCCCTTGCGGACCCGCCCCATCACCCGCTCCCGCGCCCCCTGGGCAAGGTCTGAGCTGAGCTCGTCGGCGTCGTATCCGAACCGTTTGAGGACCACCGTCACGAAGTGCACGGTCGATTTCATGTTGCAGAAGATGATCGCCGAGACGGGGTTTTCCATCTCGATGATCCGCACCAGCGAGCGCTCCCGCTGCATCCCCGGGACGAGGTAGAAGATGTGGTCGGTCCCGGCCACGTGGACCTGGTCCTTGCTCAGGCTCAGGAACTCCGGGTTGCGGAGGAATTCGCCGGCCAGGCGCAGCACGAAGGAGGGAAAGGTGGCGGAGAACATGTAGCCGTTGATCGGCCGGCGGGGCAGGAACTGCTGGACCCGCTTCATGTCGGGGTAGAACCCCATCGACAGCATCCGGTCCGCCTCGTCGAACACCAGGATCCGCAGGGCGTCGAGGTTGAGCGTCCCCTTGAGGAGGTGGTCGAGGATCCGCCCCGGCGTTCCCACGACGATCTGCGCCCCGGCGCGGAAGGCGTCGAGCTGGGGGCCGTACTTCACGCCACCGTACACCACGGCCGTCCGCACCCCGCGGTCCCCTCGGAGGAGTTCCGCCTCGCGGGCCACCTGCTGCGCCAGTTCCCGGGTGGGAACCAGGACCAGGGCCTGGCAGGCGGCCTTGGCCGCGTCGATCCGCTCGAGGATCGGCAGGATGAAGGCGCCGGTCTTGCCGCTTCCCGTCCGTGACTGGACCATCACATTCCGTCCGGCCAGCACATAGGGAATTGCCCGTGCCTGGACCGGCAGGAGCTTTGTCCAGCCGGCCCGTGCGCAGGCCGCCCGCAGCGATGCGGGCAACCCCTCGAGGGTTGTCTCCGGCAGGGCGTTCTCCGGTTCGATCAGGCGCTCCCCGTCCTCGCTCGCTGCCCCGCCCTCCCCGGTCACGGGCAGCATTTCCGGCGCCGCCGGTCCGCCTTTATCGATTCGATCCTCTTCCATACGTTCTCTCTCTGCTCCGTTCTGTTGACAGGGGGTGATCCTCCGAAACGGCCGGGGGTGTGCACGCCGGCCGGTGGAATGCGACTGGTTCCCGTACGTTTGTGCCTACCATATGCGCGAACGATCCGTTTGTCAAGCTATTTGCGCTCTAAGATACCGAATTTTGTCAATTTTTATGTACTCCCCAAATTCCCCTTGCCCTCGGGACACCGATTTGCTAAGCCGGGACGGGCAAACCCGGGGCCGAACGCCGTCCGCGGGCAGGAACTGATTCTATGGAGCATACACACCATCCGCCGGCGTCGCTCGCCTGGGTCGTCTGGGGTCTGGGCGCGGCCTTCTACTTCAGCGGGTTCTACCACCGGGTCGCCCCCGCCGTCATGACCGACCAGCTGATGGCCGATTTCCGGATCGGGGCGGCGGCGCTGGGCAATTTCACCGCCTTCTACTTCTACAGCTACTCCCTGATGCAGATACCGACCGGGCTGCTCGCCGACCACTGGGGCCCCCGGAAACTCCTGACCGCCGGGGCATTCGTCGCCGCCGTCGGGACGGTCCTGTTCGCCTCGGCCTCGTCGCTGGCCCCGGCAAACCTGGGCCGGTTCCTGATCGGCGGGGCGGCGGGGATCGGCTACGTGGCGGTGCTCACCCTTGCCACGCGCTGGTTCCCGGTCCGATTCTTCGCCACGCTCAGCGGCGTCGCCCTCTTCTGCGGCGTCGCCGGCGCCGTCTCCGCCGGCCCCCCGCTCCGGTTTCTCGTCGAGCGGTTCGGCTGGCGGCCGGTGATGTTCGCCGTGGCAGCGGCACTGGTCCTGCTGGGAGCGGCGATCTGGCGGATCGTGAGCGACGACCCCAGCCGGAAAGGGTACCGGAGCTTCGCCCCCTCCCGGCCGGAAACCGCCCTCTCCCCGGCGACGCTCCTGGCCGACCTGGTGACGGTCCTCAGGGAGCGCAACGTCCGGTGGCTCGCCCTTGCCGGCTGCGGCCTGACCGGACCGGTCCTGGCCTTCGCCGGTCTCTGGGGGGTGCCCTTTCTCACGACCCACCACGGGATCTCGGCCGCGGCGAGCTCGGCCGTCACCTCGACGCTGCTGATCTGCTACGCCCTGGGGTCCATCGCGCTGGGGATGCTCTCCGACCGGCTGGGGCTGCGCAAACCCCTCCTCATCGCCGGAGCGCTCGTGGCCACCATCGCCTGGGTCCCGATTCTGTTTATTCCGGGGATTCCGCTCTGGCTCTTGATCCTGCTGGTGATCGTCGCGGGTCTCGCGAACGGTTCGGTGATCCTGGGGTTCGCCTTCGGAAAGGAGTCCGTCCCGCCGCGGCTTGCCGGCACGGCCAGCGGGATCTACAATATGGGGTCGACCTTCGGGACGATCATCCTCCAGCCGGCCATCGGCTGGCTGCTCGACCGCAACTGGCAGGGCGGCCTGGCGGGAGGGGTCCGGATCTACGACCTGGCCGCCTACCGCACCGGATTCACCCTCATCGTTGTCCTCGCCGCACTCTCGGTTCTCGCGGCCGCCCTGACCACCGAGACCCACTGCCGGCAGAGGACGGACGGTCCGGCCTAGGCAGGGGCAGCGCCGGGCATCCCCGCGCGGGGATGCCGCACGCCGCCCGCATGCCGACCCCGCACGCCCGGCTGCGCGCTGTGCGAGCCTGTGCTGCGCCTGGTCCCCGTTACAGTTCGTCCCAGGCGGTCGACTCTTCCGAAGGGATGGGGACGAGAAAGACGGGCTTCCGGGCCCGGTCCATCACTGCCCGCGAAACGCTCCCCAGGAGCGTCTTGGCGAGGAACCCCTTGCCATGCGTTCCCAGGACGATCAGATCGTACGCCGTTTCTTCGGCCGCTTTCAGGATCTCTTCGGCCGGATCGCCCACCCGCACGAGGATCTCGGAGACCACGAGGGCGCAGGTGGCGTTGCGCTGCTCCACTTTCTTGCAGAACGCCTGGATCCGGTTCTTGATCACCTCCAGGGACACCTTATGCTGTTCGAGCTCCAGTTTTTCCTTGCCGCTGCCGTAGGCCTTGGCCGAGATCGGTTCCAGGACGTTCAAGATGACGATCCGGGCGTCATACTTTTCGGCCATATCCACCGCGTGGTAGAAGGTGTAAACGGAATTCTTGCTGAGATCGGTCGTGTACAGAATCTTCTTGATAGGCGGAATCATCGGTCTTGACCTCCCTGTCAGAACAGATTCGAAGACGGATAAACAGCCCCGTGCCGGGGATCCTGCGGATGGGAGAAAAATAGCACATTTCCCCCGCAAGCTGAATCTTTTTATGTATCCGCCGGCGCACCGCGCACCATGCGCACGAAACTGTTGACATCCCCGGCCGGTATGTTAGAGGATTGTAGCGCATTGCAACTATTCAATTTCTCGGGGAGGGTCGTTACGATGAAGGCAGCACGGGTCCATGAGCGGGGCAAGATCGTGATCGAGGAGGTGCCGGTCCCGGAGGTGGGCGAGAAGGAGGTCCTGATCGCCGTACACCGGGTGGGCATCTGCGGAACCGACGTGGGCGTCGTGGGCGGCCATGTGTCGGCCACGTACCCCGTGACCCTCGGACACGAGTATTCGGGGGTCGTCGCCAAGCTGGGCAGCCCCAGGCTCACGCCGCACCTGAAGGAGGGGGATCCCGTCGTCTCCAGCGGCGGGTGGGGCTGCGGGGAATGCGAACTCTGCCGCCAGGGCATGGACCTCTACTGCACAAATCGCCGCTCCCTCGGCCGGAACGTGGACGGCTGCATGGCCGAGTACATCAAGGTGGACTACCGGTCCGTGAGCAAACTGCCCCCCGCCATTTCGCTGGACGAGGCCCAGAACATCGTCAACATCGGCTGCTCCGTCCGGGCCGTGCGCAAGCTCGACCTCGCGAAGATCAAGACGGCCGCGGTCATCGGGCCGGGCAACGCCGGGCTGATGATCCTCCAGCTCCTGAAGATGGGGGGCGTGGAGCGGGTCGTGATGGCGGGGACGCGGGATTTCCGCCTCGAGATGGCCCGGCGGTTCGGCGCCGACGAGGTGGTGAACATCCGCAGGGAGGACCCGGTGAAGAGGATCAGGGGGTGGTTTCCCCATGGCGTCGACGCGGTCTGCGAGTCCTCGGGCACCACGGGTGGGCTCCAGAGCGCCTTCGACGTGGTCAGGTCGAACGGGTCGGTGGTGGTGTTCAGCATCATCACCGAAAAGATGCAGGAGTTCGACCCCTCCTTCCTGTACCTGAAAGAACCGATCATCTACGGTTCCAAGGGCGCGGCCGGGGCCTTTCCGGAGGCGATCCGCCTCTTGGAGGAGAAAAAGCTCCAGATCCTGCCGATGATCACCCATCGGTTTCCGCTGGCGGAGACGGCGAAGGCCTTCCAGGTGTTCGCGGACAAGGTGGCCGACGCACTCAGAATCGTCATCGACGTACGGCCCTGACAGGGGCCGGGGAGGACGTGATGGCGGCCCCGAAGGTAACGCCGCTTGCGGAATACGCCGGGAAGTCCCGGGGTGAACGGCTGTGGAAACAGGCGCTGAAACACCGGGAAGGGGCAAAGCTGTCCCTGGCGCGCGCCCTGCTGCTTCTGGAAAGCTGCCGGCAGACCGAGGGGCTGCCCACGCCGATACGCCGGGCCAGGGCTCTGGAGCGGATCGCAGAGGGGATCCCGATCTTCATCGAACCCGAGGAGCTCCTGGTGGGCGCCTTCTCCAGCCGGCCGATGTACTTCGAATGGTACCCGGAGTACGCAGTCGACCAGGCCATCCTCTCCCAGGACCTCGATGGGATGCTCGCGGAGCCGTACACGCAGAAGGACGTGGCCAGGGTAATCGACTATTTCCAGGCCGGCTGTCTGCAGGGCAGTTTCTTCGCCCTCATGGACGAGGCCCAGAAGGCGCACATCGCCGAGACCTGCGAGGACGGCGCCTGGGTGTACCGCGCCAAGACGACGCTCGACATCGACCGGGGCTACCATGCGGTGGACCACGAGAAGGCCCTGCGGAAGGGGTTCCTCGGGGTGCTGGCGGAGGTGGAGGCCGAACTGGCCGCTACCGCGGTCGTCGACGACGATTCCCTCCGGAAGGTCGATTTTCTCCAGGCCCTGGCCATCGTCCTGAAGGCCGGGATCCGCTATGCCGAGCGGTACGCCGACCTCGCCCGGGCGCTGGCAAAGAAGGCGACGGGCCGCCGCAGGGAGGAGCTGGAGCGGATCGCCGCGGTCTGCGACCGGGTCCCGGCCCACCCGGCGCGCACCTTTCCGGAGGCGATCCAGTCATCCCTGTTCCTCCATATCCTGATCCACCTGGAGTCGCGCGCCCAGGAGTCGCCCGGGAGGATGGACCAGTTCCTGTACCCCTGCTACGCGCAGGACCTCCGCGAAGGGAAGATCACCCCGGAGCAGGCCTTGGAACTGCTGGAGTGCTACCGGGTCAAACTCAGCACGCTGCGCCTGTTCAGCAGCATCAAGTACAACGAGATCGTCTCCGGCGAGGCCCAGTACCACAACGTGACCCTGGGCGGTCAGACCGCGGACGGCCGGGACGCCACCAACGAGCTCTCCTACCTGTTCCTGCGGGCGGCCGAGCGGACGCGGACGCCCCATCCGACCCTCTCCATCCGCTGCCACGACAGGATGCCGCGCCAGCTCGCCCTCCGGGGGCTGGAGCTCGTCCGGGCGGGGCTCGGGTTTCCCGCCTTTTTCAACGACGCCAGCGACATCCCCTGGCTGCTCGCGACCGGGGCGCCGCTCGCGGAGGCGAGGACCCACTGCATCAGCGGCTGCGTTCACGCCATCGTCCCGGGCCGGACCTCGCCCTTCGACGTTCTGTTCATCAGCATCGCCAAATGCCTTGAGCTGGCGCTGCACAACGGCTTCGATCCGCGGACGAAAAAGCAGCTCGGGCCGCGGACCGGTGAATTCGCTAGGATGAAGGGCTACGACGACCTGTGGGCGGCCTTCACGGCCCAGGTGGAACACTTCTCCCGCGAGGGTGGGGTGCTGATCGGCAGGCAGCGGGTATACCGCTCGCAGCGGATACCGGCCCTGCTCTCTTCCGCCTTCACCGACGACTGCATCCGCAGGGGGAAGACCGCTCTGGCCGACGGGGCCCGGTACAACATCATCATCCAGTCCGCCGTCGGGATGATCGATGCCGTCGATTCCCTGGCGGCCGTCCGCAGGTGCGTCTTCGCGGAGGGCGCCGTCGGCCGCAGCGAACTCCTGGAGGCCCTGGCAATGAACTTCGACAACCGCGAGGCGCTGCGGAAAAGGCTCCTCAGGGCGCCGAAGTACGGCAACGACGACGATTTCGCCGACGGGATCGCCGCCGAGCTGTACGGCTGGTGGTGGCGCATGGTCTCCGCGATCGAAGGCCCCTACGGCACCCGGCAGCTGCCCGCCCCGTACTCCATCTCGGTGCACGGCGCAGCGGGCAAGCGCACCGGCGCGCTCCCCAGCGGCCGGCTCGCGGGGCACCCCCTGGCGGACGGTTCCGTATCGCCCTGCCAGGGGATGGACGTGAAGGGGCCGACCGCGGTGATCAACTCCGCGGCGAAGATCGACCAGGTCCCGCTGTTCGGAACCCTCTTGAACATGAAGTTCCACCCCTCGGCCATGAAGTCGCAGGAGGACCTGGCCAAGATCTACACCCTGATCGAGGCCTATTTCGCCGAGGGCGGCAAGCACGCCCAGTTCAACGTGGTCGACGCGAAGACCCTCCGGGAGGCGCAGCGGCACCCCGAGCGGCACAAGAGCCTGATGGTGCGGGTGGCGGGCTACAGCGCCTACTTCACCGAACTGGGCACCAACGTGCAGGACGAGATCATCCAGCGCACGGAATTCGCCTCCGCTTGACGGTCGCCATGAACCCCATACGCGGTGTGGTCTTCAACATCCAGCGCTGCTCCCTCCACGACGGTCCGGGGATCCGGACGACCGTCTTCCTGAAGGGGTGCCCGCTTGGCTGCTTCTGGTGTCAGAACCCGGAATCGCAGGCAACGAGTGCGGAGCTGCTTTACGACCGGCGCAAATGCACCCTCTGCGGCGCCTGCCGGTCCGCATGCCCGCACGGGGCCGTCCGGCTCGTACAGGGCAAGCCGACGTATGACCGAACCCTCTGCCGCGGCTGCGGTCGCTGCTGCCCTGTCTGCCCGAACGAGGCCCGGTCCCTCTCCGGCAAGACGATGAGCGCGGACGAGGTACTGGCTGAAGTGCGCAGGGATGTGAAATTCTACCGCCGGTCGGGGGGCGGCGTCACCCTGTCGGGGGGCGAACCCATGAGTCAGCCCCGGTTCAGCCGGGAACTCCTCGGGCGGTGCCGGCAGGAGGGGCTGCACACGACCCTCGACACCTGCGGCGCGGCCCCCTGGGCGCGGCTCAGGGGGGTACTGGAACAGGCGGACTTCGTCCTTCTCGACATCAAGCACCTGGACCCTGCCAAGCACGCCGCAGCCACCGGCCGGGACAACCGGCTGATCCTGGCAAACGCGAAACGGATCGCAAAGCTCAAGCCGCTGCGCCTGCGCATCCCGCTGATCCCCGGGTTCAACGACGACGCGGCCGCAATCGGCGCCATCGCCGCTTTTGCCCGGAACGAATTGGGGGGGCCGGCAATCGACCTCCTCCCGTACAACCGCCTGGGGGAGATCAAATACGATTTCCTGGACAGGGAAGGTCCGGCCCTGCTGACCCAGACCGACGAGCGCCTGCGGGAGCTCGAAGCCCTGCTCGGCGACACCCGGTGAGGCCGGCAACGGGGGAAGGGATCCCCTGCCGACGCGCCGGCGCCGCCGGGCAGAACGCCCGGTGCTCCGGGGAAAACGAATTGCGCACCGGCGCGCCCGGCTGAGCGCTAGCAGTCAGGGGAGAGGCACAGCGAAGGAGAATGACACGATGAGGACCGAACTGATCAGTTTTTCAGCCGTCGACGGATATCACCTGGACGGTCTGGTCTTCACCCCCGCGGACGGCCCGGGAGAGCGCGCGGTTCTTCTGGTCCACGGCAAGGTGATGAACTTCTACACCGGCCCCTGCCGGATCCTGCCGCCCCATCTGGTCGCGCTGGGGTGGAGCTGCCTGGCCATGAACCGCCGCGGCCACGACCTGGGAGGTATTCGCAACGGCCGGGACTCCTACGGCGGGGCCTGGGAGACATTCGCCGACAGCCAGTCGGACATCGCCGGGGCCATGGCGGAGCTACGGAGACGCGGTTTCCGGAAGATCGTCCTGGCGGGCCACAGCTTCGGCGGCATCGGCGCGGCCGCCTATGCCGCCTCCCACCCCGCTTCCGTGGCGGGGCTGGTCCTCTGTTCGGCCGGGAGCGGCGGAAAGGAATACCTGCCGCAGTGCTCCCAGCGGGGGATGCTGGCGGCAGAGCAGCACGCCGAGGTGGATGCGCGGGCACGGCGCCTGGTGGCGGAGGGCCAGGGCGACCGGATGATCGCGCTTCCCGGCTGGTGGTACGCCATCACCGCCGCCAGCTGGGTGGACCTGGCCGAGAATGTTCCGCTGACCGTGGACAACGCGCGCCGCTATCCCGGAGAGATCCTGGTGCTCCGCGGAAGCCTGGAGCCGGAGGAGGTCTATCCCGCCGAAGCCGTGGCCGCGGCGGCCGGGGAGCGCGCCCGGCTCTGCCTGATCGACGGCGGCGATCACTTCTACAACGGTGTCGAGCCGGCCTTCGTCGCGGCGGTGCGGGAGTGGTTCCAGCGGATCTAAGCGGCTAGGTCACCGCGGTCATCTCACGCAGGGTCCTTTTCAACTCCTCGGGCAACATCCCATTGGCGGCATGAATGTCCACGTTCGGCGTGCCGCCGAAGATGGCATAGGCACGATTCAGGACACGATCGTCCCCAAGGGTCTTCAGGTCATTCTTGATGAGCTTGTCGCGCCCGGTTTAATAGGAGTTTTTCGGTTAATGAGATGGTTATTTGATTTGTCAATAGAAAATGGGAAGCATTTTGGGGCGGGTGGCCTAGTCGTCTGTTCTCGGGCTCGTGAGCCAGGAACGACGAAACGCCATGCCCCTATCCAGGCATGGCGTTCATCTTCGTATCACCCGGTTTCAGAGGGATCTGAATGTCAAAATTTGCCGTTACCGTTCTTCCAGTCCTTCCTCGGCGGTATTTCTTCTATCGTGTCCCAATGTTCTACGATCCTTCCATTTTCAACCCGGAACAGATCGTAAAAGCAGGCGGGTCTCCCCAGGAACTGGCCTTCGGAAACTGTCAGCACAAAATCACCTTCGCCCAGGATCATGTGGTTCCTCCTGTAAGTCATAGGTACACCTTGTCTGGCCATATCCTCAAGAGCCTTGCCCAGGGCCGCCAATCCGTCCCCCACGGCAGGATTGTGCTGTAGGTAGTGGTCCGGGGCGATATATTCCGTGATCCGTCCGGGAGCCCCGCCCTGCAGGACGTCGGCAACGAACCCCTTCACCAGGAGCTTGTTGGCCTCGGTCTTCTCCAAATCCACGGCCCGGGTCGGACCGTCGAACTGGCTCCGGCCCGAAGCGGTTTCCCGAGCCAGGGGCTGGAGGTTGTCCCAGTGCTCCACGATCAGGCCGTTTTCAAACCGGAAGATGTCGAACCCGATTTTCGGGCCGAAAAAATCATACTGGGTATGCAGGAATACATACGCGCCATCCTGGAAGGCCCGCATGACCTTGGCCTTGACGCTTCCCTTCGGCACCTGCTTCATCAGTTCGGCAAAACCCTCCAGCCCGTCGGCTGCCATAAGGTTGTGCTGGATGTATCGATTGGGATCGATGTACTGGACCGGCCCTGGATCGCCTGTTTCGAGGCTCGTTATCAATGCGACTGCTTTTTCCTTTTCGGTCAACTTCATGCCTCCCTCCTGTTTTGTCTGCGCGGTGGCGCAGGCCGCGAATACAGCAATCGCCACCAAGATGATCATTCCCTTTTTCATACCCTGCCTCCTGGACTGAAATGTGAGGCAAGCATACCCCCCGGGCCGGACCGGGGAAAGGTTGACTTCAACCTCTTTATGGTAAATATCGAACCGGGCGGTGATGAGAGCCCTATTGGGGGCGTTGCGGTACGGATTGCAGGGAATGTTTGAACTGGGTCGGGGATTGGCCGGTGTGCTTCTTGAAATACTTGACCAGATTGGTCGGTTCGTCGAACCCCATTGCGTACGTCAGCTCTTTTACCGAGATATCGGCCATGGCAAGACGTCGTTTGATTTCCAGAACCACGAAGCGGTCGATGAACTCCTTGGCCGTGGCGCCGGCCATGGATTTGCAGATTCTATTCAAATGGTTATAGGAGATATTCAGTCTCCCTGCGTAATCTGCTGCGTTCCGGGTTTCGCTGAAACTCCTTTCCAGATGATTGCGGAAGGCTCCGAACAGGGTCGGCCACCCGGCATTCTTCTGATCCGCGATCAGGGTGCGCTTGATTCGCTCCGCCTTCAACAACAGAAGCTTCAGCCACAGCCGCAGAAGGTCCTCCCGGGCAAAATTCTCCTCCGCCCGATACTCCCGATAGAGCTCGGAAACGAGGCCGCGGAAATCTTCCCTGCCGAGCTCCTCCGGTTGCAGGATGGGTACGTGCAGGTGGTAATTGTACAGCCGGTAAAGAGAGAGCAGGTCGGAATGGATCAAGTTCTTTGCAAGAAAATGTTCGGTGAACAGCAGCAGGTATCCGTCCCGGCCCGGGCCTGCATCAAAGGCGTGCACCTGCCCTTGGGAAATGAAAAGCACGCTGCCGGCCCTATACACATAGGGGACAAAGTCGATTTCATGGATCCCGGTGCCCCGAGTGATGTACATAATGGAATAAAAATCGACCCGGTGCGGCTTATCAAGCGCGAAGCTCAGTTCCGTCTGCCGGCGGAAAAGACTCTGCAGCGTAACAATTTCGAATTCCAGTTGCGCATTCTGTTTTTTTTGAAAGGATATGCGGGGGATTTTCTGCATCGAGGGCTCACCGGTACGAGTCGGTATATTCATTTACTCATCCAATGCCCGGCGGCATGGCCCCACGCTCACGTTGTCGGCCGCCGCCGCAGGAAACGGGGCGATGACCAGACAAGCCGGCGCCAGCATCCCCAATGCGCCTCCATAGCCCTTCCGCATGACGGCCCTCTTAATATCTGATATCGATTTGTGAATGTCGCCCTCGGCTACCGGTACTCCGGCTTCGCCCGCAGGCCGTCCCCCGGGTAAGCCCGGGCCGCCTGTTTCAGCCCCATGTTGACCATCGCCTTTGCCATCTCCACCGAGGCGGTGAACATGCAGACCATCGGGATTTCGTCGTAGCCCTTATCGTCGAGGCCCTGCCTGATCTCCCGCTGGAGCAGCTCCAGCCCGGGGAAGCCCAGGATCAGCGTGTCCACCCGCTCCTTCTCGATGGCGTTGATCCCCTGCGCCACGGCGTCGAGGACGATCCCCTGGATCTCGGGCGCCCGCGCCCGCTCCCCTTTAGGGAACTGCCGCACCAGCCGCATCACCTGCGTCGAGGTGCGGTTGATCGTCCGGATGCTCATCAGCTTGTGGTTGAGGCCGTAATTCTGGACGAGATGCCGCTGCCGGGGGCCGTGCTGGTCGCTGATGTCGATGATCGAGAACTTATCGCCGATGAAGGAGGCGAAATGGACAGCCGAGTGGAGCGCCAGCGCCACGGGTATCTTGGAGACGAATTGCGCGGCGATCGCCCCCTCGTCGATCGGGACGTGACAGATGATGGCGTCGTACCGGCCGCTCTCCGAACACTCCCGGACCCGCCGCAGGAACCCCGGCGCCAGGTTCGCCCAGACCTCCTCGTTGCGGGTCTCATAGGTATGATCGGTGAAGTGCCCCTCGTCGATCTCCACCTCGACGCCCTCCAGCTGTCCCCGCTGCCGCAGGTTGTCGATCAGCTCCCGGATCCACGGCCCCTCCTTGGGGTTGTATTCATACCCTGCCCCGCGATAGGGCGGAATGTCGACGAGTCGCATACGCGTATCCTCCTTTCCTTGTCCTCTCCCGGCCTGCGCGGCCGTCCGAACGACACCTGTCCTTTACACCGCAGCCCGCCTGCGCCGCAGCGCGTAATAGACGACCTTCACCACGATGAAGGCGGCTGCCGCAAGCAGGATGGCCACGGCGATCGGCCGCTCCGCCATGGGCATCAGGCTCCCGTGGAACATCAGCAGCGTCTTCCGAAAGCTGTTCTCCGCCATGGGGCCCAGGATCAGCCCCACGACCAGCGGGGCAACGGGGTACCGCCAGATCCGGAAGAACACGCCGGCGATCCCGGCGGCCACCATCACCCAGACATCGAACAGGTTGTTTCGCGAACAGTACACGCCCAGCAGGCAGATGGTGCTCACCACGGGCATCAGGATCACCGGGCGGATCGTGGCCACACGGGCGAAGATCCCGACGAGCGGGAGGTTCAAGAAGAGCAGGACCACGTTGCCGATGTAGAGCGCCGCGATGTAGGTCCAGAACACCTGGGGGGCGTTCTGGAACAAGAGCGGCCCCGGCTCCACGTTATGCATCAGGAGCCCCGCCAGCAGGACCGCCGAGGGGGCGTTGAAGGGGATCCCCAGGGTGAGCAGCGGGATCATCGACCCCACGCAGGCGCTGTTGTTGGCCGACTCGGGACCGACCAGCCCCTCCACCGCGCCCCGGCCGAATTCCTCCGGCCGCCGCGCGACCCGCTTTTCCAGGGCGTAGGAGACGAAGGTGGCGATGACCGTGGCGGGACCGGGCACCAGGCCGACGAAGAAACCGAGGATCGACCCCCGCGCCACCGGGCCTGCGGAGCGTCGCACCTCCTCCCCGTTCGGGTAGAGGTCCCTGAAGCGGATCTTCTCGAGCACCGGCGGGACATAGGGGACAACGGCGGTGATGAGGATCTCGCTGATGCCGAAGAGCCCCACGGCCACGGGCAGGAATTCGATCCCGAGCATCAGGTCGTCGACCCCGAAGGAAAAACGCGCCACACCGTCCAGGGGACCGACGCCGATGGCGCTGAGCCAGAGCCCCAGGGCGAACATACAGGACCCCTTGACCGGGGAATCGCCGCTGAGGTTGGACAAGAGGATGAAGCAGAGGACCATCAGGGCGAGGAATTCGGGGGGGCCGAAGGAAAGGGCCGCCGAACCCAGGAGCGGGGCGAAGACCTGCGTGCCCACGATCGCCACCGTGCCCGCGATGAAGGAACCGACGGCAACCAGCGCCAGGGCGGCCCCACCCCGACCCTTCTTGGCCATCTGGTAGCCGTCGAGGCAGCTCACGACGCTGGCTGCCTCCCCCGGGATGTTGACGAGGACCGAGGTGGTGGATCCCCCGTACTGAGAGCCGACCAGAATCCCCGTCAGCATGATGATGCCGAAGGTGGCGTCCAGCGAGGCCGTGAAGGGGAGCATCAGACTCATCGTCGTCGTGGGACCCAGTCCCGGCAGAACGCCGATGACCGTGCCGAGAAGCGCCCCGATCAGACAGGCCAGGATGTACTTGACCGACAGGAAGGTGGCGAATCCGTTGAACAAGGCGTCGAATTCCATGCAGGCTGCCCCCCTGTACGGCCCTATCCCCAAAACCCCGTCGGCAAGTCGATCGCCAGCAGGTATCCGAACAGCAGGTACGAGAACCCGCAATTGACGGCGGCCAGGATGAGCGGCTTCACCCAGCCTTCCGCAGCCATGATCTTCGCGATCGCGAGGGTCGCCAGAAAGGTCAGGGCGACCCAGCCGAAAAGTGGCATCGCCAGGATCCAGAGGACAAGCACCGCCATCAGGGCGAGGAATTTCGGCGCGGCTCCGGGGTGGCGCAGGGTCTCGTCGTTCTTGACGGATCCCGCATCGCCGGCCAGGCACAGGACGATGCTCTGCACGGCGAGGATCAGCCCGCAGATAAACGGGAAAAGCCCGGGCCCCGGTTTGGTGAATCTGCCGAATCCGATCTGCAGCGACGAGATCATGATCGTCAGACCGAGGCCGAACAACAGAATGCACCACACCCACGCACCGGTCGACGCCGCCACCCTGCGCATCTGCTTCCTCCCCACGCAAAGCTCCCTGCTATGGAAGATACCCGTTTTCCTGCTGCGATCCTATCCCGCCCGGAGGGCCGCGCCTGCGGAACCAACCTCCCGGGCGGTTGCCGGGACCCTATTTGGTCTTCAGCATGTTCAGTTTTTCGAGGACTGTCCGGTAGCCAACCTCCTGCTCGTTGCAGAATTTCAGGAACGCCTCGGGGGGCATGTACTCGGGAATCATGTTGCGGCTGACGATCGTCCTTTCCACTTCGGGGTCCTTGATCGCCTTCTCGATCGCCGCGGAGAGCTTGTTCACGATCTCTTTCGGCATCCGGGGCGGCCCCATGACGGCCGCGAAAGAACTCATGCTGGCGTCGTACCCCATCTCCTTGAGGGTCTTGACGTGATTGAATTTCCCCGGGTAGCGCTGGGGGCCGGCCACCCCGAGGAACCGGATCTTTCCCGCCTCGATCTGCCCCTTGGCGGCGGAAAAGCTGGTCACCCCCAAATCCGCGTGCCCCCCCGCCACCGCGGTCACGACAAACCCCGCCGAACCCTCCTGGGGGATCAGGTTGAGATCCACCTTCAGGGCCATCTCGACCATCTGGGCGGCGATCCAGTAGGCCCCGCCCACCGACGTCGTGGCCATCGAGACTGCGTTCGGATTTGCCTTGGCGAAGGCGACGACCTCCTCGATTGACTGGAAGGAATGCTTCGACGCGGTCGAGGCCAGGACGATCGGCAGGGCATGATACCCGAAGGCGACGAGCGAGAAATCGCGATGGTTCTGCGGATAGATCCCCTGCATCTTGGCCATGATCAGCGAGGCGGCACAGGTCCCGATCGTGTACCCGTCGGGTTTCGCCTTGTACAGCTCCCGGTACCCCATGGTCTGGCCGGCGCCGGGTTTGTTCACCACCATGATGGGCTGGCCCAGGAACTCCGAGGCCTTCTTCATGATCGTGCGCATGTTGATGTCGCCGTCGGCCCCGGGCTCCATGGGAATGATGCAGGTGATCGGCTTGTTCGGGTACTCCGCCGCGGCGGCCGCACAGTCCGCACCGACCCCGCACACACAAAACGCGAAAACGACGATGGACAGCCAGAGCTTCTTCATAGCACTCCCGCCTTTCTTTTCCCACAAACACCCGTCCGATACCGTCCGGAAAAAACCTCCGCCCCTTGGGAATCGTATCCCGGATGCGCGCATTGGAGATCTTCCGGGGCATCCTGCCTCCGCAGCGGAGCGGGAGCAAAGACGATTGTCTGAGCGCGCGAGCGCGACTTTCGTCTTTGCAGCGCAGCGAGGAGCCGCAGGGTCGGAAAAGATCCAGCGCGCGGAGGGATGCGATTTCTAAAGATCCGCATCAGGGCTTGAGGATGACTTTGCCCTGCACCTTGCCCGCCTCGATCAGGGCCTGGGCCCGGCCCGCCTCCGCCAGGGGAAGGCGCGCAAAGATCGGCGGTTTGATCCTCCCCGCCGCTGCCAGGCGAAACAGCTCTTCCGTCACCCCCCGCCGTTTCGCGCGGTCCTGGTCGAAGGCGTGCATCGAAAAGATCCGCATCCCCAGGCAGTCGGTGATCCGCCTGCGGATGGCCCCGATCACGTCGCCGCCCGGCGGGCCGGCGAGAAATCCGAAGGAGACCGCCATCCCGAAGGGGGCCAGCCGCTCGAACTGGTCGGCGAACTGCGGCCCCCCGAGCGAGTCGAAAATCATGTCCACCCCGCGGCCCTGCGTGAGGCTGCGGACGCGGTCGGTCACGTTCTCGCTGACGCAGTTGACCGCTCCGTCGGCCCCGAGTGCAAGGACGAAGGCGGCCCGTTCGTCCGTGTCGACCATCCCGATCACCCGCTTGCCCGCGAGCTTTCCCAACTGGACCAGCGCGGAACCCACCCCGCCGGCCGCCGCGGTCACCGCAAAGGATTCGTACCGCATCCCGTTGGGGGCGCTGTGGAGCAGATGCCAGGCGACCTGGTAGTTGGACAGGGCCGCTGCCGCGTCGAGGTCGATACCCGCGGGCAGGGGGTACAGGGCCTCCGCCTCCGCGGCGATGTACTCGGCGTAACAGCCGCCGCGGACGGCAAGCTCGCGCGCCGAAACGAAGACCGGCTGGCCAACTTTCAGCGTCGCCACCCCCGCGCCTAGCTTCTCGACCACGCCGCTCATCTCGATCCCCGGGATGGCCGGCAGCGGCGGCATCCAGCCGTACTGGCCGCGCCGGACCAGCACCTCGGGCATCCCGACGCCGATGGCATGGGCCCGGACGAGCACCTGCCCCGCCGCCGGCTCCGGCAGGGGCACATCCACGTACCGCAGCACCTCGGGCCCGCCGGGCCGTTCCATCACTATCGCCTTCATCGTTGGCATGGCTCTCCTCTCCAGCGCGGCGTCGCCGTTTACCGGCCCGCCGGAATTAGCTCACCGCGGCGGGGGTTCATCCCGCGGCGTCGATGGCCAGGGTCCCCTGCTCGTCAAAACGGGTCTCCACCGCCTCGGCGGTGACCTCCAGCTCCGGCTGGCCGCGGAGCTCTTCCCGCAGCGCCTCGGTGGCCCAGAACCGGTCAAGCTCGAGGGTGCTTTTGATCCGGACGATCCGCGCCCGCTCCGGGTCGTCCAGCTTGCCGATGACCGTGTCGAAGATCGCCCGCTCGTCGTCGAGCGTCACGGGGATGCGGCCCGTGGAATAGATCCCCGTGGCCAGGACGTTGGTGTAGGTCTTCTGCCGGTCGATCCCCTCCGCCAGCCGCCGCGTGGTCAGGTCGGCAAGGCCGATCCCCATGGCGTTGCCCTCGGTCTTCTCCGTCAGGGCCAGCACTGCCAGCGGAACTGCGGTCTGTCCGGTGGCGAGCAGGCGCCGGGTGAACCCGATTACGTTCGTATCCATCCCCGAGCCGCTCACGTCCTTGCCCATCCGCTCGACCACGACGAGGTCCAGCCGCCGGACCGGGATCTTCGGCATGAGCGAACGGGACAGCTTTGCCCAGGCCGCGTCGTACTCGGTGAAGCTCTCGGGCAAGAGCGCCGCCACGTCCCGGGTCTCGTCGTAAGAATTCTCCAGGATGGCCACGCCGAACAGGACCGGCGCCGCAGCGCGGAGGAAATCCCCCAGCGGGCCGAGCACATCGGTCCTTCCGGAGGCGTGGACGGCATCGGCCCCCTTCTGCTTGCCCAGCCCGATGACGAGCATCTTGTTCAGGCCGCTCTGGATCGCCCCCTTGAATACCTGGTGGGCCTTGACCCGGTTGACGATGACGATCCCGTCGGCCTCATGGGCATACCGGTCGATGTAGACCGGGATGTTCTCGACCACGCCGAGCTGCACGACCTCCATCGAGGAGCGCAGCGGAACACCCAGCGCCTCGGCGGTCAGGCCGAATTCGGCCAGGACCTGCGTCTGTCCCCGGCTGGTCGCCCCGCCGTGGCTCCCCATGGCGGGGACCAGGAAGGGCTCCCCCCCCTGCGCCGCGATGTAATCGATCACGGCCCGGGTGATCGGGACGACGTTGGCGATGCAGCGGCTGCCGGCGGTGACGGCGATTCGCGCACCCCGGCGAACGAGCCCCGCGGGCAGCAGGGAGAGCTGGCCGGCGGCGGCGCCGTAGGGATCGCCGACCCGCTTCCGGTCGAGGTTCTGCCGGACCGAGATCCATTTCGGGTAATTCATGGAACGTACCGGGGATAATGGCCCGCCGGTGCGGCAGACCCCAGGGTCTGCCGCACCCTGGCGCGCCTAGTTCAACTCAATGTCTTCGAAGGGGGCCGTATACCAGATCATCGGCTGGATCTTGTAGGGGTTCCCCTTCACCTTCGGTCCGATCGCCGCCGGCGAGTTGGTGTCGGTCAAGGGCAGCCACATCCTCCGCTCGTGAACGAGGGTCTGGATCTTCTCGCTCAGGGTCTTGCGCACCTTCTGCGAGGGCTCCTTCTGGTACTTGTTCCAGAGCTCCGCGATGTCGGGATAGTTCCGGTAGGAACCGCCGCTGAACAGGGTGCTCAGGCGCAACCCCACCGAGGGGGCCGTGGGGTTGTCGATCCAGAGGGCATCCTTCATCCGCCCGCCTGCCCGCTGGGCCAGGAGCGCCGGCTTGTCCAAGAGGACCGTTTCCACGGTGATGCCCACGGCCTTCCAGTAGGTGGCTACCTGCTCGCCGTAGGGCCAGTACCCCCCCTCGTAGGGGTAGAATTTCCCTCCCGGGAACCCGTTGGGGTAGCCGGCCTCGGCCAGGAGTTTCTTCGCGGCCGCCGGGTCGTAGGGATCCGCCGGGAACGAGACCGCCGTCGGGTCGTTCGACATGGCCAGCGTGCCCACGGGACCGCAGCCGGGCATGTGGATGTCCGCCAGGGTCTGCCGGTCGATAGCGAGGCTGGCGGCCTTGCGCACCCGGATGTCGGCCCAGGGCGACTTGGGCTCCCACTGGGCCCCGATGTAGACCATCCAGTTGACCGGACTCAAGGGGGCCAGCATGCGCAAGGACGGAGTCTTTTTCAGGTCTTCAAAATAGACCCCCTGCATCAGCGTGGCGATGTCGGCCTCGCCCCGCTTGACCATGGCCAGACGGGTCGCGGGCTCGGGCACGTTGGTGAACTCCATCCGCTTGATGTTCGGGACCTTCCGCCAGTACCCTTCGAAGGCCTCGGCCACCAGCTTTACCCCGGGGGCGTACTCCACGTACTTGTACGGACCGGCGCCGACGGGGCGCTTCTTGAATTCCGCATCCCCCACCTTCTCGATGTACTTCTTCGGTACGATCCAGGCAATCGTCGTGGCGCCGGGCAGCATGTACTCGAGGAAATCGGGGAACGGCTCCTTGAAATGAACGCGGACCAGGTTCGGGTTCAGGGCCTCCACCTTGTCGAGTTTACCCTGGATCACTTTGGAGTTTGCCCCCTTGTACCGCTTGATGCTGAACACCACGTCGTCGGCAGTCAGGTCGTCGCCGTTGTGAAATTTGACCCCCTTGCGGATCTTGAACTCGTACGTGCGGGAATCTTCGCTGACCGTCCAGGATTCCGCCAAGGACGGGGTGAACAGCCCCCCGGCCATGGGCTTGAGCAGGGCGTCATGGAACAGGTACAGCGGGTGGTAGGCCGGCATCGGAAAACTCCCCATCGACGGGTCGAACCAGTCGGCCGAGAACGACCAGTGGATCACCTGCTTGAGCACCCCCTGGGGCGCCGCCCAGCCGGGTCCGGCCGGTACGAGCAGTATCCCCGCAACCGCCACGGCAGCGAGGATCCGCATCCATTTGCCTTTGATCGACTTGCTTCCGTTCATTGGTTCCTCCTTTGGTGTTGTAGCCTTTTCCCGGGTGGTTCCCGCGTTGACCGCAGCGACGGATGTTTGCCAAGCTCCCTCGCCGGTGCGGCATTCTGGGCAGCTCTGCCCTGCGCGAAGCGCAGCTACTTCCGCTTCAGCTGCGCCCACTGCTCCAAAACGGCGCACACCGACGCGGTATCCTTGTCGCCGAGCCCCATGGCCAGGGCGCTGAGATAGACCTGATTGGTGCTCGTAAACAGCGGGGTAGGGCAATTCAGGCTCGCGGCGAAACTTTCGATGATCTTCAGGTCCTTCTGGAAGATCTTCACCTTCATGGTGGGGTTGTCGTAATCGTCCTTGACCATGCGCAGCCCGCGGACTTCGAGCATACGCGAACGGCCGGAGGAGTTGTTCATCACCTGATAGATCAGCTCCGCATCCAGGCCGGCCTTCATCCCCAGCACCATCACCTCCGCCGCGGAGACGTTGTGGACGGCCACCAGCAGGTTGGCCAGGACCTTCATCTTCATCCCGTTGCCGAATTCGCCGAGGTAGTAGTTCGCCCGGGAGAAGCTCTCGATCAGGGGAAGGCACCGGTCATAGGTTGCCTGCTCGCCGCTGCCGTACAGGACGAGGTCCTTCTCGCTCGCCCGGATCCCGCCGCTGATCGGGCAGTCGAGCATCGACATCCCGGCAGCGGCGAGATCGTCGTGGGCGCGCTTCTTGTCCTCCACGGCGAGGGTGCTGCACTCCATCACGATCAGCCCCTCCCGCCGGGAGGAGAGGATCCCCGCGGGCCCCCGGATCACGTCCTCGAAGGCGGCCAGGCTGGGGAGCGACGTCAGCACGACCGCCGCCTGCTCGGCAACCTCCCGCGCGGACGAGGCGGCCCTGCCGCCCTTGGCGAGAAGGATCTCGAGGCGCTGCCGGTCGATGTCGAACCCGCTCAGGTCATATCCCGCCGCCACGATATGGGCGGAAATTGCCGACCCCATGAACCCGAGCCCCACAATCCCTATCGGTGTCGATTTCGGATCTAGTGCCTGCATGCGTCACCTCCGCCTGACGAGCGACCGGTTGAAAGAAACTCCCTCTGCCGCGGCAACAGGGCGCCCTGCCGGCGCCTCACTTCTTCGAGACCAGCCACTGCCCGTTCGCCAGGAACTCGGGCGCCTGTCCCTTCAGCACCGCGACCACATCCCGGGCGACCGTCATTCCGATCCGCCCGAGCGCCTCGACGGTTATCCCGCCGACGTGGGGGGAGCCGATGAAATTGTCCAGCTCCACGAGCGGGGTTTTTCCCGGTGGCTCCGGTTCGAACACGTCGAGGGCCGCGCCGGCGATCTCGCCCTCCCGCAGGGCACGATGCAGGGCGGCCTCGTCGACAATCCCTCCGCGGGAGGTGTTGACCAGGAAGGCGGTCTTCTTCATGGCCTTGAGTTCCCCGTCGGCGATGAATCCCTGCGTCTCGGGGGTCAGCGGCAGATGGAGGGTGAGAAAATCCGCCCGGGCGAGGATGTCGGCCTTGCTCACGAACTGAATACCCAGTTCGCGGGCCAGCGCGACGTTCTGGACGACGTCGTAGGCGACGACCTCCATATCGAACCCCTTGGCCCGCCGGGCCACGTTGGCACCGATCTGACCCAGCCCGCAGATGCCGAGGGTCTTGCTCCACAGGTCGTTGCCCATGATCCGCTTCCACTGGTTCTCGCGGGTCATCCGGTCGGCCTGGGTGATCTTGCGGCAAAGGGCAAGCATCAGCCCCAGCGTCAGGTCCGCCACGGCCTGGGCATTGGCGCCCGGCGTGTACACCACCGGGATCCCCCGCTCCCCGGCGGCCTTGAGGTCGATGTTGTCGAGCCCGGCCCCGCACCTGCCGATCACCTTCAGCCGGCCGGCGGCGGCCAGCACCGGCGCGGTGATCCGCTGCAGCCCCACCACCAGGACATCGGCGTCCTTCACCACCGCGATTGCCTGCTCCTCCGAATTGGCATCGACCGGCACCGATTCGAACTCGCACCCGTTGGCCGCGAGCAGATCGAGCGGGGCGCGATCCAGCTTGCCGAAATCGAGGGAGGTGGACTTTACCTTGAGCATGCGCCCTCCTCACGCGTGTCCCTGTGCGGTCGCCGGACACCCGGGAAATCCGATCCGGCCGGCGTTTTCGAGATTTGCGGTCTGCGCCGATCCCGTTGCGTGCAGAGCCGGCAGTGATCGTTATGGCGAAATGCAGCTCTCCGCAGGAGTCCTGCGGAGAGCTGCCTGAGCCGCTACTTCATCAGTCGCGGCTCAAAGGGGGTCCCTTCGCTGATGCATTCACACCCGTCTTCGGTTACGACGAAGTTGTCCTCCAGCCGGATCCCGCCGACCCCGGGCTTGCCGCAGTAGGGTTCGATCGAAAAGACCATCCCCACCTCGAGCCTGCGGGCGTCCTTGCCGGTGACGCCGGGGTAGATGCCGATGAACGGCACGTCGTTGGCGCCCACGCCGATCCCGTGGCCGAGGCTCCTGTTCAGGATCTGCTCCTCTCCGCAGGCCAGCGCCACCTCTTCGGTGGTGGCGCCCGGCTTGATCGCCTTCTGCGCCCGTTTCAGCCCCTCGTAGGCCCGCTGGTGCAGCTTGATCAATTCCTTCGACGGGGCCTTGTCGCCGCAGATCCACGTCCGGGTGTAGTCGCCCCAGTAGCCGTTGAACCGGCTGCCGATGTCGATGATCACCGGGTCGCCGTCGGCGATGATCCTGTCCGAGGTAAACCGCCGGTAGGGGGCGGTGTAGGGGCCCGAACAGACGATGTTGGCGCACTGGGTCCATTCGCCGCCCAGGTCGTAGAACCGCTTGAAGGCTACGGACAGCACCTCGCACTCCTTCACCCCGGGCCGGAGGAATTCCCGGGCCTCGTACATCCCCGACATGGTCATGTCGTAGGCGATCTTGAGGCAGAGGATCTCGTCGGGGGTCTTGATCGACCGGGCCTTGATCATCACGTCCTGGCCGTTGACGAACTCCGCCTCGGTGAAGACCTTCGGCAGGGCCCAGGCGAGCCCCGGGGAGTACATGTCCACGGCCACCCGCTTCACCTTGATGTCCAGCTTCTTGCAGCGCTCCAGCACCTCTTTCGCCCAGACCATGGAGCCCGTCTCCGTCTCCAGCCCCCGCGACGTCACGGGCAGCCCCTTCTTGTCTTCAGCCAGGGAGCTCCACAGCCAGGGGCAACGCGCCTTCACGTGGTAGTAATCCAGGGTGTACAGGTACTCCTGGCTGCGCGAGGTGACCGCCAGGGCCGCCATCCCGAAATGGGCCTGGGGCCAGTCGTGGGTCCGAAGCGCCATGGAATACCGGATGTTCTCCAGCCGGAAGCAGAGCAGGAGGTCGACTCCCGAATCCTTGACCGCCTTACGCACCTTGGCGATCCGGTCCTTCCGCATGCGGTCGAAATTGACCCGTTCTTCCCAATCAACCCCGATTAATCCTCGTCCTTGATCCATTGCCTGTCCTTTCTGTGACCGTAGTTGTCTTCTTGCGGGCCCGGCATAACAGCCCCTCGTTGCCTCGCCGGCCCTCGGGCCGGCCCGCTTCCTAACGCCTGGTCAGGAGCGATATGTAATCCTTGAAGGCGCTCGACATATGGAACTTCATCCGCGATTCCGCCCGCTCCTCGTCTTTCTCCTTGATCGCCATCAAGATATCGATGTGCTCGGTGAAGGCCTTGTTGATTCGCTCGGGGAAGTGGATGCCCGTCTTCCAGATCCGCATGATCTGAAACTCCAGCGGCTTGATCGTATTGACGATCCGGGCGTTGTCGCAGCTCTTCAGGATGAATTGGTGGAGCTGGTAGCCGATCTGGATCTTCCGCTCGAAATCGGTTTCACTGAAGGATCGTCTGGCCTCTTCAAACAGGGCGATCATCCGGGCAAGCTCGCCGTCGTGCCTTCTGCGCGCCGCCAGCCGCGTCGCCATCCCGTCGATCGCCTCCTTCAATTCGAAGATCTCCTGGAGGTCCTTCGAGGTGATCACCTTGACGAAGGCGCCCTTTGCGGGGACCTTCTCCACGAGCGCCATCTTCTCCAGCTCGGCGAGCACCTGGTGGATGCGTGCCCGGTTGACCCCGAATTTTTTCGACAGCGGGATTTCCGCCAGCGGTTCACCCTGGCAATAGGTGCCGTTTATGATGTCACCCTTGATTTCTTCGAAGACGCGATGGGCTTCAGCGGGAAGCATAGTCACACCTGACGTTGTGGGATGAACGCTACGCTTGCCATGCTTCTAGCACTCTGATAGCAGCCTGTCAACACATTATTAACAGACGCAGGAGCACAGAGACGATCCCGGGTACAGTTGCCACCGGGCCGTGGAGAATCGGCGAACCAATGATTATTCTTTCAAAAGACCGGATGGTTTTCAGCCCGACTGTTGGGTCGCCCGCAGCCCCGGATGCCGGTCCAGGGGTCTTTTCGTTGCCCGGCGACGCTCTTTTGCGGGCTGCGGGAAAGAGCGACCATGGGAGGGGCCGACGGCAACGCCCGTTTGCCCGCAGCCGCCTGCACCGCCCCGGTGCTAGGTCACCGCGATCTTGTCCGCGGCCACCGGAGGATGGGTGAAGAACTCGAGAAACCGGAGGTCCTGGTCCGTTCTGTTCACGATGGTGTGCTTCTCCCCCGGCCGGATGAAGAGGATATCGCCGGCTGTGATCGGGTGTTCCACCCCGTCGACCAGTTCCGTGGCCGCGCCGGAGATGATGAACAGCAGTGATTCGCGCTGGTTGTGGTAGTGGTACTCGCCCTGCGCCCCCGCGACCATGATTCCGAAGAGGCCCCCCAGCTCCTTGGCGCCGATCTCCCCGGTGAGGGTGTCCTGGCGGTAGGTCGTGCCGGGGGTGGGGTTTTGCATCCGCAGAAAATCGCCGACCTTGAATACCTTCATCCCTGCTCCTTTCGCCGCAGAGGCGTCGCAACGGCTCGTCCGCGTTGCCGCGCCCGCAGCAGTCGCCCCCGCCGGCCGGGAAGCCGCCCGGCGGGGGCGGGAAAACCCTAGAACCGGTTTTGGTGCAGCCAGCTTCCTTCGGGCCGCAGGGTGCGCGGTGCGGCATCTTCGTCGGGGATGCCGATGGAGAGGGCAGCCACCAGCTCCATCGCCGCGGGTGCGTTCAGCAGCTTGTTCACCTGGGCCGCCGCATCGCCGCCCAGCCGGGCGATCCGCGATCCCAGCCCCTCGGCGACCGCAGCGAGGGAGATGTTTTCGATGCACAGCCAGGGGCCGACCGAATCGGCGAGCTCCTTGTTGCAGTACACGACCAGGAGCGTGGCGTTCTTGAAGGAGTCCTTCTGCCTGAGCGCCCCCTTCTCCTGCGCCTCAGGCACCTCTTCACCCGCCGCCTTGCCCCGGTTCATCACGTACTTGATCTGGCCGATCGCTTCGATGGTCGCCGGGTCGTCGACCAGGACGAATTCCCAGTTCTGCTTGTTCATGCCCGAGGGCGCCTGGGTGCCGGCGGCGATGATCCTCTTCAACTGCGCCTCCGTGGCGGCGCCTTTGAATTTCCGGATCGTCCTGCGTTTTTCGATAGCCTGGTACAGTTCCATTGTGCGTATCCTCCTTGCCTCGATTGACCAAACACGGCGAGCATGTACTCGCGGGTGACGGGATGTGCCTCGCACCGGGACCGGCCAGGCCCCGCTGCAACGGAGAGGTATGCTACGAAGGCCGGACCGGCATGTCAAGAAGATTTTGCCCGCTCCGGCATCCAGGCTCAGCGATTCTTGATCCCCTGCGCGCACCGGCAGTCGGCGATGCTCCGCCGACTGTTGCGGGCGTACACGATCTGGTGCGAACTCGGCACCGCGGAGCGCTCGGGCGGTCCCTGGCCCGGACGCGGTATCCGTTTCATTCCCTGAAAGGAGAAGAGGTAGTGATCATCACTTGGAGAGTAGGGTTCGTTGTTTGCTGGTTGATCATCTGATAGCTCACCGCAAGACCGGTCAACGACATGGTATTGACACCGGCACTGACCGCGGAGCCGTACGGCCAACTCCAATTGATGACGATCTGTCCTCCCGATGCGGGAGACAGGCTGATCGAACCGCCGAGAGATTCAAACGGACGGTCGGCGCCATTGTTCAGTCCGAGCATTTGACCCGCCCCGAGCGAAGTACCGGGGGCAGGGTACGTTGCCCACTCGCCACCGGTAAGTGTGGCGTACACTAACGTGTGCAAGGTACTACTCGAATTGACGACCGTGATGTTTATTGCCCTGACGAAACTGAGACCCGGCAAATTGCCGGGCACGGGGACGAACGTAACCGTACCGGACGCACCGTTTGAATATTCTCTCGTTCCCGTAAACCCCGTACGGGCATCACCTGCGGTGAAGGTGAATAGCGCAGTGCCCTTGTTCGTGTTGTAGATTATCAATTGACCGGTTGGATTTATCGTCCACGTTTGATTGGTCGGATTCGTGCCCGCGACCGTCAACGAGCCGTCGAGGTTAAAGGTCATGACTTCATCAGCGACGATAAAACTCTTCCCGATGAACATCGCCGTGTCTGCCGTGATCGTTGTCGCCGGCGGGGCAGAAGAATCACCGCAGCCGGTGAGGCAAAGGATTGCCACCGCAAGAAGTCCGATCACGGTTCTGGGTATACAGGCGCTCATGCTATCCTCCCCTGCTTCTTCCGGCCACCGTTACTCGACGCCGAACGGGTAAAGACGTGCCTCTGCTGTGCGCCGACTATAGGAGGCGGGGGGTTGGTATGTCAAGGAAATTCCCGGTCATTCGTGAGGGTAACGGGGCACGCGTTCGGCGTCACGGGGGATCGCTTCAAGAGTTGCCGGGGCTTGATGAGAAGGATCGCGCGGATTCACGCCGCGCACGGCAGCTCCCCGCCAACCTGAGTCACTGATACAGCTGCCTTTTTTGTTGACATCCCGGGCGACCTGTTCATATCATCCGCCGCGGATCGTTGTTGCGGTGGTCAGCCGGGAGATGCGCCATCCCGGCCCCCTATCGCGTGCCGGGCAGTCCGGCTCCCGCCCCGGCCTTCGCCGGGTGGCGCACCGGGACAACGTCTGGATTCCGGCGCCGGTACCCGACGAGAGCGGGGATTCGCCTGAACGGGCGAGTGGCGCAGGGGGTGATGATCCGCCGGCAGACTCGGCGGCGAACGGGACAGCGAGAGGAGACCGGGCGATGGCCATCGGCTGGGGCATAATCGGGATCGGCCGGCATACGGATGCGAAGATCGTGCCCGCGATGAAATCTGCCGCGGACACCGCAGTGATCGCGGCATTCAGCCGCGATCGGGAGCGGGCAGAGGCCTTTGCCCGCAGGCACGGCATCCCGGCGGCCTATGATTCGCTGCCGGACCTCCTGGCCGACCGCAGGATCGAAGCGGTCTACATCTCCTCGCCGAATTTCCTCCATGCCGCCCACACCAAACTGGCCGCCGGAGCGGGAAAGCACGTTCTGGTGGAGAAGCCGATGGCCCTGAACGTGAACGAGGCCCGGGAGATGGTGAATGTCTGCCGACAAAACGGCGTCACCTTGGGGGTGGGGTTCCAGTTGCGCCACCACCCGGGGCACCGGAAGGCCCGGGAGCTGATCCGGGCCGGGATCCTCGGCCGCACGACCCTGGTCCAGGGGCAGTTCTTCTACCCGGATCCCCGGGGAATGGCCGAGCTGCCCAGGCGGCCCGACCTGTCCGCATGGTGGGAGAGCCCGGAGATGATCGGCGGGTCCTACAGCATTATGGGCATGGGGGTCCACATCGTCGACCTGCTCCAGTTTCTTCTGGATGATCCGATCGTCGAGGTTGCCGCGCTGACCAACGGGCAAAGGGCGAGCCGGCCGCTCGACGACATCGCCGCGATCCTGTTGCGTTTCCAAAACGGCGCTCTCGGCACCGCCTGCTGCGGACGCCGGGTGCCCGATTCCGAAAACGACGCCATGCTGTACGGGACCGACGGCAGGATTGCCCTCCGCGACACCGTGCGGGAGGCCTTCGGCGGGCGACTGGAGGTGGCCAGCTCGACCGTAAACCTCGAAGAGCCGTACGAAAGGAACCTGTTGACCCTGTACCGGCGGCAGGTGGAAGCGTTCAACGCCGCGGTGCGGAAGGAGGAGGAGTTTGACGCCTCCGGCGAGGATGGCGTCCGCATCGTCCAGGTCACCTCGGCGATCATCGCCGCCGCGTCCACCGGCAGGTCCGTCCAGGTCGAGCCGGTGGACGGGTAGGCAGGGCGCAGAGAGGAGGGTGAAGGATGTCCCGCGATATCGCTCAGCTTGTGCAGGAACTCTGTGAACTCCCGGGTCCCCCGGGCCAGGAGCAGGCGGTCCGGAATTTCATCGCCCGGGAGGTGAAACCCTTCTGCCGGCGCCTCCGGGAAGACCCGCTGGGCAACCTGATCGCCGAAGCCGGGGCTGAGGACGGCTACCGCCTGGGGGTCCTGGCCCACATGGACGAGGTTGGGTTCATCGTCAGCAGGATCTCGGAGCGCGGGCTGATCGGGTTCGAACTCATGGGAAATATCGATAGCCGCTCCCTGCTGAACTGCGAAGTCGATCTGCTCGGCCGGGAGGGGCAGTTGATCCGCGGCGTGATCGGCCATCTGAGCCGCCACCTGCAGACCGGGGAAGAAGCGCAGGAACGGATATCGCACCGGAATCTCTGGATCGACATCGGCGCCGGTTCGTTCGCGGAAGTGGAAAAGCGGGGAATCCGCATCGGTTCGGGGATCGTGTTTGCCACGAAATTCCACTGCCAGGCCAGCGGGGCAATCATCGGAAAGGCCCTGGACAACCGCGTGGGCTGCGCAGTCCTGATCGAGGCCATAAAGGCGCTCGGCCCGCGCCTGCAAGGTACCACCCTGTACGGCATGTTCACCTGCCAGGAGGAGATCGGCGCCAAGGGGGCCCAGGTGGTGGCCTTCGATACCCGGCCGCGGATGACCATCACCCTGGATACCGTCCCGACAAAGAATCCGGATAAAACCGCGCCCGGGGACACCGATATCAATCGGGGGCCGGTCATCCGGCTGTTCGACTGGCACCCCGCGACAAAGATGGGCATGGTCACCCACCCGGCCATCAAAGAGCGGCTCTTGGCGGCGGCCGAGGAGATCGGGATCCCCTTCCAGGTCGATGTGCTCGCGAGCACCTATCTCGATTCCGCCGGCGCGCATCTCACGGCCGGCGGCATCCCCGGCGGTTCGCTCTGCATCCCCCGCCGGTATTCGCACAGCGCCGCGGAGCTGGGGCATCTGAACGACGTAACCCATGCAATCCGCTTGCTCGTCAAGTTCGTCGAGGACCTGGACAGGAAGCCGATCGAATTCGGCAGGGTCTATTGATCCTACGGCTGTTTGAACAGGCTGTTGTCGAGGCCGGTGTTCACCCGCCACCCCTCGTAGACGATGGTGATATCACCCTCCCCGGAGATCTCGTCGAGCCGGCGCATCCCCCCGGTGACGGGGTTGTCGGGCGAGGTCAGCCCTTCGGGGGTCTGCACCCCCTCCGGAAAGGTGAGGTGGACGTGGACCTTCTCGGGCAGGAGCCATGCCCCGTCCTTCTGCTCGACCGGCCGGTAGTCGATCTTCACCGTCGCCCGGGTTCCCCGTAAGGAGAGGCTTTCGACCTGGAGGATCCGCTTCGGGGTCCCCCCCACCCAGAGATGATACTGCCGGATCGGGCTCTTGGCGTCGCGCGGCGCGACGCGGTACACGTCCGCCGGCGCCCCGGCGAGGTTCTGGGTCCAGAGGAATTCGAGCCGGTTCTTTGCGGGATCGAACTGGAAGGGGTTGAAGACGCCGCTGTTGCGGGGGATCGGCGCGAAGCGCCGGGTCTCCACATGGAACTTGTCCGGCCGCTTGAAGAAGAGGGTGGCGGTGAAATCCGGGACCCGGACGGTCGGCATGTCGACCTTTGCCGTGATCTTCACGGTGTAGTCGTTCAGCCCCTGGTAGGGCCTAAGCAGGTCGGCGAACACCTGCCGCGGGTCGGGCCGGGAAGCCGCGGCCGGCCGTTCCTGGGCGATCAGCGGCGCCGCCGCCAGCAGGATAGCAGCCATAAGCAGATTCACCCTGATTCCTAAGGGGATCGGTCTCATCTACGAAAGAATGTCCTTTCGGGTGAACACGGCCAGAGCCATCAGGAAGAATGCCGCGATGAACCCGGTCAGGATGGCCGCATTCCTCCGGATTGCCGCCCAGGGGATCGGGTCGTCGAACACCTTCTGCCAGGCGTCGAAATAGTTGACGAACAGAAGCGGGCGGATCTTCTGAAACAGCTCGAAGGGGAGCGAAATGATCAGGATGCTCACGATGATCACCGCCATCGTGGCGATGATCGGTCCGATCGGGTTGTCGGTCAAGGCCGAGAAGAAGAAGCAGAGCGCCGAGACGACGAACATCGCCAGGGTAGCCAGGCCGTACGCCGCCAGGAAATGGAAGGCCAACTGCTGCTCGGGGATGACGAGGATCCCCCGGCGGATGACCAGCAGGTCTCCGCTCCCGAAGGCCCACAGGGAGAGGCCGAGCGTCAGGCCGCCGATGAACAGGACCATCGCCGCGGTGTAGATCAGGGTGACGACGAACTTGGCCGTAACGATCCGCGTCCGGGAGACGGCGTGGGTCAGGAGGAACCGGAAGGTGCCGGCGTTCCCCTCGCCGGCGAGCTGGTCGCCGGCCACGATGGTCAGCACGACCGGGATGTGCACCCAGAGGGCGCCCATGAAGAAGAACCCGAAGAACCAGCCGTTGAGGACGTTCCCGCCGATGACGAAGTCGTTCTGGAGCAGGCTGAGGAGGCGGCGCTCGAAGGAGCGCTGCCCGCCCAGCTTGAGCCCCGCCACGATCAAGGGCACGATCAGACAGAAGGCGACAAACCCGATGTAGGTGCGCCAGCGGGTGAATGTCTTGATCAGCTCGAACCAAACCAGACGCGTCATCATCTTCCCTGTACCCCGTTCACTCATCCGCTGCCCCCACCCACCCCTCCCCCGCGGGGGGAGGGGTGGGTGGGGGGTGCCTCGCGCCCCTCGATCAGGTTGAGAAAGTAGGTCTCCAGCGACCGCCGGGGCACGAGGGCGTGCACGCTAAACCCCGCCCCGACCAGCTGCCGGTTGAGCTCCGGGATCCGCTCCGGGCTGAGTGCGACCAGGACCCCGTCGCCCTGGAGGGAGGCAGCCTGCGCTGGCTCCCGGGTCCGGAGAAACCCGAGGAGTTCCTCGGGGCGGTCGGTCTTCACCAGCACCTCCGCCGGCCCCGTGCCCAGCAGCTCCCGGACGCCCCCCGCGACGCAGAGCCGCCCCTGGTGGATGATCGCCATCCGGGTCGCGATCAGCTCCACCTCGTACAGCAGGTGGGAGGAGAGCAGGATAGTCACCCCCCGCTCCCGGGCGAGGTCCCGGATCAGCTCCCGCACCTCCTTCATCCCCTGCGGGTCGAGCCCGGTGGTCGGCTCGTCGAGGATCGCGAACTCCGGTTCGCCCAGCAGGATCAGCGCCAGGCCGAGACGCTGGTTCATCCCGTGGGAATAGGTCCGGACGGGGTCCTCGGCCCGGTCGGCCAGCCCGACCCGCTCCAGCTCCTCCATGATCCGGCGGCGGGTGACGGGCCGCTGGAGCCCCCCCAGGATCTCGAGGTTCCGCCGGGCGGAAAGGTGGCCGTAGAAGGCCGGCTTCTCGACCACTGCGCCCACCTTGGCCAGCGCCCGGTGCCGCGCCTTTTTGAGCGACATCCCGAAGAGCTCCACGTCCCCCGCGGTGGGAAAGGCCAGCCGGAGGATCATCCGGATGGTGGTGCTCTTGCCCGCGCCGTTGGGCCCCAGAAACCCGAAGATGTCGCCCCGCCTGACCTCGATGCTGAGGCGATCCACCGCTGTGCGGCGCTTATACAGCTTTGTCAGTTCGATGGTCCTCAGCACGGTGTCGGACATGGCTTCTTCTTAACCGCCCTTCCCAGTCTGTCGCGGCTAGCGGCTCTCCACCACCTGCCGGAGCGGCTTGACCATCTCGTCGATCGTGCGCTTCTGGACATCCTTGCGCGTCGCGGGGATGCGCATCAGCAGCGTCATCAGGGCGTTCCGCAGCCGCACCTTGTACTGCCGCTGGGGGAAATCGTACCCCCCGTGCCTCTGGTAATAGCGGTGGTCCGCCAGGAAGACGAAGCGCAGCGGCCCCCAGATCGCGTCCCGCATCAGCTTCGCCCCGGCGGTGCTCAGAAAGGTGGCCGGCCGGAGGTAGGACTGACCGGCCAGGCGGACCGCCGTCCGGGCGAATTCATGGATCCGGGCGTCGATCAGCGCCGAGTCGCCGGGCTCGTCGGTCACGAACCCCACGAGGTTCCCCCCCATGCATTCCGTGTAGGCGGTCAGCATCTCCCGGAGGTTTGCGTTCTGCCCCAGGGGACCGGAGATCAGGAACCCCACCTGCTTCCCCTCCAGGACCGGCTGGTGGGTGTTGTAGAAGGAGCGGTCGAAGAACAGCTTCCAGCGGGAGGAGAGGGCCCGGTCCTTCATGGCGCCGGCCAGAAAGATCACGTCGGCGGTCTTCACCCGGGCCTCGAAGAACTCCCGGTAGCCGTCCCTGCCGAAATAGACGCAGCGGTTGTCGTACCCGCAGGAGATGCAGCCGAGGCACCCGCCGGCGATCGATACGTCATGGAGATTCGCCGCGTCGACCTCCCGAGGGAACCGCTCTCTGAGCGTCTGCGCCATCGCGGTCAGGTTGGCGTCTGCGGGCGTGGCATCCGTCAGGATCAGCACCCGCTTTCCGCCGAGATCGACGGGGGGCTGCCCCGGACCGGGGTGGTACGCAAAGGGCGCCCAGCTCAGCGGCGGGTACGCTATCGCGGTCGGCGCGCCCCGTCTCACCGCCTCCTGGAAATTCTCGGCGAAAAGCAGAAACCGCTTTCGCTCCTTGCTGCTCAGCAGGTCATACATCCCCGCGGAATAGCCGCCCAGGTACCGCATCCCGAGGTCGTCGCAGAGGGCGTGCACGTAGTTGTGGGCCGTATGGTCGAAGAAGTGGATTGAGGTGGAAACGGCCGCCGCGTACCGGTTGCGGAAGGCATCCTCCGCGCGCCGCGCGAAGATCAGCTCGACGAACCGTTTGAACTGGGAGGAGACTGACAGAAAGTACAGCGGAAAGGCCCAGAGGACAAGCTCCGCCGCCCGGACGTCCTCGATGACCTGTCCGAACGCCTCCTCGTCCCGCTCCAGGTTCTGGATCTGCCGGGCAACCGGATGGAACGTCATTTCGAACGCGGGGAATTTCTTCTGCAGGTACAGCGCGTACTGCAGGGTCACGCTCTTCTCCCCCTTGGGGCTTCCGTTGAGTACCGCTACCTTCATGGGAACCTCCTCGCTGCGGACCGCTTCCCTGCCGGGCAGCCTGTTGAATTCTACCACCCTGCCCTGCGAAATCAAGGTATTACCATGCCGAGCGGCGAAGATCACGGTCAATTGATCGGTAAGCCGCGAGGCTGTCGGGGGATGATCAGTCCTCCCGGGACCGGGCCGAAGCGGACTTTCTGTCGGAGCCGGGACCGTACCTCCGACGGCAGGGAGATCCCCGGTGGGGAAGCACGGCGCTCAGGTCATCAGCAGGCCGCCGGTGACCTCCATCACCGCACCGGTGATGTAGCGGGCCTCGTCCGAGGCGAGGAACACCACGATCCCCGCCTGCTCCTCGGGCACGGCGAGCCGGCCCAGAGGGTTGCGCTCCTCGCGCTCCTTGAGCCCCTCCGGGCGGAGCGCGAAGCTCTGCCGCGTGCGGGGGGTCAGGGTGGTCCCGGGGACCGTGGCGTTGACCGTGATCCCCTGACGGGCCACCTCCAGGGCAAGGTGTTTGGTGAACCCGATCACCCCGGCCTTTGCCGCGGCATAGGCGGGGCTGGTGAGGCGCACCGGCAGGCGGCCCGCATCGGAGGAGATGTTGATGATCCTGCCCCAGCCCTGCTCGATCATGCGGGGAAGGACGGCCCGGCTGCAGAGGTAGTGGGACCGGAGGCAGAGGCTGAAGGTGGTGTCCCACTCCTCGGGGGAGACGGTGAGGGTGGTCATCCCGCCGAAGCGGTTGCCGGTAGCGTTGACGAGGATGTCGATCCTGCCGAAGCGCCGCAGCACCTCCGCGACCATCTGCTGGACCGACTCGGACTGGGTGACGTCGCAGGCGATGGCGACGGCGCCAGTCCCGCGAGCCGTCAGCTCCGCGGCCTTCCTGTGGGCCGCGGCGGGGTCCTTGTCGACCACCGCGACCGACACGCCGTTGTCGGCAAACCCGTCGGCGATCGCCCCGCCGATTCCGACCGCCCCCGCGGTCACGATCGCCGCCCTTCCCGCCAGATCAGGATACCTTCCCATCCCCCTCCTTCGGCACGAGCACGCTCACCGCGAAACAAGCTTCCGGATGTGATCGTTACGCCTCAGGAGCATAGGAAGGACATCCCTTCATGTCAAGGGCGTTTTGCGGGGCCGACTGGACGATCGTGCCGTTGTACCCCACCGCCACGAAGGTGCCGTTGCCGTAGGTCACGCCGAACAGGGGCTGGCCGGTCCCCGATTCCCGGGGTGTCCAGTTCACCCCGTCGGGGGAGGTGAGGAATGTGCCCGCATTCCCCACCGCAACGAACATGCCCCCGCCGTAGGTTACTGCATAGAATGAGCTGTTGTTCCCAGGTCTCTGATCGTCCATGTTGCACCGTCATGCGAGGTGAGGATCGTGCCTGCGTATCCCACGGCCACGAAGGTGCCGTTGCTGTGGGTAATCTTGTTCAGGTAGTAGGCCGTTCCCGACCTCCTGGCCGTCCAGGCCGTCCCGTCGCGCGAGGTGATCAGGGTGCCTGCATCTCCGACGGCCACGAAGATGCCCTTGTCGAAGGTCACCCCGTACAGATACGCGGGGGTTCCCGCATGCTGGACTCTCCAGGTCACACCGTTCGGCGAGGTGAGGACCGTTCCGTAGCCGCCCACGACCACAAAGATAGTGTTGCCGTAGCTCACCCCGTACAGCGTGACGGTTGTTCCCGAGTATCGGGGAGTCCAGACGATCCCGTCATGCGAGGTGAGGAGCGTGCCCGCATTCCCCACCGCCACGAAGATGCCGTCGTGGTAGGTTATCCCTTTCAGGTGACAGGCCGTTTCCCTGGCCCGGGACATCCAGGTTACCCCGTCCGGCGAGGTGAGGAGCGCCCCCGCGTTCCCCACCGCCACGAAGGTGCCGTTGCCGTAGGTTATGTCGCAATAATGGGTCGCCATACCCTGCTGCCGTCATTCACGGTCGACCGTTCATTACCGTTCGTCCCTACGATAAAAAATGCAACTTTCGGACCACCCATGGCTCCGGCTGAGCCCCGCAGGGGGCGCCGTGCCTGTCCCTGTAGGACAGCGGTACAGCCGGCCCCCGCCCGCTTCCGGATCGGACAGCGATCCCTCCCGGCGTCCCGCCCGCCTGTCGAAAATTGGCCAAGAAACGGCACCGGCAGGTCAAGGCTGACCAGGCTCGCCGCAGGCTCGTTCTGCGGAGCTGCCGAAGGAGTAGGAAAGCTGCCGTGCTCCTCCCGAGGATCCCCGGGCGAGCAGCCGTGACATGCCCGTGACATGCCCCTTGACTCGCGGGGCTCCTTTCCGTACTCTCGTCCCCGTAAAGGGGGATCACCACATGACCGAGTCTTTTCAACGGGAGCTAAACGGCAGCGGCCGGATGATTGCGCCTCGCGGCATCCTCACGGCAACGGCGATCAACCATCTGTCGTACGGCGTGCGAGAGTACGCCGGGACGCGCGACTGGTACATGGACATCTTCGGCATGGACTGCGTGTACGACGACGGCAGGCAGGCCTCGATCGCCTTCGGCAAGCCGCGGCGGGAGATGTACATCCGCAGGCGGGAGGAGCCGCCCGTGCCCTGCATCGACCACTGGGCCTTCTCCGTCGCCGCTTTCGAGGCCGGGCGCATCCGGCGGACCCTGGTGAACTGGGGGATCGACGGCGTGGACTGGGACGGGGACTTCGCCCTGCACGCCCGGGACGACAACGGATTCCTGACCCAGATCGGCGCCGAAGCCGGGGTCTTTCCCGGCGCCGCTACCCGCGGCTGGAACACCGACGGCAAGATCCCCTCCGGCGAGAAGGCGGCGCGGCCCAGCAGGACCGGCTGGCAGGCCACCGCGCTCCACCATGTCTCCTACGGGGTCCCCGATTACGGACGGACCCGCGACTTCTATACCAGCCTCTTCGGCATGCGGGTCGCCTTTGACAACGGGGCCTCCTGTGTCCTGAGCTTCGGCGCCGCCCCGGGGGATGCGATCGCCCTGTCCCGGCGCGACGACGGGCCGGTGATCGATCGCATCGCCGTCTCCATCGCCGGTTTCGACCTCGCAGAGGCGGAGCGGACGATCCGGAGGCTCGGCATCGACTATGCTGCCGCGGGCGGTTCCGCCTGGAAACTCGTCGACCCGAACGGCTTCCCGGTTCTGGTTTGTCCCGCAAGGGGCGCCTCCCCGGGAGCCGCCGAGGACTTCTTCCCCCGGACCGGAACGGAAAGATAGAATGAACGCCGCCCGTCGAGAGCGCTTACCCGACCGCAGGGACCGTACCGCCGCGGTACGACGATCTGCCGCATAAAAAACGCCCGGGAAGGCATCGGCCTTTCCCGGGCGTTTCTCTCCGCTATCCGCGAAAGGATCGCGTTCCGGCGCGCCCGGCCTGGTGAATGAAGTCTTCACCGGGCCGCGGGCCGCCGCGTTGGGCGCCGTTCATTGCGGCTGCAGGTTGTACTTCTTCACCAGCTTCAGGAACGTCTGTTCGATCTTGTCCATTTCCTTCAGCGAGTCCTCAGGCCCGTCCCAGGCCGCGGTGCATCCCAGGTTGGCCATCCCGGCGGCGTAGCCCGGCTCGGCCACCCCCTTCTTGAAGGCCTCCGCCAGGTGCTTCACCACGGCATCCGGGGTGCCCGCCGGGGCGCCCACCCAGTAGATGTTCATGATGCCCGCCATATCAATCCCGTTCTCCTTGAAGGTGGGGATGTTGGGCATCCCGGGGTCCCGCTTGTCCAGGGTGGTCGCCAGGACGTTGACCTTCCCGGACCGGTACAGCTCCGCCCAATGGGAGGCGCCGCCGAAGTTGATGTCCGTATGCCCGCCCAGGAGCGCCGGGATGGTTTCGCCGCCGCCGCCGGTGAAGGGGACCCGGATCCCCTGGACTCCGGCCTCGTCCTCGAATACCGCGCGGGCGATGTCCTCGGGGACCCAGTTCCCCCCGACCCCGATCTTGACCGTGTTGGGCTTCTCCTTGAACTTCTTGACCAAGTCCTTCAGCGGGATGTCGTAGGGCCCCCCCTTCTTGACGTACAGGCCGATGGGCATGATCGCGGTCTTGCTGATGATCCGGAAATTCTTCTTGTAATTATAGGTCACCCCCTTGACGAGATAGGGGGTGAAGATCACGGCCACGTTCAGATTCCCCAGGGTGTATCCGTCCGGCTTCGCTGCCGCCACGAAGGCGTAGCCCCGCGTTCCCCCTCCGCCGGCCTTGTTGACCACGACGATGGGCTTGCCCACATACTTCTCCGAGAACTTGCCGATCAGCCGCGCGACGCTGTCGTTGCTGCTCCCCGGTCCGAAACCGGAGACGAACTCGATCTCCCGGGTGGGATAATCCGCGCACAACGCGGTCCCCGGAATCGCGACCAGCGCCAGGACCGCCGCCAACAGGAAAAACAACACCTTTCTCCTCATCACCCTCTCCTCCTTTCACCTTAGCGGTTTGATGCATCAAATCCCCAGGAATCCCTTCGGAAGCCGAAGTCTCATCCAGACGTCGAAGATCAGGTAGGAACCCACCGACCCGGCCAGCGCCCAGGCGAGGGCGACCTTCCAGGACTGAGGCTCGATAAAGCGCAGCAGCACGACCATGAGCAGAAACGTCGCGCCGAGAAACCCGATGGTGTCCATCAGGAGCGCGTAGAGGATCAGAGCCACGAGGACCAGCAGGACCTTCTCCCAGCGGACGTCCTCTTCCAGGATACTGCTGATGGTTTGCACGCTTCCCTTGGCAGTGGTGGTCTGCACGAAAAGGGCGATCGACATGCCGCCCAGGATCAAGCCCAGCCAGAGCGGGAAGAAGCCGGGTCCGGGATTGTGGACGTTCCCGTAGGGAAGAGCGAGGGCTGCCCAGATCATCGCTGCGCTGAGAATCGATAGGGCGAGTCCGCTCCACTGGTCAGCCTTCTTCATGCGTTCGATCCTTTGTTAGACTGCATCGTCCTTCAACACTGCGATCTTTTGCTGCCGCGTCTTGGTGAACATCGGCATGATCAGGAGGAAGGCGGCGATCGCAAAAATCACCGCGGGAATCGGCCGGGTCACGAAGATCGAAAAGTCGCCCCGGGACATGATCAGGGATTGGCGGAAGGACTTCTCCATCATCGGCCCGAGGACCACCGCCAGGATGAATGGGGCGGCCTCGAATTCGAATTTCCGCATCAGATACCCGACAACCCCGAAGAAGATCGTCAAGTAGATGTCGAAGACGTTGTTGTTGACGCTGTACACCCCGATCATGCAGAACAGGAGGATGAACGGAAACAGGATGCGGTAGGGAATTTTCAACACCTTCACCCACAGGGGAATCAGGGGGAGGTTCAGGATCAGGAGCATGATGTTGCCGATGTACATGCTGCAGATGACGCCCCAGAAGAGGTCGGGCTTCTTGATCATCAGCATCGGTCCGGGCGTCAGGCCGTGGATCATCAGGGCCCCGAGCAGCAGCGCCATGACCACGTTGGAGGGGATGCCCAGGGTCATCAGGGGGATGAAGCACCCCGAGGACGCCGCGTTGTTGGCCGACTCCGGGGCGGCCACCCCTTCGATGACGCCCGTGCCGAACAGGTCCGGCCGCTTGGATATGCGCTTCTCGATCGCGTAGGAGGCAAAGGAGGCGATGATCGCGTTTCCGCCGGGCAGGATGCCGAGGAAGAACCCCACGACGGTTCCGCGCAGGATGGCGCCGGTGCTCCTCTTGAAGTCCTCGCGGTTGGGGAAGAAGCCCGTCAGCTTGGTCTTGAACACGGAGACCTGCATCGTCTTTTCGATGTTGCAGAGGATCTCGGCAATCCCGAACATCCCCATGGCAATCTGGACCAGCCCCACCCCTTCCATGAGCTCGGGTAGCCCGAAGGTGAACCGCTGCATGCCGGTGGTGATGTCCATGCCGACGGTCCCGACGCAGAGCCCCAGGATCGCGATGATCAAGGCCTTGAGCATCGAACCGTGCCCTAGGAAGGTCAACACCGTAAGCCCCAGACACATCAGCGCGAAGTACTCCGGGGGGCCGAAGGAAAGGGCGGCCTCCACCAGCGGCGGCGCGAGAAAGGAAAGGGCCACGACGCCCAGCGTCCCGGCGATGAAGGAGCCGAAGGCGGAAATGCCCAGGGCCGCGCCGGCCCTGCCCTTCCGGGCCATCTGGTACCCGTCCAGACAGGTCACCACCGAGGCGGACTCTCCGGGGATGTTCACCAGGATCGACGTGGTGGAGCCTCCGTACTGGGCCCCGTAATACATCCCGGCCAGCATGATGATCGCCCCGGTCGGGGACATGCCATAGGTCACGGGCAGCAGCATCGACATGGCGCCCACGGGGCCCAATCCGGGAAGAACGCCGACCAATGTCCCCATGAGCGCGCCCAGAAAGGCACACAGGAGGTTGATGGGCTGGAGGGTGACGCCGAAACCGAATATGAGCTGCTGAATGGTTTCCATTGTGACACTCGCTCGAGCGCTCCGTGAGAACCTGCCTCCCCCGGGAAGGGCGCAGAGAAGAGCCTTACCCCCTGGCACCTGGCGTTTGCGCGACTGAGGATAAGAGCCCCTCCCCGGTATGTCAAGGGGATTTTGAGCGAAAGTCTCCGCCCCCGCTGGATGACATCCCCGCGCATCGGTATGGCCGACGCCCGGCGGCTTCCGCGCGGACGCCGACGGCGTCGCAGGGCGCCGGCTCCCGGTCAGCGCCGGGAGGCGTGTCCTTCCGGCCGCCGCAGGAAGGGTGCGCGGGGGCGGGAAACGAGGTCAAGGAGCGGGGGTGCGACGCGGCGAACTGCTAGTTGTTCCGTTCGTACATCCGCACATAGGTGAACTTTGCCGCGGTAAAGGGACCCCGGGCGGCATCCCGGGTGGGGAATGCTTCCACAGCGAGCTGGTCGTCCCAGGGGGTGGCAGCGCTCCCCTCGGCGAACTGCACCTTCAGGTACACGGGGCTGGCCGCCCAGTTGTAGAAGAAGGGATCCAAGCGGAGAATACCGCTTCGGTTGTCCCCCTCCATCCGAACCATATACCGCCCCCCGAGGGGGGTGAAGGCAGGCACGGTGCCGCTGTACTGCGCGTCGCAGAAGACGCCGATCATGTCGGCGCCGAAGGGCTCTCCGGTGTTGGCATCCTTCCAGAAGGTCGCCCGGTCGGTGCGGGCCACGTCGAGCAGGTTGATCACGCTGCCGCTGAAGCTGTACCACCCCAGGCGATGGTCCTGCGGGCCCAGCTGCAACGGGCCCGAGTGGTAGAACCAGGTGCCGAAGAAGGCGCCCGCCTCGTTGATGTCATAGGTGCGATCCAGGGCGGATTCGGGGTACAGCCCGCTGAGCTTCATGGCGTCCAGTTGGGGCTGGTAGAAGCTGCGGACCTGATTCTGCACCCCTGCCGTCAGGTAAAGAAATGGGTTCACCCTGTTTTGGTAGTAGGAGAAGATGCCGTTGGGGTCGAAATTGCTGTTGGTGTCATCCTCGACGATGAAGTCCAGGGCAGCGGTCGGCAGGGTCGAACCGAGCACCGCGTCCGCGGCCACCGGGATGGCGCGGCGCTGCCGGCCGAACACGTCCACGGGAGCGGCGGCATGGAACGCGTCGACGAGCCGCCGATCGATGCAGACGTGACCCAGCTCCACCCGGATGTAATAGCTCAGATGGATGGTGGCCGTGATGTCCATCACGCAGGGAACGCCGTTGAGCACCTGCGTCTCCGCCCCCGTCTCTCCGCGCACCTCCAGAAAGCCCGCCGCCGGCAGGGAGACGGGCGTGGCCCCCTGGGTGTAGAGGTACCATTTCTGCGTGGCCGGGAAGTGGCCGGCGTGGTTGTAGAAGGGATAGGGCACCAAAAACAGCATGGCCGCTTCGGGGCGGCCGCTGCGGATTTGGGCGAGGATCTGCTCCCGCTGAACCGGATTGTCGGTACGGAACAGGACGTCCAGGGAGATGGGGAAGCGGCTCAGCAGCACCTTCTGGTAGGTCGGCGGTGGCGGGGCCGGGACATCGGAGCCGCCTCCGCCGCCGCCGCAGGCCACCAGCAGCAGGAGCAGCACCGTGCGCAGCGCTGCGCCGCAGATCCTTCTGCGCAGCGGGACGGACGAATTCTCATTCCGTTGAATCCGGGCAGCCATGTTCACTCCGACACCTTGTCGACCCGTATCCGTTCATCGTCACTCCTGCGTCAAAACTTTAGCCTCGCTCTGCCGTCCCGATAGGAGGTACGCTTGCCCGCCTCGCTGCCCATCCCGGCACTCCTGCTTTTCGCGCCCGGCCATCCCGTCATCGCGACATTAAACTCTTCCGGGAAACCGCCGATAGCTATCTCCATGCAGACCCCCATCGCGCCGATGAAAAAACGGTTCGTTATGCTGGTCGTGATTGCCCTCCTGGGCGGTTGCCTGTCGGCCACAGTGCCTCCGGCCATTCCACTGCCTGCCACGGTCACCGTTCTTCCTCCCGACCCTGCGTTGCCTGAGGAGGTAAGGATGTTATCGGGGACGTGGGTCGGCGAGGTGGAATCGGTAACCCCCTGGCACAGCCGGATGATCGTCGAGAGTCTGAACGGGAACTCCGCCCGGATCGTGTATGCCCACAGCGGACATCACAACGACCCGCGGGTCGGCGGACCGCCCAAGACCGCCCAATGCCACTGTGCCCCTGGCTGGGGAAGGATAACGGGGGCGATCGACCAGGGCCGCGGAGACACGACGCTGCGGTTCATGACCCCCACGGGAATGATGTCGCTGAAGGTTGCCACGGACCGGCCGGATCTGATGGCAGGACACCTCGCCCGGAAAAACGGATCCTATCCCGTCAAGATGAAGCGGCTCCGGGAAGGGGTGAATTGAGGACGGCGGAGATCGGCGGACGCTAGTTGCGCGGGGCGGCCCTGGGACCGGCCAGCCATTTCTTCGCCGCCGCGCTTCCGAGCCGGGCTGCGCGGCGCATGTCCCGGCGGGCCCCGTCTCTGTTGCCGATCTCCGCGTAGGCCGTTGCGCGCCAGTAGTACAGCGGAGGAAATTCGGGGGCGATGACCGCGGCCGTGGTGAAGTCGGCGATGGCAGGGGTATGCTGTCCCTGCCGCAGACGGGCAAACCCGCGGTCGTAGTACGCCCAGGCGTAGTTCGGACTCTGCTCCGCAGGGGTGGCGTAGTTCGGGTCCAGCCCCAGGGTCCTGCCGAACGCCTCGACCGCCTCGGCGTACCGGCCCTGCCTGCTCAGCACCAGGCCGCGGTTGTAGACGGCCCAAGCGAGGCCCGCGTCGAGTGACAGCGCGCGGTCGTACGCCGCGAGGGCCTCGTCCAGCCGGCCCAGGGTTCTGAGGGCGGCGCCGAGATGGTAGATCGCCGCGGTATGCCCCGGGTCCAGGCTGAGCGCCTTCCGGAAATCTGCGGCTGCCTCCTCCGGCTGGCCCTTCAGGCGGAGGGCGATCCCCCGGCTGTAGTAAGCCCAGGCGTCACCGGGACGATCCGGGATTGCCCTCGTGAACGCCTCGACCTCGCCGTCGGTCCACCGCTCCGCGCCCCGCCCCGACCGCCCCACGTCCGCATCCAGCGCCGCGGCCTTGCTGTAGTCCTCGGTCTCCCGGTCGAAGTGGCCCTTCCGGCCGTAATCGAGCCCCCGCCGGTAGTAGGCTGCCGCGTCGCCGGGGTTCGCGGCGATGGCCAGGGAATACTCCTCGATCGCCCGGTCGTGCTTGCCTGCCCTGTCCAGGGCCAGGCCGCGGCTGTAGTAGGTTGCCAACAGGCACGAATCCGCGGCGAGAACGACCGGAGCGCCGATCAGCAGCAGAAAGAGGAGAAGACCGAAGAGACCCTTGTGCATCCGAATGTCGCCTTCCTCTCCCGCTGCGATTTCCCGGGGATGACCCGCAACCAGGCCAGGGAGAATGTCCTGCCGGGCCAAGATCCGGCATCCGGTCATTCTTTCCGGTTCCCGGCTTTCGCAGAGACGATGCCTGGATTCCGGCTCTGCCGGGATGACAACCGTGGGTTGTTGCCCCCGTCGTATCATCCGGACACGACCACCCCGGGGTTCATGATCCCCTTCGGGTCCAGCATCCCTTTCACCCGCTTCACAAACCCGTAGTACGCCGGGTCGAGCCGCTCCACCAGGACGGGGAGAAAATCCGTCCCCACCCGGTGGGGGACGGCGCCGATCCCGATCAGCGCCGCCATCAGCTCCCGCGCCCGGGCCAACGCCTCCAGCCGGCTCTCGGGCCGGCCCGCCTCCCAGGAGATGCTGGCGTGGGCCAGGAAGACCGGGCCGCCGAAGGGGTAGCCGCGCAGCTTCAGGCTCAGGCCGTGCTGTGCCCCGAAGGCATCGACGATCGAACAGGCCTCTTCCATCCCGGCGAAGGGGACCATCGCCACGATCATGATCCGCGGCCCCTTGCCCAGCCCTGCGGCCGGGAAGGAGCCGAACCGGCCCGCCCACCACTCGGGGAGATCGTCCTCGACGATACGCCCGCCCCTCTCCCTGCTGAGCGCGCAGGCCGCAGCCATGTGCCGCTCCACGTCCGCCGCATCGCCCTCCACCCTGAGGACCAGCAGGAACCGGACCGCCGCGGGCAAGGATTCCCCGAGCCGGGGGATCGTGGCCAGGAGCATCTCCCGGGGCACGAGCCGCTGCTCCACGAGGGTCGAGATCCCGCCGCCCCGCTGTGCATCCTGGAAGGCGCGGAGTGCGGCGACGGCCTCCGGCAGGCCGGGAAATCCGGCTACGCGCGTCCGCGAGGCCTCGGGCTGCCGGAAGATTTTCAGCGTGGCCTCGGCGATCACCCCGAACGCCCCCTCCGCCCCGAGGAACAGCCCCGTCAGGTCGGCGGGGAAGAACCGCCTGCTGAAATCCTTGGCTGCTGCGGTCACCGCGGTGCTGCCGGTGGGGACGATCTCGCCGGTGGGCAGGACCACCTTCAGCCCCACGATCTGGGTCGCCTGATCCTCGAACACGCTGCTGGTGTGGGGGCTGGTCCCCCAGGTCTGGATATGGCCGCCCATCGTCGCAGTCCGGCCGCTTTCCGGAAAGACGGCGATCCGGTATCCCTGTGCGCCGAGCGCCTCCTCCAGCCTGGCAAAGGTGATGCCGGCCTCGACACGGACCGTCAGCACATCCTCGTCGATGGCCAGGACCTCGTTCATCCGGGTCATCTGGAGGAGGATTCCCTCCGCCGGCGGCAGTGTGCTGGACCACCAGCCCGTCCCCCCTCCCCGGGGGCGGACCGGCGTCTCCGTCCGGTTCGCCAGCCGGAGGACTGCGGCGATCTCCTCTGCCGTCCGGGGCTTCACGATCACGGACGTGCCGACCCGGCTCACCCATTCCGGTTCGATCAACCCGGACAATTCCTCCCGCAACCGGTCGATATTCCCCTCGCGATCCGTCATGTCGTGCTCCTCGCTTTGCCCGCGCCGCCCGGACGCACCCTGGCGCAATGCAGGCCCCGCTTCTCCCGGAAGGGCAAATCCTATAGCACAGCGACAGGCGGATTGCCATGCCCTTCCCCGGCGCCGGGCGGTAACCGCATATTTTATCATTGACAAATACCGCTTCCTTTGCGATGTCATAAGCCGTTTTTCCCCCCACGCCTTCAAACAGGAACGAGCCATGAAACGATTGAAGCCCTTTGCATACCGTGAACCGAAGACCCTGCGGGAGGCGATCAGGATCCTCGTCGGGGAGGGCCCCCGGGCCGCTACGCTCGCCGGAGGCACGGACCTCCTGGTGCGGATGAAGCAAGGGGTCGTCACCCCGTCGCTCCTGGTGAATTTGAAAAGGATCAAGGGGCTCGACCGCATCCAGCGACCGAAGGCAGGGGGGCTCAGTATCGGCACCTTGAGTACGATCGCGGCGCTGGAACGGTCCGCGCTCGTCGCAAAGCGTTATCCCGTGCTGGCGCAGGCTGCGGGTTTCTTGGGCTCCCCCTCGATCCGCCAACTGGCAACGCTGGGCGGCAACGTGGGCCGCTCTTCCCCCGCGGCGGACATGGTCCCGTCGCTGGTCGTGCTGAAGGCCTCCGTCATCGCGGAAGGCGCTTCCGGGAAACGGGAAATCCCCCTCGACACCTTCTTCAAGGGTCCCGGCCAGAACGCCCTGGCGCCGGCAGAGATCATCACGGCGATCGTGGTCCCCGACGCGGCCCCGTCCTCGGGCGCCGCCTATGTGCGGCTCGGCCGCCGGGAGGGGATGGACTGCGCCCTGGTGGGCGTGGCCGCGAGCCTGACGCTCGACGGCGCCGGTTCGGTTGCCGAGGCCCGGCTGGCCATGGCCTCCTGCGGCCCGGTCCCGCTGCGGGCCAGGGGTGCGGAGGCGTTCCTTTCCGGGGGGGGCCTCGCCGAGGAGCGCCTGCGGGAGGCGGCCCGCCTGGCCGCCGGGGAGACGTCGCCGATCTCGGACATGCGGGCCTGCGCCGATTACCGCCGGGAGATGGTGGAGGTGTTGGCCTACCGGGCGCTCGCGGCCGCAGTGCAGACGGACCGAAAGGCGCGCTGATGTGTTCTCATAGCCGCGCATAAGGATAGAATCCGAACAGGACGAGACGATGAAGAAGCCCATAGAACTGACCGTGAACGACGAACTCATGCAGGTGGAGGTGGAGCCGCAGACGACCCTGCTGGAGCTGATCCGGGATGGATTGCACCTGACCGGGACAAAGGAAGGATGCGGGATGGGGGACTGCGGGACCTGCATCGTCCTGGTGGACGGAAAGCCCGTCAACTCCTGCCTGATGCTGGCGGCCGACGCCCGGGGCCGCAGCGTCACCACCATCGAGGGGCTGGCCAAGGGGGCGGAGCTTCACCCCCTCCAGCAGAGCTTCATCGATCAGGGGGCGGTGCAGTGCGGGTTCTGCTCGCCGGCCATGATCCTCTCGGCCAAGGCCCTGCTCGACGAAGATCCCCACCCCACGGAGGAGACGATCAAGCGGGCCCTCTCCGGGGTGCTCTGCCGCTGCGGCTCCTACAAAAAGATCATCGCGGCGGTCCAGGCCGCCTCCCCGAAGGAGTCCTGATATGGAAACCTGGATCGGAAGGTCGGTCCCCCGGCTGGACGGCCGGGAGAAGGTGACCGGACAGGCCGTCTACACCGTCGACGTGGAGCTTCCGAACATGCTGCACGCGGCGGTCCTGCGCTCCACCCGGCCGCACGCCCGGATCGTCGATCTCGACGTCTCCGGCGCCCAGTCAGTTCCCGGCGTCAAGGCGGTCGTCACCGGCAGGGACTTCCCCTACACCCACGGCGGGATGATCAAGGACCAGCCCTTCATCGCCTTCGACCGGGTCCGGTACGTCGGGGAGGTGGTGGCCGCGGTGGCCGCGGAGACCGAAGCGATCGCCCAGGAGGCGGCGGCCCGGATCCGGGTCCGCTACGAAGACCTTGCGGCCGTGTTCGACCCGAAGGAGGCCCTGGCTGCGGACGCGCCCATCCTCCACGAGGGAATGGCGGATTACCCCCACTCGCCGCTGTACGAGAACATCCCCGGGACGAACGTCTGCACCATCCGGACCTTTACCAAAGGGGACGTGCAGACCGGCTTCGCCGAGGCCGACGCGGTGTACGACGACGAATTCTACATCCACGCCGTGGCCCACACCCCGATGGAGACCCACGCCGCGGTGGCCCAGCACTCGCCCGCCGACGGCGGCTACACGGTCTGGTCCTCCTCGGACGGACCGCACCGCCGGAGCAAGGAGCTCGCCGAGGCCCTGGGGCTCCCGGTCAACAAGGTCCGTGTCCTGTCCACCTACTCGGGGGGAGGGTTCGGCGGCAAGGGGACCCTCGTAGCCGAGGCGACGGTCGTGGCCCTGGCCGCCTTCACGGGCGGCAGGCCGGTCAAGATGATCTTCTCCCGGGAAGAGGAGCTCTCCGCGGCGCAGACCCGCCACGCCGCCTACCTCAGGATCAAGACGGGGGTGAAGAAGGACGGAACGCTCGTGGCCCGGAGCGCCGACCTCATCTGGGACAAGGGGGCCTACGCCTCCAAAGGGCCGGACGTGACCTACCGCGGGGCCATGACCATCTTCGGCCCCTACCGGATACCCAACCTGGAGGTGCGCTCCCGGCTGGTCTACACGAACAAACAGATCGCCGGCGCCTACCGGGGCTACGGCGTGACCCAGGTGACCTGGGCCTGCGAGGCCCAGATGGACATGATCGCCCAGCGCCTGGGGATCGACCCCGTGGCCCTGCGCCTGAAGAACTGCTACGTGGAGAACGATACGTTCATCAACGGCCAGGTGATGAAGGCCGTCGGCCTGACCGAGACCCTGCAGCGGGCCGCCCGGGAGATCGGCTGGGGCACGCCGAAGGCCGCCGCATCGGGACCCCTCCGGCGGGGCAGGGGGATCGCCACGACGCTGAAGGGGACTGCCACCCCCACGGAATCGCAATGCGTGATCATCGCCGCCATGGACGGATCGGTGACGCTGCTCACCAGCGCAGTCGAGGTGGGGGCCGGTCAGCACACTGCCCTGGCCCAGATCGCTGCCGAGACGATCGGCGTGGACCCCACGACGATCAACGTGCCGAACTCCGACACCTTCAACACCCCCTACCAATTCGGCACCACCTCGAGCCGGGTCACCTTCCACGACGGGAACGCCGTCCGGAGGGCAGGGGAGCGAATCCGGAAGAGGATCCTGGAGATTGCGGGCGAAATCCTCCAGACCGACCCGGGCCGCCTGTCGATGGTAAACGGGAGGATCTCCGAGGAAGGGGTCGGCGAGCGCGCAGGCATCAAGGAGGTCTTCAGCCAGAAGTTCCCCCGCGGCGGGATGATCGTGGAGCACGGCTCCTACTGCCCGGCGGGCTCGGAGCTGCTCAAGGCGGACCCGGGCATGCCCCAGGGGCTCAGCAGCGCCTTCTGGATGTTCGCCACCCACGCCGCCGAGGTGGAGGTGGATGTGGAGACCGGGATCGTCAAAGTGCTGAAGGTCGCCGCGGCCCACGACGTGGGCCGCGTAGTCAATCCGCAGCTCTGCGAACAGCAGATCGAAGGGTCCGTGGTCATGGGCATCTCCAACACCCTGATGGAGGAGTTCAAGCTCGACCGCGGCCGGGTCCTGAACAACACGCTGGCCGATTACAAGCTCGCCACGATGATGGACCTTCCCGAGATCGTAGCGATCATGGTCGAGGCTGGCCATCCGGAAGGGCCGTACGGGGCCAAGGGGGCCGGAGAGCCGGCCGTGGCGCCGACCGCGCCGGCCATCGCCGGGGCGATCTTCGACGCCATCGGCGTGCGGATCACCGACCTGCCGATCACCCCGGAGAAGATCCGGGCGGCCCTGAAGAAGGCCCCCTGCTGAGGATTTCCCATGCCGGACTCCCTCTCCCTCGGGTTCATCGGTTTCGGTGAGGCGGGCTTCGCCATCGCCAGGGGGCTGCACGAGGCCGGGGTCGAGGGAATCCTCTTCATCCACGGCCGCCGGCAAGACCCCGCGCGCGCCGCCCTGGCGACAAAGCGGGGCCGGGAGGCAGGGGCAGCAGCCGTCGATACCGCCCGGGAGCTCGCCGCCCGTTCCGACTACCTCCTCTCCGTCGTCCCCCCCGCTGCCGCCCTTGACGCAGCGCGGGAGTTTGCCCCCTTCCTCGGACCGGGCAAGGTGTACGTCGATCTCACCTCCTCCTCGCCCCGGGACATGCAGGCCGCCGCGAAGCTGATCGAGGCGGCGGGCGCCTCCTTCGTCGACGGAGCGCTGATGGGGCCGGTCCCTGCCGAAGGGCGCCGGGTGCTGACCTTCCTCGCCGGCCCCCAGGCCGAGGCGGTGGCCGCAGCGCTCAACGGCATCGGGATGAACTGCCGCTCCGTGGGCGCCGAGGCCGGCCAGGCCGCGGCGATCAAGCTGATCCTCTCCATCGCCACCAAGGGGTTCGGCGGGCTTCTCGTGGAGATGCTCCTGGCGGGCCACCACTTCCGCGTGGAGGAGACGGTACTCACGGTCTTAAACGACCAGTTCTTCGGCCGCGGCCTAGAGTATGTCGTCGACCGCTTCGTGGGCAGCGACGCAATCTACGCCGGCAGGCGGGCCGTGGAGATGCAGGCCGCGCAGCAACTCCTGGAGGAGCTCGGGATCGACCCCGTGATGGTCCGGGCGACCGTCGAGCGGTTGCAGTGGTCCGCTTCGCTCGACCTCTCCGCTAAGTTCGGCGGCGTTGTCCCGGCCGGATACCGCGAGGTGGTCCGGGCCTGGGAGGAGATCGGGCTCTTCGACCGGCAGCCTCGTAAACCCGAATAAGAAACCACACCGATGGTACAGTTCAACGGCCTCATGATCCTGTTCCTGGCGGCCTTTGCCGCCTCGGCGCTGGTGCGTCTGGCGCTGAGCAGCCTCAACATCGGCCACCTCCGGCGTCACGGCCGCGAGGTGCCGGAGGTGTTCCAGGGCGCGATCGACGCCGATACCCTCGCCAGGATCTCCCGCTACACCCTCGATTCGTCCCGGTTTGCGACCCTGGAGGACTTGATCGGCGACGCCCTCACCCTCATCGTGCTCCTCGGCGGGCTCCTCCCCTGGCTCCTGGGCCTCCTGCCCGCCTGGCAGGAACACTTCATCGTCGCGGGGCTCCTGTTCTTCGGAATCCCGGCCCTGGCGAGCGGGCTTCTCGGCCTCCCCTTCGACCTCTACCGGACCTTCGTCATCGAGCGGCGCCACGGCTTCAGCACGATCACGCTTCGGCTCTGGCTGATCGACCTCGTCAAGGGGCTCGCCGTCTCGATCGTACTGCTGGGGCTGCTGCTGAGCGGGTTTCTCGCAATCCTGCGGTTCGCTCCGGCTGCCTGGTGGTTCTGGACCTGGCTCCTGTTCGGCTCCTTCCAGCTGGTGATGCTCTGGCTGTACCCCGTGGTGATCGCGCCTTTGTTCAACAAGTACGAACCCATCCGCGATGCGGGCCTCAGGGATGCGATCGTCTCCCTCATGGCCCAGGTGGGGCTGAAGACCGAGGGGGTGTACCAGGTGGACGCGGGCAAACGGAGCCGCCATACGAACGCCTATTTCACCGGGCTGGGAAAGACGAAACGGATCGTCCTTTTCGACACGCTCATCGCATCGCACACCGCCGAGGAGATCGTGGGCGTCCTCGCCCATGAGATCGGCCACTGGAGGGGGCGGCACATCCTCAAACAGCTTATCTTCATGGAGGCGGCCTCGTTCTTCGCCCTGTGGCTCGCCTCGCAGGCGGTCGCCTGGCCGCTCCTGTATGAAACCTTCGGCTTTGCCAAGCCCATTCCCTTCGTGGGCGTGCTGCTCTTTGCCGTTATCGCAGCCCCCGTGACGACGCTCCTCACCCCTGTCCTCTCGGCAGTCCAGAGGCGGTACGAACGGGAAGCCGACGCGGCCGTGGCCGGCCTCACCGGGACCACGGCCCCCCTGGTGGGCGCCCTGAAGCGGCTCGCCAAGGATAACCTGGCGAACCTCCATCCCCACCCCCTGTACGCGCGGTTCTATTACTCCCACCCGCCCCTCGCCGAGCGGATCGCGGCCCTGCCCCCCGTGCCCCCCCTCCCTTCCTGACCCCTATCACTCCACTCCCTTGACGGGAGGGGTCGGGGGAGGGTGAGACAACGAATGATAGTCCCTTATACCCTCCCCCTCGACGAGGGAGGGAAGGGTGAGGGTGATCCCGAAAAGCCGCTTGATTTTCCCGGCGGGATGGTTATCGTATGAAAAACTCAGCGTGCTGCGGGAGTTGCTGCCCCGCGCACGATCATTCGGAGCGAACGGCATGCCCATCTACGAATTCTATTGCGGGAAATGCAATACCGTCTTCAACTTTTTCTCCCGGAGCGTCAACACCCAGAAGGTCCCCGGCTGCCCGAAGTGCGGCAAGAAACTGGAGCGGAAGATGTCCCTATTCGCCAAGGTGCGCCGCGGCGGCGAGGCGCCTGCCGAGGATGGAATACCGCCGGTAGACGAGGCGAAGATGGAAAAGGCGATGGCCATGCTCGCCGGGGAGGCGGAGAAACTCAACGATGACGACCCACGCCAGGCCGCACAGCTCATGCGGAAGCTCACCGACGCCACGGGCATGAACCTCGGCGCCGGCATGGAGGAGGCCCTGAGCCGTCTGGAAAAAGGGGAGGACCCCGACCGTGTCGAGGCGGAGATGGGCGACCTCCTGGAAGGGGAAGAGCCCTTCGTCATGGGCGCAAAGGGACAGAAAGGACGCCGAAAACCCAAACCCCGCGTCGACGAAACCCTGTACGACCTGTAGGCTTGCCCGCAGACAGGCTGCCCGCCTCGCGCATCTGCGGGGGCCTCGATCGCGGATCGATGCCCCCCAGCTCCGGTTTTTGGCACCCCGCCTGTTTTCCCTACCGTTGTTCTTCCCGGTATTCGTATTTCTCGTTTTTCCGTTTTCTGCTACATTATGGCTACTCAGGGCCGGCATGTTTCAGGGAAACGCATGCATGATGACCACGGGGAATAATATGAGGAGGGAAATATGGACTCCATAAAAAATTCCGTGCCCCATCTCGGCGTTATGCTCGTGTCAATTTTCATCTTCGGATTTACGCTGACCGTTCCGGATACCATCAGCCCACAGCGCAAATTTGTCAGAGATCCCAACGACTCCTTGACCGCGGTCGCCAATGCATCCTCTGCGCCAACGCAGGGGTGGAAGTCAACTGTCAAGGAACCGCCCAAGCAGGGGTGGAAATCAACCGTCAAGGAGCCGCCGAAACAGGCTTGGGACAAAACCCCCGTTCAACTGCCTGCAAAGGATGCGGCAAAATCGACTCCGTCAGCACCGGGTAAGAGGACGCCGACCACGGCCGCCCCAACCGGATCCGGCTCTGGTGCAAAGGAAAGGGCGGCGGCTTCCGGCGGGGCCGCGGGTTCGTCCGGCGGCAGGGAAAGAGTCGGCGCGTCGCTGAGCCGCCGCGCGGGCGGAGAGATCGACCGGGCGCACTACACGAAGAAGGTTCAGGAGTCTGACCAGAGGATCCAAGCCCTCCAGAAACGGATCCGGGAGTCCAGGCAGCGGGAGAAGGACCTGAACGCGGAGTATGAAAAGACCAACCAGGGGATCATTCGCGACAGCGCTATGGGCGCCGTCGGTGAGGAGGCGGGCAGCAGGGGATCGATAACCCAGCGCACCCACGAGAGGGGCAAGGCCGCATTGGATGGTCCGGGGATAGCCATGACCCGGGCGCGGGACATCTGGTCCAAGAACGTGGCCGCGGAACGCCAGACCCGACAGGGTCTGGAGCGGGACCTCAAGGCCGCGCAAGCCGAAAAAGAGGGGTACCAGCGAAAGGTGAAGGAGAGCCGCTGAGAAGCTCGACGCCGCGGTGCAGCGAAGCGGGCGGTGACCGCGGGCCAGGCAGCGTGCTTTCGCCCCTGGTACCGTCTTCTCCGGGGGGCCGGTGCCTGGTCGCGCGCAGAGAGGGAAGGATCAGTCGCGGACAGGCGCGTAGTCGATATTCGCGGCAGGTCTCCGGCAATCCAGGGAGGGTCGAGAGATGGCATTAACGCCGGAAAGTCTGCTCGGTGTCGATCTCGGCACCGGCGGGTGCAAACTTACCCTGCTCGATACTGAGGGGTCGATCATCGGCAGCAGCTTCACCGAGTACAGGACATCCTATCCCCGACATGGCTGGTCGGAGCAGAATCCCGAGGATTGGTACCAGACCTTCCGGGTCACGCTCGCCCGGCTGTTGACGGAAACTGGACGCAGGGGACCCGATATCATTGCGCTCGCCGTTGACGGCTCGACGCACAACGCCGTCCTCACCGGGAAAGGGGGCGCGGTCCTCAGGCCCTGCATCATGTGGACGGATCAGCGGAGCATGGCGCAGGTGCGGGACCTGGAGCAGCGGCGCGGCGATGAGATCTTCCGGATCACCTACAACCGGGTGAACCCCACCTGGACGCTTCCCCAACTCCTCTGGCTCAGGCAAAACGAGCCCGCGGTGCTGGACCGGGTGGAGCGTATCTTCTTTACCAAGGATTACCTGCGGTACCGGTTTACGGGAACCTGGGAGACGGACCACATCGACGCGCAGGGGTCGCTGCTCTTCGACGGTGGGACGCGTCAATGGTCTGCCGAGCTGATCGGGGAGCTGGGGCTCTCCCTGTCAGCGTTTCCGCCGATCGTCTCCCCCACAGCGATCGCCGGCCCGCTCACCGCCGCAGCGGCCCGCGAATCCGGGCTCCGGGAAGGGATACCGATCGTGGTGGGGACGACAGACACGGCCGTGGAGAACTACAGCGCCGGGGCCGTCTCTCCCGGCCAGGGGATCGTGAAGCTGGCCACTGCCGGGAACGTCTGCATCATGGCCGACCGGCCGCATCCAATCCCCCGGGGGTTCAACTACCCGCACGGGGTGGACGACATGTGGTACCTCATGGCGGCCACCAACTCCTGCGCCTCGGCAAACCGCTGGACGCGTGACACCTTGGGGAGGTGGGAGGTCGACGCTGCGGCGCTGAGCGGAAAATCCGCCTTTCAGCTTATGGACGAAGAGGCGGCTCAGGTCCCGGTCGGCAGCGACGGGCTGTTCTTCCACCCCTACCTGCTGGGCGAGCGCGCCCCCTACTTCGACCCCTATCTGCGCGCCAGCTTTGTCGGGGCGACCATGAGCCACCGTAAGGCCCATTTCTACCGGGCCGTGCTCGAGGGCGTCGCCTACTCCCTCTTGGATGCCGCGCAGGTCCTCGCCGAGGCGGGACTGTCCTTCAGGGACCTCCGGATCATCGGCGGCGGGGCCAAAAGCGCGCTCTGGCGGCGGATCGTCGCGGACGTGATGGGGATGCCGGTCATGGTGCCGAAGGCCGGGGACTCCTCCTTCGGGTCGGCGCTGGTGGCGGGCGTGGGGATCGGCCTCTTCCCGGATGTGCGCACGGCTGTGGAGCTCTGCGTCCGCTTCGCAGAGCCGATCAGTCCGGACCCGGAGAATCACGAAAAATACGGCAGGTACTTTACCCTCTACCGGGAGATCCACGACGCCCTGGCCCCGGTGGAAAAGCGGATCCACGAAACCTTTGTGCAGGGGAAATGATCACTCCTCGATCCCGGCCAGCCGCTTTGCCGCCGCGACCTTGTCCTGGTTGCGCGACTCCCGGAAGATGGTGAGCCGGTGCGCCGCCGGTGAGCCGCCGCCGTGGATGTCGGAGATGGTGTCGGCGCTCTCCATGGCCATCTTCTCGACCAGGCGGAACATCTTGATCCGGTTCTCCACCGGGACCGCGCTCGCCCCCTTGAGGTACTTCTTCAGGAGCGGACCCACGGCGGGGTTCGCGAAATCCCTATCCGAGGGCAGGTCCGCCACGAACCCGCCGGCCACGTCGATCATCAGCCGCGTCGCCTCGGCCATCTCGCGCCCCTCGTGGATCTTGGAGGCGTTGGCCAGGACCGGGTCGATGAAGTAGGTGCCCGAGGGCATGCGCCGGCCTTCGTAGGAGGCGGCCAGCGAGCAGCCGTACAGGGTCTCGGCGCGGTGGATCATGTCGATGACCTTCTCCTTGTGGTGGCTCACCTTCTCGGTGCCGTTGTAGGCCATCATCGTCAAGGCGGCCCCCACCATGCAGTCGATCTTGCCGGCCTTGCACCCGCCGTGGCTCTGGCGGTGGAAGGCGGAGAAGTAGGCGACCAGGTCCGCGGCGAACTCCCACTCGCCGCAGAGAAACACCCGCTCCCAGGGGACGAAGACGTTGTCGAAGATGACCGTGGGGGCGTACTTGGAGTACTGGACGTTCCCGCAGTCGCAGCCGTCCTGCTCGCGCGTGTCCAGGCTGGAGCGGCCGACCACGTGGATTATCCCCTTCGTGTCGGTAGGCACGGCAAAAGCCACGGCGAACTCCTCGTCGCCCTTCTTCAGGGCGCGGGTGGGCAGCACGATGATCTCGTGCGCCGACAACGACCCGGTCTGGTGGCACTTGGCGCCGCGGACCACGATCCCATCCTCCCGCTTCTCGACCACGTGGAGGTACACGTCCGGGTCCGCCTGCTCCGTGGGGCCCAGGTTCCGGTCCCCCTTCACGTCGGTCACCCCGGCGTTGGCCACCAGGTCGTTTGTCTGCATGTGCTTCAGGAACTCGACGAACCGCTTGTGGTACTCGGTCCCGTACTTCTTATCGCAGTCGTAGGTGGTGACCGACAGGGCCACCATGCAGTCCAGGCCGGTGCAGCGCTGGAAGCAGGTGCCCACGCGGCGGCCCAAGAGGCGGTTGATCTTCACCCGGGCCACCAGGTCCTCGACCGACTGGGGCGGGTTGTTGAACCGGTTGATCGGCTCCCCGTTCAGGGAGCTTTTGGTCACCATCAGGTCGCGATGCTCCGGCATCTGGGCGAGCTCGTAGGTCTCCGCCGTCGTCTCGATCCCGGCCCGGATGCGCGGATTGTCCACTACGTTGTCGACCTTCTCCCCGAACATGTACACCGTGGGTTTGAGCTTGCGGAGCGATTCGATGTACTCGGCCTTTGTCTTCAACCCCATTTGGCTCTTCTCCTTCTTCTGCGGTAGTGCTGCATCCGCGGCGCGAGCCGCGGGGCACGGGATAGAGGTATCTGTCCCTATTTTATACGTCGCCGACCGCCCGGAAGGCGGCGATCTCTTCGGAGGAATACCCCAATTCGGCAAGAACGCTGTCCGTGTCCTGGCCAAGAAGCGGCGGCGGTCCCTGCACCGCCAGCGGCGTCAGCGACGCCTTGATCGGGGGGCCTGCCATCTTCACCTTCCCGGCGGTCTTGTGCTCCACCTCGACGATCATCCCCCGCGCATCCACCTGCGGGGATTCCACCACTTCCTTCACATCGTTGATCGGCCCGCAGGGGACCTTGTGGCGCTCCAGGAGCTCGATCCAGTGCTCCTTGGGCTTCTCCGCGAATATCTTCCCGAATATCTCGTTGACCAGGGCCACGTTCCGGACCCGCTCCCGTTTCGTCGCCAGCCGCTGATCTGCTTTGAGCTGCGGCATGCACAGGGCATCGCAGAGGTTCGCGAACTGCTCGTCCGTGCTGGCGGTGAGGGTGAAGTATCCCGTTTGGGATTTGAAGGCCTGAAACGGCGCGATGGAGGGGTGCCGGTTTCCCAGCGGACCCGGTATCTCCCCGGTGGCGAAATACCGGGCAATGGCGTTTTCCATGAACGCCACCTGGCAGTCGAACATCGACACGTCGAGATACTGGCCGCGGCCCATCCTGTCCCGGCTGCGCAGCGCCCCGGTGACGGCGAGCGCCCCGTACAGCCCCGCGGCCAGGTCCGAAACGGAATACCCCACCCGCACCGGCTCGCCCCCCGGCTGCCCCGTGATGCTCATGATCCCGCCGTAGCCCTGGATGACCATGTCGTAGGCGCCCTTCTCGCGGAAGGGGCCGGTGTTGCCGAACCCGGATATGGCCGCATAGACGAGACGCGGGTTGACCTCGGAGAGCCTCTGGTACGTGAACCCCAGGCGGTCCATCACCCCCGGCCGGAAATTCTCCACCAGGACGTCGCACGCCGCCACGAGCTGAAGAAAGACCTTCTTCCCCCGTTCGCTCTTCAGGTTCAGGGTGATGGCCTTCTTCCCGCGGTTGAGGCTCATGAAATAGGCGCTCTGCCCGGCGATGAACGGAGGGGTCTGCCGGGTGGCGCACCCCTTGGGGGGCGATTCGATCTTCAGGACCTCCGCCCCCATGTCCGACAGGATCATCGTACAGAAGGGGCCCGAGAGGAAGGTGGTCAGGTCGAGGACCTTTATGTCGCTGAGCATCCCGGTCATTGCCGCATCAACACCTTCAGGGACGGCGCTGTCTTGTTCCGGTGGATCCCCGCGGCGGAAGCAGGGTCTTGCCCTGCTTCCGCCGCGGCACGTCGGTCGCTCGCGGGGCGGCGCGTCTATTTGATGACGCCCATCTCCTTCATCGTCTTGGCGCAGAATTCGTTGTTCTGCTCCCAGAGCTTCTGCGTCTCGGCGCTCGTCTTGTAGTCCCAGGTAAGCATGTTCTCCTTGATGTACTTCTCCTTCCAGACGGCCGAGTTCGCCACTTTCTTGAAGACCTCCTCCAGGTACTTCAGGGCGGCCGGCGAGAGGTCCTTGGGCGCCGCGATCGAACGGAGCTGCTGCATGGAGACGTTGTACCCCAGCTCCTTCAGGGTCGGGATGTCCGGGGCCCCCTCCAGCCTTTTCGCGCTGGCCACGCCGAGGATGCGCACCTTCTTCGCCTCCATCTGGGCCAGTGCCTCGCCGGGGTTGGGGTAGAACATGTCGATGTTTCCTCCCAAGAGCGCGATCATCGCCTCACCGCCGCTCTTGAAGGGGATGTAGTTGAATTTGATCCCCGCCTCTTTGCCGATGAGATGATCGATCAGGGCGTCCGTGCCGGGGGCGTAGGTGCCGCCGGTCTTGATCTGGCCGGGCCGTTTCTTGGCGTCTTCGACCAGGTCCTTCATGGTCTTCCACGGCGCGTCGGCCCGCACGGTTACCAGGAAGTCATCGAAGGCGAGATTGGTGACCGGGGTGAAATCCTTGTAGGTGTACTTCGATTTGCCCAGCAGCGGGGTGGTCAGGAAGCTGGTGGTGGCGGTGAGCCAGACGTGCGGATCGCCCTTCTTCCCCGCGACGTAGGCGAAGGCGATGGCCCCGCCGCCGCCCGCCCGGTTGACTACTGCGACCGGCTGCGAGCAGAGCTTCTCTTTTTCGATCACGCTCTGGATGAACCGGGCCTGGATGTCGCTTCCCCCGCCTGCCGCGGCGTGGCAGACGAATTCGACGGGCTTGGTCAGCGGGCTCTGGGCGGGGGAATCGGCCGGTGCAATCAGCAGAAAGGATAGGGCCGTCACGAAGGCAGTCAACAGATGTTCCGTGCGTTTCATCGGATACCTCCTTCTTATCGTGGGTTAGAAGTTCTTGGTTCTTTTCGACTTCCTCAAACCACACACTGCCGCCCCCTGCACAAGGGGCGGCGTGTTTTCTACCATATCAATCCGGGCAACGCAAACCCGCTGCCGACCCGCTGTCGTGCGCGGGATGCCGCCTGCGGCATCAGCGGAGTACCGCCGCAGCGGAAGCGTCCCGTGTTCCGGCGCCGCCTCGCCCTGCGGAACGTACGCGGCCGCCCCGCGGCCGCGGGCGGGACCCGTGCGGTGCGCCCGGTCAGGAAGAGGAGCGCACCTTCGTCCAGAGGTACCTGAGCAGCGGGCTGAGCAAGGACACGCCAGCCAGGCACATCAGGGCGAGGGAGATCGGCCGGGTGAAGAAGATGGAGATGTCCTGGTGGGACATCTGCAGCGATTGCTGCAGGGCGTTCTCCATCAGCGGCGTCAGGATGAGGGCCAGGATGACCGGGGCGGGGGGAAACCCGAACTTCTTCATGAAGTAGCCGATCACCCCGAACAGCAGCATGATCCAGACCTCGATCAGGTTGTTGTTGACCGTGAACACGCCCACCGAAGAGATTGACAGGATCAGCGGGATCAGGATCGCATGGGGGATCTTCAGCATCCGCGCCCAGACACCCACGAAGGGGAGGTTCAGGATGAGCAGCATGACGTTGCCGATGTACATGCTGGCGATGATCGCCCAGAAGAAATCGGGGTGCTTTTCCAGCAGCAGCGGCCCCGGCCGCATCCCGTGGACGAGGAGCGCCCCCATCATGATGGCCGCCGTGGCCGACCCCGGAACGCCCAGGACGAGCAGCGGGATCATGGCGCCGCCGGTGGCGGCGTTGTTGGCGCTCTCAGGCGCGGCGACCCCCTCGATGATCCCCGTGCCGAATTTCTCGGGGTGTTTGGAGATCTTCTTCTCCGTGGCGTAGGCCAGCATCGAGGCCACGGTTGCGCCCGAGCCGGGCATGCAGCTGGCAAAAAATCCGATGGCGCTTCCCCGCAGGATCGGCATGATCGACCGCTTCCAGTCCTCCCTGTTCGGGAGCAGGTTCGAGATCTTGTCCACATACACCGGGGCCTTGGTGGAATACTCGGCCATCTCGAACACCTCGGAGAGGGCGAACAGCCCCACCGAGACGCTCACGAAGCTGAGCCCGTCCAGGAGCGTCGGAATCCCGTAAGAGAACCGCTCGATGCCGGTGGTGGGGTCCATCCCGATCGTGCCGAGGAAGATCCCGAAGGCCCCGGCGATCAGCCCCTTGACCAGCGAATCCCCCACCAGGGAGATGACCAGGGTCATGCCCAGCGCCATCAGGGAGAAGTACTCGGGCGGACCGAAGCGGATGGCAAGGGCGGCCAGCGGGGGAGCCCGGAGCATCAGGCCCAGGACGCTCAGCGTCCCGGCGATGAACGAGCCGATCGCCGATATCCCCAACGCCGCACCGGCCCTGCCGTGCTGGCCCATCTGGTAGCCGTCGAGGCAGGTCATGACCGAAGAGGACTCGCCCGGCAGGTTCACCAGGATGGAGGTGGTCGAACCGCCGTACATGGCCCCGTAGTAGATGCCGGCGAGCATGATGATGGCCGTCGTGGGGTTCATCCCGAAGGTGAAAGGGATGAGCATCGCCGTCCCGGCAACGGGGCCGATGCCGGGAAGGACGCCGATGATCGTCCCCATCGTCACGCCGAAGAAACAGTACAGAAGGTTGGTGAAGGTCAGGGCAGTCGCAAAGCCGTTCAGCAGGTGTTCGATCATGGTTCGTCGCTCCTTTATATTCCCAGCAGCCCGGTGGGGAGAGGCGATTTCAGCCAGAGGCGGAAGATCGCGAACAGCAGGAAGGTCAGTCCGACGCTCATCAGAACGGCGCTGACGATCCGCTCCCTGCGGAGAAAGATGATCGTTGCGGCCAGGTAGAGGAAGGTGGAGAGCACGTAACCGAAGACTTCGATCAAAAAGACATAGCCCACCAGCAGCAGAAAGACGACGAGTATCCGGATGCGGCCGTCGGGCTGAAACACCGGCGTGTCCTTGATCTCCACCCTTCCCCGCAGGATTCCGACCAGGAAGGCGATGGAGAGCCCCCCGATCGCGAGGCTCATGGCCAGCGGCAGGAACTCGATTCCGATACCCATCTGCATCGTCCGTTCGAGCCGGGAGGACTCGATGATTCCGTAGACCGACAGGGCGATGAGCATCACGCAGGAGACGATCAATCCTTTTTTCATGGCAATCTTATTCCCTCCTTAACAACAAAATTGGCACATGAAACGAATGACCCAGAAGACTCCGCAGCGCGGGTCGAGCACCACTCGCTGTATGGTGGGATGGCTAAATAATCTTCTTCTCCTTGAGGGTGGCGATCTCCGCCTGCGAAAGGCCCAGGACTGAGGCAAGAACCGCCTCCGAATGCTCGCCCAGCAGCGGGGGCGGGTTGTAGACCTGCTTGTCGACCCCGGACATCTTGATCGGATTGCCCACGTCCTTGACCTTGCCCGTGTGGGGTGAATCGATCTCCACTACCATGTTCCTGGCGAGGATCTGCGGATCGGCGAACGTCTTGTCCAGGGTGTTTATGGGGCCGGCAGGCACTTCCGTGATGTCGAACAGGGCCTGCCATTCATCGGTCGTCTTCTTCAGGAACGCCTCCTCCAGCAGGCGGTCGAGCTCGTCCCGGTTGGTAAGCCGGTTGGGCCGGGAATTGAACCGCGGGTCGTCGGCCAGATGGTCCAGGTCGAGGACGTGGCAGAGGTTCCGCCAGAAATGGTCCATGAAGGCCTCGATGACGATGTAGGTGTCCTTGGTCCGGTAGGCGCGCAAGGGCACGCTGCTCACGTGCGCGGTGCCCACGGCCTTGGGCACCTCGCCGGCAACGAAGAAGTACTTTGCCCGGTAGGTGTGGAGCGCCGCCATCACGTCGAGCATCGAGATGTCGACCATCCGCCCCTCCCCGGTGGTCACGCGCGACAGCAGCGCGGCCAGGATCCCCACGACGGCCTGGATCGATGCGCCTAAGTCCCCATAGGGAATCCCGCAGCGGGCGGGCGGGCGGTCCGGTTCGCCGGTGTAGCTCATCACCCCGCCCACTGCCTGGATGATGATGTCGTAAGCGGGCCGGTTCCGGTAGGGGCCGTCCAGGCCGTAGCCCGAGATGGCTGCCCAGACGATCCGCGGGTTGATCGCCTTGAGCGTCTCGTAGCCCAGCCCGAGCTTTTCCATCGTGCCGGGCGCGAAATTGTTGACGACCACGTCCGCTTTTTTCGTCAGTTTGTAGAAGATCTCCTTCCCCTCGGGCGATTTCATGTCCAGGGTGAGGCTCTTCTTGTTGCGGTTGAGCGACAGGAAATAGGCGCTCATCTTCTTCTCGCCGACGAAATGGGGCGGCATCCTCCGCGTCTGGTCCCCCACGTCGGGGCGCTCGATCTTGATCACCTCCGCCCCGAGGTCGCCCAGGATCTGCGTGCAGTAGGGGCCCGACATGACGTGCGTGAGATCGAGAACCGTGATTCCTTCCAGCGGCAAACCCATATCCATCCCTCCTCACAGATGAAAAATACTATCAAACTGGCATGTTGGCATGCTTCTTCTCGACGCGGCTGACCTTCTTGTCCTTCAGGATTCTGAGTGCGGCGATGATCCGGGGCCGCGTCTCCCGGGGGTCGATGACGTCGTCCACGTACATCTTGCGCGCTGATTCGAAGGGGCCGTCGAAGATCTGCCGGTACTGGTCGATCAACCGTTGCCGCGTCGCCTCGGGGTCCGGCGCTGCCTCGATCTCCTGGCGGCAGATGACGTTCACCGCCCCTTCCGCCCCCATCACCGCCAGCTCCGCGATCGGCCAGGCCAGGACCAGATCGGTCCCCATCGGTTTGCTGCACATGGCCTGCTTGCCCCCGCCGTAGTCCTTGCGGCAGATGATCGTGATCTTCGGGACGGTCGCCTCGGCGTAGGCGAACAGCATCTTGGCGCCGTGGCGGATGATCCCCCGGTGCTCCTGATCCACGCCGGGCAGGTATCCCGGGACATCGACGAAGGTCAGAACGGGGATGTTGAAGGCGTCGCAGAAGCGGATGAACCGGGAGCCCTTGTCCGAGGCATCCACGTCGAGGGTCCCCCCCAGGTAGGCGGGCTGATTGGCGATGATCCCCACGGTCCAGCCGTCCATCCGGCCGAACCCGGTCAGGATATTCCGCGCGAAGCGGGCCTTGATCTCGAAAAACCTGCCGTCGTCCAGAACGCTCGCCAGGAGCTTCTTCATGTCGTAGGATTTCTTGGTGTCGGACGGTACGAGAGTGAGCAGCCGCTCGTCTTGCCGGCCGGGGTCGTCCTGCGGCTCGCTCCACGGCATCGTCTCGGTGAAGTTATTCGGCAAAAAGGCGAGGAGCTCCTTGATCAGCCGGACCGCGTCCGCTTCGTCTTCCGCCACGATGTCGCACACCCCGCTCTTTTCGGCATGCACCCGGGCCCCGCCGAGCTCTTCCACCGAGACGTCCTCGTTCGTCACGGACTTGATCACGTTCGGCCCGGTGATGAACAGCTGGCTCTTCTCCTTGACCATCACGATGAAATCCATCAGCGCCGAGCTGTAGGCGATCCCGCCGGCACAGGTCCCCAGAATGGCCGAGATCAGCGGGATCACGCCCGAGGCCTGGGTCATCGTATAGAAGATAGTGTCGAACCCGATGTTCTTGTTTCCCTCCTGGATGCGGGCCCCCACCGAATCCTGCAGGGCGATGAGCGGCACCTTCAGCTCGCAGCACTTCCGGACGATGGCACCGATCTTCGCCGCCTGGACGTTTCCGAGCGAGCCCCCCTGGACGGTCTTGTCGTGGGCGAACACCCCCACGGTCCGGCCGCCCACCTTCCCCAGGCCGGTGACGACGCCGTCCCGCGGGACGTAGGGAGGATCGGGACCGAACTCCGCCGGCTGGGGTCCGGCGAAGGCGCCGAACTCCACGAACGTGCCGGGATCGACGAGCAGGGCGATCCGCTCGTCGCAGGTGCGGTACCCCTTCTTCCGCAGTTTTTCGATCCGCTCCCGTCCGCCCCCCAGGAGGGCCTTTTCCCGCAATGCCGCGAGCTTCGCCAGCGCCTGCTCCATGTCGCTCATCGTGCGATCCCCTTTGCGTGTGTTAGGTCGTCTTCTTGCCCTTGATGGCCCTCAGCAGCGTCTTCTTCGCTTCGAGGGTGTGGTGCCGCAGGAGATTTCCCGCCTTGGCCGGATCGTTCGCCGTGATGGCATCCGCTATCTTCCGGTGTTTCTGGAGCGAGACGCCCAGCTGGCCGGGAAGCGACAGCGATGCCTGGCGGAACAGCGACATCCGCTTGCAGATCCCTTCGTACATCGCCAGCAGGTTCTCGTTGCCCGCGATCTCGACGATCGCGGTATGGAAATTGATGTTCGCCCGGTAATAGCCCCCGACGTCCTTGGCCTCCACATGGACGGCCATCTCGCCCATCCACCTCTCCAGCCGCGGCCGCTGGTCCTCGCGGAACAGGGCGGCGGCCCGCTCGCCGGCGAGTGCGTCGAGGGCGCCGCGGATGTCGTACAGCTCGTCGACCTCCCGTGGCTGGATGTCGCGGACGAACATCCCCCGGTTGGCGCGGACCTCCAGGATGCCGCTGCTGGCCAGCAGGCGAAGCGCCTCCCGGATGGGCGCCCGGCTCACCCCCAGCAGGGCCGCGATCCTGCTTTCGTTGATTCGCTCGCCCGGTTGGAAATTCCCGGCGAGGATCATCCCTTCCATCTGCCGGAAGATCACCTCCACCAGCGACCTGCTCTGGAATTCCTTGATTTCGTCGACGTTGAATTCGGCCATGGGACCCGCAGAAAAAAAGAGGAATGGGACGATCACGTTCCGTTGTAAACTGTCGACAGTTTACATTTTGCGTTCCGCCTGTCAAGGGAAATGTTCCGGGAAGGATGCCCCGCCGGCCTCTCCGGCCGCAGGGGCCGGGAGGCGGGCGGGTAACGCGGACTGCTAGCCTGGGGCGGGCCGCGGAGCCGCCGGTATGGCCAGCAGCTCTTCCGGGTTGTCGATCAAAAAGTCGGGCCCTGCCGCGGCGAGCCGCTCCCGGCTGTGCCAGCCCCAGGTGACGGCCACGGACCGGACGCCCGCTTCCCTGGCCTCGCGGATGTCCCCGACGGTATCGCCGATGTAGAAGGCGCACTCGCCGGGGATGCCGTATTTCTCCAGGGCATAGGCGATCTTCTCCCGCTTGCTGAACCGGAAATCGGCGCCGAGGATCTCGCGGAAATAGGGGGCGAACCCGAATCGCTCGAGCATCGTCCGGATGGTATGGTAGCCGTTGGAGGAGACGACCTCCAGGATGCGGTCCCGCGCCAGCGCCGCCAGCACGGGGATCAGCCCCGCGTAGGGTTTCATGCCGCCGAAGTCCACCGTGGAAAGGACGGCGCCGGCTGCCTCGTGGTACCGGGAAAAATCCACGCCGCGGGCCGCCAGGGATTCATAGAAGTTGCCGTCGAACAGGGCAAGGTAGTCCTCCCTGCCCTTCAGGGTCGGCACGCCGATATGCGCCAGGATGCGCGTCACGGCGTCGGCATACAGGTCGAGTGAATCCACCAGGACGCCGTCGAAGTCGAACAGAAAAAGTGTGTTCATCTTTATCCTTATCCTTCACGTGCGCCCTCTCGGGGCGCTCAGAATCTGTGCGGTTGTTCAAGAACGCCCAGATGCAAGGCCCCCGAGATCCTGAGCCGTGAGGCGTACTTCTTAGTACGTTGAACGGCGAGGGATGAGGAAAACGCAGCAGATGGGCATTCTTCAACAGCCGCTACAGGTCGATCCGCAATCCGTCATAGGCCAGATCGATCAGCAGCGGCGATGCGGGCTCGTGGATCCGCAGGTACTCCCGGCTCTCCGTCAGGAACCTGTCCAGGGCCTCGTCATTCCAGGTCGGTTCGCTGTGGAAGAGGCAGAGACGCTTCGCGCCGGCCCGTACGGCGAGCTCGACCCCGAGGAGGTTGCTGGAATGGCCCCAGGCCTCTTTCGGTCCGATGGCCTCGGCCAGGGAGTACTGGGCGTCAAAGATGAGCAGCTCCGCCGCCCGGAAGAAATCGACGAAAGGATAGGCCGGCTCCTGCACGTCCTGCCCGTGTTCCATATCCGTCGAATAGACGACCTTCTTGCCCCCCCGGCTGAAGCTGTACCCGTAGGAGTCTCCGGGGTGGTTCTGGAGGATCGCCCGGACGGCGAAGCCCGCGATCTCGTACACCTGCCCCGGCGCCAGGACGTGGAAGGTGATCGCGGCCCCCAGGGCGTGGAAGGGAACCGGGAAGGAGGGGGCGGACTGCTGGTTCACGAACGCCGCCTCGATATCGGCATGGCAGCCGTAGATATGGATGCGGTTCTCCGGCCGGTAGGCGGGCGCAAAGAAGGGGAAGCCCTGCAGATGATCCCAGTGGAGATGCGACAGGAAGAGATGAAACACCCCCGGGCCAACTCCCCGCTCCGAGTGGACATAGGCATGGCCGAAATCCCGCAGGCCCGTCCCCGCATCGCACAGGACGACCTCCTGCTGGGGGCCGATCTCGACACAGGCGGTGTTGACGCCGTAGGTCCCCCGCACGGCGAAGGGGAGATTCCAGTCGATGAAGGCGTCGATCTCCTCATCGGTCGTGAGGGGCTGCGACCGTGACGCCTGAATCGCCCGGAAGATCTTCTCGCGAACCCGCTGGGCTGTCAGCGATGCCGGCAGCGATCCCCGCGTTCCCCAAAATTCGACGTACATGCCCCCTCCCCGCAGCAGGGCTCAGGCGCCGCCCGATCGACCCCCGGCGGGCGCCGGCCCTCTTCTGTCCGCAACATGATCGTTCCGCACGCGCATCCTGCAAAAGGCCGTACCGTTTTCCGCACCGGGGTGAGGGGCCTCGGTGCGGGCGCGAATGTAGAATGAAACCGGATCGTATGTCAACTAGGAACAGTTCGCGGGCACCACCGGCCGGGAAGGCTTCCCGGACCCTCGCCCGGATGGTGTTCCCCGGGAGGATGTACTCCCTTGCCTTCACCGAGTCCCGGTCCCGCCTCTGCCAATCCCCACTCGGGGAAGAGGGCGGGAGGCAGGATTTCCGCCCGGCGCGTCGCCCAATTTTGTCGTTGCAACGCAGGGATGAACCATCTATAACACCCGTCAGGCCGACGTGCCTTCGGAAACGTCGAGCCGGCGACGAGGGCGCCCCGCCCGTCTCAGGGGATGAAGGAGAATACGGCGCGATGGCCGGAAAGCAGATCTTCGACGATTGGCCCGAACGGTACGACCGCTGGTTCGAGACCCCGCTGGGAAAGGCGGTCCTGGCCAGCGAGCGCGAGCTGATCATGGCGCTGCTCCGGCCCGAACCGGGGGAGCGCATCCTCGACGCCGGAAGCGGCACGGGGATCTTCACCGGCGCGTTCATCGGCCGGGGGGCCGACGTGGTGGGGCTCGACATCTCCTTCGCCATGCTCCGCAGGGCGCAGCAGAAGGATGCCTCCCTCGCCCGCCGGGTAGTGGCGGCGGACATGCTGAACCTCCCGTTCCGCGACGGCGTCTTCGACAAGAGCGTCTCCGTGACGGCCGTCGAGTTCATCGCCGCCGGCCGGGCCGCCGTGGCAGAGCTGTTCCGGGTGACCAGGCCGGGGGGAATCGTGGTCGCGGCGACGCTCAACAGCCTGAGCCCCTGGGCGGACCGGAGGCGGGAGGATGCGCGGCACGACAGCGCGTCGGTGTTCAACCGGGTGTACTTCCGCTCGCCCGCGGAGCTGCTGGCGCTGGCGCCCGCGCCGGGCGAGACCCGGACCGCGGTCCACTTCGGGAAGGACGCCCCCCCGTCCGCGTGGGAGCGGCTCGAACGGCAGGGACAGGAGCAGGCAAGCGAGCGGGGGGCCTTTGTGGCGGCCCGCTGGCAGAAGAAATGACGGCCGGGGAATAGGGGAGAGCGTAGCGCATGCAACAGGTGGACCTCACAAACGTCACCATCGTCCTGAAGGGACCGAAGTTCCCCGGGAACGTCGGTTCCGCGGCGCGCTGCGCCATGAACATGGGGATCGGGAGCCTGATCGTCGTGGGAAACCGCGACCTCGACGACGAGGCCATGCGGCAGATGGCCACGCACGAATCGAAGAGGATCATCGACGGGATGCGCCATTTCGATACCCTCGACGAGGCCCTGGCGGAGTTCAACTGGGTCGTGGGGACCACGGCCCGGCAGGGGTCGGGGCGGGGGCCGGCCGTCTCCCCGCGGCGGATGGCCGCGGAGCTGACCGCGGTCTCGGAGGCGAACCGGATCGCGCTCCTGTTCGGTCCGGAGGACAGGGGGCTCACCAACGACGACCTGCGTTTCTGCCAGACCGTGGTGACGATCCCGACTTCGGGATTCAAATCGCTCAACCTCTCCCACGCGGTGATGATCGTCTGCTACGAGCTCTTCGTCGCCCGGCTCGACGAGCCGGCCAAGCCGCTGCCGAAGCTGGCCTCCTCGCGGGAGCTCGAGGGGATGTATACCCAGCTCAAGGCAATCCTCCAGGCCATCGGGTTTCTCAACCCCGAGAACCCCGACTACTGGATGATGCACATCCGCCGCCTCCTGGCCCGCACCACGCTCCAGGCCCGGGAGGTCAAGATCATCCGCGGCATCTGCCGGCAGATCGAATGGTACGGAGACCACAAGGAGCGCAACGAGTAAGCATTGGCAGGGGGTTGCCTGCGTTCGCCTGACAATGAGACCCGCCGCCAGCCTGCCCGCACGGTGAATGAATCCTGGTCAGCCGCTGCGACGTGTGCTGCCGCGCAGCAGCACGTTTCCCCGGGGTAATCGAGCATCCTGTTCCCGCATACGCAATCGCCGGTGTTCTTGTGTGGTGCATGAAGGCATCCCTTCTTCATTCTCTGGTATCCGCCACCCGCTTTTTCTCATACCCGGCCCTCCGAAATCTGCGCCGCGGCTTTGCCGGGGTGAAATGCAGCCGCCCGTGATCTTGCCGCGATTGCCTGTCGGCGGCTATTGATAGGTTATTCCTGCCGTTATCCTCGTGCCCAATTCCCATTGTCCTTTTGAAAGGAATCGGTGAGCATTCATGCAAAGTCAAATGATCCGATACCTTCACCCATTTGCCGCCGCAAAGGAGCCTCAAATGACCCTGACGCGTGATCGCTTCCACAGCGTTGCCCTCTTTGTCGTGGCGCTCATCGCGCTGCTTCACCTACTGCCGAGTGCCCCCCTCGCCGCGGACAGGGCTGGGGCGAAAAAGAGCGGCTCTCTTCCCGATACGAAATCCAAGTCGAAACCGGGCGTTCTTTGCATCGACCCTCTGGATGCGGTTGACATTGAGGGCTTTCATGCGGCGTGCCGGTGCAATGGCGGAGAAATTCTCAGCGGAGAAATCCTCAAGGGCGCAATCGCGGAATTCAAGGCTACCGGGCTGGTCTCGCCGTGCAAGCGGAAGGATGAGATCCTATGGTTTTCCAAGGACGAGGCCGGTCGAGTTACCTTCAGCGTAACGGGCATACCGGCCTGGCTGACCATCGATACCAAGCAACTCACCGCAGCGGCCAAAGAAATCAGCGATAAGCACATCGGCACTGATTCTTTAGATGGTCTGTGGAAAGAATACTTCGTGCCGCTTATGACCGGAAAGGACCCCCGCAAGCTTGACGACGTGATCCGGTGGTCTCGCGCCGGGGAACCACGGATCAACTTCCTGTTCAGTGCGGCGCTCACCCACCCGGGCGTTCTGGGGCGCCGCGACCACAGGAAGGCCGTCGAACTGATGCAGCAGTCCGTCACCGTGTACGAGAATCTTCCGCGATTCAACCTCTCCTTGACCGAATTCGGTATCCCGGCAGGCGTAAATTGGAGCGATGAAACCTCCGGCTATGAGCTAGACAACTGCTATAAGTTTCTTACGAATCGCTTTTCGGACGGCTTTATCAACGACAAAACCTGCGAGTACACCGGGTTCTACATCCAGCTTCGGATGATCTACGAAGCAGGGCAACGGCTGGGCGCAAAAGGAGTCAAGACGGCCGAGAAGTTTGTAACAAATGCGAGCTTGAAAGAGACATACAATACACATCTCAGAAATGCAGATTTCATCACGGTCGCGGTCAGGAAACAGCAATGTGTTCAGAGATATGCGCTCAGGGAGCAGCAAGGACGAGAGGCTGCCGCACTCAGGCAGCAGAGAGAACGAGAGGCTGCCGCGCTCAGGCAGCGGCAAGAAGAATCCGCCGATGAGGATGCCGAGCGTAAGTCGCAAGATGGGTGGTCCAGCTTTTTCGAGAAAAGCCTCCAGGGGATGCAACAGCTCCAGCAGCGGCAGTCCCAGTTCGATCGGGAACTCCAGGAAAAGAAACGGCAGGATTACGAGCGGATGAGGGCTCTCAACGAGGAGTATGAACGCAAGCAGGCGGCGGAGCGGCAGCGGCGGGACGCCGAGCAGCGACGGGAGGCGGCGCAGCGGCGCGAGGCCGAGCAGCGCCGCCAGGACGCAATCCGTGCCCAGCAGCAGAACCAGGCCGCCGAGTCTGGTGCGGGTTCTTCCCAGGCCTGCCCGAGCGCCAGCGGCCCCTCCGATATTGCCGGCAACCGGGCCTCATGCGAGTGCTACGGGGGGACGTTCCGGACACATACCATCGCGGGTCTTCCGGGCTGGTCATGCCAATTTGCGACTACCGCCAAAGGATGTTCCCTGAACAGGGACGGTCGCTGGTCATGCACGGCAAAATGAACCGGAAGGGATTTCTTGATGTTCACGCCTATTCAGCAATTCTCGCTGCCAACGGGGGCACAAATTACACGGATGAACAGTGAGATGAACATATGCGTTAGGTTCGCTATGGACCCCGGTAGCTGCTGTGGACATGACCCGAGGGGAGCGGACCTGTCCGCCAGGAGAGTGGCCGGCAAGCGCCTGCTTGCCCTCGGCGCTTTCGTCGTCGGCCTGCTGGCGCTGACCTCGGCGCACGCCGAAGTCATCCGCGACTCAACGCATTGCCGGGAGGTCTGGCAGGCCAAGGTGAATGCGTGGAACCGGTGGGACAAGGAAGCTGCCGCCAAATGGCACAGGGACGGTAAACGCCTCTGGTCTTGGTACTCGGAAGAGGTAAAGCGAATCAACAAATACCATAACGAAGTCCTCGAGCCGCTGCGAAAACAGTGCACCGCGATGGCAGAAGACGAGCGGCTGAGGGAGCAACAACAGAGGCAGCAGCGGGCCGCAGCCGAGCAGGCGCTCGAACGTAAGCGACAGGCGCTTGAAGCGCAGCAACGCGCACATGAGGAGAGCAGGAAACAGGCGCAATCCGCAAGAAATCAACAAAAAGACAGGTTGTCCCCCGACCGGAAGGAGGAAGTGGACAACATCATCAAGTCCAATCCCCGCGTACAGGAACGGCTGGCTGCCGAGAAGAAACGGGACGCGTTTGTTAAGTCAATGTTGGATGCGGTTACGGCGGACCCTGCGAAGGAGAAACAAAAAGCAATAGAGGCCCCGGTTAAATATTTAGCCGATCAGCTGGCGCACACGGCCGGCATGCGCACCCCAAGTGACATGGCGAAGGAAGCCGAGGCCGAATACTATAAGAAACGAGAGCATGAACTGTACAGGGAGGATACTGAAGCGCGGCGCGTACAGGCAGAAGAGGCACGGAAGCGCGGCGAGGCGCTCCAGAGAGAATCCTCTCGGACGCCCCTTGTCGTGGCAACCTACACGGACCCTGCAACAGGACAACGCTATACTATCCCACCGGGCTCTACGCTCTACCGTGCATCGCTGGCCGGTCCATTGGTTGTCGTCGCCGACAATGACGCCCCCGCCAGGGGAGACAACCCAACGCTCGGGAGAGCAGGGATGGGCTGCAGCCAGGACGGTGTCGGACGCGTCACGGTGGAATGCGAGAAGCTCAGGGCCTTTCTCAAGCCCGTGGGCAAGCCTTGAGACCGATCGGGCTTTGCTCTTGTATCGTCTGACTATGGCTTGGGCTTGTTTCCTATCACATTGCTATTACGTTATAATTTGAGAAATAGGGCGTATTGCTCTTGATAAGCCGCGTTGTTGGCTAGCTAAGATTCCAACGCCTTCCTTTGTCCACCGCACCCCTATCGCTTCCCGCTTCCCTCGCTCACTACGTGGAGTTCGCAGGATCAGCAGAGCAAGGTGAGGCTCATTATCCGAGCGTCTGCTCCGGGACCGTCAGCGGACGCGCAATCGCCCTGCCTCCTCCCGGACGCGACCCTGCAAGGCGCAAAAATACTTGACTTTCCGCCCTTCAGCTCGTATGAACCGGGGAAAAACACGGAGTAAAAGGCCATGAAACCATTTTCTTTCACCGGCGCCAACAAGATCGTCTTCGGCAAGGGGACCTTCGGGTCGCTACCGGATCAGCTCCACGAGCTGAAGATCTCCCGGCCGCTGGTCGTCCTCGACAGGAACCTGGCGGAGACGGGGTTCCGCGAGAAGGTGACCGCGCTGCTGGAGAGGGCAAAGCTGGGGTATGCGCTCTTCGACAAGACCGAGCCGGAGCCGCCGCTCGAGCTGGCCGACGAGGCGACGAAGCTGGCCCTGAAGGGGCGCTGCGACGGGGTCGTGGGCATCGGCGGGGGAAGCGCCATGGACCTGGCCAAGGCCGTGGCCGCCCTGACCGCCAACAAGGCGAAGGCCGAGGATTTCCTCGGGCTCGATAAGGTGCCCGGCCCGGGGCTCCCCAAGGTCATGATCCCGACGACCGCCGGCACGGGGAGCGAGGTCACCTTCACCGCCGTGTTCATCCGGAAGAAGCTCAAGAAGAAGGAGGGGATGAACAGCCGGTACCTCTACCCGGAGCTGGCGCTGCTCGACCCGGAGCTGACGCTGACGCTCCCGCCCCACCCCACGGCGGCCACGGGGATCGACGCCCTGTGCCACGCCATCGAATCCTACACCTCGATCAACGCCTCGCCGATGAGCGAGGTGATCTCGCTCGAGGCGATCCGGCTGATTGCCGACAACCTCCGGACCGCGGTCCACGACGGGGCGAACGTGGAGGCGCGCGAGGCGATGCTCCTGGGGAGCCTGTACGCGGGGCTGGGGCTCGCCAACGCCGGCGTCACGGCGGTCCACTCCCTCTCCTACCCGCTGGGCGGGCGCTACGGGGTCTCCCACGGCCTGGCCAACACGATCATGCTCCCCCGGGTGATGGCCTTCAACCTCCCGGGCTGCCGGGAGAAGTTCGTCGACATCGCCGCGGCAATGGGCGAGGTGGTGGACGAGCTGCCGGTCCGGGAGGCGGCCTACCTCGCCGTCGAGGCGGTGGAAGCGCTGATCGAGGACTGCGGCATCTTCACGACGCTCGAGGAGCTCAAGATCCCCGAGTCGGTATTCCCGGAATTGGCGAAGGTGGCGATGACCGTTGCCCGCCCCCTGGCCAACAACCCCTGCAAGATGACCCTCGAGGAGATGGTGGAGCTGTACCAGGACGCGCATTCATGAATGTAGACCGGCGCGAGCCCGGCATAGACAAGCTGTTCGATATGTGTCGCCCTGGTATGAAAACCGTTCCCGCGCGGGACGAGAAATGATGGAGGTTCTACGGTTATGGCTGGTGCGGAGCTGATCGGCAAGGAAGAGATCAAGGAGGTCATGGATGTCCTCAAGACGGGTGTGTTCGCCCGGTACGCCTTCGACAATGAGCGCAAGGGGATCTGGAAGGTCCGCGATTTCGAGAAGGCCTTCGCGAAATACTGCGGGACGACCCACGCCCTCGGGGTGACCTCCGGATCGGCGGCCCTGAAGGTCGCCCTCACCGCCCTCGACGTAGGACCCGGGGACGAGGTGATCTGCCCGGCCTTCACCTTCATGGCCACCTACGAGGCGGTCCTCGAGGTGGGGGGGATCCCCGTGATGGCGGACATCGACGACACCCTGAACCTCGACCCGAACGATATCGTCAACAAGCTCACCCCCCGGACCAAGGCGGTCATCCCCGTCCACATGTGCGGCTCGCCGGCCCGGATCGACAAGATCCTGAAGGTCGCCAAGAAGCACAAGCTCCTCGTCCTGGAGGACAACGCCCAGGGGCTGGGGGCGAGCTTCAAAGGGAAGAAGCTCGGTTCCTTCGGCCACATGGGGATCTGCAGCTTCGACCACTACAAGACGATCACCACCGGCGAAGGGGGGATGGTGATCACCAATGACCTGGATCTGTACCACCGCGCGGAGTGGTACCACGACCACGGCCACGACCACCTCTCCCCGGTCAGCCGGGCGCTCGACGGCCGGACGATCCTGGGGTTCAACTACCGGATGAACGAGCTCCAGGGGGCGATCGGCCTGGCCCAGCTCAGGAAGCTCGACCGAGTCATCGCGGCCCAGCGGAAGAACCAGGCAGCGGTCATGGAGATGCTCGCCCCGATACGCGGCCTGAAATTCCGCGCGGTCCCCGACCCCGAAGGGGATTCGGCGACCTTCCTGGCCTTCAACCTGCCGGCGGAGGAGCAGACCAAGGCCTTCCAGAAGGCGCTCAAGGCCGAGGGGATCGACACGGTCCGGTTCAAGGACAACTTCTGGCACTACGTCCCCAACTGGGAGCACTTCCTGGCCCGCTCCACGGCGAACTCGAAGCAGCACCCCTTCTCGGACCCGCGGAACCGGAAGGTGACCTACAGCCGCAAGGCGATCCCCCAGGCCGAGGACATCCTCGGCCGGACGCTGATCATGGGGATCTCGGTGAAGATGCCTGCGGCGCGGATGAAGGCGCTCAAGAAGGGGATCGACAGGGCGGCAAAGGCCCTCTAAATCCCCCCTCCCCCTCGACGGGGGAGGGAAGGGTGGGGGTGCAAAGGTGAGGGTGAAGAGGTTGATTCCATGATCGTCGTCACCGGCGGGGCCGGGTTCATCGGGAGCTGCTTTGTCGCGAAGCTCAACGATCGGGGGATCGACGAAATCATCGTCGTCGACGAGTTGGGGACCTCCGAGAAGTGGCGAAACCTCGTCAAGCGGCGGTATGCCGACTACCTGGACAAGGACGCCTTCCTGGCCATGGTCGAGGCGGACCGGGTCCCCTTTCCGGTCGAGGCCGTCATCCACATGGGGGCCTGCTCCTCCACGACCGAACGGGACGCCGGCTTTCTGATGGAGAACAACTACCACTACTCCTGCCGCCTGGCCGAGTGGACCCGGCGGCAGGGGGTGCGGTTCATCTACGCAAGCTCTGCCGCGACCTACGGCGACGGGTCGCGCGGGTTTTCCGACGACGACGAAATGAGCAAGGCGCTCAAGCCGATCAACATGTACGGCTACTCGAAGCAACTGTTCGATCTCTGGGTCCTCAGGAACGGCCTGGCCCCCCACGTGGCGGGGATCAAGTTCTTCAACGTCTTCGGCCCGAACGAGTACCACAAGGCGGACATGACGAGCGTGATCTACAAGGCCTTCCACCAGATCCGGGAAAAGGGCCGGGTGGGGCTGTTCAAGTCCTACCGGCCCGAGTACGCCGACGGCGGCCAGAAGCGCGATTTCGTCTCCGTCAAGGAGTGCGCAGAGGTCCTCTGGTGGCTCCTGGAGCACCGGGAGGTGAACGGGATCTTCAACCTCGGCACCGGGGAGGCCCGGACCTGGAACGACCTGATCAAGGCGGTCTTCGCCGCGCTGGAGCGCCCGGCGGCGATCGACTACGTCGAGATGCCCGAGGGGATCCGCGGGCAGTACCAGTATTTCACCGAGGCGCGGATGGACAAACTCCGGGCCGCCGGCTGCCCGGTCGCGTTTCCCCCGCTGGAGGAGACGGTGGCAGATTACGTGCAGAACCATCTCCTCCAGGCCGACCCCTATCTGTAAGGAATCCGCCCATGCCCCTCCAGGTAGTCTGCATCATCCCCTCGCGCTACGAATCGTCGCGCTTTCCCGGCAAGCCCCTCGCCGACCTCTGCGGAAAGCCGATGATCCAGCACGTCTACGAGCGGGTGCTTAAGGCCGAAAGCGTCACCTGCGCCGCCGTGGCCACCGACGACGAACGGATCTTCGCCGCGGTTGAGGCCTTCGGCGGCCGGGCGGTGATGACCTCTCCCTGCCACCGGTCCGGGACGGACCGGATCGACGAGGCGGTCGAGTCGCTGGGGCTTGCGGACGACGCGATCGTCGTCAACATCCAGGGCGACCAGCCCCTGTTCGAGCCTAGCCAGGTCGACGAGGTGGTCGGGCCGCTCGGAGAGGACCCGTCGATCCCCATGTCCACCCTGATCTACCGGATCGTCCGCGACGAGGAGGTCACCCACCCGAACGCCGTCAAGGTCGTCTTCGACAGCCGGCTGTTCGCCCTCTACTTTTCGCGTGCCACGGTGCCGTTCGTCCGCGACCGGGACAAACGGGCCGACTACTACAAGCACCACGGGATCTACGCCTACCGCCGCGCCTTCCTGCGCACCTTTGCCGGCCTGCCCGAGGGGACGCTGGAGCGGCTGGAGGCCCTGGAGCAGCTCCGGGCGTTGGAGCACGGCTACCGGATCCGCGTGGTCGTCACCCCCTTCGACTCCGTCGAAGTGGACACCCCCCAGGAGCTGGAACGGGTCCGGCGGCTGATCACCGGCGAGGAACGAGCGGGTTCATGAAGAGAGAGGGAGCAGCGTGATCGACATCGATTATCTGAAGAAGATCAGACTGGTATCGAAACCCTTCGGACAGCGGTTCCTGGGGAATCTCCTGCTTCTACCCAACTACCACATCTTCGCCAAGGTGGATATCCGCATCGAGAACAGCGAGCGGATCCCCCGCGGCGAGAACGTGATCTTCGCCATGAACCACACCGACCGGTTCAACTACTGGCCCTTCCAGTACAAGCTCTGGAAGATGCGCGAGTACCCCTTCACCACGGTCTGGGTGAAGGCCAAGTACTACAAGAACGCCTTCCTGGCCAAGGGGCTCGATTTGTGCAACCTCATCCCCGTGCCGTCGATGGGGTACCTGATCGAGGAGTTCTACCGCAAGCGGTTCAACCGCAAGATGGACAAGGGGCTGTACCGCATCGTCAAGGACCTGATCGACGGCCGGATCGAGGCGGCCGGACCCCAGGAGCGGGCCGCGCTCGAGGCGCTCCAGGCCATGGGCGAACAGTTCGCGGAATTCATCCGGGGGTACTACGAAGAGGTCATGGCGAAGGTGGCGGAGCTGAGCCGGACGGCGCTCTGCGAGAAGAACCTGAACCTGATCATCTTCCCGGAGGGGACCCGTTCGCTGAAGCTGGCCGAAGGAAGGACGGGGCTGGCGCAGCTCGCCCTGCACACGGAAAAGCGGATCGTCCCCGTGGCCTGCAACAACTCCGAGGCGGTCTACCCCGGGAGCCTGCCCATCGCCCGCAGCGGCCGGATCACCTACCGGATCGGCGAGCCCCTCTCCGTGTCCGATCAGCTGAAGGACTACCGCATCACCGAGCCCTTCGCGCTGTTCACCCGGGAGTCGCAGCAGCGCTACAAAGAGCAGTTCGAGGGGGTGACCCGGGTCGTCATGGCGCGCATCGAAGAGATGCTCGACGAGAAGTACCGCCGGGGCTGCGCCGCGACCTGAGGGAGGGAGCGGGTCCGACCTGCCTTCGCTCCGGCAGGTACGCACCGCGCAGGATCAGACCGGCAGCCAGACGAGCTTCTTGTACTGGGCGCGAATCCGCGCGATCCGCTCCCCGGGCCAGGAGGGGTCCCACCCCAGACCGAGGTCCTGATCCACGACGATCACGTGCAGGTCCGTCCCGGCCGGCCGGCCCTCGATGATCGTCGTGATGTTGCACCCCCGCTCCGGGGAGCGGCAGTCGCCGCAGACGCCGGTGGCCACGCAGGGGGTCTTCCGCTTTCTCCCGCCGAGCTCGCCGGACCTGATCCGGAAATGGGTCGGGGCGATGACGTTCCGGATCCGGGCGAAGGCCTCCTCCAGGGTGGGAACGATCTTGTTTTTCCCCACCACGACGATGGCCAGGGGGTGTCCCCAGAACATCCCGGCGACCCGGTTGCCCCGGGCGTCCACGTTGACGAGCCTGCCGTCCTCGGTCAAGGCGTTGGTCCCGGTCAGGAAGCAATCGCAGAGGGTGGCCTCCCGGACGATCCGCTCCCGCCACTGCCGGAACTCTTCCCCGTCGATCCCCGCATCCTTCGGGACAAAGGCGTTGAGGACCTTCGTCCCCCGCGCCTCCAGGTCCGCGAGCACCCCGAGCTGCCGGGCAGCGGTCGAATCTCCGAACCCGACTAGGGCATCCGGAGGGATCAGCTCCAGGATCTTCCGGTTTGCCGTGGGGATGTCCGCGGCGAAGAGGCCGCCGATATGCCGGGAGCGCAGGGCCGCCAGCGTTCTTGCGATGAATTCCTCCATGTCCGGTTCCTTCCGATTATCGAGTTATCCTCTCCGCAGCCCCGACCGCTGAATGCCCGCAGGCCTCCCGTCTCCGCGCCCTCTTCCCGGGAGCCACCCTCTTACGCGGGCAGTGCGACGGGCTCCAGACCGCTTTTGATGATCGCAGGGACCGCCTCGAGGGAGGCGTAGAACCGGATCACCGCGCGGGCCGTCTCCGGGTCGGCGCTGCGTGCGGCGACGCCGGCCGAAAACAGCGAGACCTTCTGCAGATCCGGCGGGAGCGGCGTGATGTGCGCGATCCCGGCTACGGGGATCAGTTCGCTCATCTGCTGGAACCCGATCTCCGCCTCCCCGCGGGCGACCACGGCGCCCACCCGCTCCCCGCCGCCGATCAGCCGGCTCTTTCCCAGCACCTGCTCGGCGATCCCCAGGCGCTGGTACAGCTCGCCGGTCAGGTACTGGCCGCTGACGCTGGCGGAGTAGGCGATCGACTTCGCCTCCAGAAGCGTTCGTTTCAGCGCCTCGGCCGTAGCGATGTCCGGAGCGGGCGCCCCGGCGCGGACAGCCATCCCGATCACCGACCGGGCCAGCGGGGTACGCGTTTCCGCCCGGATGAGGCCGTCCCCGACGAATCCCCTGAGGACTGCGTCCGCCACGATGACCACATCCACGGCCTCCCCGCGCTTCAGCCGGTTCGGGATCGAGCCCTCCCCGGTTCCGATGGAGGTCGCGGCGGTGACGACGTTCTTCCCGGTGAAGCGTTCCACCCACGGCACCAGCGCCAGATGCGCCGCGGTGAATGCGCCCGAGGTCATGACCGTGACGGCATTTGCGGGTGTGTGCATGCTGATTCGACTCCTCAGACCGAACGGGCGAAGGGCGCCGCAGGGTCGGGCAGCGGCGTATTGAAGGCCAGGTGAACCGTCGGTTCCTGCCCGCCGTTCCAGTTGCGGTGCGGCACCCCGGCGGGAAAAACGATCAGCGCCCCGGGACGGCAGTCATGGCGCTCGCCCTCGATCTCGATGCTCATCGTGCCGGCCAGGATGTAGAAGATCTGATCGAACGCGTGGACGTGCAGACCCGCCGGCGAGCCCTCCCCGGCCGGGGTGGTGATGCACTTGATCGAGCAGGTCTTCGCGCCCGAGGTATGATCGAACAGGGTCTGCGTCAGCCGCTTGGCCGCGCCGCTCTTTTCAATGGCCGCGAAATCGACCATGCGTACGTACTCCATGGGTCTGTTCCTTTCCGCTGCACGTAGTTTCTGTCCGCTGCGCGCCAGGCCGGGCAGCTAACCCGCGCCGACGCCCCTGCCGCCCCTTCCGGCCACGGTGAACACCCGCTCCACCGTCCCGTTTCTGACCCCGAAGATCCGGTCCTGCGTGCTGATCGCGAGGGTCGCGTTGTTCGGGACGATCTCCAGCCGGTCCCCGATCCGCAGCGGCTTCGCCGTGTCCGGGTCGGCGTACTGCACCACCGCCGTCTCCGCGGACATCCTTTCCAGATAGAGATCGTCCCGGCCCCGGACGGCGCCGTAACTCGGCCTTCCCTCGCGGAAGAATCCCGGCTGGTCGCGGTACTGGATCAGGGAATCGGCCCCGAATATCTTGTAGCCGGCGTCGACGATCACCTGCCGAGGGTCGACGGCGCTCATCACGCTGCAGAGGACCGCGGCCGCGCAGGCCTCCGGGGGGTTGGCCAGCGCCCGGACGTGCCAGATATCGCCGACGGTGCAGTGGCCCGGATGGATCTCGGTGATCTCGGGGAACCCTCCGCTCTTGAGGAGCTCGCAGGCGGCCCGGAGCGTGGGCGAGGCCCCCACGGAGACGTGGCTGACGGGGATCCCCTCCCGGGCGAGCAGACGCGCGATCTCGGCGGTCTGCGTCGCGGTCTGGCGGGCCACCTCCTCCAGACTCTCCCGGGTGGGCTTTCCGCCCGACTCGTGGGCGTACAGCCCCTGGAAGGCGATCCCCGGGAGGCGGCAGAGCTGGCGGGCCAGCGCCAACGCCGGCCCGCCGGGGGGGACGCCGAACCGGTCCCCGCCCGTGTTGAGCTTCAGCAGCAGGGGGATCTTCAGCGCCAGTTCCTTCCCCACCCGGGAAATCCCCTCGGCCTGCTCGATCATGTCCGCGATCACGGTGATCTTCAGCCCCGGTATGCCGAGCAGCCGCCGCAGGACTGCCAGCTTGTGCCCGCCGTAGAAGGGGTGGGCGATCAGGATGTCGTCGATCCCGGCCTCGGCCATGCAGAGGGCCCGCTCGATCGCCCCCACCTCGATGCCGCAGGCACCGGCGGCGATCTGCATCCGGGCGATCTCCGGGCATTCGTGGATCTTGGTGTGGGGCCGCAGCCGCACGCCCGCCTCCCGGCCCAGCCGGGTCATCGCGGCGATGTTCCTCTCCAGGACGTCCAGGTCGATAATGATACAGGGGGTGGCGAGTTCGGAAACCGCTGTTTTGCGTTCTGTCATTTTTCTCCTCGGCGACGCGTTCGGCAGGTTTGCACTGCGGTGCACCGCAGCTTTACCTTGGCCGAGCAAACGCCTTCATTATCCGGCGCTGAGGATAGAGGCCGCACGAAGGGTCTGTCAAGGTATTTTCGCTCACCTCGGCGATGGGAGATGCCGGGCTGGAGATTTAGCGGGGCCCGGGAAGGAAGCCGCGGACCGGCACTCGCTGATAGGGAAGGGCTACCATGCTGCCCATGACGAATCACCATTGATTTCCGGGGCCGCGCCGTTCTATTGTGTACCCAGTGACCGCGGTATCCTTTTATTGTTCTTGCCGGGATCGGAGGAGACGATGGAATCGGTACGCAAGATCAGCAAAATCTGGAAGAGCGAGCCTACCCGCGAGGGTGCCGGCGTCCGCCTGAAGCGGGCCTTCGGCAACGCTCAGGTGCCGCTGTTCGACCCCTTCCTCCTGCTCGACGACTTCCATTCCGACTACCCGCCCGACTACCTGAAGGGGTTTCCCTGGCATCCGCACCGGGGGATCGAGACGATCACCTACGTCATCCACGGCCGGGTAGAGCATGGCGACAGCATGGGCAACAGCGGTACCATCGGCACCGGCGACGTCCAGTGGATGACCGCCGGCAGCGGGATCATCCACCAGGAGATGCCGCGGGGCGACGCCGAAGGCCTGCTGTGGGGCTTCCAGCTCTGGGCGAACCTGCCGGCCTCCCGGAAGATGATGGCCCCCCGGTACCGGGGCATCACGGCCGCGGAGATTCCGGAGGCAACCCTGGCCGGCGGCGTCCGGGCCAGGGTGATCTGCGGCGAGGCCGGCGGGGTGACGGGGCCGGTGCGGGACATCGTCATCGACCCCGCTTACCTGGACGTGACCGTGCCGCCCGAGACGACCTTCACCCATCCGATCCGGCCGGGGCACAAGGCCCTTGCCTACGTCATCCACGGGGAAGGCTATTTCGACCCGGAGCGGGACCCCTTTGCCCACGAGGCGGTGGGGGTCAACTATTTCGACATGAAAAAGCAGTGCCTCTGCGGCCCCGAAAGTCTCGTCCTGTACGGAGACGGCAGCGAGGCGGTGATCACCACGGAACAGCGGCCGGTGCGCTTCCTGCTGGTTTCGGGGAAACCGATCGCTGAACCCGTCGCCTGGTACGGGCCGATCGTCATGAACACCCGCGAGGAGCTGCGCGTCGCCTTCGAGGAATACGAGAAGGGGACCTTCATCAAACATCGCTGACCGGAGCGGAGAACCGCTTCGAGTGCGCTATGATGTCCTTGCCTCCCACCCTGCCGGAACGATAGGTCGGAAATGGCAGAGGCTTATCGCAGGAAAGAGCCGCGTTTTCGACAAACGCGGCTCTTTCCTGCCGCTGCGCTCATCACTACTTATTGAAGTACTCGGGCTCCCCTTTGGCAGTGGGGCCGCCGGGCCGGGTCTGGTTCTTGTTGAACGTATGCGTTCTCACGAACAGGTTGTCGGCCGTCTTCCCGGTAGCGGGCATGTGCTTCTCCACGGAGTACGAGGCGTCGTGACACTTGGCACAAGTCTGCGCCGGATTCTTCACGGCGATCTTCTTGCCTGCGTGGGGTGTATGGCAATCCACGCAGCCCGCGACGTTAGCCTTGTAGTGCTTGGACTGGAGCAAATCCTGGTATTCCTGGTGATGCTTGGCGGCATCGAAGGCCCCCATGGCCTTGGCGAGCTCGTCCTTGAGAACGAGCCCCTTCAGGTCGCCCTTGTAATCGGCGTCGATCCTGTCTTCCGCCTGGACCCCGGGGATGATGATGTGCTCGGGATACCATTTGGTCCAGTCGTCGGTCGGCTTGAACGAGTCGCCGACCTTGGGGGCGGGGATATCCTCGCGGGGACTTCCCTGGGCGGACTTGTACTGCTCATTCTCGACGCGGATGTGGCAGTAGCCGCAGACCCGCGACTGTTCAGCCTTCGACTTGCCGCTAAAGGAGAAGATGTCCTTCTTCGCTCTGCTCTTCGCATGCGCGGCGCCGGGGCCGTGGCAGGCCTCGCAACCGACGCTCAGTTCGCTCCACTCGGCCTTCTGGGCTTTGGGGTTGGCTGAGTCGTACGCGGTCAGGCGGTATCCGGTGGAATGACAGGTGGCGCACATGGTTTCCCAGTCGTTCTTGTTGCCGTAATTTTCCCACTTGCCGCTCATCCGGTTGAACTGCTTGTTGAGGAACTGATGGCCGCCGGTCGAGTCGTCCTTGACCAGGAAGCGCTGCTTCCACTTGGAACCGACGACGTACACCACATCCTTCAGGGTAAAGGTCGCGCCGGTGACATTGCCCGTGGTGGGGCCGGCATTCGCGCCGTCGGTGCTCCATTTTTCCACGACCGCCTTCAGGATACCCTGCTCCTGCGTGCGCACCATCTTGCTGTGATAGCTCCCCATCCAGCTCTTGAACTCGGCGGCGTGGCACTTTTTGCAGGTTTCGGACCCTGCATAGTCCGAAGCGGCCGCGGCCGTTCCGGCCTGAAGGCCGGACCCGAGCAGCACAACGGACAAGCCCAGTGCCGCACCTACTACTGACAGTTTGATACGCATACAACCCTCCTCATTGTTGGTTCCTCCGGTCAAGACGAGGGGAAACGGTGAAAGTCGCTCCTCGTTCCTTGGCGAAGGGGTTTCAGATGGTGCGGGACAGCGGCAGGTGGATCCTGAACGTGCTGCCCTTCCCCTCCCGTTTTTCCAGTTTCAGTCTGCCGTCGTTGGCGTGGACGGCCCATTGCGCGATGGAAAGGCCCAGGCCGGCTCCGCCGATTTCCCGGGACCTGCCCTTGTCGACCCGGTAAAAGCGTTCAAAAATCTTCTCCCGATGTTCCGCAGGTATTCCAGGTCCGTCATCGCTGACCGCGATAACCGCTTCTTCAGCGCCGGATCTTTCGACGGATACCTGGATGAAGCCGCCCTGCGGGGTAAATTTGATGGCGTTGTCCAGCAGATTGATCAGTGCCTGGCGCACCGTTGTTCGGTCGATCGAAGCAACTACCGGCGAAGGCGCGACAAGGCTCACTATCTGACCTTTTTCTTCCGCGAGCACTTGCAGACAGTCGTACACCTCCGTTGCCAGCACGGTCAGGTCGGTTCGTTCGCGGTGCAACGGCACGGTGCGGGCATCGGCGCGACTGAGGATCAGCAGGCTATCCACCAGTTTGGTCAAGTGGTCCGTCTCCTCCAGCATGCTGCCGATGACCTCTCGGCACGCTGCAGCGTTACTGCCCTCCTGCAGCCCGACTTCACCCACGCTCCGGATCGCCGTGAGCGGGGTGCGCAGTTCATGGGATGCGTCCGCCGTAAAGCGGTGCAAACGGTCGAAGGAGTCTTCCAGGCGGAGAAAGGTTTCATTGAAGGCCGTTGCCAACTGGCCGAACTCGTCCCCGGGATTTTCGACCGGAAGACGTTCGGACAGGCGGTCGGCGGATATCTTGCGGGCAGTCGCAGCCATCGTTGCCAGGGGCGCGAGGATCCGGCCGGCCAATAGATACGCGCCTGCCACGGCCAGGACGAGCGCCGCCGGGATGGCGAGGAGCAAAATCACCATCAGGCTGTGCATGCTCTGCTGAAAGGTGTCCCCATCGTGCGCTACGATGATCCGGCGCATCCCGTCCCGGAAGGGGACGGCCGCGGCCTTTATCCGGTACGGCTTTCCATCCGCGGCGGATATCCAGACAGCGCCCTCCTTTCCGGTGGAGGGTAGCGTTGTCAATCCAAGCTTGCGCCATGATTCGGTTTCGATCGCCGGTTGCCGCTCGATTTCGACGCGGAAGAATAAGACATTGCCGTGGCGGGTCAGGGAGTCGAGCTCCTGGGGCCCCTGGGTCACGACCCGCTCCACGGTGGCGAAATCCCTGGTCAGGTGGTTATCGATCTGCCGGAGGAGGCTTGCTTGAAGGAAGAAATAGACGCCCAGCGCGAACCCGAGAATAATCGTCGCCAGCACGGACAGATGCCACAGCGTGAGGCGAGCGCGTACGCTTCTGGCTTTCCGGATCATGGCCGGTCCTCCCGGAGGACAAAGCCGACGCCGCGCACCGTCTTGAGGAGCTTGTGTTCGAACGGGCCGTCCACCTTGCGCCGGAGCCGGGCGATGTGAACATCGATGACGTTGTCCAGGGGGGTGGAGCGGGCCTTCACCTGCCACAGGTCGCGCGCCAGCATCTCCCGGGAGACGATGCGCCCCTGGTGCCGGAGCAGGTATTCGAGTAGCTCAAATTCTTTTACGGTAAGGTCCAGCGGGTGTCCGCCCCGTGTCGCTTTCCGGCTGACCAGGTCCATCTCGAGATCGGCCAATTTCAGGCGAAGCAACGTGTCGCCCCTGCCGCGTCGCAACAGCAGCCTGATACGCGCCGATAATTCCGGGAAGGCAAAGGGCTTGATGAGGTAGTCGTCCGCGCCGCTGTCCAGGCCCCGGACCCGGTTCTCAACGGCATCCAAGGCGCTCAGGATCAGGACGGGCGTCTCGATGCCCCGTCTGCGCAACGTCGAGAGCACTTCAAATCCATCGCGGCCCGGCAGCATCAGGTCAAGTATGATGATGTCGAAAGTCTGCGTGTTCAGCAGGAAGAAACCTTCTTCTCCCGTATGCGCGAGTACAACGTCATAGTACTCCGCCTCAAGCCCTTTCTTCAGGGCTGCGGCTACTTTGATTTCATCCTCGATAACCAGGATTTTCATCGATGCCTCTTCCTTCACTCAATAGCATATGGTGGAGTTTGGGCGGTGCAACTGAAGCTTTCCTGAAAAATTCGTAAGAATGCGTGGACGACTCGCCGCATTCGAACCGAAGATTCTTTACCCGGTCCGGGGGACACTGCAGAGACGACGCATGGGAGCGAGCGGTTGAGAATGGCCGGAGGGGTTGCCGAAGGTCCGGTCATTGCGGGTGCCGCCCGATCCCTGCGCCCCCCCGAGAAACGGGAGCGCAGGGATCGAAACGGGAAAGGGCATCAGCGCCGCCGGTTCTCCGGCCTGAGCGCACGCACCGCGGCGCCGGCCTGCCACATCTCGGAGTTCCGCATCTCCTCCAGCTCGGCGTTTAGTTTTTCCCGGTAGTCGGGGGCGTTGTTCGCCTTCAGGACGATCCGCGTCTCCTCGCCGGAATGGACCGATTCGTACAGCTTGTCGAACACCGGGGCCACGGCCTCCCGGAAGGGACCCTTCCAGTCGAGCGCCCCCCGCTGGGCGGTGGTGCTGCAGTTGGCGTACATCCAGTCCATCCCGTTTTCCGCCACCAGCCGGATCAGGCTCTGGGTCAGCTCCTCCACGGTCTCGTTGAAGGCCTCGCTCGGGCTGTGGCCGTGCTTGCGCAGGACGTTGTACTGCGCCTCCATCACCCCGGCCAGGGCGCCCATCAGGATGCCCCGCTCGCCGGTCAGGTCGCTGTACACCTCCATCTCGAAGGTGGTCGGGAAGAGGTAGCCCGACCCGATGGCGACGCCCAGGGCGAGGGTCTTCTCCGTGGCCTTGCCCGAGGCGTCCTGGAAGATCGCGTAGCTCGAGTTGATCCCGCTGCCGTCGAGGAAATTGGTGCGGAGCGACCGGCCCGACCCCTTCGGGGCCACGAGGATCACGTCGATGTCCGCAGGCGGGATGACGTTGGTCTGCTCCCGGTAGGTGATCGAGAACCCATGGGAGAAATAGAGGGTCTTGCCCTTGGTCAGGTAGGGCTTAATCTGGGGCCACATCTGGGTCTGCCCGGCGTCGGACAGGAGGTACTGGACGATCGTCCCCTTCTTGGCCGCCTCCTCGACGGGGAAGAGGGTCTTGCCCGGTACGAACCCGTCCTCCACGGCCTTCGCCCAGGTGGCGCCGCCCTCGCGCTGACCCACGATCACCCGGATGCCGTTGTCGCGGAGATTGAGCGCCTGGCCCGGCCCCTGCACCCCGTAGCCGAGAACGGCCACCGTATCGTTCTTGAGGATCTCCTGCGCCTTGCTCAGCGGAAACTCCTCGGAGGTCACCACCTCTTCCCACACATTGCCGAATTTGATCTTTGCCATGTCATTCTCCTTTTCTGTATGAACGGGGTCCGGAATTCCCGGTCCCTGGTGTGCGAGGCCCTGCGACCCCGGTGTAACTCCTTGTCCCTCGCTTTCCCGCCCGTCAGGGGGAGGGTGTCACTGCATCCTTCCCCTCGACGGCGGAGGGAACGGCGAAGGGGGACGCGCTCAGCCCGCGGCCGAGCGGTCCGACTGCTGGCGAAAGACCGCGATCGCCCCGGTCCGGTTCATCTCCTCCACGCCGAAGGGCTCGAAATACCGGAGGATCGCGGCGGTCTTGTCCTTGTTCGCCGTGGTCTCGATGATCAGCGAGTCCTCGTGCATCGCGATCACCCGGCAACCGAAGACATCGATCGCCCGCAGGATCTCCGTGCGGGTCGCCTCGGTGAGCCGGAGGCTGATCAGCATCAGCTCGCGCTGGACCGAGGGGGCGCCCGTGAAGTCCGTGACGGAGATGACGTCGACGAGCTTGTCGAGCTGCTTCTTGATCTTCTCGGTGAAGTCGCTCTCGGCCTTGCTGGTCAGGGTGATCCGGGAGATCTCGGGGTTGGTCGTCTCGGCGACGCAGAGACTCCGGATGTTGTACCCCCGGCTGCTGAACACCCCGGCGATCCGGGAGAGAACCCCCGGCTGGTTGTTGACGAGCAGCGAAATCGTTCGTTCCTCGATGGCCATGGTTCCTCTTCCTTCCTTTCTCTTCCATCCTTTCCGTCACGGATTGGGAAGGCGGTCTGCGCAGGGTCTCAGGATCTTGTTCCGACCGTTCTTCTCCTTACATCCTCTTTCCCGCCGCCTTGAACGGGGTGTGTGCCTTCGTGAACCGACGATTTGGAGATTCTTCCGGGCACCATGACACCCGAGCGGAGCGCCCGCCGGGAAAACTGTCTGAGCACCGGAGGTGCGAGTTTTTCCCCGGCAGCGCAGCGAGGATGATCATGGTCGGAAGAAGATCCTGAGCCGGTTCACGAAGGCGCACACCCCGCTTCCCTATTTCCCGCAGATCATCTCCACATTCGAGCAGCCCGGCGGGATGATCGGGTAGACGTAGTTGTCCGGGTCCACCATCGCCTCCAGCAGGTAGGGGCCCTCGGCGGCGCTCATCCGGCCGATCGCCGCGGCCGGGTCCTCGTCCACGGCGACCCGCTCCGCCGGGACGCCGAACCCCTTGGCCACCGCCACCAGGTCGACCCGGTCGCCCAGGGAGCTGGTGGTGAAGCGGGCGTTGTACCAGAGGTCCTGCATCTGCCGGATCATCCCCAGATGGCCGTTGTTGATCACGACGATCTTCACCGGGATCTGGTAGGTGCTGATCGTGGCCAGTTCCTGGATGTTCATGTAGAACCCGCCGTCGCCGCAGACGACCACCACGCGCTGATCCGGGGCGCCCACCTGCGCGCCGATGGCGGCGGGGACCGAGAATCCCATCGTCCCCATCCCGCCGCTGGTGAGCAGGCTGCGGGGGGAGTGGGTCTGCCAGGTGCGGACCGTCCAGATCTGGTTGAGCCCCACGTCCGGGACCACGATCGTCTCTTTGGGCATGGCCTCCTGGACCTTCCGGATGAGACTGCCCGCCTGGCCGCAGCCGCCGTCGGTCAGCTTCTCCTCCTGGCTGCACCGCTCCGTACGGATCCGCTCCCTCCACGCGGTCCGTTCGCGCGGGGTGACCAGGGGGATCAGCTCCGTGAGCGCCTCCTGGATATCCCCGACAAAGGGAAGGTCCACGGCGATGTTCTTTCCGATGGAGGTGGGGTCGATGTCGATCTGGGCGACCGTGGCCAGCGGGGCAAATTCCGAGGTGACGGAGGTGCTCCGCTCGGTGAAGCGGGTGCCGAGGGCGAGGATGAAGTCCGAGTCGTGGATGATCCGGTTGGCCAGTTCGTTGCCGTGGGTGCCGATGAACCCGAGGTTGTACCCGTTGGCCGAGGAGACCGAGCCGATTCCCATCATCGTCGTGACGAAGGGGAGCTGCCCCTTCTGCACGAGCTCGCTCATCTGCGGGCAGGCGTCGCCCAGCTTCACCCCGCCGCCGATGATCAGGACCGGCCGTTCGCTCCGGTTCAGGGCCTGGGCAATCTTCTCCAGCTCTTCGCGGTTCTCGACGCGCTTCGGCGCCGCGGTCTGGGCCTTTTTCGGCTGCTCGCCGCAGCGGGCCAGGAGGATGTCCTTCGGGATGTCGACGAGGACCGGTCCGGTCCGGCCGGTGCTGGCAAGCTGAAAGGCCTGGCGGAGCGAGGCGGCCAGCTGGTTCACGTCCCGGACCATGAAGCTGTGCTTGGTGATCGGAATCGTGATCCCGATGATGTCCGTCTCCTGGAAGGCGTCCCTGCCCCAGAGGTCGCTGTCGACCTGGGCGGTGATCGCCACCAGCGGCGTCGAATCCATGTAGGCGGTGGCGATCCCGGTGACCAGGTTCGTCGCGCCGGGACCCGACGTGGAGAGGCAGACCCCCACCTTGCCCGTGGCCCGGGCGTATCCGTCTGCGGCGTGGGCCGCCGCCTGCTCGTGACGCATCAGGTAGTGCCGGATGGTGCTGTCCGCCAGCCGGTCGTTCAGGGGGAGGGTGTTCGCGCCGGGGTAGCCGAAGATCACCTCCACCCCCTCCTCGGCGAGGGTCTTCAAGACGATGTCCGCTCCGATCATGTCCATCTTTCTGGTGCTCCTTTCCCGCAATAAAAAAGCCGCCGGTCACCCCGAACCGCGGCCTAGGGAAAATGAAAAAGCCGCGGCCTTTCCGGGGCTCGCGGCTCGCATCTCGTTATGGTCGATCCATCACAGACGCAGAGCAGCAGCCCCGGGCCGTACTACTACGACGCTAAGGAGGAGAAGGAGGCTGCTGGACAACGACCGGTGGATCATGTACATTCCCTGCCATCAATTCAATGATGGCACTACTTTTATACCAGGGCGTGGGTGATGTCAAGGGGATTTTTACCGAGCGGCATCGGCAGAATGCCGCTTCACTGGGCGGCGGCGGTACTCATCGGCGTTGCCATCGGGTACGGTCCGGCCGGCGGGGCCCATGCCCAGCAGCCGCACGCACGGGGAGATCTGGATGCCCGGGTCGCCCGCTTTCTCGACAACGCCCGGGGCTCCTGGGCCGACATGAACGTCCCCGCCCGGGACGGGCAAATCCTCCACGATCTCGTCGTTCAGGGAAATTTCCGGAGGATCCTCGAGATCGGCACCTCCACCGGCCACTCGACCATCTGGCTGGCCTGGGCCGCCGCCAAGACCGGCGGAAGGGTAACCACCATCGAGATCGACGCGAAGCGCTACCGCACGGCCCTTGCCAACTTCAGCACGGCCGGGCTGTCCGCATACGTCGACGCCCGGCTTGGCGACGCCCACCGGCTCGTACCAGCTCTCAGCGGCCCCGTTGACTTCGTCTTCTGCGACGCTGACAAGGAGTGGCTCTGGCAGTATTTTCGCGACCTGGAGCCGAAGATCGTCCCGGGCGGCTGCTTTGCCGCCCACAACGTCCTCTGGCAGGGCGACCCCGGGGTCGAACGGTTTCTCGAATACGTACGGCAGAACCCCAAATTCCGGACGACGATCGAACGCGGCTCCGGAGAGGGCCTCTCCGTAAGCTGCAGGATCTCGCCGTAAGGGGGGTCCGCCCCTGCACCGGGCCGGAGCCGCCGTCTTCCCGCGCGCAGTTCCCCGCGGCGCCCGCATTCAGCATAGCCAGCCTCCGCACCGATCGATTCTGACCCCGGGCCGGAAGACCTCCGTCCGTCGCTCGGGGCCCTGCAGCCGGCGATGCCGCGGCCCGTCTTCCCGTCAGCCCCGGTTTTTCTCCCTATGACGGAGACCGTTTCTGTGGTAATTAATCGGGACTCTGGAACGAGAAAGCGGCGATGAAGAGACGAAAGGAGCGGCCACGGTGCACAGCATCCTGATACTGTTCGCCCACCCGCGGTTCGAAAAATCACGGGTCAACCGCGCGCTCCTGGCCGGCGTCGAGAGGCTCCCTGGGGTCACGCTCCGGGACCTGTACGAACACTATCCCGACTTCAACGTGGACGTGGAGCGGGAGAAGGAGCTGCTGAGTTCGCACCAGGTCATCGTCTGGCACCACCCCCTGTACATGTACAGCTGCCCGGCGCTGCTCAAGCAGTGGCTGGACCTGGTCCTCGAATACGGCTGGGCCCACGGCCGGGGCGTCTATTCCCTGCAGGACCGGATCGTCTTCAACGCCCTGACCTCGGGCGGCACCCGGGAGACCTACTCCCGCGCCGGGCATAACCGCTTCACGGTCCGGGAGTTCCTGGCCCCCTTCGCGCAGACCGCCCGTCTCTGCCGGATGCGCTACCTGCCCCCGTTCGTCGTCCAGGGGACCCACCTGCTGGGCGAAGAGCAGCTGGCGGTTCACGCCGCGCTGTACCGCACCCTCCTGGAACTGCTGGGGCGGGGGGAGGTCGACGCCGAGACGATCGGACGATTCGAGTTTCTCAACGACTGGCTGAATCAGGTCTTCGGTGAGCCATGAGCCACTCCTTTCTCCAGGACGCCCTCATCTATCTGGCCGCGGCGATCGTGTTCGTTCCCGTTGCCAAGCGGCTGGGCATGGGATCGGTGCTGGGGTACCTCCTGGCCGGGATCATGATCGGACCCTTTTTCCTCGGTCTGGTCGGCCAGAAACAGGAGGTCATCCATTTCGCCGAGTTCGGCGTGGTGATGATGCTCTTCCTGATCGGGCTGGAGTTGGAGCCCGCCCACTTCTGGGGGATGCGCCGCCTCATCCTGGGCTCCGGCGCGGTGCAGCTCGGCGCCACGACCCTGCTGTTTCTGGCGCTCTTTGCGGCCGTGGGACTGCACTGGCAGGCGGCCCTGGCGCTCGGACTGGCCCTCTCCATGTCGTCCACGGCGATCGCACTGCAGACCCTGCGGGAGAAGGGGCTGGTCCAGACGCAGGCGGGCAGATGCTCCTTCGCGGTCCTGCTGTTTCAGGACATATCCGTCATCCCCATCCTGGCGGTGCTGCCGCTGCTAGCGACCGCCGCAGTGCAGACCGGGACCGGCGGCCAGGCCACGTTCCTGGAGAGGCTGCCCGGATGGGCGCAGACGATCGCCGTGCTGGCAGCGGTCGGGGCGGTAGGGCTGAGCGGCCGCTTCGTGATCGTCCCCTTCCTCAGGTTCATCGGCCGCATCAACCTCCGCGAGCTGTTCACCGCCTCCGCCCTGTTCATCGTGATGGCTGCGGCGTTCCTGATGGAGCTGGTCGGGCTGAGCCCCGCCCTCGGGACCTTCCTGGCCGGCGTGGTCCTGGCGAACACCGAATACCGCCACGAACTGGAGAGCGACATCGAGCCCTTCAAGGGGATCCTCCTCGGACTGTTCTTCATCTCCGTCGGGGCGTCGATCAACTTCAGCCTGATCCTGGAGCGGCCGCTGACGACCGCCGCCCTCGTCTGCGGCGTCATCGCGATCAAGTTCGTCGTGCTGTTGCTGACGGGGAGACTGACCCGGCTCACCTTCGACCAGAATCTCCTGTTCTCCCTGGGGCTGGCCCAGGTCGGGGAGTTCGCCTTCGTCCTGTTCTCCTTCATTCGCCAGCTGAACCTCGTATCAGCCGAGTGGACGGACACCCTGATGGGGGTGACGGCCATCAGCATGACCGCAACCCCGCTGCTGCTGCTTCTCAACGAACGGTTCATCGTCCCCCGCTTCGGCGTCCGGGAAGAAGAGGCAAAACAGGCCGATGCGATCGACCTGCACACGCCGGTTATCCTCGCCGGGTTCGGCCCCTTCGGGAGCACGATCGGCCGCTTCCTCAGGGCGAACGGGGTCGAGGCGACGATCCTGGACAACGATTCGGACCGCGTCGCTCTGCTCCGGAAGATGGGGTTCAAGGTGTTCTACGGCGACGCCACGCGGATCGACATCCTCCAGGCAGCAGGGGCGGACCGGGCCAGGATCCTGATCGCCGCCATCGGTTCGCCGGCGATCAACCAGGACCTGATCGAAAAGGTGCAGCGGCTGTTTCCCAACCTCCGGATCCTGGCCCGCGCCGAAAACCGCATCGACGCCTACGAATTGATGGACATGGGGATCAGCGACATCTACCGGGAAACCCTCGACACGTCGATACGGATGGGGGTCGATTGTCTGGTCACGCTCGGGTTCCGCAGGTACAGCGCCACCCGGGCGGGGCAGAACTTCCTGAAGTACGACGAGGCGGCCCTGCAGAAACTGGCGGCCCTGCGCCATGACAAGAGCGCCTACATCTTCACGGTCCGGGAACAGTACCAGCTCCAGGAGCAGCTGCTGGCCACCGACCGGGAGGTGAACCCCACCCTGGGCGATCACGCCTGGGACAGCGAGATGTACGTCAAGACGCCCGCCGAAGATCCGCCGGCGCGGTAACCGGAAGCGCTCCCCGCACGCCCCGCCCGGGAATCTGCCCGGAGATGCTGTCCGCCCCCGCTCTTGGCCGCCGCGGCGCACCCCTGCCCGCTCCCGGCCCTGCACCCGTGCGCAGGGCTCTGGTTTCGTCCCGCCGCCGCATATCCCTTCTGTTACCGCTGCGCGAGTGCACCGTGGAGGAACCGCAGCAGGAGATTGGCCGCCGCGGTCCTGCGGTACTCTGCCGTGCCCCTGACGTCGTCGATGGGGGAGACGGTATGCCGGGTCGCTTCGGCCGCCCGCGCCAACACCGCCGCGGACGGCCGTTCCCCCAGGAGAAGCGCTTCGATCGCCGGCGAGGCAACCACAGTCGGCCCGACGCTTCCCCAGGCAAGCCGGATGGCCTCGATCGTCCCTTCCGGGGAGAGGCGGAGCAGGGCCGCAAGGCTGGCGACGGAGCAGGCCAGCGCCTTGCGCTGGCCGATCTTCTCATAATGCTGCAGGCCATAGGCCGCGGGTCTTTTTACCCGGACGGCGGTCAGGATCTCCCCGGCTTCCCGCCGGATGGTTCCCGGGCCTGTGATGAACGACCCGATCGGCATGCTCCGCGTGGCCGTCCGCGAGCGAAGCTCCACCTCGGCATCCAGGATGTACAGGGGCGGCAGGGTGTCCCCGGCGGGCGAGGCCGTGCAGATGTTCCCGCCGATGGTAGCCATGGCGCGGATCGGCGGCGATCCCAGCGTCTCCGCGGCCCGCTTCAGGACGGGAAGGTCATCCCCGATCCGCGGGTCGGCGATCAGGCGGCCGAGGGTGACGCCCGCGCCGATCCGCAGGCAGTCCGCATCCTCCTCGATCGTCCGCAGCTCGGCGATCCGCTCCAGGCAGACCAGGGCGGGGGGAACCGCCCGCCCCACCCGCAGCTGCACGCTCAGGTCCGTGCCGCCCGCCCATACCCGCGCCCCGGGCTCCTCCTCCAGGAAGCTCCACAGTTCGGCGAGGCTCCGGGGGAGCAGCACCCTGTGCCGCACTTGCCCGCCCCTGCGCAGTCTCGCGGAATGGCCGCCCGGAGGGGGCGGCGGTTGCGCAGGCGCTGCGCAGCGGGATGCCTCGCCCTCTTCGGCGAGTGCCGGGCGCGCGTGTGGCGCGGTGGGCGGCGCGCCGTCCGGGTTCGTCAGGCCGGCCGCCGTTTCCACGGCGTCGACGATCTTCTGGTATCCCGTGCAGCGGCAGAGGTTCCCGCTCAGCCCCTGCCGGATCTCGTCCCGGCCGGGATGCGGGGTCTTCTTCAGGAGTGCCGCTGCCGCCAGGATCATCCCGGGGGAACAGAACCCGCACTGGACGGCGCCGCACCGGACAAAGGCCTCCTGGAGGGGGTGGAGCCGCCCGGGCTCCCCCAGCCCCTCGATCGTGGTCACCGCTCTGCCTTCCAGCTGTGCGGCGACCATCAGGCAGGAGAGACGGTGCTCGCCGTCGACGAGGATCGAGCAGGCCCCGCACTCGCCGCTCCCGCACCCCTCCTTCGTCCCGGTGAGCCCCAGCTCTTCCCGCAGGAGGTCGACGACCCGCCTCTCCGGGTCCGTCTCGAGCGTCATCTCCACCCCGTTGATCCGACAGCAAAGGTTCATGCCCGCCCCTCCGCGCCGCCGCGGTCGCTGTCCCGCAGCGCCTCCAGGACCCGTTCGGCGGTGAGCGGCGCCCGGGTGATCGCGATGCCGCAGGCGTCGGCCACGGCGTTGGCGATCGCGGGCAGGGGACCGTCGATCCCCACCTCGCCCGCCCCCTTCATCCCGTACGGCCCGGTCGGCTCGCCGATCTCGACGGCAAGCGAGAGAATCTCCGGCAGGTCCTGCGCCCCGGGGATGACGTAGGTGGCCAAATCGGGGGTGAGTATCCGCCCCTCGGCCAGCCGGACCTCTTCGCAGAGCGCGTAACCGATCCCCTGGGCGACGGCGCCCTGGATTTGCTGCTCCACCGCCTGGGGGTTGAGGACGCTACCCGCCTCGGTCACGGCCAGGTAGGAGTCCACCGCGACCTGCCCCGTCAGTTCGTCCACCTCGACACGGGCCACATGGGCCGCGTGGGAGAACAGCAGATGAGGAAACCCGATGAAGAAGGCCTTGCCCGTGTCCGGGATGTCCTTGACGACGGGCATCAGGAACTGGCTGATGCAGATCCGCTCCGGTTCGGTCATCGTCGCGGCCAGGGCGGCGATCGGGACCTCCCGCCCGGTGGCGGGGTGACGGACCCGCCCGGGGAGAATCTCCAGGTCCTCCAGGGTATCCACGAGGAGCAGCAGGGCGGCGCGGCCCACGATCCGCCGGCGGAGCTCCTCGCAGGCCCTGATCAGGGCGTTCCCGTAGGTGTAGGTCGTCCGGCTGGCCGAGGCCGAGCCCGAGGGGAGGGTCCGGTCCGTGTCGGGCAGGACGATCTCGAAGGCGGTGTCTTCCTGCCGCAGGATCTGCCCGGCGATCTGCAGGAAGGCGGTGGTGTTTCCCTGTCCCATGTCGGAGACGCCCGAGTACAGCCGAAGCCTGCCGTCCGGAAGCAGCTCGATTTTGGCGAGCGCCGAGTCCGGGAGCCCCCGGCCGTACCCCATGGCGTTGAACACGGCGGCCACGCCGACCCCCCGTTTCTTGAAGGGGCCCGCCTGCGCGATCCACTCCCTGCGCCCGCGCCAGAGCGGGTGGCTGCCGGCCGTCTCGATGCAGGAGGCGACCCCCGCGGGCTGGGTCAACTCCACACCGGCGCCGTTTTGATCGCCCTGCCGCAGGGCATTCTGCAGCCGGAGCGCGAGGGGATCGCATCCCAGTCTTTTCGCGAGCAGGTCGATCATCCGCTCGCAGGCAAAGCTCACCTGCGCGACGCCGAACCCGCGCATTGCGCCGGCCACGGGGTTGTTCGTGTACAGGCACCACCCTTCGGTCAGGGTATGGGGGATCCGATAGGGGCCGGCGGCGTGCTCCATCCCCAGGGCCATCACCTCACCTCCCAGGTGGGCGTAAGCGCCGGTGTCGTAGTACAGGCGGCAGTGGAGCGCGCGGAGGGTCCCGTCCGCGTCTGCGCCGAGGCGGTACCAGAGCCGCGCGGCATGGCGCTTGTATCCGGCCAGGAAGCTCTCCTCGCGGCTCCAGACCATCTTCACCGGACGCCCCCCGGCATGCAGGGCCGCCAGCGCGAGGAAGCACTGGACCGTGGCGCCGTCCTTGCCCCCGAACCCGCCGCCCAGGTAGGGAGCGATGACCCGGATCCGCTCCATCGGGAGGCCCAGGGCGTGGCCCACCTCCCAGCGGTCGCGGAAGGGGGCCTGGGTGGAGACGGTCATGACGATCCTCCCGTCGGGATCCTGACGGGCGACGCCGTTTTCCGTCTCCAGGAAGGCGTGAGCCGCCATCGGAACCGCGAAGGTCTCCTCGATCACGACCGGGCAGGCGGAGAGCGCCGCGGCTGCGTCCCCCTTCCTGATCTCCGCAGCCAGCAGGACATTGCCGCCCTTGTGCTCCTCATGGACGAGCGGCGCGCCCGGCGCCAGGGCGTCGTCGATCCCGAATACCCCCGGGAGGGGGGCGATGTCCACACGGATCCGGTCGAGGGCCTCCGCCAGGATCTGCCGGTCCTCGGCGATCACCAGGGCGACGGCATCGCCGCAGTGGCGGACCTTGTCGGTGCACAGGACCGGCTGGTCCTTGTGGACGATCCCCTGGCGGTTGGTCCCGGGGACATCCCGGCCGGTGAGGACGGCAACCACGCCGGGAAGGTCCTTTGCCGCGGCGGTATCGACCCCGAGGATCCGGCCGTGGGGGACCCCCGCCCGCCGGACCCCGGCCCAGAGCGGGCTGTCACCGCAGTGGTCCGCGGCGTACTTCTCCGCACCGGTGACCTTCGCCGCCGCATCCGCCCGGGGGAGCGGCCGGCCGATCTCAGGGATCCTTCCCGTCATGACATCCTTCTCCCCCCCCACCCCCTGATAATCCACCCCTCGTCACCCACTCCATTCCGCGCTGCCCGGGGACGTTTTCCGCATGGCGGGCAAGAACCCGTTCCGCGGAGCAACCGCGCAAAAAGGTTCAGCGGCAGGGCGCACAGCCTTGAGGCTTCTGAAGGCGGAGGGACTATACCACAGGGAAGCGCGGCCTATCAACGGCGAAAGCGCAGCGGACGAGGGCCGCGAATCCCGTTGACTCGCTGCCGCATTTTCCCTATACTCGGGCGCATGATCGGCCCCTCGGGGCGTATCCGGTAACGACGCAGGGGAAAGAGCATGCACGAACCCAGACACGGCACCGTCCAGCTGCACCTCGAAGCCCGCGCCCCCTTCCTTCCCGTCGTCACGCAGTTTGTGGAGTCGGCGGCGTCCCTGTTCGGTCTGGCGAGAACGGAATCCCTGAAGCTCTCGCTGGCAACGGAGGAGATCTTTCTGCACCTCTGCGGCGCCGTTTGTGCGGGGGAACAGCTGGAGACCGCCTGCCAGGACGGCCTGTATTACACCCGGGTCCTCTTCCGTTTTCATGCCCCGCAGTTGAACCTCAAGGGACTCAACATCGCCTCGGACTCGGCCAAGGACGGGCAATGCGACCTGGATGAGATGGGGCTCATGATCGCCTCCCGCTCCGTAGACCGTCTCCATCTCACTGAGGAGAAAGGCCACCGGATCTGTCTGGCCGTGACGATGGAAAAGGTCTACCCCCGCTTTTCCGAACAGCTTCCCCGCCCGGCAGCCCCGGCCGGAGTGAGCGTGGAAGAACCGGATCGCGAGCGGGTCAAGCGCTTCGCCCTGCTGGCGGGCCGGTTCTCCCCGGAGCGCGACCGGCCGCCGTTCTTCGCCTACCCGGGCAAGGTGGCGGACATGGTTGCCGGCGGCGAGTATCGGTGCCTGACGGCGATCAGTCAGAAGCGGGAGATCGTCGGAGGGATCATCTTTTCCGGGCGCTCGGAGCGGATCGTGCAGTTCCACGGCCCCTATCTCTTTTCCGAGGGAGAACAGATTGCTGCGGCCGACGCGCTGCTGACCGCCCTGATCGCCTCGATCGCCCGGACAAAGGCCCTGGGGCTGTTGAGCCTCGCCGGCCTGCCGAAGGCCCTGGAGCCCCAGTTCGAGCACCTCGGGTCCCTTCCCCCTTCGACCGCCGAGGGGCCGGGGGGGGGAGTGTCCTTCTTCTTCCGGCATCTCCACGAGGATCCCGGCGCCGAGGTCTGGGTCCCGGCGGACCTGACGGTCTGGCTCACCGGCGAGTATGACCGGCTGGTCCTGGCCCGTCAGATCCGGACCGTCCAGGCGATGGGCGAAACGCGCCTCGGCGCATCCCTGTTCGCCGCCGAGATCGTCCGGGAGAGGGCCGAGGCGACCCTCCGCCCCCTGTGGCCCGGCGCCGATCTGGCCGCCAACGTGGCGCGGCACGTCCGCTACCTGCAGGCCGACGGCCTGACCACCCTGCTGTTCGAAATCGACCTGGGGCTCCCCTGGCACGCGGAGCTGATCCCGGTCCTGATGGCCAACGGGTTCACGCCGGCGCTCCTTTTGCCCTTTGCCGGGCAAGCGGACCTCGTGATCTTCCAGCATCATGACGCAACCGAATCTTGAGAGCCTGGTCCCGGCCTATGTCCGGGAATTCGAGCCCTACATCCCCAGCAGGCCCGACCCGGAGCTGATGAAGCTCTACGGCTGCGCGCGGCTGTACCGTCTGAACAACAACGAAAACCCGCTCGGGCCGCCGCCCGGCGCCCAGGAGGTGATCCGGCGCTTCCCGCCGCCCCAGGGCGCCGTCTATCCGAGCGGCGATTCCTACTACCTCCGGCAGGAGCTCGGGGCCGTCCACGGCGTCGACCCCGGCCAGATACTCGTCGGCAACGGGGCCAACGAGGTGATCGCCTTCGTGATCAAGGCCTTCTGCGAGCAGGGGGACAACATCGTCACCGCCGACAAGACCTTTGCCGTGTACGAGTGGGTGGCCGTCTTCTCCGGGATCGAGGCGCGGGTCATCCCCCTCAAGGACGAGGGGTTCGACGACGCGGCGATGCTCGCCGCCATCGACCCGCGCACGAAGATCCTGTTCGTCTGCAACCCGAACAACCCCACGGGGAGCTACTGGACGCGGGAGCGGCTGCGGGGCTTCCTCGCCGCCGTCGGCGGCAGGCGGATCGTCGTCGTCGACGAGGCCTACTGCGAATTCGTCGAGCAGGAGGACTTCCCGAACGGCATCTCCCTGCTCGGGGAATACCCGAACCTCGTCGTGTTTCGGACCTTCTCGAAGATGTACGGCCTCGCCGCGCTCCGGATCGGGTACCTGGTCGGCGCGCCGGAGGTCGTGGACATGATCCGCCGGACCTGCGTCGTCTATTCGGTGAACCGCATCGCCCAGGAGGCGGCCCTGGCGGCGCTGAAGGACGACACGGGACACATCCGCCGGACCCGCGCACTGGTCCGGACGAGCCGGACATTTCTGCGCGGGGAGCTGGCGAAGATGGGTCTGCCGGTGATCGCGGGGGAGGGGAATTACCTGATTGCGAAGCTCCCGCTGAGCGATACCCTGGCCTACCGGAAGCTGATGCGCGAGGGGATCATGATCCGGCCGATGACCGGCTTCCGCTGTCCGAACCACATCCGGATCACCCTGGCCGGGCAGGAGGCGATGGAGGCCTGCGTTGCCGCCTTGAAAAAGATCCTGCCGTAGCGAAAGGACCCTCTTGCGATGCGCACCCCCGGGAACTGGATCTCCTTCGAGTTTGTCGCCCTCGCCCTGACGATCATGGCGGCCTTCTGCAACGTCTGCGTCTTCTACAGTTTCTACCACTACCTGGGCACCATCGGCATCCCCGTGGCGTGGCGGGGTTTTCTGGTCGGGCTGGAACCGATGGCCGCGTTCATCCTGCGGCTATTCCTGCTCCCCTGGCTCCACGTGCGCAACGCCCCTGCGGTCATGCTGGCGTCGCTGTTCCTGCTGGTGGCGGTCTCCTTATCGTACATGGGGGTCGCGACGGTGCCGGGGCTGATCGCGGTGCGCATCGCCCACGGCGCGGCGTTCGTGCTGCTCACGTCGGGGGCGATCTCGCTCGTCGTGAACTTCATCCCCCCGGAGAAGAGCGGTCAGGGGTTCAGCATCCTCAGCGTGGCGATGATGATCCCCTACGCGGTGATCCCGCCGCTGACCGAGGCCGTGCTTCCCGCTGTCCGCAACGAGGCGGACATCTATGCCGGGGTCTCGATCTTCGCGGTGGTGGCGATCGTGCTGCTGATCGCCCTGCGCGGACGCCTCGCCCGGGCGCTGCAAAGCAAAGACGGCGTCCTGCTTCGCCGCCCCACCTCCGCCGAGATCCGGGAGAACCTGCGGCTGAAGGCAGTCGGGCTGCTGCTGGGCGCGGGGCTGGCGATCTATCTCGCCCATGCCACGGTCTTCTACTTCCTGAAGGACCTCGCCCTGCAAACCGGCGGCGGCGACGTGGGCCTCTTTTTCACCCTGTCGATGGTGGCGATGATCGCGGTCCGCGCCTTCGGCGCAGTCCTGTTCGACAGATTGGACAAACTGGTCATGCTGCGCATAAGCTTGGTGCTCCTGCTCCCCTGTTTCATCATCCTGCCGCACGCCGGCGCACGGACGGCCTTCTCCCTGCTGGCGGGCGCGTACGGGTTGTGCATGGGGATCAGCCTCCCCCTGCTGAACGCCCTGCTGTTTTCGGCCTCGCCGCCGCTGCTGCGGGGCATCAACACCAACCTCGCGCTGTTCACCCTGGACATGGCCTATTTCCTGCTGCCCTATCTCGGCGGGTTCCTGATCACATTCGGGGCGGGGTTCGATCTCCTGTTCTACGTCGCCGCGGGCTTTGCCCTCTGTTGCTTCGCGTTCATCATGAACCTGTCGCCTGCATCGGTGTCACCCGCACCGAAGAAAGGAATGAATGTATGAGCCATGATTCACCGGTCGTGCCCCCGGGGCAGGAGCAGTTCATTATCGGCGAGTTTCAGCCTGAGGATGCCGCAGGGATCGTCCGCCTCTTTCGGGCCGTCTACGGGGAACTCTACCCGATCCGGCTGTTCTACGACCCCGCGGAGATCGTCCGGGCCAACGGGGACGGCCGGTACCTGTCGATCTGCGCCCGCACCCCCTCCGGCGAGGTCGTCGGGGTGAACCACCTGTACCCGTCGGCGCCCTGCCGCTCCCTGTACGAGTCCGGGGTCGGGCTGGTCCGGAAGGACTACCGCAGCCTGGGCGTCAACACGCGCATGCTCGGGTATCTGAACGAGGAGTTCATCCCCCGCCGTCCCGAGATCGAGGAGGTGTTCGGCGAGGCGGTCTGCAACCATCCCTTCATGCAGAAGGCGATCGCGCCGTGCCGGTACGTGGAGACGGCCCTCGAAGTCGCCCTGATGCCGGCGGAGGCCTACGTCAAGGAGCAAAGCGCGGGGGGCAGGGTGGCGACGCTCGCGGCGTTCCGCTGCTTCCGGCCGAAGCCGCACCGGATCTTCCTCCCGCTGGAGTACGACGCCGTGCTCCGGCAAATATATGGGCGCCTCGACGATAGCCGGGAGCTGAGCCCGTCGGTGGATCGGATCCCCCCCGGAACCGCCTCCCGGATGGAGATGACCATGTTCGCACACGCCCGGGTGGCCCGCATTGCCGTCTTCGCCGTCGGGGACGATTTCAGCGCCCGGCTCGCCGAACTGGAGGCCCGGGGCCGGGAGAAGCAGGCCGCGGTGTACCAGGTGTGGGCGGACTTGACGACGCCCTGGGTCGGCGCCGCGGTGCGCGCCCTCCGGGAGGCGGGCTACTTCTTCGGAGGCGCGCTTCCCCGCTGGTTCGACGGCGACGGTCTGCTGATGCAAAAACTCCACTGCCCCCCCGATTTCGAAGGCATCGTCCTGGAATCGGCATTCGCGAAGGAGCTCCTGGGGATCATCCGGGAGGACTGGCGGCGCGCCGAGGCGCTGAGCGGCGGATGATCCTCTCCCGCCGGCGGCGTATCGCCGCGCGCCCCTCCTCTGCGCTGTCTTTGCCCCCTCCTGCCGGGAGGTACGGGCGAATTTTCCCCTAAAGTTGTTCCGTCGAACTGCCGATTTCTCTTCCAGGCGGACGTGCCCGCCCGGAGGGCTGCGCAAGAAAGCGCAGCCCCGGCCCCGGCTTACCTTCCGCGGGAGGGGGCAAACGAAAGACTGGCTGGTGTTTCATGGAAGAATCGCGGGCGATGAACGGGCCGGCAGGAAAGACAGGGATGCTGGGAACGATCCTTCTCGACGGCGCGTTCGTTTCTTCGGCCGCCCTTTGGGTGGCGCTCGAACGGCAGCGGAACACCGGCGCCCAGCTCGGTGCCGTCCTCGTGGGGATGGGCATCCTGGACGAGGCGGAGTTGGAGACGATCCTCTCGGTGCAGAAGGAATGCTCTTCCCCCGCAGAGGCGATTGCGGCAGCGGCGGGGATGCGCGAGCTGCTGGGCGAGTTGCTCGTCCGGGCCAGACGCCTGCGGCCCGACTCCCTCGGGGAGGCCCTGGAGGAACAGGAGCGGACCGGGGAGAAGCTCGGGACGATCCTCGTCCGCAAGGGGCTGATCACCGCCGCGGAGCTCACTGCGGTGCTCGGGTTCCAGCGCAGGCAGGGCGCGGAACAAAAAGAGCGGTCCGCGCTTCGGCTGGGGGAAATCCTCGTCCGGAATCGGATGATCTCCCGGGAAAAGATCGAAGAGGCCCTCCGGCGCCAGAAGGTCTCCCGCAAGAAGATCGGCGAAGTTCTCGTCGAGGGGGGCTATCTCAAACCCGAGCAGCTCACCCGGGGGCTGTGTCTCCAGCAGAAGCTCCTCACGGCCGCCCTCGCGGCGGCGCTTTCTTTTGCCTCTGTACTCCCCGCTCGGGCCTTCGACCTCCCCCCCTCCCGGACCGGGGCCCGGATGCAGATCGCCATCGAGACGGTCGTCACGGCACACACCGAGGCTCGGGTTTCCGGCGCCGTGCCGGCGGCTCCCGCCTCCCGCTGACCCGTACGCCGGGAGCATCTGCCCCCACTCCTGTCCTCCGGCCGGCGGAATGCGCGGGGGCGTGCGCCGCTCGGCCCCGTGCCCGCGGCTTTTTCCCCAACCCTTTGAGCGGAGCCTGCGGCGAAACGACCTGCCGTTGCGACGGGGGTACGTTCCCGCACGGCGGCGCGGGAAAAACGCACGGAGCTGCGGTCGTGAGCTCCGCTTCCGGTTGCTGGGGTCAGGCGGCTCTGCGCGCCACGTGGTGACTCACCGCCTCGAGCACGCGTTCGCCGGCGGGGGTCTTGATCTCGGTTCGAACCACGGCGAGGGTACGGCCCGCATGCAGGATGCGCGAGCGAATGGTGAGCGCCGCACCGCGGCCGGGGCTTATGTACCAGGCCGAGATCGCGGCCGGCAGCATCCCTGCGGGCGCCGCCGCGCGGGCGGTGGTCGCCGCCAGGCCGAGCAGCGCTCCGCCCTGGACGTGACCGACCCGGTTGCCGATGTGCGGACCGATCGCAACGCGGTGAGCCGCCCCGTGCGCGCTTCGCCGCGGCAGGCCGCCCCAGAGATGTTGGATGAACGAGGCCGCGGGCGTTGACTTCGCCAGCGCGGCGTCGCAGAGCCTGAGGATCGCCCGTTCAGCGGGGGTGAATTCGTCGGGGTCGACCGTCGCGAGCGGCGGAGGCTCGCTCCGCTGCCAGGGCAGCGGGGCGAGGGTAACGCCCGGCGGGGCGTCGAGCAGCGCGAATTCGCCGCTCGCGTGGCAGACCGCCGCCCCCGCAGCCGAGATCGTCGCCGACGACAGCTCCCGCCGCAGCTGCGCCTGCTCGCTGCGGCCCACCAGGCGTCCTTCGGCGGTAAGGTCCCCGCTGATCTGCTGACCGGTGAATTGGAGGTTGATCTGGATGGTCGCCAGCCGCGCACCGGGGACGGCTTCGGTCCGCGTGGGGGTGGCAAGGATGTTGTCCACCAGGATCCCCAGCGCCACGAGGTTCACCGCCCCGTCCGCATCGCGGCAGTGCGGCCCCGCCGCCATCGCCATGGCCGCCGTATCGGCCGTGACTTCCTGCCATGCCAGGTCGAGAAAATGGCCGGCGAAATGCAGTCCGGGGACGCGATTGGCCGCGATCGCCCTGAGCACGCGGTCGCGGATCGCCCGATCGGCGGGGTTCGGAAAGGTACGGCGGTTGCGGATCATGGGAGCGGCTACACAGCCTTCTCGGTTTTGATCGCCTCGATCCGTTCCGGCGGGTACTGGAGGAGGTCCCGGAGGATCTCCTCGGTATGCTCACCCAGGTAGGGGGGACGCCGGAACACCTCCTCGTCCACTTCGGACATCTTGATGGGATTGCCCACGATACGGAGCTTCTTGTTGTCCGGGTATTCCACCTCGACCACCATGTTGCGGCTGAGCGTCTGGGGATCGGCGAGGGCCTTGTCGATCGTGTTGATCGGGGCGATGGGGATGCGTTTCTCCAGGATCTCCAGCCACTCCTCGCCGGTCTTCTTGAGGAACGCCTCCTCCAGGATGGCGTACAGCTCCTCTTTGTTCTTGAGCCGCGCCTCCCGCGAGTTGAATTTGCCGTCTCGCGCCATCTCCGGCCGGCCGATGGCGTCGCACAGTTCGGTGAAGATGCTCTCCGTATTGGCGTCGATCACCACGTCGAAGGTCCGGGTCCGAAACGCCCTGATCGGATGGGCGGAAACGTGGCCCGAGCCGACGGGCCGCGCGATCTCCTTGCCCACCAGATAGAACTGGGCGCGGTAGGTGAGCAGCGACGTCTGGCAGTCAACCAGGCTGATGTCGATCCGCTGGCCGCGCCCCGTCTTTTCCCGCTGGTAGAGCGCTGCCAGGATGCCCTGCGACGCGAATACCCCGCCGGACAGATCGCCCATCGGCGCCCCCATCCGCACCGGCATCTGCCCCTCCTCCCCGGTATAGCTCATGATCCCGCCCCGGGCCTGAATCACCAGGTCGAAGGCCGGCCGGTCCCGGAACGGACCGGTCTGGCCGTATCCCGATATGGAGCAGCAGATGATGCGGGGGTTGATCGTTTTGAGCGTATCGAAGTCGATCCCCAGTTTCTTCACCACCCCCGGCCGGAAGTTGTCGATCACCACGTCCGACTTCCTGGCCAAGTCCAGGAATATCCGCTTGCCCGCGTCGCTCTTCAGGTCGAGGGTCATGCTCTTTTTGTTCCGGTTCATGGCGATGAAATAAGCCGATTGCCCCGCGAAGAAATGGGGGGGCATCTCGCGCGACGATTCGCCGATTCCCGGTTTTTCGATCTTGATCACCTCCGCCCCCAGGTCCCCCAGGATCAGGGTGCAGTAAGGGCCGGCCATGATCAGCGTTAAATCGAGGATCCGTACACCCGTCAGCGGTAGGCTCATCGTGCGATCACTCCCCGTAAGCGGTAGGCGGTGAAAAGGCGACAGAGTTGCCGGGGCGATTCTAAGGAGAACGGTCGTATCTGTCAACGAAATTTACGGTCGCCCTCCGCACCTCACCTCGCCCCTGATCAGGGCTCGTCGCGCCGGCGAGCGGAGGAACCGGATCAGCGCCGGTCGTGCGGGCGTTCCCCGGAGAGGATTGCCATCCCTCCCCTGGTGCTGCACTCGGAAAACGGGATGCGGTCCGGTCGCAACGCCCGTCCTGCCCGCATATACCCGATCGCGTCTCCCCGGTCCACGCGCTTCCCCCTGGCGATCCCCTTGGCAAACCCGGAGAGGTGACCGTCAATAGATATCCCAGCCGAACAGTTCCGTGAGATCCGTCACGATCTCCCGGTCGAGTCTGCCGAGGGCAGGAAGGCTTACGGCGGGCGCGGCCCGCCCCGTTACGCGAGCTCGCGGGCGCGCATCGTGACCGTGGCCCGCCGGACGTCGACCGAGCACCCCGGCCGCATGCAGACCATGCGCTGACCGCTGGCGCGTTGCGGCCCCACGCGGATGAAGCAACCCAGGGCGGTCACGGTCCCACGCAGGCCCAGCGAACCGCTGCCCGAGGCGTTCACCATCTCGGTCACGATCCGCTCCCATTCACTCTGGCAGTCGAGGTCCCCCTCCTGCATCGCCTCGAGCATCATCGTCGTCGCCTCGTAGTGGGTCCGGCCGATGCCGATGCAAGGAAGCGTGGGTGTGCACCCCAGTTTCGCGGCCACCTCGGCGGCCCACCTCCCCGCCTCGCGGATCACCCCTTCGGCGTTGCGTTCGTGGAACACCTTGACGGTGGTCGAGCGCAGCTCCGGACCGCCGCCCAACATCAGGACCGTGATCCGCAGTTCATCCCCGGGGATCGGCTTCACCAGCATCGCCGGGGGGACGACCCAGGCCGGGTCGGACGACACGCCCCCGCTCTGTGCGATCCGCTGCTCGTCGTTTCCCATAAGCCCCATCGGCCGCGTCGGGAGCGCCCGCTGGCCCGCGGCAACACCCGCCCGGATCGCCTCCAGCAGCTCCCCGGAGATCGCCACCTCGGCGCCGACCTCCACGATCAAGTGCGGGATGCCCGTATCGTCGCACAGGGGGTACCTCTTGGCGGCGGCGATGCGGGCATTTTCCACCATCGCCTCCATCGCCCACCGGGAGGGGGGGTTGGTCTCCCGGGCGATGGCCCGCTCGTAGGCCCGGTACTGATCCGGACGGAAGGTGGTGGATGCGGTGATCAGCAGCTCCTTCACCAAGCCCTCAACCCGCTCGCAGCGTGTCGTCATGTCGTCGCTTCTCCTGTGCAGAGCGGACCGCTTCGGCGCCGTCCGTTGACCGTCAATAGATGCTTGCCCCCTTCGCCGCGGCCACGATCCCGGGCAGACCCCGCACGTCGAGCTCGAACAGCGCCTCCATCCCCTCCTCGGGGAAGGCGAGGATCCGCCGGGAGACGATCTTGTCCATGAACAGCGCCGTAGCCGGCGGGGTTACCGCGAACACGCTGCCGGCCGAGGACATCCGGGCGACGGTCGCGGCGGAGATGGCGCCCTTGCCCAGATGGATCCGCACCCCCGCGGCCGAGAGCGGGCCGATGCTGCCTTCGATCTCGACCTTGTTGCTGCTGGTCGGCCCGATGCCCGCATCGCTCACGGCGGTGTGAAAGATCACGGCTCCCTTCAGATGTTCCGCCAAGTCTCCCAGGGTCCCCGTATCGAGCATCCGCACGAGGCGGGACAGGGCGGCATCGCGGGCGCAGAGGATCTTGCCGTGCAGCGCGAAGGCATCCCCGACGGTGAGGTTCCCGGCAATCTCGGGGCTGATCGGGGTCCGAATCGATAGGCTCTCCACTGCTTCACACGCTCCTTTCGCGAACAAACGCGGCGGGTCCCGGGGCATCGGCGGGCCCGCCGGTGACCGTCGTGCGTCAGAGCTTAAGGAAGCCTCCCGTGAATGTCAACGGAAAACGTTCCGCCGTCCTCGGCAGCCCGCCCGGGAACAACCTTTTTCTTGCTATTTCTTCGCGGCGGTCGTATCGTAGCCCCCTGCCCGCCGCGCCCGGCTGATGGCGCTGAAGCGGGGGCGAACCGTTGTGCGATGCTCGACAATAACCGGAGATATAAGGAGTCGAAGATGCAGGCAGCGGACGGGATAACGATCACCACGCTGGTCGAGAACTATGTGGACATGCTCATTCCGAATACGGAGACGGTCAAACGGACGGGGCTCGCGTTTCACTTCGACCCGCGGAACAAGCCGATCCAGGCGGAAAACGGGATCTCGCTGCTGGTCGACATCTCCTTCGCCGGCCAGCGGTACCGCATCCTCTTCGACGCAGGGCTGAGCGACTCGGTCATCCTCCACAACATGTCGGCCCTGCACATCTCCCCGGACAGCATCGATCACGCGGTCATCAGCCACGGGCATCCCGACCATTACGGCGGGCTTGTTGCCCTGCTGAAGGCCCGCAGCGTTCCGCTGCCCGTCATCATCCACCCCAACGCCTTCTTGACCCGGTATGTGGTCGCCGGGAACGGCTGGGTGATCCCCTATTACAACCAGTCTCTGCGCAAAGAGGAGCTCGAAGCGGCGGGAGGCAGGCTCGTGCTGGCGGCCAACCCCATGCAGATGGGGCCGGCCGCGTTTACCACCGGGGAAATTCCCCTCACCACCCCCTTCGAGCCCCCCGGCCCTCCGGCGGGGACCCCATCGGCTCTGCGGTGCCTGAAAAACGGCGCCTTTGTCGAGGATGAAACCGCCGACGACCTGGCCCTGATCGTCGTTCTGCGGGACAAAGGCCTGGTCGTCGTGGCCGGGTGCGCCCATGCCGGCATCGTCAACACGATTCGCCAGGCACAGACCGTCACCGGAGTCGAGAAGGTGCATGCCGTCTTCGGCGGTTTTCACCTGGGATTCCCGGGGATTTCTGAGGAGAAGGCAAACAAGACGATCGAGGAGTTGAAGCGACTGAAACCCGCCCTTGTATCCCCGATGCACTGCAGCGGCTTCAAGACGCTGGCTGCGGTGGCGCGGGAGATGCCCGAGGCCTTCCTGCTCAACACGGCCGGAGCACAGATTACGCTGTAGGCGCAAGCGGACCAGCTGCCGGGTACCAGTTTCGTGACATCCCGACCGGATGGCTCCTGGCGAGGGAAACTGTTTTGCGCGCAATCAGGGTCCCGGCGACCGCTTCACCCTCCACAGCATGCTGCGGGGTAGCGGCAGGAAACGAAACACGCTGCGGGGAATGTCCCCGAAGCGATCAACACAACCATTAAGGAGGGAAGCATGAGAACAGTTGTCAGGATAATCGGTGTATTCCTGTTGGCCGTCGCGTTGCTGCAGCCGGGGACTTCCCAGGCCGAGACGTTCCGGCTGGTCATCGGGGCGGGGCACCCGGTGGATGCCTCCGTCTGGATCACGCCGATGCGGGATTTCTTCCAGGTCGAGGTGAAGAAGCGGGTAGAGGCAAAGACACCGCACAAGATCGAATGGGTGGAGGCCTACGGCGGGTCGATCGCGAAACTGGGCGAGGTGCTCGAGGCCGTGGAAAGCGGCCTGATGGACATCGGGGACCTCCACGTCCCCTTCGAGCCGGCCAAGCTTATGGCCCATAACTTCCCCTACTTCATCCCCTTCGGAACCCCGGACCCGGTCATGGCCGCCAAAGCGGCCCGCAAGGTGTTCGACGAGACCCCCCAGCTCAGGGAGATCCTGGAGAAGAAATACAACCAAGTCTACCTCGCCACCGGCGCAGTGGGCAATTACAACCTCGTGACGACCTTTCCCTGGGAAAAGGTCGAGCAGCTGAAGGGGCGGAAGATCGCCGCCGCCGGGCCGAACATCCCCTGGGTGCAGGCGATCGGTGCGGTGCCGGTGCAGTCGAACCTGAACGAGGCGTACACGTCGCTGCAGACGGGCGTGTACCAGGGGTGGGTCATGTTCCCCGACGCCATCATCTCCTTCAAGCTCCATGAAGTGGCCAAGTACTACACGTTCACCGATTTCGGGGCCATTCCCAACGTGATGATCACCATCAACCAGAACACCTGGAAGAAGCTGCCCAAGGAGGTCCAGGAGATCATCCGGGAAGTGGGCAAGCAGTACCACCTGGTCCAGACCCCGCTGGGCGCCGCCAAGGGCGAACGCAGCGTGAAGGCGATGAAGGACGCCGGCTGCACCGTCCGGAACCTGACCTGGGAAGAAAAGGTCAAGTGGGCGAACGCGCTTCCCGACATCCCGAAGGACCGGGCGGCCGAAATCACCAAGGCCGGGATGCCGGGCGGCGTCGTAGCCGCCTACTACCGGAATCTCAAGGCGGAAGGGTTCAAGTTCCCGCGGGAATGGATCAAATAGCCTGCCCCACCGGCAACTGCCGGTCTCCCTTGCCAGTGCGAGGTTGATCGGCGTGGCGTTGGTATGGCGGCCGATGGCCCGGACGCGAGGCACAGCACCGGGACGGCGGCCGCCGGCGGGGTAACAAGGGAGCAGGGAACGCAGCACTGCGGTCAGGGGCCGGGCGATCGACAACGGGCCGCCCCGGACTCTGACCGTTTACGCGCCCCTGTTCGGCCGCAGCGGCCCCCCGGCTCCCCGGAGCGAACAAAGAAGGATAGGGTATGCAGGCAGAAGTCGAAAGCGGACCGATGAGAATCATCCATGGGCTGATGGCGATCCTCAACGCCGCCGGAACAGCCTGGATCGCGGTCATCATGGTCCTGATCAGTTGCGACATCCTGGGCCGGGTCCTGTTCAATTCTCCGATCATCGGGGTCCCGGAAATCGTGAAGGTGTCCGTCGTGGCGATCGTCTGGCTCCAGATGTCGCACACCCTGAAGATCGGGGGCCACATCCGCACGGACGTGGTCCTGGACCGGCTCTCTCCGCGGGGGCGGGCCTTCGTCGATCTGATCGCCGCGATCCTGGGGGCCTTCGTGTTCGGTCTTTTGGTCTATTCCGGCTGGGACAACATGATCGAGGCCTGGCGGATCGGCGAGTTCGAAGGGGAGCTCCCCGTGCGGGTCCCCACCTACCCGGTACGGACGATCGTCCTGCTCGGCGCCGCGCTGACCTCCTTCGAATTCCTGCTGATCGGGCTGCGGAGCGTAGGGGCATTCATCCGGCACGGGCAGAAGGGGGGGCGCTGATGGACCCGCTGACGATCGCCATCATCTCGGTTGTGTTTCTTTTTGCCGCCATCATCCTGGGCGTCCACGTGGGGGTGGCCCTGGCCTCGATCAGCGTGATCGGGATCTGGGCGATCACCGGCAAGGCAACGGTCGCCGTCAACCTGCTCCAGACGACCGCCTATTCCGCGGTCATGGATTACGTATTCGCGGTCATCCCGCTGTTCGTATTGATGGGGCTCTTTTCCACCCTCTCGGGCGCAACCCAGGAGCTGTTCCGCACGGCCCAGTTCTTTCTGGGCCGGATCCGCGGCGGGATCGGGATCGCGACGGTCTTCGCCAACGCCGTGTTCGCGGCCATCACCGGCGTCTCCGTGGCCTCGGCCGCAGTCTTCTCCAAGATCGCCTATCCCGAGATGGAACGGCTGCGGTACGACCGCAAATTCAGCCTGGGGATCATCGCCGGCAGCGCGATCCTCGGGATGCTGATCCCCCCGTCCATCCTGATGATCGTCTACGGGGTCCTCACCGAGCAGTCGATCGGCAAGCTCTTCATCGCCGGGTTTATCCCCGGCCTGGTGGTGACCGTGATCATCTCGCTGGGGATCCGGACGATGATCTACTTCCGGCCCCACCTGGGCGGCGTCACTGCGGAGGTAAAGGAGTTTTCCGTCAAGACCATGGTGAACGAGACCCTGGTCTCTTGGGGGATCATGGTCCTGATCCTGCTGGTCCTGGGCGGGATCTGGGGGGGGCTCTTCACCCCCACCGAGGCGGGCGCCGTGGGCGCGATGGGCGCCTTCATCCTGGTGGTCGTCAAGGGGAAGCTCAATCCGAAGAACCTCTGGCAGGTGCTGCTCGACGGGGGGCAGACCACCGCGAGCATCTTCATGCTGCTGATCTGCGCCCAGATGTACAGCCGGATGCTGACCATCTCCGGCCTGGCAGCGCAGATCAGCCAGTGGGCCACGACCCTTCCGGTCGCCCCGATCTTCATCATCCTCGGGTTCATCCTGGTGTTTCTGGTCCTCGGCTGCATCATCGATTCCGTGTCGATCATCCTCTTGACGATCCCGATCATGCACCCCGTGGCGGTAAAGCTGGGGTACGATCCGATCTGGTTCGCCATCGTCGCGATCATCACGATCGAGATCGGCCTGCTGACGCCGCCTTTCGGGATGGTGGTGTTCGCGATGAAGTCGTCGCTCGGCGGAAAGGCCACGATCGAAGAGATCTTCCAGGGCTCCTTCCCCTTTCTGCTGATGCTGCTTGTCTCGCTGGCCATCATCATGGCCTTCCCGATCCTGAGCACCTGGCTCCCCTCGCTGATGTAGGGCAGGCCGATTCCCTGCCCTGGCCGGGGCAGGGAATCGCGGCGGGGCGCCTGCGCAGGCAGGGCGTTCGGTCGCGATTGCCGGTCGTTCGCTATTTTCTTACGGCATCCTGCACCTTCTCGCCCACCTTTTCGATCTGTTCTCCGGCCTTTTCGATCGCCTTATCGATCTTCTTGCCTGCTTTCTCTGCCGGGCCTTCTTTCGTGCAGCCCGCGAGCCCGACCGCCAGGACGGCCACCAGTAATGCGGTGGTGATGCTTTGAACGAATCTCTTCATTGGCATGCTCCTTTCAGACCGAGGTTTGTCTCCGCATTCAGACACGATCGCCTAGAACGGTTTCCGTCCCTGGATGATCCGGACCAAAACGACGATGACGGCGATGACCAGCAGGATGTGAATAAACGACCCCAGGGTATAGCCGCTTACCAGCCCCAGCAGCCACAGAATGATCAGTACGACGGCAATCGTCCATAACATATGAACCTCCTTTCCGCTGTTCGCTCCCAGAGCCGGCCGCGGCATCCCGATATCGACCGGCCTTCACCGCTGACCGCTCTCACGCATCCGTTTCCTGCAAAGGATATGCGACGGGAGGGCGATACACAACGATAGATGACTGCACGGTTGCGGGCAGGTAAATCCTATCACTGAAGGTGGCTATCCCGCGGGAGATCGTTCAGGGCTCCTTCCCCGTTCCGCTGATGCTGGTTCTATCGCCGGCCGTCATCGCGGCTTTCCCGATCCTCAGCACCCGGCTTTCGCCACTGATGTAGGATGTCTCGGGCGTACCTCGTGCCTTTCCCGCAGGCGGAGCCGGATCAGCGAAAAGAAAGCGGCAAGAAGCGATCGTGGCCTTCCGGGTTCCGTCCTGAGTGGCGCGTTACATGAAGCCCAGGACTTTCGGCAGCCAGAGGGCCAGCGCCGGGAAGAGGATGATCAGGACCAGGCCGGCGAACATGGACAGGAGCAGCCAGGCGTCCCAGCGCACGGTGGATTCGATGGAGCAGCCGGCGAGCCGGCAGCTGACCATCAGGTTGACCGCCATGGGCGGGGTAAACTGCCCCAGGGCGATGTTGTAGGTCATCAGGACGCCGAACCACACCAGGTCCCAGGAGAACCGCTCTGCGACCGGGACAAACAGGGGCAGAAAGATCAGGAAGATCGAGATCCCGTCCAGGAACATCCCCACCACCACGAGAAACAGCATCAGGACGATCATCACCCCCCGCTCGCCGCCGCCGAAGGAGACGATGGCCTTTGCGATCGGGTCCACGATCCCCATCGTGCTGGACGCCCAGGCAAAGACGCTGGCCAGCCCCACGACGATCAGGATGACCGCGGAGGTCTCCGCGGATTCCACCAGCAGCTCGGCGATGTCTTTGAGGCTGAGGCTGCGGTAGATCGCGACGCCGACAAACAGACCGTAGAACACGGCCATCACCGCCGCCTCGGTCGGTGTGAACCAGCCGGTGCGCATGCCGCCCAGAATCAGGACCGGCGCCATCAGCGCCCAGAAGGCCTCTTTGAAGGACTGCCAGAACTTCGGCTTCGGTTCGTTGCCTTGGGCGCTCCCGAAATCGTGGTATCGGCTGAGCAGAAACGCCGGAATGACCAGGGCGATGCCGGCGATGAGGCCCGGGACGATGCCGGCAACGAACAGCGCCGGGACCGTGGCGGAAGGCACCAGTACGCTGTAGATGATGAAGGCGACGGAGGGGGGGATCAGGATGTCGGTGGAGCCAGCCGCCGCGGTGACGCTGGCGGCGAAGCCCGGCGCATAGCCGGCGCGCACCATGGCGCCGAGCATCACCCCCCCCACCGCCGCCGTGCAGGCCGGTCCCGAGCCGGAGATGCCGCCGATGACCATGGCGACCAGGATCGTGATGACGGCCAGCGATCCGCGGCCCTGGCCGATCACGGAGGCGGCGAACCGGAGCAGCCGTGCAGCCACGCCGGAACGGTCGAAGATGGCGCCGGCCAGGACGAACATGGGGATCGCCAGAAGCGGGTATTTCGCGATGCCGGTGTAGACGCTGGTGGGCACCGCCATGATTCCCAGGCCGGTGACGGCGATGACCACCGTGCCGGCAAGGCCGAGCGAGGCGGCAATCGGCACACCGCACAGGAGCAGGAGGAAGAAACAGCCGAACAGCAGGAGCGCAGGGTGCATCAGTCGTGGCCCCTCCGGATGCGGATGAACAGGCCGACCGTGCGGCCCAGGATCGCCAGCGACAGGATCGGCAGCCAGACGGTATAGATCCAGGTGGGGATGCCGATCCCGGGAGAGGTGACCTCGTAACGGTATTCGTCATAGGCCATCACCGCACCCAGGACGGCCAGCAGGGCGAACGTCGCGGCGGTGGCGGCGGTCGCCCCGAGCCGGACCCAGCGGCGGCGGCGGGCCGAAAGCCGGTCGACCAGATAGGAGATGTTCAGATGTCCGTTTTTCGCCATCACACTCGAGGCGCCCAAGAGCGTCATGAGCACCATGAGGAAGAGGGAAAATTCCTCCGTAAACGCAAAGGAGAAATCGGTCGCATACCGCACGACGGCGTTCGCGAACGTCAGCAGCGCCAGCAGTGCGATGGCCGCGGCCGCGAGCGTTTCTTCGATCTTCAGGGGAACCCGGGTCTTGGGTCTGCCGGCTTCCGGAGCAGGGGTGCACAGTTCAGCCATAGGGGTGCTCCAGCGTGATGCGCCCTGATGTTCCTCTGCACTCCACGGGGCTACCGTGGCGCGAGCGGGACACCTCGACCTGCACGGTAGCCGCAGGCCGAGGTGAGCCGCCTCGATTCTTACGGGTCGGACGGCTCCGGAGGGTCTACTTCCGCTTCGCGATGGATTGTTCCGCTTTCGTGACAAGCTCCGGTCCGACCGTCTTGGCCCACTTCTCGTACACCTTCTGCGTCGCCTTCTTGAAGGCCTGTTTGTCGGCATCCGTCAGTCGCACGATGGTGACGCCCCGGGCCTCCACCTCCTTGATCGTCGAGTCGTCCGGCGCAACCAGCCCTTTTCTGGCCATAGCGATCTCTTCCCTGGCCGCCTGTTCGGCTGCTTCCCGGACCGCCTTCTGGTCCGCCGGGGTCCAGCTTTTCCAGACCGCCTGGCTGACGACGAAGATCAACGGATCCGCCACGTAGCCCCACACGGTGAGATGCTTCTGATTCGCCGCCGTGTCCAGCTTGGCCCCGCTGTAGATGCCGAACGGATTCTCCTGGCCGTCGACGGCGCCGCTCGCCAGAGCAGGCACCGCATCAGCCCAGCTCATCTGGGTCGGATTCGCCCCGAGGGCGGTAAAGGTCTCCAGGTACAGCGGAGAGCCGACCACGCGGATCTTGAGTCCCTTCAGATCGCCTGGTGTCCGGACTGGTCGCTTGGAGTTGCTGAGTTCCCGAAACCCGTTCTCTCCCCAGGCCAGCGGCACCACATCCTTGCCCGCCAGGATCTTGAATATCTCCCGTCCCACCTCGCCCTGGGTCAGGGCATCGATGGCCTTGTAGTCGGGCATCAGAAAGGGCAGGGAAAAGAGGTTCAGTTCTTTTATCTGGGGCGACCAGTTGATGGTGGAGCCGACCGCCACATCGATGGCCCCCTGGCGCAGCGCGGTGAATTCCTTGGTCTGGTCGCCGCCGACCAGGCTCGCGCCCGGATACATCTTGATGTTGATGCGGCCGCCGGTCTTTTCCCGCACCAGATCGGCCCAGCGCTCCGCGCCGGCGCCCCAGGGGAACGCCTTGCCGACGACCGTGGAAAGCTTGTATTCTGCCTTGTACTCGGCGGCGCTGCCCGGGGAAACAAAGAGAACCGCCAGGGCGAGAATCGCCGCAGCCATAACGCCATACCCCGCGAACAGGAATCTCGTTTTTCTCATACATCCTCCTTTTCCGACGAACACGCCCGGGAGATGCGGAGCCGAAGATGGCCCGCAGCGTACCCGGCGTTCAGAAATTGGGGTCCATGTCGAACTTGGCCGCTGCGCCCGGCAGGTGCGCCGGGTCCACGGTCTGGGCGTTGGCAGGGGTGGTCCCCTCGAGGAAGCATTCGAAGATCGCCCCCCGGGTCGCCGGCTTGGCCGGCGCGCCGGTCTTCGGGTCCACCTTGGTGAATACGATCCCCTCCGGGATGGGGAACACCTCGACCGGCATCCCCTGGAGGGCCTTCTCCGCGAAGTACAGCCAGATCGGCGCCGCGGCCCGGCCGCCGACCTCCTGCTTGCCGAGCGGCCGCTCCTGATCGAACCCCACCCAGACGCCGGCGACCAGCGAGGGGGTGAACCCCATGAACCAGGCGTCGCGCGTGTCGTCCGTCGTCCCGGTCTTCCCGGCGACCGGCCGCCCCAGCTTTTTCACCCGCTGCCCTGTCCCGCTTTCGACTACGTCCTGCATGACGTAACTGGTCATGAAGGCGATCCGGGGGTCGATCACCTGCTCCGCCTTGACCTGCGCCTCCTCGAAGATATGACCGGTCCGATCGACGATCTTGGCGATGAAAAAGGGCTGCACGCGTTTCCCCTCGTTCGCCAGGACGCCGTAGGCGCGCACCAGTTCCTGGAGGGTGACCCCGGAGGTGCCCAGGGCCAGCGACAGGTTCTTCGTCAGCGGCGAGGTGATCCCCATGTTGGCGGCGTACGAGGCGGCATAGTCGACGCCGATCTCCTGGAGGATCTTGATCGTGATGATGTTCCGCGAATGGACCAGCCCGTTGCGCAGCGTCGTCGGCCCCTGGAACTTCTCGTCGAAGTTCTTCGGCTTCCAGACCCCGTCGGGGCTGGAGGGGTCGGGGTAGATGATCGGGGCGTCGACGATCACCGTGGAGGGGGTCATCCCCTTGTCGAAGGCCCCCGTGTAGATCAGCGGCTTGAAGGCCGACCCCGGCTGGCGCCGGGACTGGGTCGCGCGGTTGAACTCGCTGCGGTTGAAGTTCCGCCCCCCGACCATCGCCCGGACGGCGCCGGTCTTGGGGTCCATCGCCAGCATGGCGCCCTGGACCAGCCCCTTTTCATACCCTTCGCGTTCCTCCAGCTCCCGGAGCCCCTGCTCCAGAGCCTCGCGCGCTGCCTTCTGCATCGGGATGTTGAGGGTCGTGTAGACCTCGAGCCCCTCCTTGTACAGGACGTCGCTGCCGTATTTCTCCTGGATGTACCGGCGGACGTTCTCGATGAAGTACGGGGCGATCTTGTCCTTCGGCTTGATCGACCGGAAGCGGAGCGCCCGGCCGAGCGCCTGCTTCTTCTGCGCCTCGGTGATGTACCCGTCTTCCTGCATCCGGTTCAGGACGTAGGCCTGCCGCTGGTAGGCCCGCTCCGGGTGGAGGTAGGGGGAGTAGTTGCTGGGGGCCTTGGGCAGGCCAGCCAGCATCGCCGCTTCCGCGAGCGTCAGGTCGCCGGCGCTCTTGCCGAAATATACCTGGGAGGCGGCCTCGATCCCGTAGGTGCCGTGGCCGAGATAGATGTGGTTGAGGTAAAGGGTGATGATCTCCTCTTTGGTCAGATAGGTGTCGATCTTGTAGGCGAGCAGGGCCTCCTTGATCTTCCGCATGTAGCTCTTCTCGGGGGAGAGGTACAGGGTCTTGGCGACCTGCTGGGTGATGGTGCTTCCCCCCTGGACGATCCTGCCCGCCTCGAGATTCTTGAAGAAGGCCCGGGACATGCTCTGCATGTCGAACCCCTTGTGCTGGAAGAATCGGGCATCCTCGGCGGCGACGAAGGCCTGGATCGCGATCTTCGGGATGTCCTCGTACTTGATCACCTTCCGGTCTTCGAGGAAAAATTCGTCGATCAATTCGTAGTTATCCGCGTAGACCCGCGTGGTGATGCTGGGACGGTAGTCCTTCAGGGCGGCGATGCTGGGGAGCTCCTTGAGGAGCAGATAGTAGACCATGCTGCTGCCGGCAAGGGCAGCGCCGACGAACACCACCAGCGATGCGATGATGATGATGCCCAGCAGGGAGCGTCGCCGGGGCGTTCTCCTGCGCCGGGTAGCGCGGGTTACCGGTGTCATGGATTTTTTTCTTCCGTCTTGGTCTCTGCGGCCGGCTCGTCCGTCTCTTCCGGCGCGGGCTTCTTCGGGCTCCGGGCGAATCGCACCACGACGATGCTCACCTCGTAGAGGACCATCAGCGGGAGTGCCATCAGGATCTGGCTGATGGCGTCGGGAGAGGGGGTCAGGATGGCGGCGGCGATGAAGATGATGAGGATCGCGTAGCGTCGTTTCTTCGACAGCATCTTCGCATTCACCACCCCCAGCTTCGCCAGGAAGAACATGAAGACCGGCATCTCGAAACAGAGGCCGAAGGCCAACAGAAACTTCAACGTCAGGCTGAGATACTCCTTGAAGGAGATCATCGGCTTGAGGAAGTCAGTGGAAAAACTCACAAAAAACGCGAAGGCCGGGGGCAGGGCGATGTAATAGCCGAACAGGACGCCGCCGCCGAACAGGAGCGTGGAGAAGAACAGGAAGGGCAGGACGTATTTCTTCTCGTCGCGGTACAGCCCCGGGGAGACGAAACGCCAGATCTCGAACAGGGTGTAGGGGGCGGTCAAGAGCAGCGAAGCGAAGAAGGCGATCTTCATGTGGATGAAGAAGGCCTCCGGGAGCCCCGTGAAGATCATCGTGCTCTGGGCGGGCATGGCGTCGACGAGGGGTTGGGTGATCACCCGAAACGACCAGTCCTTGAACAGGTAGCAGACGCCGAACCCGATGCCGATCACGATCAGGACGCGGATGAGCCGCGTCTTCAATTCCTCCAGGTGGGAGGTCAGGGGCATGGGTGATTCTTCGCTCGTGTCGTTTTTCATGAGAGAGGGTGCCGGAGCTCCTAGAGGATCAGGCCTGGGGTTTGGGGTCGGCCGTCTTGGAGGTGGTGGACTCAGCTGGGGAGGACGCCTCAGGCGGGGCGGAGGCCTTCTTCTCATCCCCCGTGCCGTAGAGCAGCGAATCCTTGATGCCGTTCATGTCTTTCTTAATATCGTCCGTTTTCAGCGTTTCCTTGATCGTATCGGTGGCTTCCTCGGTTACCTTGCGGAACTCGGAAAGACCTTTTCCCAAGGCCTTGGCAAGATCGGGCAGCTTCTTTGGTCCCACCACGAGCAGGGCGATCACGGCGATCACCAACAGCTCGGGCATACCGATACCGAACATGACCACACTCCATCGACTATGCACTCTCCGAGGGCAGGTCGGCCCTCTTTCCGACGCACTTATACCCGCAGTCGGAAATGTTTGTCAATGCCCTTTTCCACAGGGCCGACCGCTGCAAAATCTTTTGCTTTCTAAGGGCTTTTATGTTAGACCCGGTACGGTTCGCAGCGGAAGCGGGTGTTGACCGACAGGGGAATGGCGCCGATGTCGAAGAATACGGGAATTGTGAAGGACTGTCGGTATTTACGGCACGGAACCGAATTTTCCCACCCCGAAACACCCCAGCGGCTCGTTTCCATCTACGAGATGCTCGACAATCCCGATATGGGATGGAAATTCCACGGGATCGAACCGCGGGAGGCCACGCGCGAGGAGCTGGAGCGGGTCCACCGGCCGGCCTACATCGACCGGATCGCCGCCACGGCAGGGGAGAAGCTCTACATGCTCGACCCCGACACGGTAACCACGGCCGAGACGTATGACGTGGCGCGGCTCGCGGCAGGCGGTGTGATCGCCGCCGTCGACAGCGTCATCTCCGGGGAGACGGACAACGGCTTTGCCTTGGTGAGGCCGCCGGGCCACCATGCCCAGGCGGAGGTGGCAGCGGGGTTCTGCATCTTTAACAACATCGCGATCGGCGCGCGGCACGCCCTTGCCCGGCACGGATTGGAGCGGGTCCTGATCGTCGACTGGGACCTCCACCACGGAAACGGCACCCAGGAGGCATTCTACGAGGAGCCGAAGGTTCTGTATGTTTCAACCCACCAGTCCCCGGGCTACCCCGGCACGGGCGGGATGTCGGAGATGGGCCGGGGCGCCGGGCTCGGGTACACGCTCAACATACCGCTTAGGGGCGGTGCGGATGACGCATTGTACCTCCGCCTCTTCCGCGACATCCTGGCGCCCGTGGCCGAGGCCTTCCGGCCGGAGCTCGTCCTGGTTTCGGCAGGGTTCGACCCCTACGTGGGGGATCCCCTGGGCGAGATGCGGGTGACGCCGGAGGGGTTTGCCTACCTGACCCGGACCCTCCTCAACCTTGCGGAGGCCTCCTGCGGCGGCCGCCTGGTCCTGGTCCTCGAAGGGGGATACCATATCCAGGGGCTCACCAAGTGCGTCCGGGCCGTGCTGCTCGAACTGCTGGGCGAGACCTGCGCCACGGAGGAGACGCTGGCCCGGGTGGCCGGCCAGGCCGACGAGAAGGCCGACGCCCTGATCGACCGCGCGCGGCAGCAGTTCGCGCCCTACTGGCCGGTCCTGTGAACAGAGGAGATTCGCGTGGAAACAACCAAGATCAGCACCGATGAAGTGACCTACGTGGCCAACCTGGCGAGGCTCATCTTCGCCGAGGAGGAGACCGAACGGTTTGCCTCGCAGCTTAACGCCATCCTCCGGTATATGGATACGCTGCAGGAGGTCGATACGACCGGCGTCGAGCCGATGACCCATGCCATCGCCCAGAAGAACGCCTTCCGGACGGATGCGGTCGGCGAGTCGCTCCCCGTCAAGACCGCCCTGGCCAATGCCCCCGAGGCGCGCGGGAACTGCTTTCAGGTCCCGAAGGTCATAGAATAGCGGGAAATGCCATGGAACTGTATGAGTTGACGATTCACGAACTGCAGGCAAAGCTCCGGGCCGGCGAGACGACCGCCGCCGAGGTCACCGCCTCGGTGTTCCGGCGGATCGACGCGGTAGAGAAGGATGTGCGCGCCTACATCAGCCTGATGCGGAAGTCGGCGCTGGCGGAAGCGGCCCGGGCGGAAGAGCAGCTCCGGAAGGGGGAGGCCGGGCCGCTCGCCGGGATCCCGATCGCCCTCAAAGACATCACCTGCACCAAAGGGTACCGCACGACCTGCGGGTCGCGGGTCCTCGACAATTTCATCCCTCCCTACGACGCGACCGTCGTGGAGAAGCTCCGGGCAGCAGGCGCCGTGTTCACCGGCAAGACGAACATGGACGAGTTCGCCATGGGCTCCTCGACCGAGACCTCCCACTACGGCACGACCCGGAACCCCTGGGACCTCGGCAGGATCCCCGGCGGGTCGAGCGGCGGCTCCGCGGCGGCGGTGGCCGCCGGCGAGTGCATCGCCAGCCTCGGCTCCGACACGGGCGGCTCCATCCGCCAGCCCGCGGCCCTCTGCGGCGTGGTCGGGCTGAAGCCGACCTACGGACGGGTATCCCGGTACGGGCTGATCGCCTTCGCTTCGTCCTTGGACCAGATCGGCCCGTTCACGAAGGACGTGGAGGACTGCGCCATCGTCATGAACGTCATCGCCGGGTACGACCCGGCCGAATCCACCTCGGTCCCCGCGGAGGTCCCCGATTACCGCGGCTTCCTCGGCCGGGGGGTCGAGGGGTGGACCGTGGGGATCCCGCAGGAGTACTTCGTGGCGGGTATCGACCCGGAGGTCGAGGCGGCCGTCCGCCGGACGATAACCCTCCTGGAGGGGGCAGGGGCGCGGTGCGTGGAGATCTCGCTCCCCCACACCCGGTACTGCCTGGCCGTCTACTACATCATCGCCCCGGCCGAGGCGTGCTCGAACCTCGCCCGGTACGACGGCGTGCGGTTCGGGTTCCGTGCCGAGGGGAGCCGCGACCTGATCGACCTGTACAAGAAATCCCGCTCCGCCGGGTTCGGCGCCGAGGTGAAGCGGCGGATCATGCTGGGCACCTACGCCCTGTCGTCGGGCTACTACGACGCCTACTACAAGAAGGCCTCGCAGGTGCGGGCCCTGATCAAGCGGGACTTCGATACGGCGTTCGCGAGCTGCGACGCCATCCTCACCCCCACGACGCCGACGCCGGCCTTCAAGATCGGCGAGAAGACCGACGACCCGATGCAGATGTACCTCTCGGACATCTTCACGATCTCGGCGAACCTGGCCGGGATACCGGGGATCTCGGTCCCCTGCGGGTTCTCCGCGGCCGGCCTCCCCATCGGGGTGCAGTTCCTGGCGGGCCACTTCCAGGAGGGCCGCCTGATCCAGATCGCCTCGGCGTTTGAGAAGCTCGCCCCTAGCGAGAAAAGGAGACCCGCACTGTAATATGGAATACGAACCGGTAATCGGGCTGGAGGTCCACGCCCAGCTCCTCACGGATGCAAAGATCTTCTGCGGCTGCTCCACGAAGTTCGGGGCCGCGCCCAACTCCCACACCTGCCCGATCTGCCTCGGCATGCCCGGGGTGCTGCCCGTGCTCAACAAGAAGGTCGTGGAGTTCATGATGAAGATGGCCCTGGCGACGAACTGCCGGCTCAACCGGGGGTGTCTGTTCGCCCGGAAGAACTACTTCTACCCCGACCTCCCCAAGGGGTACCAGATCTCCCAGTACGCCCAGCCTCCTGCCGAGCACGGCTGGGTCGAGGTGGAAATCGCGGGCGGGAAGAAGCGGATCGGGATCACCCGGATCCACATGGAGGAGGATGCGGGGAAACTGATGCACGACGAGTTCAGCCCGGTCAGCCGCGTCGACCTGAACCGGACCGGGGTCCCGCTGATCGAGATCGTCAGCGAGCCGGACATTCGCGGCGCCGAAGAGGCGGCGGCCTATCTGCGGCGTCTCCACGAGACCCTCGTGTATCTCGAGATCTGCGACGGGAACATGGAGGAGGGGAGCTTTCGCTGCGACGCGAACGTATCGCTCCGCCCCAAGGGATCCGAGACCTTCGGGACGCGGGCGGAGCTCAAGAACATGAACTCCTTTAGGAACGTCCAGCGCGCCCTGGAGTACGAGATCAAACGCCAGCAGTACCTCCTCGAGGGGGGCGGGAGCGTGGTCCAGGAGACCCGCCTCTGGGACGACACGGCAGGGGTGAGCCACCCCATGCGCGGCAAGGAGGAGGCCCACGATTACCGCTACTTCCCCGATCCCGACCTGGTCCCGGTGGTGATCGACGACGCCTGGGTGGAGGCGGTCCGGCAGACCCTGCCCGAGCTTCCGCTGGAACGGCGGGAACGGTTCGTTCGCGACTACCAGATCCCCGCCTACGACGCGGGGGTCCTGACCGCCAGCAGGCAGCTTGCGGATTACTACGAGGAAGTGGTCCGCCTCTCGGCCGAACCGAAGCTCGCCAGCAACTGGGTGATGGGAGAGATCCTGCGGTTCCTCAACGAGGATAAAAAAGAGATCCGCGCCTGCCCGATCACGCCGGCGGCGCTCGCCGAGCTGATCAGCCTGATCAAGGAAGGGCAGATCAGCGGGAAGATGGCCAAGGAGGTCGTCGACCAGATGTACCGGACCGGCGCCGCCCCCGGGGCGATCATCAAGGAGAAGGGGCTCGTCCAGATCACCGACGAAGCCGCCCTGAGCGCGACGATCGCCGCGGTGATCGCGGCCAACCCCGGCCAGCTGGCCCAGTACCGAGCCGGCAAGGAGAAGGTGTTCGGGTTCTTCGTCGGCCAGGTGATGAAGGCGACCCAGGGGAAGGCCAACCCCCAGCTGATCAACGACCTGCTGAAGAAGATGCTGGCGGGCTGACCATAAGCGGTACGGCACGCGCAGCCCAGGGCGTAAACAGGGGCCCGAAACCATTATGCCGTCGGTTAAGACAATCCGGACCGTCTTCTGGGAGGACGGAGCCGTCGTGCTGCTCGACCAGCGGGCCCTGCCGCTCGTCGAGCGCGCCGTCATCTGCCGCGATTACCGCCAGGTCGTCGCGGCGATCAAGGACCTCACCGTCCGGGGCGCCCCGGCGATCGGCGTAGCCGCGGCCCTGGGGATCGCCCTGGGGGCCCGTTCCCTCACCGCCTCAACCCCCGCGGAGTTCCGTGCCGCCTTCGCAACGATCTGCCAACAGTTCGCCGCCAGCCGTCCCACGGCCCGGAACCTCTTCTGGGCGATCGAACGGATGCGGGCCTGCTGCGACGGGGCGCTGGCGGCCTTGCCCGCGCACCCCACTCCTCCCTCGCCGGGCCGTGACCCGTTTGCACACCTCCGGGAAGTCCTCGTGGCCGAGGCGGTCCGGATCGGTGAGGAGGACGTGGCGGCCAACTGCCGGCTCGGGCAGGCCGGCTGCGGACTGATCCCGGCGGGGGCGCGGATCCTCACCCACTGCAACGCCGGGGCCCTGGCCACCGCGGGCTACGGGACTGCGCTCGGCGTGATCCGGGCGGCCGCCGCAGAGGGGAAGGTCCTGCGGGTGTACGCCGACGAGACCCGCCCCGTCCTGCAGGGGGCGCGCCTCACCGCCTGGGAGCTCCTCCGGGAGGGGATCCCCTGCACGCTGATCACCGACAACATGGCCGGCTATCTGATGAAAAAAGGGGAGGTCGACCTGGTCATCGTCGGGGCGGACCGGATCGCGGCCAACGGGGATACGGCCAACAAGATCGGGACCTACGGTCTGGCGGTCCTCGCCCGGGCACACAAGATCCCCTTCTACGTCGCGGCCCCGCTGTCGACAATCGATCCGTCCCTTCCCGACGGCGGCGCGATCCCGATCGAGGAGCGGGCATCCGCCGAGGTGACCCACCTCGGCGGTACGCGGACGGCCCCGGAAGGCGTCGACGTCTGGAACCCCGCCTTCGACGTGACGCCGCACGAGCTGATCTCGGCCATCATCACCGAGGCAGGGGTGATCCGTCCCCCCTTCGCCGCGGGGATCGAAAGGGCCTGCGCACCCTCGTCTCTTTGCGGACGGTCACCGATTCCTTGACCGCTCCCCCGCGCATTGTGGTGTCATTCGGGGATGAATCCCGGAACTCAAGGATCCCGGAACTTCGGCGGTAGCGGAGAATCGATCGCCAGGCTCCGCCCGGCAAGGACCATCAGCGTGGAGGTCCCGTGGGCGAGGAGTCTGCCCGTTTCGTCCGTCACGGAGGCCTCGGCGTACCCGAGCCTCTTGCCGAGCTTGATCCTACGGCCCGTGGCGATCAGTCTGCCCGCGCGGGCGGGGGCAAGATAGTTCACCTTCAGGTCGACGGTGGTGGCGCCGGCCTCCGGGTCTTCGATCCCGTGGAACAGCGACCAGAAGCAGGCGGCGTCGATGAGCGATGCGAACACCCCGCCGTGGACGAACCCGAAGGGCTGCAGGTGTTTTCGGTCCACATCGATCTCCAGCCGGCTTGATCCTGGCCCTACCGCGACGATGCACATCGACAGGAGCTGAAAATAGGGGCTGTTGTTTATCAACCGGTTCACGTGGTCGACGTAGGCGGGGTTGAGCTCTTTCATTCTATCGCCTTGGCCTCCGCCTGACGCCGGCGGCGCTCCTCGCCCGCCCGGGCGAGGGCCGCGCGGTTTCCCTCGTCGACGCGCATGAAGGCCTCGCGCCAGGAGTCGCTCTCCCAGCGGAAGGGGGTCTGGAGGGTGGTGCGCGGCATCCACGCCCGCTCCAGCAGGTCGAGGGCCATCCCCAGGATCGCGGCCTGCATCGCCGCGTCCCGAGGCCTGCCGCAGGGGTTGCCCAAGGGGAAGTCGGTGAATACAAACCTCGCCACGCCGCACTCCTCGACCACGTCCCGGGCCGAGCCCATCACCACCGTGGCGATGCCGTTCTCCTCCAGGTGCCGGCCGACCAGACTCACGGTCTGGTGGCAGACCGGTCAGAGCCCCGCCAGCAGCACGGCGTCGATGCCGTCCTCGCGGCACCAGGCCAGGACCTGCGGGGCGGCCTTCTCCCGGGTGCGGCCCTGGCTGTAGTCGGTGGGCACGCCGTAGAAGCGCCGCGCCGCCGACCCGATGCGGCCGGCGGCGGCGAACTCGGCAAGCCGGTTGACCGGCAGGAAGCTGTCCACGTCGTCGGTGTGGGTGGCCTCTTTGTCCCAGAACAGCCCGTCGGTGTACAGCCGCGCGGGGGGCGGGTCCGCGGTCTGGGCGTACAGCTCCCGGAGCATCAGCGGGGCCCCGATCAGGTCCGTCCGCTGGGTCCGGGCCGCGGTCGTCACCAGGCCGATCCGGCACGCGGCCAGCGGCTTCGGAAGCGGGGCAAAGGGGACAGCATCGTGGTGGGCCCAGGCGTAGGGCTTCTCGTAGCCCTGGGCGGCATAGTACTCACGGCTGCGGTCGATGTAACTCACGAAGGAACGGTGCGTCAGCGTCCGATCCATGCGGGCACTCCTCGGAAGAAACCGCTCAGGCGGCCGGCCAGACCTTCTTGAACGCCGTGTTCGGGAAAAAGCAGGAGGGGCACTCTTCGGGCGGCTCCTCGCCGTAGTGGATATGGCCGCACATGCGGCACCGCCATGCCGGGGTGTTTCTTGCCGACTCGTCGTTCAGGTCGAGCCCTCGGATCAGCGGGAGGTCCTCCAGGGGGGGCATGATCGGCTGGTAGCTCCCCAGGACGTGGCCGGCGACGATGATCCGCTGCACCTCGCTGGTCCCTTCGTAGATGCTGAACAGCCGGATGTCCCTGAGCAGCTTTTCGAGCGGGAACATCTTGGTGTAGCCGTACCCGCCGCAGACCTGCAGGGCGTCGTTGACCACCTCCAGGGCCGCTTCGGTAGAGTAGAACTTCGCGATCGAGGCGCTCACCGTGGGGTCGATCCCGCTGTCCACCTCCCAGGCGCTCTTCCAGACCAGCAGTCGCGAGGTCTCCACCTTCTGGTACATCTCGGCGAGCTTGAACTGGATCGCCTCGAAGTTCGCGAGCTTGGTCCCGAAGGCCCGCCGCTTCTTCACGTAGTCGATGGCGTACTCCATCGCCGAGCGGGCCGCACCCACGGCAAAGGCGCCGATGATCGGCCGGGTCCGGGAAAAGGTCTGCATGGCCAGGACGAACCCCTTCCCCGGCTCGGCGATGACGTTCTCCTTGGGCACCCGGACGTTCTTGAAGTTCAGCCCCGCGGTGTTCGAGCAGCGCTGCCCCAGTTTTGGGATCGGCTCGCCCACCGACACCCCCTCCCATCCCCGCTCCAGGAGGAACGCCCCGATCCCGGCGTGCTGCTGCTCCGGATCGACCGTGGCGAAGACGGTCAGGTAATCCGCCACCCCGGCGTTGGTGATCCAGTATTTCGTTCCGTTCAGGACATAGTCCTCCCCCTGCCGCTCGGCCGTGCAGCGCAGCGAGGCCACGTCGGAGCCCATGGTCGGCTCCGACGTGGCAAAGCAGATGCGTTTGAACTCGCGGGCGATGGCCGGCAGGTACCGCTCCCGGAGCGGCTCGTTGTCGCTAAGCAGAAGCGGCGCCATGCCGAGTGAATTGTCGAATATCGACGTGGCCACGCCGGGGCAGGCCGCGGCGATCTCCTCGGTGAGGATGGCGATCTCCAGACAGCCGAGCCCCCGGCCGCCGTACCTGGCCGGGATGTCGCCGTTCATGAACCCGCCGTCGAATGCCTTCTTCAGCAGGAACAGAGGGATGTCGTTCTTTTCATCGTAGTGCCACGCAGCCGGCAGGACCTCCCGGACGGCGAACTCCCGGACCCGCGCCCGCAGTTCCTTCTGCGCGGGGCTCAATTCAAACTGTACCATCGCTCCTCCCGAACCTCACCTCCCCGCGCAGCACACCCGGACGCGGGGTTTCTCCCTAGGGCCGGCACGACTCCGGCCTGATCAGCAGCACGGGCACCGGGGAATCGTGGAGGACACGGGTTGCCACGCTCCCCAGCATCAGTTTCTTCAAACCCGTATGCCCGTGGGTGGCGATGACGATCAGCCCCATCCCCTTGGCACGCGCATAGTCGACGATCGTTTCGCCGGGCCGGTTTCCCTCGACGGCCACGGTTTTCACCTTGACGCCCTTGGCGGTGAGCTTCTTCTCCACGCCGGCGAGGTACTTATTGGCCGACGCGAACAGCGGCTTTCTGATCGCCGCGAGGTCGATGGTCCGCTCGTCCACGCTCGCCCAGGGGATGTCGACCTTGACCACGTTGATCAGCGTTACCTCGCCGACCGATTGCTCCTTTACGAGGTTCTTGACGTGGTTCAATGCACACTCCGCCAACTCGGAACCGTCAAGTGGGACCAGGCATTTCTTGTACATCACATCCTCCTTCATCGCTAGAATGAGCGGCATCCGCCGCTTTGATACCCCAGGCAGCCAGCCTCGCCAGCACGCTCGTTATCAGTTCTTCCCGCTTGTCCCGGAGGAGCGGCGTCGGCTCCAGGCCGAGTCCGACCGCCTGCGGCTGGATCCCCACCAGACAGACCTCGGGCGGCATCATTCCGGCCATGCGGGCGGCGTACAGAAGGTCGGCGAGGCCTGCCTGGTGCACGGACACCTGCGCCCCCAGGCAGGCGGGGACCTCCTCCCCCTCCCGGACGATGACCGCCCCCGGCTCCCGCCCGGCCTCCACCGCATCGACGAACAGCACCCGGCCGTACCCCTCGATCAGCGGCAACAGCGCAAGGCCCAACGTGCCTCCGTCCACGATCGCGATCTGCGGCGAAAACCGGAACCGCCGCTCGATCTCCCGCACCGCGTGGACGCCGATACCGTCGTCCTGCATCAGGATGTTGCCGAGGCCGATCAGGCAGGTCTTACTCGTCACCGCAGGTCTTACGTCCGCTGAAGATCGAGCTCATCACGCAGTTTTCTTCCACCAGGTCCGTGGTCCATCCCACGTACAGGTGGACGATGGGAAAGACGATCAGAAACCACATCATGACGTGGTGGACCAGCCGCACCCACTGGACCGGAAACGAGGGGAGGATCCATCCGCCGGCCGCATACCAGAAGGCCCCCCCATGGCTCTGGGACAAGAGGGCAAACCCCGTCAGTATCGAGACGAGGTACCCCAGGAACAAAAGCAGGTACGCCAGACCCGCGGTCGGGGAGTGGCCGATCGACACCGCGGGCGCCGGTTCCATAAGCAGGTAGAACCGGATGTCATGCAGGAGGGTTCTGCGGCGCTCTTTGGTGGTGGGAATCATCGCACTCCAGCGCGCGTGTCTGTTGCCGGCAAAGCCCCAGTAGATCCGGAGCAGGACGCTCATGGCAAAGACGTAGGCAACGGAGAAGTGGATCAGCCGCATCCACCCCATCACCCACTGGTCCTTCAGGACCCCGTAGAAGAAGGGGTGCACGTTATGGATGTAGGGATTGCCGATGTAGTAGCCTGTGAAGCTGAGGGTGATCAGACAGATCACGTTGACCCAGTGCGTCAGCCGCACCGGGAATTCCCACACGTAGACGTCTCGCAGGCAGAGCATGGCTTAGGCCCCCTTGGTGGCGGCGATGGTCCTGCCGCGGGTGTCGACGACGTGGACCGCGCAGGCCATGCAGGGGTCGAAGGAATGGACCGTCCGGAGGATCTCCAGGGGCTGCTTCGGGTCCGCGACCGGGGTCCCGATCAGCGCGGCCTCCACGGGCCCCCGGACCCCCTTGGCGTCGCGCGGGGAGAGGTTCCAGGTGCTCGGCACGACCGCCTGGTAGTTCGTGATCTTGCCGTTGGCGATCGAAACCCAGTGGCCCAGGGCGCCGCGGGGCGCATCGTGGAGGCCGTACCCCTTGGCCTCGGCCGGCCAGGTCGCCGGCTCCCATTTCTCCCCCTCGTGGATGCGCAGGTCCCCCTTCTGCATCATGTTCGCGGAGAGCTCCCCGATCCAGCCGGGGATCGCCTCGGCGATCAGGAGCGTTTCGATGCCACGCGCCGCGACCCGGCCAAGCGTCGAAAACAGCGCCGCAGGACCCGCCTTGAGCTGCGCGAGGGCGGAGTCGACCAGCTCCTTCGCACGCTTGTGGCCCGCCGCATACGCCACCAGGACCCGGGCCAGCGGCCCCACCTCCATCGGTGCGTCGGCGTACCGCGGCGTCTTCAGCCAGCTGTACTTGGCGTCCGTGGCGAGGAATTCGTACGGCGGCTTCGGCCCCGTGTACCGGGGCGCTGTCTCGCCCTCCCAGGGGTGTTTCGCCTTCCCGTCGCCCTCTTTGTAGTCGTACCAGGAGTGGGTCACCTGCTCGGTGACTTTCTGCTGATCCACGGGCAGCACCCGGGTGAGGTCCTGGCCCATGATGATCCCCCGCGGCATCAGCAGGTTTGCGCTGTTGCTCCGGCTGTCGTTCGGAAATTCCCCGTAGGTCATGAAGTTGCCGACCCCGGCCCCGTATCCCGCCCACTCCTTGTACACGGCGGCGACGGCCATCAGGTCGGGCAGGTACACCTTGCTCACGAAATCGATCGCCTGCCGGGCGGCCTGGTTCATCAGGGCGATCCCGTCGGCGTTGAGCGCGTTCTGGCTGTTCGGGTCGACGGGTTTGGCCACGCCGCCCACCAAGTAGGTCTGGAGATGGGGGTTCTTCGACCCGAGCAGGGCATGGACCTTGATCACCTCCCGCTGCCATTCCAGGGCCTGGAGGTAATGGGCCACGCCCAGGAGGTTGACCTCGGGGGGGAGCTTGTAGGCCGGGTGGCCCCAGTAGGCGTTGGCGAAGGGGCCGAGCTGACCGCCGTCGACGAGCCCCTTCACCCGCTTCTGGACGGCCGCGAACAGGGCGGCCCCGGAGTTGGGCCAGTCGGAGATCGACTGGGCGACCGAGGCCGTCTTGGCGGGATCGGCCTTGAGCGCGCTCACCACGTCGATCCAGTCCAGGCCGTGGAGGTGGTAGAAGTGGATCACGTGGTCCTGGACGAACTGGATGGCGGCGATGATGTTCCGGATCAGCCGGGCGTTGTCGGGGATCGTGATCCCCAGGGCGTTTTCCACCGCCCGCACCGAGGCAAGGGCGTGGACGGTGGTGCAGACGCCGCAGATCCGCTGACAGAACAGCCAGGCGTCGCGGGGGTCCCGGTCCTTGAGGATGATCTCGAAGCCCCGAAACATCGTGCTCGACGACCAGGCGTCGACCACCTTGCCGCCCTCCACCGTCGCCTCAATCCTGAGGTGCCCCTCGATTCTCGTTACGGGATCGATCGCTATTCGTGCCATGACGGACCCTTCCACTCGGTTTTTTCCTGGGGTTTGGCCCCTTGCGCCGCCTCACCCTTCGGTCTGGTGTGGTGCTTGACCATCCTCGCGATCGCATGCAGCAGGATGCCGCCCAGGGTCACCGCGGTCACGGTGAGCCCCACCTTGTCGGCAGTGGTTTCGACGGTGATCCCGAAGGGCTGGGGCAGCCTCCGGTAGAACGGCGTCATCTCGTCCCAGAAGTTGGGCGCCGCGCAGGCCACGCACCCGTGGCCCGAGCCCACGGGCCAGCTCGTCCCCCCGTTGTACCGCACCGTCGGGCAGTTCTGGTACGCCTGGGGTCCTTTGCACCCCATGTAGTACATGCACCAGCCGCGGCGGTGGCCGTCGTCCCCCCACTGCCGGGTGTACTGCCCGGCGTCGAAGTGGGCGCGCCGCTCGCAGTTGTCGTGGATCCGTTTGCCGAAGGCGAACAGCGGCCGGCCGAAGGCGTCCACGGCCGGGAGCGACCCGAAGGTGAGGTAGTGGACGATCGCCGCGGTGATGTTCTCGGCGTTGACCGGGCAGCCGGCGAGGTTCAGCACGGTGGCGTTCGGGAAGGCCTCCTTCACCCCCACGGCGCCGGTGGGGTTCGGGCTGGCATGGGGGATGCCGCCGAAGCAGGCGCAGGTGCCCATGGCGAAAGTGGCCAGGGCGTTGCCGCAGACCTCGCGGGCGATCTCCAGGCCGCTGCGGCCGCCGATGCAGCAGTGGATGCCCCCGTCCTTGACCGGGATCGACCCTTCGACGGCCGCGAAATAGGCCCCCTTGTGGTTCTTCACCAAGTCGGCAAGCAGCTTTTCCGCCTGGTGGCCTGCCGCCGCCATGATCGTCTCGGAATAGTCGAGGGAGAGAACGTCGAGGACCAGCTCCGCCGCGGTGGGCTTCGTGGCCCGAAGCAGGGCCTCGGTGTCGCCGGTGCAGCTCTGCATCTCCAGCCAGAGGAGGATCGGCTTCTTCTTCGTCTGGAGCGCGTGGGCAATCCGGGGGACGGTGCCGGCGGAAAGCCCGAGGGCTGCCGCCATGGCCGTGCAGAATTTGATGAAATCCCGCCGGGAGATGTCGTGTTCGATCAGGGCATCAAACAGGGTATCCGAAGCCATGGCGTCACCTCACGTTTCATCTACCATACGCATATCGCGAGCCTGAGTCAAGAACCGCGGAAACAATCTCCCGTGATAAGGGGATTGACAGGAGACACCGGCTCTGACACAAGAAGACCGTGGAAAAGAAACTTCTCGATACCCTCGCCGAAGGGGCGGCCGCGCTCGGCATCCGGCTGGACGCGGCGGCGCTGGAGCAGTTCGCCGTCTACGAGCGGGAGCTCCTCCTCTGGAACCGGCGGATCAACCTCGTCTCGGAGAAGTCCTCCCGCCAGATCGTGATCCGCCACTTCCTCGACTCCCTGACGGCGGCCACCGCGATCACCTGTCCGGACGGGCTCCTGCTCGACCTCGGGAGCGGGGCGGGGTTCCCCGGCATCCCGCTGCGGATCGCCCTGCCCGAGCTGCGGGTGATGCTCGTCGAATCCTCCCGGAAGAAGACTTCGTTCCTCGCGCACGTCGTGCGCACCCTCGCGCTGACGGAGGTCACCGTCGTCCGGGAGCGGATCGAGGCCCTGATCGGGCAGCAGGCCCTGGCCGGCAGCTTCGACACGGTCCTCTCCCGGGCCGCCTTCAAGCTTCCCCAGCTTGTCCGGACGGCCTCCTTTTTCCTCCGCGAAGGGGGAACCCTGGTCGCCATGAAGGGTCCCGACCCGACGGAGGAGATGGCGGAAGCGGAGGCGGTCCTGGCGATCGTCGGGATGGTGTTCAGGGACTGCCGGGAGGTCCGCCCGCCGGAAACAGATTCGTCAAGAAAAATAATAACCTATGAGCGCGTTTCGCGCTGAGACCTGGCCGTAAAAAACCTTTGCAAACAGCCTGTTTTGTGCTACCGTCAACGCCGGTTTGGGAATAACCACGTGATCGGGGTTTGCTCTATTAAATGATGCGTAAAATCATATGCATGGCCAATCAAAAGGGGGGGGTGGGTAAGACCACAACGGCCATCAACCTCGCGGCCTCTCTGGCAGCGGCGGAAAAGCGCACCCTGCTTGTCGATTGCGATTCCCAGGGAAACGCCACCAGCGGCATGGGAATCGCCGGGGAATCGATCCGCGAAAAAAACCTCTACCACAGCCTCATCGACCGCATTCCGCTTCGGGAGGTCGTCGTCGGAACCCAGATCCCCCATTTGGATCTGGTCCCCGCCAACCAGGACCTGGTAGGGATCGAGGTGGAGTTCATCTCCCTCGAGGACCGGGAAAAGCGGCTGCGGAACCAGCTTCGGGCGCTGGAGACGCCGTACGAGTACGTCATCATCGACTGTCCGCCGTCCCTCGGGTTTCTCACGGTCAACGCGCTGGTGGCATCGGATTATTTGATCGTACCGCTGCAGTGCGAGTATTTCGCCATGGAGGGGCTCGGCCACCTGCTCAGTACGATGGGTCTGATCAAGGCCAGGCTGAATCCCACCTTGGCCCTGGGGGGGATCCTCCTGACCATGTACGATGCCCGGAACCTGCTCGCGCGCCGCGTGAGCGAGGACGTGCGCAGCCACTTCGGGGAGCGGGTGTTCCGGACGGTCATCCCGCGAAACGTGCGGCTTTCGGAGAGCCCCAGCCACGGGCTGCCGATCATTCTGTACGACGTCAAGTCGCGCGGGGCGGTCTCGTACATGGAACTGGCAAAAGAGATAATCAGCGACGGGAGGATGTAATGCCGCCAAAGCAGACGCTCGGCAAGGGGCTGGGGGCGATGTTCCCCGATCTTCTCAACAATGTGGGCAACAAGCCAGCCTTCACCCTCTGCGGGATCGAGGAGCTGACGCCGAACCGGTTCCAGCCGCGCCGCGACTTCAACGACGAAGACCAGCGGGATCTGATCGCCTCGGTGAAGAAGAGCGGGATCATCCAGCCGATCATCGTGCGCAAAGCCGAGACCGGATACGAGATCATCGCCGGCGAGCGGCGCTGGCGGGCCGCCCAGGCCAGCGGCCTGAAAGAGGTCCCGATAATCATCCGCAGCGCCGAGGACCGGGAGCTGGCGGAGCTTTCGCTGATCGAGAACATCCAGCGGGAGGCCCTCAACCCGATCGAGGAGGCCGACGCCTACCAGACGCTGATGACGCGGTTCGACCTCTCCCAGGAGGAGATCTCGACCCGCGTCGGCAAGGACCGCTCGACGATCGCCAACACGGTCCGCCTACTGAAGCTGCCGGAAACGGTGAAGAAGGCGCTGATCGCCAAGTCGATCACGGCGGGCCATGCCCGGGCCCTGCTCAGCCTCGAGGTTCCCGGTGAGCAGGTCGGCGCCTTGAAGGTCATCCAGCATAAGGGGCTGAACGTCCGGGCAACGGAACGGCTGATCCAGAAGATGAAACAGGCACCGCAGCGGCCCAAGACGCCGAAGCGGAATGCGTACCTGACCGATCTCGAACGGGAACTCTCCTCACAGCTCCTGGCGGCCGTTCATATTCACGCCGGAAAGAAGGCCGGGACGATCGAGATCCGTTACACCAGCGGGGAGGACCTGAACCGTCTGATCATGCTGCTGCGGCGCTAGGCGATAGCCGTGCGCTTTAAGAACCTTGTCCACAGGTGTGGATAAAACTGTTTACAGGATTGTGAATTTTGGACATTCTCTGGGAAAAAACGTTTAAAATAATTAAGGAACAGGTCAGTCAGCAGAATTTCGACACCTGGATTCGCCCGGTCCGCATCACCTCCCTGGACGCGGATCGTGTCCGGCTGGCGGTTCCCAACCGTTTTTTCCGCGACTGGTTGATCGAGAACTACCTCGACCTGATTCGGGAAGCGATAAAAGCGGCGGCTGGTGTCCCGCTCCACGTAGACTTCATCCTGGAGCAGGAACCGCGGCCCGACAGGGCGGATGATACGCGCGAGAGCGCTCCGGCCGCCGAGAAGGCGCCGCTGAAAAAAGGCGCCCGGACGAGGATCAACTCCACGCTGAACCCCCATTACAGTTTCGACCGGTTCGTCGTGGGCGCATCGAACCAGTTCGCGCATGCGGCCTCTGTTGCGGTTGCCGACCAGCCCGCCAAGAACTACAACCCCCTGTTCATCTACGGCGGCGTCGGCCTGGGCAAGACCCACCTCCTCAACGCCATCGGGCTGCAGACCTTGAAGACATTCCCGGACATGAATGTGGTGTATGTCTCGGCAGAGGTCTTCATGAATGAGCTGATCAATTCGATTCGTTATGACAAGATGCCGAAATTCCGAGAGAAGTTTAGGAATATCGACTGCATGTTGATCGACGACATCCAGTTTATCGCCGGCAAGGAACGGACGCAGGAGGAGTTTTTCCACACCTTCAACACCCTCCACGACGCGGGAAAACAGATCGTCGTGACCAGCGACAAGTTTCCGAAGGACATCCCCAATCTCGAAGGACGGCTCCGGTCGCGCTTCGAATGGGGGCTGATCGCGGACATCCAGCCGCCGGAGACGGAAACCAAGATCGCGATCCTGGAAAAGAAGGCCCAGGAGAACAATATTTCGCTGCCCAAGAACGTGGCCCTGTACATCGCCTCCCAGGCGGAGACGAACATCCGGGAGTTGGAAGGGTACCTCGTCCGCATCGCCGCCTACTCCTCGCTCACCGGCCGCGAGATCGATCTGGAACTCGTCAAGGCGGTATTGAAGAAATTGCTCCGCAAGGACGAGAAACCGGAGATCACGATCGAAGAGGTGATCAAGACCGTAGCCGCAAAGTTCGGAATAAAGATCAGCGATATCAAGTCGCCGAAAAAGAATAAGAATCTCGTGCAGGCACGGCAGATAACGATGTTTCTCGCCCGCGAGATGACAACCGCTTCGTTTCCCGACATCGGGGAAAAAGTCGGCGGACGGGACCACTCCACGGTGATTTACGCCCATAACAAGATGAAAAAGGCCCTGGAAACGGATAAGACCCTCCGGGGGATCCTAGAGGAGATCCAGGAGACCCTCCTCCACAAGTCATGAGGAGAAACGCGGTCGCAGTATCTACAGACCATAAGCTCACAGCCACGGGATATGCCAGGGTATATCGGCGTTATGAACACTATGCACAGGGTCTACTATTATTACTTATCTTATAAAAGAAAGGTCTCTTCCATAATCATATAACCTGTTGATAATGGGGAAAGGATGGGAAGCTATGGAATTTACGATTAAACGGGATGTGTTTCTCAGCGGTATCCAGAAGACCCTGGGGATTGTGGAGAGAAAGACGACGATGCCGATCCTGAGTAACCTGTTGATCAGGACCGGGGAAAAGAAGATCAGGATCATGGCCACGGACCGAGAGATTGGATTGGTGGCGGATTATGAAGCCGAGGTGCTCAGGGAGGGGGCGATCACCCTGTCGGCCCGGAAGCTCCACGAGATGGTCCGGGAGATTCAAGGGGAAACGGTCCATGTCACCAAGGGCGACCGGGATCTGGTCACGCTTGCCTGTAACAAGGCGGTGTACCGGATACCGGGGATCCCGGCCGATGATTACCCCGTTGTCGCGGAGCAGGATGAACTGCCCTTCTATAAGATCAAGGGAAGCCTGCTGCGGGAGATGATCCGCAAGACGGCCTTTGCCATGTCCACCGACGAGATGCGCAAGAACCTCAACGGGGTGTACCTGGAGACCGAGCAGACGGACAACGCCACCATGATCCGTATGGTGGCGACGGACGGTCACCGCCTTGCCCTGGTCAGCGCCGATGCAGGGGAAAAGGGTGTGCTGGTGATGGAGAAAGGGGTCATCATCCCGCGCAAGGGGCTGGGAGAGATCCGCAGACTTGTGGACGATGAGGCGGGGGATGTGTTCCTGGGGGTTCGGCCAGGGGTATGCATCGTCAAGACCGATCATACCCTCCTGCGGGTCAGCCTGATCGACGGGGAGTATCCCGACTATCGCCGGGTTATCCCGGCGGAAAAGGGGATGGTCGTGGCCATCGAAAAAGACAAATTCATGCACGCCCTGCGCAGGATGAGCGTCATCTCGTCAGATAGGTACAATGGTGTTATCATAGCGCTTTCTCAGGATCGGGTCGTGTTGAACTCCACCAATCCCGATGTGGGAGAGGCCAGTGACGAGATCGATGTCTCCTACCAGGGGGAGGAGCGGAGCGTCGGCTACAACGTGACGTATTTGACCGATGCGCTCGAAGTGGTCGACGAAGAGCGGGTGGAGTTCGAGGTCGGGGCCGGGATGAAACCGGGTGTCGTCCGTCCCGTCGGGAACGACAATTATTTCTGTATCATCATGCCGTTGAAGCTGTAGAAGAAGGGAAACGAATGGGAGGATACGCGGGGGAATGGATCCTAGGATCCCCCGCTGGAAAGAGGGTAGATGGAAATCGACGACGAAGCAAAGAAAGAAAGCTCTGCCGCGAGTTACGGCGCCGACAGCATCAAGGTTCTGGAGGGACTCGAAGCGGTCCGGAAGCGTCCGGCCATGTACATCGGGAGCACCGGGAAGGACGGTCTGCACCATCTGGTGTACGAGGTGGTGGACAACAGCATCGACGAGGCGTCCGCCGGTTTTTGCGATACGATCTGCGTCAAGATCCGGATGGATAACAGCATAACGGTCGAGGACAACGGCCGCGGGATCCCGGTGGACATACACAAAGGGGAAGGGGTTTCGGCGGCCGAGGTGGCCCTGACGAAGCTCCACGCCGGGGCGAAGTTCTCCAACGACAGCTACAAGATCTCCGGCGGTCTCCACGGCGTGGGGGTCTCCTGCGTCAATGCCCTTTCCTCCTATCTGGAACTGGAGGTCCACCGGGACGGCGGAGTCTATACGCAGTCCTACGTCCGCGGCGTTCCCACGGCCCCTCTGGAGATGATCGGCAAGACCAAGACCCGGGGGACCAAGATCACCTTCAAACCCGATGAGGAGATCTTTGAAGATCTTGATTTTAGTTATGATATCCTCTCCAATCGGCTGAGGGAGCTGGCCTTTCTGAACTCCGGCGTCAAGATCAACCTGATCGACGAGCGGATCGATCGCCAGAACGAATTTTTTTATGAAGGGGGAATCGTCTCCTTTGTGGAGTACTTGAACAGATCGGAAGAGCACACGTCTGAACTCCAGTCACAT
>CAIYSL010000017.1 GCA_903928915.1 uncultured Syntrophobacterales bacterium | reverse complement strand
CTGACCAGTTGAGCTACACCCACCATCCATGCCTGGTGCGCCTGGAGGGATTCGAACTCTCGACCCACGGATTAGAAGTCCGTTGCTCTATCCAGCTGAGCTACAGGCGCTTATCCTCGTGACGCACTGTGTTCAGTCTCCCCTAAAAAGAAGGCGGTTTATATCCCCTTTGCCCGCGTTTGTCAAGCGAGAGTTAAATATTTTTTCTCCCGACTCAGCGGACGTACCCTGCGATGCCCTCGAAACGGTATCCCTTCTTGCCCACCCCTTCCCCACTCTGGTGCGTGGTGAAGAAATGGGCTCCGGTCTGGGGGTTGTGCCAGCGGTACAATTCCTTCGTCCCCGTCAACCGGGAGGTGGCGATATTGCCGATCGCCCCTTCGAGGAGATAGCCGGGAAGCGCCTTCCCTCCCGCGGGGTCCGAAGAGTAAAAATGATCGCCTTTGGCGGGATTGAACCAGCGGAGGAACTCGGTCGTTCCGGGCGTCCCCGGGCTGAACAGCCGGAAGCCGATCCCGAGGCGCTGGTAGCCCTTCACCCGCAGCCGTGACGCCTCTGCCTGCGGGTTCGACGTGAACAGATAGTCGGAACCAACACGGTATACGTAGACGTCGAGGAGGCGAAGCTCGGACTCTGCCACGACCTCGAGAAACAGCTCCACGGTGGCGTCGCCGCCGTTGGAGGCGAAGAACACCTGTTCGCCGTAGATACCGGGCAGCAGATGGCGGGTATTGAGGGTGATCGTGACATAGTCCGTTTCCCGCGTGGTCATCCCGCTGTCCGGGGTGATGCTGCTCCATCCGCGGGGACCTCTCTGGACCTGTCTTCCGTAGACCCGCAGCCCCTCCAGGACCACCCGCCCCCCCTCGCTCACGACGGTGAGCAGGTGGGGGGTTTCCAACTGGTTCTCGACGACGAGGATCTCTTCGCTTCCCCCCCGTTCCGCATATCCGTCGATCAGTGCCACGAACTGTTCATCGAAAAAAACGCTGAGTTTCCCTCCTTCTGCGGTCTTCCTGATCAACAGGGCGATCCCCGTCCCGGCAAACCGGTAGCGAAAAGAACTCTGCTCACCGCGGGGGACGGGATAGCCCCGTTCTTCCCCCCACTGACCGGAGAACTCCAGTCCATCCCTGAGTTGCGGGGACAGGGGATACACTCCGCCTCCGGCGGCAGCCTCGTTCAGAAAGGATACATACCTCCCGGCGGAAATCGGTCCGGCAGCAGGTGCTCCCCGCGAACCGGGGATGCTGGTCCTCCATTTCAGAATCTCCCTGCCCCGGTTCGTAACCTGGACTCGACGCGAGATCGATTCCCCCGGCCTTACCTTACCAAAATCGATCCGTATCGGCTCGACGTCCAACCGCGACGCGGACGCGAACTCGGAAAGCCGGACCTGGAAAAAAACCGTCCGCGTTCCCCCGGGGAAGGTAAAGCGGAAGGACTCCCGTAACAGCCCCACCGGCGCCTCCCGATGGAAGATCGCGTACTGTCCCCCTGCTTCGAGGCGGAGTTGCACTGAACAGGAGAGGAGCCTTCCCGGGCCCCGTTCGTGCAGAAAGCTGAGGGTCATCCGGACCTGCTCCGGATTGGTGCCGACAGCACCGGATACCCTCCCGTTTTCCATCGGCACCCATCCCTCGGGGCCCTCCGTAAACCAGGTTGTCCCCCCCGCGCCCACGTTCCTGAGGTAGAAGACCCCCGCCGCATCCTCACCCGGCCCGAGGAAGCCAAGGTCGATCTCGCGGGGAGATGCAGTCAGTACCCCCTGGAGTCCGCCGTTATTGCGCGGTGCCGGAACTATCCCGCCACCGCCCGGTTCGGAAATCTGTGCGCCCGGCAGCGGAACACACCAGAGCCATACCATGAGCGTTACCGCACTCGCCAGCACTACCGGAAACCGTTTCACCCCGAATACTCCCCGTCCTGTAATCAGATAAGCTGTAACGTAAAGCGATACAGAACGCAACGGTTTTCCTCCCGGAAAAGACTTGACACCTCTCGGACATCCGATATATCGTGCCATTCGTTTTTTACGCGCTTTTTCAGTAAATCGCTTATAGTTTCGGATAAGTACCGAAAACGGGAATGACCATGGACCGGGAAACGCTAAAATACTGGATTGCCCTTCGGGCGGTGGAGGATGTGGGCTGTGTCGGCTTCCGGACACTGCTGGCCGCCTTCTCTACGCCGGAGGCGGTTTTCCGGGCGCCGGCTCGCTCCCTCCAGGCCGTCCCGGGCATCGGCCCGAAAACGGCCGATAACATTCTTTCGTTCACAGACTGGGGAACGGCCGAGCGGGAGCTCGCCCTGGCCGCAGAGCACGGAGTTGCCATCGTGACCTGTACCGACCCCCGCTACCCCCAAAACCTGCTCAACACCTACGACTATCCCCCCTTCCTGTATGTGAAGGGCTCCCTCTGCCCCGGCGAGGTCTGCGTAGCGATCGTCGGTTCGCGGCTCGCCTCGGTGTACGGCCGGTTTGTCACCGAAAAGATCAGCCGCGAGCTGGCGCTCAAGGGGATCACCGTCGTCAGCGGTCTCGCCCGCGGGATCGACGCCGCGGCGCATCGGGGGACGCTTGCCGGCAAGGGGCGGACCATCGCCGTCCTGGGGAGCGGCCTGGACGTGGTCTATCCCCCCGAGAACGCCGAGTTGGCCCGGGCCGTGGCCGGCCAGGGCGCAGTCGTCACCGAGTTTCCCTTCGGGACTCCCCCGAACGCTCCCAATTTCCCGTCGCGGAACCGGATCATCAGCGGGATCTCACTCGGGGTGGTCGTTGTCGAGGCCGGAGAGAAGAGCGGTTCCCTGATCACGGCCCGTATCGCAGCCGAGCAGGGGCGTTCGGTCTTTGCCGTTCCCGGCGCGATCGAAGCTGCGGGGTCGCGCGGGACCAACCGTTTGATCAAGCAAGGGGCCAAGTTGATCGAGAACAGCGAGGACATCCTCGAGGAGGTCCTCCCCCAGGCCGGCCTTGCGCCGGCGACGCCGGAAGCCGCCCCCTGCCCGGCGGAACCAGCCGGGGTGGACCGCGGGCCTACGGCCGCATTGGCGCCGCGGAAGATCGCCGGCCTGGGCGACCGGGAGCTGACCCTGCTCGGCATGATCTCCGCTGACCCGGTAGGGATCGACCGGCTCGGCGCGCTCTCCGGCCTGACGGTGCAGGAGCTCCTGAACTGTCTGCTTGTCCTCGAGCTCGGGGGCCACATCCGGCAGTTGCCGGGTAAATTGTTCGTTCGTAAGGAGTCGGCTCATTGAAATCGCTCATTATCGTTGAATCGCCCACGAAGGTGAAGACCATCCACAAATACCTCGGCCCGGAGTACGACGTGCGAGCCTCCGTGGGGCATGTGAAGGATCTGCCGAAGAACAACCTCGGGATCGACCCGGAGAAGGGGTTCGAACCCACCTACCTCGTGCTGGACAGCAAGAAGAAGGTGATCACCGAGCTCAAGAAGGCCGCGGCAGGAGTCGACCAGATCCTCCTCGCCCCCGATCCGGACCGCGAAGGGGAGGCCATTGCCTGGCACATTGCCGAAGAGATAGGCCGCAAGGGCAAGACGATCCGGCGCGTCCTGTTCAACGACCTCACCCGGGAGACGATCCTCGAAGCCCTCGCCCATCCGCACGACCTCGACTTCAACCGGTACGAGGCGCAGCAGACCAGGCGGATCCTCGACCGCCTCGTAGGCTACCAGATCAGCCCGATCCTCTGGGACAAGGTAAAGCGAGGCCTCTCCGCCGGCCGCGTCCAGTCCGTCGCCCTGAGGATCATCTGCGACCGGGAAGCGGAGATCAAGGCCTTCGTGCCGGAGGAATACTGGAACCTCACCGCTCAGTTGGAGGGGGCGAACCCGCCCGCGTTCGAGGCGAAGCTGGCGAAGATCGACGGCAAGAAGGCCAAGATCGGGAACGCCGAACGCTCCGCCGAGGTCGTCGCCAGCCTCCAGGACGCCCCCTTCGTCGTCTCCTCCGTGGAGAAGAAAGAGGTCAAACGCCAGCCGCCCGCCCCCTTCACCACGAGCAAACTCCAGCAGGAGGCCTCGCGCTGGCTGCGTTTTTCCGCCAAGAAGACCATGTCCACGGCCCAGAAGCTGTACGAAGGGATAGAGCTGGGACCGGAGGGGCCCGTCGGGCTGATCACCTACATGCGCACCGACTCCGTCCGCCTCGCGAACGAGGCCGTCAACGAGGCGCGGGAGTACATCCGCAGTACCTACGACCCCGCCTACCTCCCGCCCAAGCCGCGGGTGTTCAAGGTAGCCGGGGCCGCCCAGGATGCCCACGAAGCGATCAGGCCGTCGTCGCTCGCCCACCCGCCGCAGGCGATCAAGCAGTACCTCACCCCGGACCAGTTCCGCCTGTACCAGCTCATCTGGAACCGGTTCCTGGCCTGCCAGATGAACCCGGCCCTCCTGGACCAGACAACGGTCGACATCACGGCGGCCAACTGCCAGTTCCGGGCGCAGGGATCGGTGATGAAGTTCCCCGGGTTCACCGTCGTGTACACCGAGGGGAAGGAGGACAGCGGCAAGGAGGATACCGGCGAGGAGAACGGCTTCGGCAAGCTCCTTCCCGCCGTAGCCGAGGGGGAGGTCCTGAAGCTCCTGTCGCTGAAGCCGGAACAGAAGTTCACCCAGCCGCCGCCCCGGTTCTCCGAGGCCTCCCTCGTCCGGGAGCTGGAGGAAAACGGCATCGGCCGCCCCAGCACCTATGCGACGATCCTGAGCACGATCCAGGAGCGGGAGTACGTGCGACTCGACAAGGGGAAGTTCATCCCCACCGACCTAGGCATCCTCGTGACCGACCTGCTCGTGAAGAACTTTCCCCGCATCCTCGACGTGGCCTTCACCGCGTCGATGGAGACGGAGCTCGACCGGATCGAGGAGGGCACAACCAAGCGGCTCGACACGCTGAACAATTTCTATCGCCCCTTCAGCGACGAATTGAAAAAGGCAAAGGCGAATATGCGAGACATCAAACGGGAAGAGACTCCGACCGATCTGCTCTGCGAGAAGTGCGGAAAACCGCTGGTCATCAAGTGGGGAAAGAACGGCCGGTTCCTGGCCTGTACGAACTACCCGGCGTGCAAGAACACCAAGAACTTCACGCAGGATGAAAACGGCGGCATCCAGCCGGAGGAAAAGACGACGGACATCCCCTGCCCGCTCTGCCGCAAACCGATGCTCGCCCGGCAGGGGCGGTTCGGGAAGTTCCTCGGCTGTTCCGGCTACCCCGAGTGCAAGCACACGATCAACGTCGCCCCCGACGGGGCGCCGGCAGCTCCGCCCGAGGGGCAGGCCACCGAAGCCCCCCTCTGCGAAAAGTGCGGCAAGCCGCTGGCCCTGAAGCGCGGGCGGTTCGGCGTATTTCTGGGCTGTACCGGCTACCCCGAGTGCAAGAACATCGTCAAGGCCGACCCGGCCGGCCGTCCCCTGGCCGCGAAAGCCGAGCCTGAGCTCTCCGATGTCCTCTGCGACAAGTGCGGAAAACCGACGGCGGTGAAACAGGGCCGGTACGGCAAGTTTCTCGGCTGCACGGGCTATCCCGCCTGCAAGAACATCATGAAGTACAAGGCGCCGGAGAAGTAGGGGCAGCGATGCCCTCTTCCGGCCTGCGGGAGCGATATGACTCTTCAGAACGAGGTCGTCACCGTCATCGGCGGCGGCCTGGCCGGCTGTGAAGCGGCCTGGCAGCTGCTGAGACGGGACCACCGGGTGCGGCTCTGCGAGATGAAGCCGCTGGGCTTCTCCCCGGCCCACAAATCGCCGCTCCTGGCGGAGCTTGTCTGCAGCAATTCACTGCGCTCCAACACCCCGGACAATGCCGTCGGCCTGCTCAAGGAGGAGATGCGGCGGCTCGATTCCCTGATCATGGCTGCCGCCGATGCCACTGCGGTGCCCGCGGGCAAGGCGCTTGCCGTCGACCGCACCGCCTTTTCCCGCCTGGTGGAGGAGCGCCTGGCCGCACAGCCGAACCTGGAGTTGATCCGCGGCGAGGTCACGGAAATTCCCGCCGAGGGCATCGTCATCTGCGCCACGGGCCCGCTCACCTCCGACCCACTTGCCCGGAGCATCGGCACGCTGACCGGCGGGGAGTACCTGTACTTCTACGACGCGATCTCCCCGATCGTCGAGGGCGAGAGCATCGATCCCGAGCGCGTGTTCGCCGCTTCACGGTACGGCCACGGCGAGGCCGACTACCTCAACTGCCCGATGGACCGCGAGACCTACGAGCGGTTCTGGCAGGCCCTGACCGAGGCCCAGGAGGTTCCGCTGCACTCCTTCGAGGCGCTGAAATGCTTCGAGGGGTGTCTTCCCGTCGAGGTGATCGCCCGGCGGGGGATCGAGACCCTCAGCCACGGGCCAATGAAGCCCGTCGGCCTGACCGATCCGCGGACCGGGCGCCAGCCCCATGCCGTGGTCCAGCTCCGGCGCGAGGACAAAGCGGGCGTCCTGTACAACATCGTCGGGTTTCAGACAAAGCTGACCTGGCCCGAACAGCGGCGCATCTTCCGGATGATCCCCGGCCTCGAGCAGGCTGCCTTTGCCCGCTACGGGAGCGTCCACCGCAACACCTTCCTCAACGCCCCGGCCCTCCTCACCGCCGCCCTCCAGCTCCGCTCTCGGCCTGACCTCTTCTTCGCGGGACAGATCACCGGGGTCGAGGGGTACGTGGAGTCCGCCGCGATGGGGCTCCTGGCCGGCGTCAACGCCTCGCGGCTGTGCCGCGGCCGCGAATTGCTCCCTCCTCCTCCCGCGACCGCCCTGGGCGCGCTCGTCGGCCACATCCAGCACGCCGACCGGAAGTCTTTCCAGCCGATGAACGTCACCTTCGGCCTGTTCCCGCCCCTTGCCGGCCGCATCCGCAAGAAGGACCGGGGCCTCCAGTATGCACACCGCGCCCTCGAACTGCTCGCCGCGTGGCAGGAGAGGCTCGCCGAGGGCGACTAACGCCGGGCAAGGTAAGCGGACCGCCGCCGGAGGGCACTGGCGAAGCCCAGACAACGGCCGGCACCGTTGTTCACGATTGTCGCCCGCCTGCGGAAAAAAAGAAAAGGGCCATGTGCGTTTCACCTGGCCCCTTGTCGTTTTGGTAGCGGGGAGAGGATTCGAACCTCTGACCTTTGGGTTATGAGCCCAACGAGCTACCGGACTGCTCCACCCCGCGTCATGTAACTGTAGCTTTTAAACCAGGCGGGGGGAATTGTCAAGGTCTATTTCCTCTCGGTCGCCGACGATGCGGTAAACCGCGGGGGCGGTCGCAAACCCCTTGATGGCCGGCGTCCCCACCTTTTTCATCTGCACCCTTCCTTCCACCCGGCGCGCCGTCTCGCCGCAGACGAGGATCTGGCCGGGCCCGGCAAGCCCTTCGAGGCGCGAGGCCAGGTTGACGGGAGGACCGAAGACGGTGTATTCCTTCTTTCGTGACGAACCGAACACCCCGGCCATCACCTCGCCCGTGGCGATCCCGATCCCGACGGCGATCCGTCGTCCCGGGTCGGCGGTCTCCCCGTTGATCCGGGCGATCGCGCCGAGAATCTCTCCGGCGGCGCGGACCGCCCGGAGGGTATCGTCGTCTCCGCTGACCGGCGCCCCGAAGATGCCCATCACGCTGTCGCCGATATGTTTGTCCAGCGTCCCGTTATGGGCATAGATGATGTCGTCCAGCGGGGAGAAGTAGTGACGGTTGAGCAGGTCGGCAAGCTCTCCGGGACTCAGACGCTCGGAAAGCGCGGAGAACCCGCGGATGTCGCAAAACAGCACGGTTACGAGCTTGCGCTTCGGAAGGATGGTCTGGGCATCCTTCTGAAGCTCGGCGAGCACCTGTTCGGGGACAAACTGTTTGAGGCGTTTTTTGATCGTGTATTCCCGCACCTTGGCCCGGAGCTCCTCGTTGGCGAAGGGTTTCGTCAGAAAACCGTCGATCCCGGCGTTGACCGCTTCGATCGCGCTGGCCATCGTGGCATAGCCGGTCAGCATGATCCGCGTGATCTCGCCGTTCAGGCGCCCGATCTCGACCAGTGTTTCGAGGCCGTCCATCCCGGGCATCCGGTAATCGGAGATCACCGTTTCGATGTCCCGGCCATCGCCCCGGACGATGCGCAAGGCCTCCGCGCCGTTTTCGGCGAGAATGATCCGGTACCCGTCCTTTTCCAGCACTCGCTTCAGGGAGCGCCGCACCCCTTCCTCATCGTCAACCACCATCAGTCCGTTCATCCTTCCCTCCTCGTACAGGGGAGTTCGACCGTCACCACGGTCCCCGCCCCCTCTTCACTGGCCACCTGGATCTGCCCCCCGTGGCGCCGGACGATCTCATGGCAGATGTACAAGCCGAGCCCCGTTCCCCGTCCCACCGTCTTGGTGGTAAAAAAGGGTTTGAATACGTCTTTCACTACGCCGCCCGGAATCCCGATGCCCGTATCGCGGCACTCGAACAGGACCGTATCCGCCTCCGCCCGGTAGCGCGTCGCAAGGGTGATCCTCCCCTTTCCCGCGGGCAGCGCCTGGAGCGCGTTGGTTATGACGTTGATCAGCACCTGCCCCAGGTTGGCAAAATTCCCCTCTACCGCCGGGACCTCCCCGAACCGTCGTTCGATTTCCAGCGGGAGGTTCTTGTACTGGTTGTAGAGGATCCGGAGGGCGTCGTCCACGGCCCGGTTCAGGTCCACCGGCTCGACATAGGTCTGCGTCTGGCGCGAGAGATCGAGCAGGCTCCGGATGATCGCCCCTGCCCGGCGGAGCTCGCCCAGGGAAAACCGCAGGTCGTCGACGATCTCCGCCTGATTTTCCGGCAGACGGTCCCACGCCGCGATCGTCTCCACACTGCTTTCGACGAGACTCATCGCCCCGGAAATCGGGTTGTTCAGCTCATGCGCGGTCCCCGCGACCAACTGACCGATTGCGGCAAGACTCTCCGACCGGATGAGCTGCTCCTGGGTGCGCTCCTTCTGCGCCAGCGCCTCGCTGAGGGCCGCGGTTCTCCTGGTAACCAGCTCCTCGAGATCGCGGTTGAGCTGCTCGAGCGCTGCGTAGCTTTTCGCATTGCCGATAGCGGTGGCCGCCTGGTTCGCGATCGTGGTCAGCAATTCAATGTCCTGTTCGACGAACAGCTCCCCCGATCCCTTCTGCCCGAGCGCAATCAGCCCGGCCAGCCCCTCCGGGGCGGGAATCGGCACGCACAGGACAACGCCCAATCGGACGAAGGCCCGGGCAACCCGCTCCCGTCCCTCCCCGGCCCGCCGCTTAGCCTCGCTCCCGCTCAGCGGCACCCGCTCCCGCTCCAGCGTTTCGATCAGCAAAGCGATCTCCGGGGCATCCATCTCCGTGCCGGGGCCGCCGGCGGTCTGCCGTTCATACAGGCGGATCAGCCCCTGGTCGCGCATCAGCAGGATCACCTTTTCCGCCTGGAGGGCATCGGCAACCGCCCCGATCAGCAGTTCCCTGATCTCCGAGAGGTTCAGGAGCGACGCCATCCGGCCGCTGACCTCGCGCAGGAGCTGCCGGTAGTCGTACCCCCCGCGGAAGAACAGCCGGTCGATCAGGCGCCGCACCCTGTCGCGCAGGGGGTTGAACAGGACGACGATGACCAGCGCCAGGATCAGGGAAAGGAGGAAGGGATTCCCTCCCCCGGTGATAAACAGCGTATGAAACAGGAAGATGATCAGGACGTACAGCATCGCCAGGATGCCGGTCAGGAGAAAATAGACCGTACCCCGCCTAAAGAGGTAGCCGAAGTCGAGCAGATCGTATTTCAGCACGCCGAACGCGAGCACCACGGCGGGGATGAAACTGAAATTCCCCAGGGGATAGAGGGGAATTCCGCTGACCGGAAGGATCGTGAAGGCAAGCAGGAGCCCCGAGAATCCTATCCCCCAGAAGATGTACCGGATCCGGTTCCTGCGGCTGTTGTCCGCACTCCGGCGCATCTCCCGGTACAGGACCGCCAGACAATACAGGACGGTGAAGGCGACGATCGCCGAAAACAGATGAAACAGAGCGCCGGCACGGGCGATCCTTCCGAAGGGGTACCGGTGAAACCCGCTGATGTACAGATCTGTCGGGATGAACACCACCAACACGATGCTGATCAGCCACGCCGCGATCTCCAGCCAGCGCCTGCCGGCAATGCCCAAAAAGGCATGGACAAACCCGATATAGACGGGAACACTGAACACGAACAGGCAATGGACCGCCCGGTCGACACGCAGGGCCAGCGCCTCGTCGGGCAGCAGGGAAACGACAGCCACGTCGGCATTGAAGAACGCACCGAGAAGACAGATGCCGGCAAACAGGACATTCGTTCGATTCCGCCCCCCCCTGAGGAGCGAGAGCAGTGCAATACCGAGCAGTACGACAAACCCCAACAGCGGGGGGATGACGTACCACTCGGATACCCGCAGCGCGTTCGGAACCATCGTACTCTCCCGCGAGTGACGGTCTCTACCGGTCGAACGAGTGCACGGCTGCCCCTCTCCCGCGGAGGGAGAGGGGCCTATGGATCTGCATTGTTCCGCTGATCAGCGGCAGTTCTCAGAAAACGAAGACGGCGACGGCGATTACGGTTGTATACCCGTGCGCCTGAACGATGCTCGACTGGGTGATGTTCCGGGTGCTGACGATCTTGCCGCTGATCTTGAAGATCTCCTTCTTTTCGTCCCAACTTTCATCGATATCGAAATCGATCCCGAGGGTCGAGGCGAGCATGGCGGCGGCCAGGTCCTCTGCATAGTCCCCGGCCTGACGCTGGGTCTGGCCGAAGGAGTGATGTTCGCTGATGTACCCATAGGTGCGTTTGTCGGCGGGGATCGCACACCCCACGGAGGCGGCAAGTAGCCGTCTCGGCTCGTTGCTGCAGCACCGGCTGAGAACGCAATAGGTGATGGCGCCCGCCTGCAGCTCTTTGAGTCCCCGGGCGCGGGAAATTACCTGGCAGCCGGGGGGCATGATGCTCGACACCTGGACCAGGTTGCATTTCTCGATACCCGCATCACGAAGCGCCAGCTCGAATGAGTGGAGTTCCTCCTTATGGAGCCCCACCCCCTTGGTGAAAAACATCCGTTTGGGCACATAGACAGACAATGGCTTCTTCTCCTTATCACCGGCAGTCGACCGGACCGGTTATGGTTTTTTCGCCCCGGCAGGCGTAACGCACGGACGGAACTGTCTTTATCCCGCCGTCAGGTAGCCCATGATCCGGTAGATCAGCTTGGCGGCCAGAAAATCGGGGGCCACGATCCCGGGAATCGGCGCGAGCTCCACCACATCGAATCCCCGGATGCGGCACCGCTTCGCTACCTCGCGGATCAACCGTGTCAGATCCCTCCAGGCGATGCCTCCCGGCTCGGGCGTCCCCGTGGCCGGCATGAAGGCAGGGTCGAGCACATCCAGGTCCAGGGTGAGATAAACGTCCCCCGCAAGATCGGCACAGATCCGCTCCCACCACTGCCCGCCGTCGAGGATGTAGTCCGCGGAATAGCACTTCACCGCCGCGGTCTTGAGATATTCCGCCTCTTCGACGCTCATGCTCCTGATGCCTGCCTGGACAAGGGGACAAATCCCGGCGATGCGCCGGCCCACCGCTGCGTGGCTGAACGGCGTCCCCTGGTAGGAGTCCCGCAGGTCGGCATGGGCGTCCAGATGCAGCACCGTCAGGTTCGCGAAGGCATCCCGCAGGGCCTGGACGGCCCCGAAGGAGATGCTGTGTTCGCCGCCGAGCAGGACCGGGATCTTTCCATCGGCAACGATGCCGGCAATCGTCCGCCGCACTGCGGCAACCATCTCCGCCGGTCCCCGGGCATCGGCCGGGAGGGGCGGCAGGGTATGGATACCCGCAAGATAGGTCTCCCGACCGAGCTCCTCGTCGTACAGCTCCATGTTTGCGGAGGCTTCGAGGATCGCCCCGGGACCCCGCCGCGATCCGGACTGGTAGGTCGAGGTGAGATCGTACGGGACCGGCACGACGACGAATTTCGCCGTTTCGTAGTCCTGGTACGCTGCGTCTATTCCACCGTAATTCATGATCCGATTCCCGAAAACGAAAGGCGCGCTTTTAACACATGGGCGAGAGCTTGTCCAACATTTTTCCGCTGGTTATGCCGACGGCAGCCCTTCCTTTCCGGGCGGATCGATGTAGGGAGGGTTTTCCGTTCCCTTTATCTCCCGGCGAAGCTCCCGGATGGTCCTGTTCAGGCGGTTGATCGTACGGGTGAGACGAAACCGCTCGACGATGCCCATGAACCCTGCGAAGATCACTCCGGCCAGAAAGGTGATGAAGATCAGCATGTAGGTCGGAAGCCACCGCTCAAAATAATCGTAGTAGCGCAGCCGGACCAGTTCGGTGTTTTCCAGCGAAAAGGTGATGATGAAGATCACGAGCAACGCCAGAATGACGGTATAGACGATTTTCATCCACAGACCTCCCGCCGCAGTTTCTCGAACAACGGCCTGAGCTGATCGGCGGTCCCCGCCACATCCTCGGGGATGACGCGGACCTCGCCGATGACGCTTATGAAGTTGGTGTCGCCGACCCACCGGGGTACCACATGGATATGGAGATGATCGTCGACCCCCGCCCCCGCCGCCTTTCCCAGGTTCATGCCGATGTTGAATCCCGTCGGGCTCATGGCTGCCGTCAGCACCCGAACGGAGAGGTCCTGGAAGGCGAACAGCTCCAGCCGCTCGACGGGCGTCAGGTCCCCGAGGCAGCAGGTATGGCGGTAGGGAACGACCATCAGATGGCCCCCCGTGTAGGGATAACGGTTCATCATCACAAACCCGCTGTCCCCCTCGCAGACGACCAGCTCCCCCTCCCGGAGGGAATCGCGGCAGAGAAAGCAGCCGGCGGCTTTCTCTCCCCGGATGTAGGCCATGCGCCATGGCGCAAAGATCGTTTCCACCGTTGATTCCCCCTGAGAAGCGGCGTGTTGCGATTATAACCATGCCCGTCAAAAAGACAAGGATTTTTTGGGGACCCGCCCCTGCGCGTCGTTGTTTCGGTTTGACTTCCGTCCCGCCGTGGATTAGGATGGGGCACCTCAGGGGGTATCGCACACATGCTCGAATCCGCACTGGACAGACTGGCTGAACGGATCCTCAGCCTCGACGAGGCCTCCCTCGCCTCCATCCTGGAGAAATACAAGTCCCGCATGGAACATTTCGAACCCACGAAGGAATGGGAACGGGCGGTCATCATCTTCTTCATCATCAATGCCGTACGGGCAAAGAACCACATCTTCAACGAACAGCTCCTCCGCCAGCGGGAGATCAACCCGGAAAAGAAGACCAAAGGCAAGCCCGACCTGCATCTGGTGAAATGAACCGCGAAGAAGCCCGGCTCCGGATTGAAGAGCTCACGGCGGCGATCCTCCACCATAACCGCCGCTACTACCAGCTCGACGCACCCGAGATATCCGACGCGGAGTACGACCGACTGCTGCGGGAACTCCAGGCACTGGAGACGCAGCATCCCGACCTCGCCGCACCTGATTCCCCGACCAGGCGAGTCGGCGCGCCGCCCCTGGAGAAATTCCGCGCCGTCACCCACCTCACCCCCATGCTGAGCCTTGCCAATGCCTTCTCCGCCGAGGATATCCGCGAGTTCGACCGGCGCTGCAAACGTCTGCTGGGCAGCGAAGAGCCGATCCGCTACCTCGTCGAGCCGAAGCTCGACGGCCTCGCCGTCAACCTGCTGTATGAACGGGGCGCCCTCGCGGTCGGCTCGACGCGCGGAGACGGGGCCGTCGGCGAGGATGTCACGCTGAACCTCCGGACGATCCCCGCGATCCCCCTCGCGATTCCCCGCCCGGCGGGGGGCGCTCCGCAGGCCGACGCCGACGTTCCCCCCGTACCGGAGCGGATGGAGGTCAGGGGCGAGGTATGCATGGAGCGGGAGGCGTTTCGCAGCCTGAACCGCCGCCGCGAAGAAGAGGGCGAGGCGCCCTTTGCCAATCCTCGCAATGCCGCGGCGGGATCGCTCCGCCAGCTGGACTCACGGATCACGGCAAAACGGCCGCTGACCATGTTCTGCTACACCGTCGGGTTTGCGGAAGGGGCGCCGTTTAGGACGCAGCAGCAAGTGCTGCGGGCGCTCGACGCCTGGGGATTCACCGTCAATGGGCTGATCCGGCCGGCGGCCGACGTCGACGCGTGCATCCGCTACTACGACCACATTCGTGAGATCCGCGATACCCTCCCCTATGAGATCGACGGGATCGTGATCAAGGTCGACGCGATCGCGCTTCAGGAGCGCCTCGGGTTCGTCGCCCGGAGCCCCCGCTGGGCGATCGCGTGCAAGTTCGCCGCCGATCAGGGCCGGACCCGCATCGAGGCGATCATCGTCCAGGTGGGAAGGACCGGCGTGCTCACTCCCGTCGCCGTCATGGAACCGGTGCGTGTCGGCGGCGTTACCGTAAGCCGGGCGACCCTCCACAACCAGGACGAGATCGACCGGAAGGATATCCGGGTGGGCGATACGGTCGTCATCCAGCGCGCAGGGGATGTGATCCCCGAAGTGGTCGAGGTCGTCAAGACGCTCCGGACCGGGGCGGAGACCCCTTTCCACTTGCCCGAGCGCTGTCCCGAATGCGGCTCGCACGTGGTGCGCCTCGAGGGCGAAGTTGCCCACCGCTGCATCGGGATTGCCTGCCCCGCGCAGATCCGCGAACGGATCGCCCACTTCGCCTCGCGGGGGGCGCTGGACATCGAGGGGCTGGGGGAAAAGACGGTCATCCAGCTCGTGGACAAGGGGCTCGTGGCCGACCCGGCCGACCTCTTTGGCCTGACAAAGGAACAGCTGCTCAGGCTGGAGCGGATGGCCGACAAGTCGGCCGCGAATCTCCTGGATGCGATCGAGCGTGCGAAGCATCCACCGCTCGACCGCCTGGTCTTCGCCCTGGGGATCCGGCACGTGGGCGAAGCGACGGCCAAGCGCCTGGCCCAGGCCTTCGGCGATCTCGACGCCCTGGCCGCTGCCGGCCCGGAAGAGCTGGAGAAGATCAGGGACATCGGCCCCGAGGTTGCGGCCAGCATCGCCGGCTTCTTCCGGGAGCCGGCAAACCGGACTGCGATCGAGAAGCTCCGCACCGCCGGGGTCGTTCCCCGGGCAGTCACCCGCCCCCGGCGGGCGCCGCTCGCGGGAAAATCCTTCGTCTTCACCGGCATCCTGAACGGGATGGGCAGGAACGAGGCGAAGAGCCTGGTCGAATCGCTGGGCGGATCGGTCGCCGGCTCGGTAAGCAGGACGACCGACTACGTGGTCGCGGGGGAGTCTGCCGGGTCGAAACTGGCGAAGGCGAGACGCGACGGCGTTGCCGTCCTCGACGAAGCGGCCTTTTTCACCCTGGTCCGGGAGAGTGCAACGGAATGAGCAGGCGGTATCATCTCTGGATTTCCGGGCGCGTTCAGGGTGTCTTCTTCCGGGCCAACACCTGGAAACAGGCGCGCTCGCTCGGACTTGCCGGCTGGGTCCGGAATCTCCCGGACGGGCGCGTCGAGACGGTGTTCGAGGGGGAAGAGCGGAGCGCCGAGGCGATGCTGCGCTGGTGCCGCCAGGGAACGCCCCCCGCCCGTGTGGCGAACGCGGAGGTCCTGGAGGAGGCCGCCACCGGCGAGATGGTCGACTTCGAGATCGCCGATTGATCCCCCCGCGGCGGCCGCGCTGTCTCGTTCCTCGTTGCTACGAGAATTCCCGCAGTGCGTCGCCGAACCCGTCGATTGCGCCGGTGATCGTCTTATCGTCGACGCAGTAGGCGATCCGCACATGGCCGGGACCGAAGAAGCCGCTCCCGGGGACGGTGAGGATCCGCCGCTCCCGGAGCGCATCTGCAAACCGGACGTCGTCCGCGATGGGTGTCGGCAGAAAGAGATAGAAGGCCCCCTCCGGCTTCTTGATCCGGTACCCCACGGAGGCGAGGCCGTCGCAGAGGAGGTCGCGTTTCCGCCGGTAGCAGTCCACATCAACCTTCGCATCCCGGAGACCCGCGATCACCCGCTGCATCAGGGCCGGGGCGTTCACGAACCCGAGGATCCTGTTGCAGAGGGTGAGCCCCCCCATCATCTCCCCGACACCGGCGATGGCAGGGTTGACCGCGATGTAGCCGATCCGTTCCCCGGGCAGCGACAGGCTCTTGGAGTAGGATGAGGCGATCATGCTGTGGGGATAGGCGGCCAGGACGCTCGGTACGGTCCTGCCGTCGTAGACGATCTCGCTGTACGGCTCATCGGAAATGAGCGTGATCTCCCGCTTCAGCTCCGCCCCCTTCTTCGTCAGGAGCGCCGCGAGCCCCTCGATCTCCTCCCGGCTGTACACCTTGCCCGTGGGGTTGTTCGGCGAGTTTATCAGCAGGGCCTTCGTCTTTGCCGTGACCGCTTCGCCGATCGCCGCCAGGTCGAGGGAAAAATCCTCTCCCGTCGGGACGATCCGCGCCGTCCCGCCCGCGTTGTCCACATAGAACCGGTATTCCACGAAGAACGGTGCCGGGATGATCACCTCCTCGCCGGGGTCGAGGAGGGTCTTGAAGATGACGTTCAGGGCCCCCCCGGCCCCGCAGGTCATCACAATCTGATCCGCCGTGAGTGCCACCCCCCGGGAAGCGGTCAGGGAGTCCGCGACCGCCGACCGCGTGTCCGGGTATCCGGCGTTGGGCATGTACATATGCTTTCCGGGGGCATCGTCCGCGGTAATGCGTAGCAGGCACTCCTTGAAGGCCCCCGGCGGTTCGAGGTTCGGATTGCCGAGGCTGAAATCGAACACGTTTTCCGCTCCGTAGAGCTCCTTCAGGCGGATCCCCTCCTCGAACATCTTCCGGATGAACGAGGCCTGGGAGATGAAATCGCCGATCTTCTTCGCAATAGCCATACACTGCACCTCTTCGTCGGTATCGGTCCGGTCGCGTTCCCCGGGCCGGGTGGCCGGAGAACATAATCTGCGTCTCACGGCACCCGGCTTCCTGTCAAGAAAAAACGCGGGGCCGGCCCGTGCGCCCGCAGCCGGTGCTCCCCATTGCCCTGCTGCGTGCGGATCAGCCTTGACATTTTCAGGCGTCTTTCCGTATAAGGAGTTCAGCATCGGGAGAGGAGCCGCCGCCGGATGCGAGAGCGGCGATCGTCCCTGCGAAACGAGGTGAAGGGTATGCCGATTTACGAATATCGCTGCAGGAAGTGCGGAGAGGACTTCGAGTACCTTCTCCGGGGAAGCGAGCCGAAGAGGGCCGTCGCCTGCCCGAAGTGCAAATCCACCCGCACTCAGCGTCTGCTGTCCGCGTTTGCCGGGAAGATCGGCAACACCGCCTCCGGCGGGGCGTCCTGCGGGAGCTGCGCGGCCACAAGCTGCAGCACCTCCTGAGGGCACTGACCCGGCGCGGCCGTGGGCCGCGCAAATCCATTCCCCAACCCATTCCCCTTCAAAAGGAGCTCACCGGCATGAACATTCTGATCTTCGGCCCCAACGGCAGCGGCAAGGGAACCCAGGGAGCGGTAGTACAGAAGAAGTACGGGCTACCCCTGATCGAGACCGGCGTCATCTTCAGAGAAAACATCAAGAAAGGAACGGATCTCGGCAGGAAGGCAAAAGAATTTATCGACAAGGGTGAACTCGTCCCCGATGCCGTCACCGTGCCGATGATCCTGGACCGTCTCCGCGAGCAGGACTGCGCGGGCGGCTGGATACTCGACGGATTTCCCCGGAACCTCGCCCAGGCCGAGGCGCTCGGGGAGGCTCTCGACAAGGCGGGCATGAAGCTCGATTACGTCATCGAGATCACCCTCGACCGCTCGATTGCCAAGCGACGAATCATGGGGCGCCGCCTCTGCGCGGCCGACAACAACCATCCGAACAACATCTGCATCGATGCCATCAAGCCTGCCCTGAAGGACGGGAAGATGGTCTGCCGCGTCTGCGGCTGCGACAAGCTGACCGCGCGCGCCGACGACCAGGACGAGGCCGCGATCGATAAGCGCCACGGCATCTACTACGACACCGCGACCGGGACCCTCGCCGCAGTCAACTACTTCAAGAAGCGCACCAAGGTCCTGGAGATCGACGGTACTCCCGGCGTCCAGGAGGTTTCCCAGGCCCTTCTCGCCAAGCTGTCCTGACTCCCCGCCGGGATCTTCCGCAACCCGCCGCCCGCCCTCCCCTTCCGCACGGGAGGGCGGGCGGCACGCCGTTTCGGAGTTTACTAACCTCGGCAATCGTGCTACAGTCCCCGAAAAACTGCAAGGAAATATGGACAATATCAGGAACTTCAGCATCATCGCCCATATCGACCACGGGAAATCCACGCTGGCCGACCGCCTGATCCAGTATACCGGCGTCGTGGACGACCGGAACTTCCAGGACCAGATCCTCGACAACATGGAGATCGAACGGGAACGGGGGATCACGATCAAGAGCCAGGCAATCTCCCTCCCCTACCGGGCCAAAGACGGCCGCACCTACGCCCTGAACCTCATCGACACCCCGGGCCACGTCGACTTCACCTACGAGGTCTCCCGGTCACTGGCCTCGTGCGAGGGGGTCCTGCTCCTGATCGACGCCGCGCAGGGGGTCCAGGCCCAGACGCTGGCGAACCTCTACCTGGCGATGGAGCACGACCTGACGATCATCCCGGTGATCAACAAGATCGACCTCCCCTCGGCGGACGTGGAGCGGGTGATCGAGCAGATCGACTCGGAGCTCGGCCTCGACCCGGACACCCACCTGAAATGCTCCGCGAAGGAGGGGATCGGAATCGAGGAGATCCTCGAGGCGATCGTCACGCGGATCCCGCCCCCCGTAGGGGACCCGGCCGCGCCGCTGGCGGCGCTGATCTTCGACGCCAAGTATGACGTGTTCCGGGGGACGGTGATCTATTGCCGTCTCTTTGCGGGAACGGTCAAAGCCGGCGACGTCATCCGGTTGATGTACAACAACGCCACCTACCGGGTGGAGGAGATCGGCCGGTTCATCCTCGGCCGCGAGAAACGCGACAGCCTCACGGCCGGCGAAGTGGGGTACATCATCGCCGGGGTGAAGACCGTCTCGGACGTGCGGACGGGCGATACGATCACCCTGGACAACCGCCCCTGCGCCGAACCGTTGCCGGGGTTCAAGGAGGTAAAGCCCGTCGTCTTCGCCTCGATCTACCCGATCGCCTCCGACGATTACGAGGATCTGGCCGTCTCCCTGGAGAAGTACAAGCTCAACGACGCCTCGTTCATCTACGAGAAGGACTCCTCGGCGGCCCTGGGACAGGGGTTTCGCTGCGGCTTCCTGGGGCTCCTCCACCTCGACATCGTCCAGGAGCGACTCGAGCGGGAATACGACCTGTCGATCATCCTGTCGGTCCCCTCGGTCCGCTACCGGTTCACCCTGAAGGACGGGACGGTGCTGTACGTGGACAACCCGACCCACTACCCCGAGCCGATGTCGATCGTCAAATCGGAGGAGCCCTACATCCGGGCCACGATGATGCTCCCCGAGCGCTACCTCGGGGCGGTGATGAAACTCTGCATGGAGAAGCGGGGGGTCAATTCGACGCTGAACTATCCCAACCCGGGCCGGGCGGAGCTCGTGTACGAAATGCCGCTCAGCGAGGTGATTTTCGACTTCTACGACCGGTTCAAGTCGGTGACCCAGGGATACGGCTCCTTCGACTACGACCTGATCGACTACCGGGAGAGCAGCCTCGTCCTGTTGGACATCCTCGTCAACGGCGAGAAGGTCGACGCCCTCTCCCAGATCGTCCACCGGGAACGGGCGCGCAGCCGGGGCCTCCAGGCCTGCGAACGGCTCAAGGAGGAGATCCCCCGGCAGATGTTCAAGATCGCCATCCAGGGAGCGATCGGCGGCGAGATCATTTCCCGGACCACCATCTCCGCCTTCCGGAAGGACGTTACCGCCAAGTGCTACGGGGGTGACATCACCCGGAAACGAAAGCTTCTCGAAAAACAAAAAAAGGGGAAGAAACGGATGAAGATGATCGGGAACGTCTCCATCCCGCAGAGCGCCTTCCTCGCCGTCCTGAAGTCCGATACCGAGTGAGGATGCCGCCGGCTATGACGGATGATCGCTGCGCTGGCGGACTGCCCGGCCTGTACATCCACATACCGTTCTGCATCCGAAAATGCGGATACTGCGGCTTCTTTTCGGTGACCGACCGGACGCTAATCCCCGCGTTTCTCACGGGTCTGGACGCCGAGGCCGCCCTGTACGGCCCACAGCGGGGGCCATTCGATACGCTCCATATCGGCGGGGGAACCCCCTCTCTCCTCCCCCCGGACGAACTCGCAGGGCTGATCGACGCCCTTCGCGCTCGCTTCACGATCATCCCCGGGGCGGAGATCACCGTCGAAATCAACCCAGGCGACATCGATCGGGGATACCTGGAGGCAATGCGGGATGCCTCCGTGAACCGGCTCACCATCGGCTGCCAGTCCTTCGATGACGCGGTGCTCGCGTGGCTGGGTCGCCGCCACAGCGCGCTGCAGGCGTGCGAAGCCGTCGAGAGGGCCCGCGAAGCGGGTTTCG
>CAIYSL010000016.1 GCA_903928915.1 uncultured Syntrophobacterales bacterium | reverse complement strand
GTCCCTTCTTGTGTGCCATACTGCCCTCCGCTTACAGGGATATTTCCCTGATTTTCATGCTGGTCAACTGCTGGCGGTGTCCGTTCTTCTTGTGGTATCCTTTACGCTTCTTCGTCTTGAATACGACCAGTTTGGCCGCCTTCGTCTGGGAGAGGATCTCGCCCGTCACCTTCGCCCCTGCGACGATCGGTCTTCCGATCCGGATGTCGTCATCCTTCCCGACCATCAGGACCTGGTCGAAAACGACCGCGTCGCCCTTCTCGCCGGCGATCTTCTCTACGACGACCACGTCTCCCTCGGAAACTCTCTGCTGCTTACCGCCTGTTTTGATCACTGCGTACATGGTTTTATCCTTCGAAAAATATTTGACTGCGGACTATACAGAAATTCGATGGCATCTGTCAATACAATTTATGCTGATCCCGGTAAAAAAAGTTCCCGCTCCTCCGCCCGGGCGAAGTCGGCGAGGCGGGTGCCGGTTTTCACGATCCGGATCCGGCAGAGTTCCTCCGGAGCGATGCCCAGGGCCCCGGCGAGGAGTTCGGCGGGCCGGATTGTCCCTTCCGCGGAGAACCGGGCCGCAAGGCGAATCCGGCGGGACACGCTGTCCAGGGTGAGGGATAGTACGAACGGGCGGATGTCCTTGACGACCCGCTTCCCCTTCGCTTCGCGGACAACGGGGAAGCGCTCCGCTTCCGAAAACGCCCGGATCGCCTCTCCGATCCGTTCATACTCCGCCCCGGCGTGCCCGCCCGGGAGGATCAGGTCGTATTCGAACCCCGTAACCATCTCCGCCAGCGTGAAGGCATGGGGAGAAAGTTCGCGCACGGCCGTGACCGTCATGCCGGCGGGGAGTGCGGCAGTTATCCGGAGTGACAGGGTCTCGGTCGTTTCCCCCGGGTCCTGAATCCTGATGTCCGCGTACTCCCCCGTGCTCTCCATGCCGACGGCAGTCGCGCCGGCAAAGGAGATCCGCGGGTGGGGGTGGAACCCTTCGGAATAGACGAAGGCGAGTCCGCAGGAAGCGATCGCCCTGCAGAGGGCGGCCGAGAGTTCCATATGAGAGAGAAAGCGCGCCGGGCCGAGCTTGGTGAACCGGAGGCGGTAGGCCCGCTGCGGCAGGGCTGCATCATCCGCTGCGCGGGGGGGGGCGAGGGTACCGACCGGGGCGTCGGCGGGTACCGTGATGATGCGGACAGTCCGGTGATCGCAGACGCCGCATTCGCCGCAGCCGGCCGTACGGCAGTCCGGCGTGGGTTCTGCTCGCCGCGCCTTGTGCGCCTCGGTGAGCAGAAACTCCCGGCTGACGCCCGCATCGACCCGCTCCCAGGGGAACTGCTCCGTCAGCGGGCGCTCTTTCAGGGATGCCTCCGGATCTATCCCGGTCAGCCGAAGCGCCTCCTCCCAGAGGTCGGCGCGGAACCGGTCGCTCCATCCGTCGAAGCGGCAGCCGAGCCGGAAGGCGGTCTCGATCAGTATCCCTGTCTCCTCCCCCCCGCGGGAAAGGATCCCTTCGAGGCGGCTCATCCGGGCGTCATGCCATTTCACGGTGACGTTCCGGTTCTTCAACCGGCTGCGGAAGAACTCCTGGCTGCGGACCGTCTCTTCCGCGCTGATCTGGCGCTGCCATTGGAAAGGGGTATGGGGTTTCGGGACAAAGGTCGAGAGGCTGACCGTCACCTGGCCCCGGTTCCGGGCCGTTCGCAGGACCTTGAACGCGAGGTCGACGATCCCTTCCCGGTCCTCTTCGCGTTCTCCGGGGAGACCGAGCATGAAGTAGAGCTTCACCGCTTTCCAGCCTGCGGCGAAGACCCGTTCTGTCGTCGCGAGGAGCTCCGCTTCGCTGTTTCCCTTGTTGATCGTATCACGGAGGCGTTGCGTGCCCGCCTCCGGGGCCAGGGTGAAGCTCGTCTTCCGGACGCGGCGGATCGCTTCGATCAGCTTCGGCGTGAGGGTCTCGGCGCGGAGCGACGGGAGCGCCAGGGCGACGCGTCGGGCGTAGTAGCGATCCATCAGCGTCTCGATGAGCGGTTCGATCAGCGTGTAGTCGCCGGAGCTCAGCGACAGCAGCGATACCTCGTCGTGGCCCGTCGCGCGGAGCATCGCCTCGGCCATCTCCTCGAGGATGGCCGGGGTCCGCTCGCGGACCGGCCGCCAGACCATACCTGCCTGGCAGAAGCGGCAGCCGCGCGTGCACCCGCGGGCGATTTCGAGGGTCACCCGGTCGTGGACCGTCTTCATCAGGGGGACGATGGGACAACGGGGAAGGGGCCAGGCGTTGAGGTCGGTGATGATCCTCTTCCCGATCCGTTCGCCCTGCCTATGGAGGGCCGGGACGTAGACGCCGCGGATACCGGCCAGGGCCTCCAGCCGCGGCTGCCGTTTTACGCCCCTGCCTCGGAGGTCCATCACTGCGGCGGCGATTTCCGCGACGGCCTCCTCCCCCTCACCGATGACGAAGGCGTCGATGAAAGCACTCATCGGCGCGGGGTTGAAGGCCGACGGACCGCCGGCGATGACCAGCGGATGTTCGTCGCTCCGCTCGGCGCTCCGGAGGGGTATCCCGCCCAGGTCGAGCATCGTCAGGACGTTCGTGTAGGAAAGTTCGTACTGGAGTGAAAACCCCACAATGTCGAAAGCGGAAAGCGGGCGCTGCGACTCCAGCGAACGCAGCGGCAGGCTGCGGCGGCGCAGTAGGGCCTCCATGTCCGGCCAGGGGGCGTAGCAGCGCTCGCAGCAAACCTGCGGAAGGCCGTTCAGGATGGCGTACAGTATCTGGAGGCCGAGGTGGGACATCCCGACCTCGTAGGCATCGGGGAAGGCGAGGGCGAAGCGGAGGCGGCAGGCCTCGTCCCCCTTCCGGACGGCGTTCACCTCGCCGCCGGTGTACCGGCTCGGTTTTTCCACGGCGAGGAGAATCTCGCCGGCAGCGAAGCTCGTATGGTCGCTCATCATCCTTCTCGTTCGGTTCTTCCGGGACTACCGGCGGCGGGAAGGGGCTGTCGGCTGCCCGCTCCCGGTCGCCGTGTTGACCGCCCCCCTTATCATCTTTATTCTTGACCTGCAATCACCTTCCACGTAGGATCGGCCGCAAGCGGCTAAGAAGAGCAAGAATCTCTCCATTACCGCAGAGTTCCATCCGTAGCGGGCGCAGCGAACAGGGCCGGGGGCCGCATGCCGAACGAACGGTGCATCCACCTCTGCCAGCCGGACGCAGGGAAGTCCTGCGGTGCCTGTTGCGGCATCTACAACTACGCTGACAGTGCGCCGGAAGTGCTGCGGGCTCGCCTGCGCAGGCGAACGGCGCGGTTTCGTGGCGACGTGCACAGGAGGGATGACCTGACGGCCTTTGCCCGGACGATCCGCCTCGCGGAGGATCAGACCCGGCGCTTCGACGGCATCTACTGTTGCGAATACGTCGGCTTCCTCGACCCCGGAGAGCGGCGGGTGGGCTGTCTCCTCCATCCCGCCCAAAACGGCGGCGTAGACCTCCGGGGCGTCTCCTTCTACGGTCGCGACCTCTGCGACGGACATCTCTGTCCCAGCCACCAGTTTCTCAGCCTGGCGGAGCAGACGATGCTCGTCGAGATCCTGGACGACTGGTACCTCTACGGCTTGTGCATCACCGACATCGATCTGGTGAAGGGCTATTTCCGGCACATCGGCGAGTGCATCGGCGGAACCCCCCTTCCCGAGATGTTCCGGAAGGGGCTGGCCCGCGAGATCGCCCGCCGGTTCTTTGCCTACAAGATCGACTGGCCGTTCCGTTCGTCCGAACGCAACCGCTGGGGACGGTTTTCCTTTGACGGTCCCCGGCACCTGATCCGCCCGATCGACTATGCCGCCATCGGCGCTGGACCTTCCCGGTATGACGGGATTTTTCTCAGCCTCTGTTCGCTGTTTCGAGATCGTGAGCAACTGCTGCTGGCGGAGGGGCTAATCCGGGCGAATATCGAAGCGGCAGCCGCGGCATGTGAAGGCCCCTCCTGATTTTCGTTGACAGCGCCCCTGGCGTCGTTTAGGGTGAATCCCAACGCCGCCCCGCCAGGGGTGGAGGTGGGACCGGCGCCGGGTGCGGGCACCGACTTCTTCGCGGGGGCGAGCCGATGGCAGAGGCACAACCGAACATCCTCTTTACCCGGGAGGCGATCCGGCGGAGGGTCGATGAACTCGCCGGACAGATATCGCGCGACTACGCCGGCAAAGAACTCCTGGTAGTAGGTATCCTCAACGGGGCCTTCGTATTCATGGCCGATCTGATCCGTGGGCTGAATGTGCCCTGCCGCGTCGATTTTGTCCGGCTGGCGAGCTACGGGTGCGGGTCCGTCAGCTCGGGAGAGGTCCGGATCACGAAGGACCTGGAGACATCCCTTGCAGGGCGTGAGGTCCTGATCGTGGAGGATATCGTCGACACGGGGCTCACCCTTTCACGGCTGGTGGGCGTTCTGCGGGAACGGCGACCGGCTTCGCTGAAGGTCTGCGCGTTTCTCGACAAGCAAGAGCGGAGGCGGGTGCCCTTTACGGCCGATTACGTAGGGTTCTCCATTCCCGACCGGTTCGTTGTCGGATATGGGCTCGATTATGATGAACAGTACCGTTTTCTTCCGGACGTTTGCGTGCTCGACCAGGTCCGGTGAAGGGGAGGGCATATGATAATCCGCTGTCGAAAATGTGGAACTCGGTTCAGGTTTGACGAGACGGTGATCGAGAAAGACGGCGTATGGGTTCGCTGCAGCCGTTGTCAGAATGTGTTTTTCGAGGAACGCCCCTCCGGTGAAACCGGCGGTTCCCATTCCTCGGGTGAGATACCTTCGGTACGGATCAGCGATGCCGTGCGAATCGGCGAGGCAAGCCGCAGCCCGGAAGACCACTTCCCGCCTGCCGAGGACCGCCCTGCCTGGGAGCGGGAAACGGTGTCGGAACCGTTGCCGTCCCTGTCCGGGAAGGATGCAGAACTCCCCGTCGAGATCGGGAAGGAGTCGGACCTCGAGGGGATCGAGGTCCGGATGGATGCGGAGCCCATCCGTGGATCGGCCGTGGCCGAGGATGCTGAGGAGTATGAGGATGATGAGGGGGAAGAGGTCCCCGAGGCCGAGTCGGCGGGGAGACGGTGGGCAAGGATCCTGCTGCGGATCGCGGCGTTGACGGCGCTTATCGTCCTGATCGCCGGAGGGATCGCACTCTGGCTGCTCCCGGATGTACGAACCCTGGTCCTGGAGGAGGCATCCCCCTGGTTGAGGGGTATCCCCGGCATTGAGCAGTTCCTCGGGACGGAAACGAAACGAGGCGCGACGTCGCAGCCGGTCCGCATCAAGGATGTCCGGCAGCGCTCCGTGACGAACCTCCTCGTCGGCAATCTCCGCGTCATCGAGGGGACCGCCGTGAACCAGAGCTCAGCACCGCTGGCCAATATCCGGATCCGACTGGTGATCTCCGATGCCTACGACGTGGTCCTCGGAGAGCGGGTTGCGTACTGCGGCAACCTCCTGACCGATGCCGAACTCAACACCCTTGCGGAGACCGAGATCCAGCGCGAACTCGCCACACCCCAGGGGACCGACGTCTCCAATCAGCGGATCGCACCGAACGGAGAGATCCCCTTCATGATCGTCTTCAGCCAGGAACAGGCAGGGGCGATCAAGACCGTGGTTGCGCCCGCGGGCGCCGACCCGGTCCCGTAGCTCGCAGGCCCATGACCCCGGGGGGACCCCCGCCGGGGCGGCGCAGGCCGGGTTGATGTGGTTACCGTCCGGGAATGCCGAGGACGGTGGAGATGTCCCGAGCAGCGACGACCCCTTCGCGGAGGACCCGGGGCGGTGATACGGTCACGTCCAGGATCGTCGACCCCAGCCCTCCCGCCGTGTTTCCCGCATCGATGACCGCGTCGAGGCCGTCGCCGAAGATCTCCATCACCTCTGCGGCGGTGGAACATTCCCGCCCCCCCGTGAGATTGGCGCTCGTCGCCGTGAGCGGACCGGCAAGTTCCCGCGCGAGCAGGCGGGCGACGGGGTGGCTGGAGACGCGGATGCCGATCTTTCCGGTCCCGGCCGTGAGAAGCGGCAGGACAGCCGTGGAGGCGGCAAAGACCAGGGTAAGCGCCCCAGGCCAGAACGTGTGCATCAGGGTCCGCGCCGCCGCCGGCACCTCCGCGACGAGGGGGATCACCTCCTGCTCGCTCGCGACGACGACCGAGAGGGGGTTGCGCTCGGTGCGTCCCTTTAGCCGGAACACCTTTTCCACGGCTGCCCGCAGGCGGCTGTCGGCCCCGAGCCCGTAAAAGGTTTCCGTCGGGAAGGCGACGACCCCCCCCGCACGGAGGATTGCGCCGACCCGGGCAACAGCCCCCGCGTCGGGCTTCCGGGGATCGATCCGCAGGCGGACGGTCATTTCAGATTTTCATGTTTCCGCTCCACGTCGCTGGCCATCTTGCGGATGTATGCCTGGAGCTTCTTCTGGAGGTCGGGGGAGTCCAGGGCGAGGACCCGGACAGCCAACAGCGCCGCGTTCTTCGCCCCTGCCTTGCCGATGGCCATCGTCGCCACCGGAATCCCTCCCGGCATCTGCACCGTGGCCAGGAGGGCGTCCATCCCCTTGAGCGATGTGGCGTCGATCGGGACGCCGATCACGGGAAGCAGCGTCTGTGAGGCGATCACCCCGGCGAGGTGGGCCGCCGCTCCTGCCCCCACGACGATGATCCGCACCCCCCGTTTCGCTGCCGACCGGGCGAATGCCGTCGTCCGCTCCGGCGTCCGGTGGGCGGAGGTCAGGTACAGTTCATGGGGGACCCCGAACTCCGCGAGTACCTTCACGGCCTCTTCCATGACGGGGAGGTCGGAATCGCTCCCCATGACGACGCTGACGACAACCTCTTTTTTCTCCTGCATGGCGGCTCAGCTCCTTGTCGGTACCGTTGCGAGGTAATCGGAGATAGCGCTGTCGTAGTGGGCCGTGAGCCGGAAGGTCTTCTTCATCAGCTCGAAATTCGTCGCTTCCGAGATCTTGCCCCCGTTCCGCTTCATCTCCGCGATGATCTTCGCATAGTCTGCCGGATCGGTCACTACGGATACGAAGCGGAAGTTCTTCGCAGCGGCCCGCAGCATCGACGGTCCGCCGATGTCGATATTTTCGATGGCCTGCTCCAGGGTGCACCCCTCCTTGGCGACCGTATCCTCGAAACGGTAGAGGTTGATCACCACCATGTCGATCAGCTTGATCCGATGTTGCCGAAGGGCCTGCATGTGGGCCTCATTGTCCCTAATCGCCAGTAGCCCGCCGTGGATCTTCGGATGCAGGGTCTTCACCCTGCCGTCCATCATCTCCGGGAAACCGGTGTAGTCCGACACCTCGGTGACGGGGGTCCCGCCCTTTCTGATCTGGGCGGCCGTGCCGCCGGTGGAGAGGAGCTCCACGCCGAATGTCGCCAGTTCCCGGGCGAATTCGTCGATCCCTTTCTTGTCCGTGACGCTGATTACTGCCCGCTTGATGTCGTTGAGCTGCATGTCATCCTCCTGAGGGAATTGGTTTCTTCCTGAGCTGCTGCATATGTTCGATCCGTTTGCGGATGAGCGGTTCCGTGCCGATGTCGCGCCGGTGGTCCACCGGGCCCCGGATGGCGGTGACGGCCGCTTCGGCGACCCGTTCCGCCTCGGCAAGTGCGTCGGCGATGCCGACCACGCCGACCGCCCGGGACGAGGTCATGTACAGCCCGTCCGTCCGCTGGTCGATGGACGAATAGTACAGCCGCGCCCCCCGCATATCGCCGACCTCGATGCGGGAAGGGCCTCCGGCGGCGTCGGAATGTTCGGAGGGAAGGCCGTATCCTGTCGGGACGCAGTACTTGCACACCGTTGCCTTGCGCTCGAACTCGACGGCAAGACTTTCGAGCCGGCCGTCGATGATCGCCCGGCAGAGGTCGATGAAGTCGGTCTTGAGCAGCGGCAGGATGTTCATCGCTTCGGGATCGCCGAACCGGGCGTTGTACTCGATCAACTTCACCCCCGCGGCGGTGACCATAAACCCGCCATACATGACGCCCCGGTAAGGGACGCCCGTCTCCCGGCGGATCGCTTCCGCAACCCGCCGGGTTATCTCCAGCCCCTCGGCCACGTCCGCAGCGGCGAGGAAGGGGAGAAGGTGGTCGGCGCAGGAGTAGGAACCCATCCCGCCCGTGTTCGGACCGCGGTCGTCGGCGTAGCGCCGCTTGTGGTCCTGGACCGGTGGGGTCGCGACGACCGTCCGGCCGTCGCAGAGGCACTGCAGGGAGAACTCCTCGCCCTCCAATTTTTCCTCAACGGTCACACCAGGGTGGTCGCGGAGGATTTCCGCGCAGTGGGCGAGCGCCTCGGCGGGCGTCTGAAAATGGTCGCCCTGGACCAGGACCCCTTTCCCGCCGGTAAGCCCGTCGGGTTTGAGGACTACCCCGGTGAGGCCGGCGATGAATTCCGGGATGCCGGCTGGCGAGGTGAAGTTCCGGAACCGCGGGTTGCCCGGGATGCGGTATTTCTCGAGGAGGTTCCGGGTGAACGATTTTGACGTCTCCAGCCGTGCCAGCGCCCTCGTCGGTCCGACCGCCGGTATGCCCGCCTCCGCGAGGGCGTCCACGACGCCGTGGCCGAGGGGGTCCTCGGGTCCGATGACGGCAACGGCGATCTTCCGTTCCTTCGCGAAGGCGACGATCGCTCGCAAATCGTCGTACCGGCCGATCCTGGCCTCCGTGGAAAGGGAGGCGATGCCGGGATTGTTGGTTTTCATGAAGGCGTACAGTCGGGGGGCCCGTCCCGAGCGCATGACGGCCTCGGCGATCGCGTGCTCACGGGCGCCGTTGCCGATGAGGAGGACAGGGGTCATGGAGGTCTCCTTCCGCGGTGGTCGTTCCTGTGGCAACCACATACCGAAAAACGGGCGGGGAGTCAAACAAATCCGACGCGGCAAGGGAACGGACAAATCGTTTGTCATTTCCCGGCCGGATCTGCTATGTCTCCATCCGGGCTTCCCGCCGGGAAGCAGCGGGCAGAGGGCGGGACGCGAAGCGGTGTGGGGTCGGACGAGCGGGAGCGGTGAGGGACGTGCAGGGGACGGGCGATACAGGAATGAAGACGGGGGAGGGGTTCGGGGCGATCGTCCTGGCGGCCGGCGAGGGGAAGCGGATGAAATCTTCGCTGGCGAAGGTGCTCCACCCGGTCGGCGGGGTCCCGATGCTGACCCATTCGCTCGCCGCTGCCCGGTCGGCGGGGGCGCGGAGAATCGTGGTGGTCGTCGGCCATCAGGCCGAGCGAGTCCGCTGCCTGTACCGGGGGGAAGGGCTGCTCTTCGCCGAACAGCATGAGCTGCTCGGTACCGGGCATGCCGTGTTGCAGGCCCGGGAATTCTTCCTCGACTACGCAGGGGCGGTCATCATCCTCTGCGGCGATGTGCCGCTGATCCAGCCGGGGACGCTCCGGATGCTCTTCCAGCGCCATCGGGCAGGAGGGGCGGCGGTAACAGTCCTGACGACCCGCCCGCCGGACCCTGCCGGGTACGGGAGGGTGGTTACGGCTGCGGACGGATCGATCCTGCGGATCGTCGAAGAGCGCGATGCTATGGAGGAGGAGAAAGCGATCGGCGAGATCAACACGGGGATCTACTGCGTGCAGAGCGGTTTTCTGTTCGCGGCCGTCGCCGCACTCGGAAACCGGAATGCGCAGCAGGAGTACTATCTGACCGACATCGTCGAGATGGCCGGAAGAAAAGGGCTGCGGGTGGCATCCTGTTCTGCGGCCGATCCGCAGGAGGTCATGGGGATCAACACGCCCGAGGAACTGGCGGCCGCCAACCGCCGGCTGGAGATGCGAGGCCGCCGATGAACCGTAGTGCGCCAGGACCCGGGGGGGGAGAATCGCTAAGCATTGGGCGCCTGGTGTTGCGCAACCGCGTACTCCTGGCCCCGATGGCAGGGGTGACCGATCTGCCCTTTCGGACGATCGTCCGCGGTTTCGGCTGCGGCCTGGCCTTCACCGAAATGGTCAGTGCCAGCGGTCTGCTCCGGGGGGGGAAGACCTGCCGGTATCTCGATTCCTCGCCCCTCGACCGGCCGCTCGGCGTTCAGCTTTTTGGGGCCGATCCGGCAGCCCTGGCGGAGGCCGCGCGGATAGCGGCCGCCGGCGGTGCCGATCTGATCGATATCAACATGGGCTGCCCGGTCAAGAAGGTGGTGAAGACCGGTTCGGGGGCGGCGCTGATGCGCGACCCGCAGCGAGTGACGGCAGTCCTCCGGGCGGTGCGCGGGGCGATTGCCCTTCCGCTGACGGTGAAGATCCGGGCCGGATGGAACCGCCGCGAAGCGAACGCCGTCGCCGTGGGGCGCATCGCCGAGGATTGCGGCGTGGATGCCGTCACCATCCACCCGCGTACGGTCGAACAGGGGTTCGGGGGTTTTGCAGACTGGGAATTGATCGCTTCACTCAAGGCGCGATTACGGATCCCCGTGATCGGCAGCGGAGACATCCGCAGCCCCGGAGACGCTGAGAGGATGCTCCGGGAAACGGGCTGCGACGGGATCATGGTGGGGCGGGGGGTTTTGGGCAACCCCTGGATCATCGGTAGTATCCTCTCCCACATCCTGGGCGGGAGCGTTTCCGGGCCGTCCCTTGCGGAGCGGGAAGAAATCATCAACCGCCATCTGGCACTGGCCGTCGACTATTATGGACTCACCGTCGGGCCCCGGGATTTCCGGAAGCATTTGCTCTGGTACACAAAGGGTCTGCAGGGCGGGGCCCAGTTTAGACGGATGGCGGCGGGGATCACCGACCAGGCTGCGGCTGGGGAGGCGCTGCGGGACTATTTTCGCCGGTTGGTCGTGGCCGAGGGCATGAGTGAATCCGGCGGGGATTCCTTCTCCGGCGGCGCATTGCCGGCGGGTGCCGAAGGGGTGCAAACGACCGTGCGGAACGGGCGTATCCCCCGGCAGCAAACCGCGGAGGGCGTTAAATAAGCTCTTGACATTCATGGGTCAAACCGGCATACTCAGTGCCACATTTTTTGGGGGGGTGGAAACCCTCGGGGGGAGGCCGTTCGGGGCTGAACAGAGCGAGAATGATGGGTGGAATGGTGGAATTTATCAAATTTGATGAACTGGCGAAGAAGATCAACGGCCTGCTCGAGGATTATGCAGCACTGAAGAGAAAAAATCTCGAACTGGAAGGGCTGTTGCAGAATAGAGAGACGGAACTGGAAGAGGCGAACAAAAAACTGGGAGGGTGGAAAGAAGAACGGGATGCCGTACGCACAAAGGTGGACTCGCTTCTTGATTTGCTGCGGGAGATAAAGGCACCTTAACACAAGCCAAGAGGTCGTCCATTGAAAAAGCGCTTTGAAGTGAGGATACTGGGGCAGGAGCTCTCAGTCATAAGCGATTCAGGGGATGAACACGTTGCGGATGTTATCAGATGTGTCAGTGAACAGGTGGAGGCGGCGGGAAAAGCGACTGGCGGTAAGAATGCCTTGAACATTGCCATACTGGCGGCCTTGAACATTGCGGACGAATGTGTGCGGATGCGGGGCGTAAGAGAAAGCGATTACAGCCAATTGGAGAGCAGATCGGAACAATTGATTCAGTTGATCGACGATAGTAGGTAAGAATAGTCATCCCCTGCGATGTGCGTGATTAACATTCGTTTTTTGAGCCAACACCTTGGAACCGGGGGCCTTTCCTTGTTCGCGGTGAGCATGTCTGCGGAAGTACCGCGCAAGCGGGCGGCAGAAAGCCTGAAGCGACAATAGTAGGCGCCCACCTTTGCAATCGGTTCAAAAAGGTCGTTAACACGGCATAGGCGGGGGTTTTTTCATCCCCGAGCGCCACTCCGATCGCATCCCTCCCCTCGAAACTGCAAAGAGAAACCGTCGGGTATCGATCACGCATCGATAACGGTCAAGGAGGTGAACACTTTGCTCTATAACGGTCTACTGATACTGGCCATTACGGCGGCCCTGGCGGCCGGGGTGGCGGTGGGGTACGTATTCAGGCAGCGGCTTTCCCGCAAGAAACTGGAATCCAGCCAGAGCCTCTCGGCGCGAATCATCGACGAGGCGAAGAAGGAAGCGGAGACGATCAAGAAGGAAGCGGTCTTACAGGCCAAGGAGAACCTACTGAAGGCCAAGACCGAGTTCGAACGGGACAGCAGGGAGCGGAAAGGGGAACTCGACGTACTGGAGCGGAGACTCCGGGCGAAGGAGGAAAATCTCGATCGGAGGGTCGATCTCCTTGCCCAAAAAGAGTGCGCCAACGAAACCCGGGAGAAGGGACTCATGCACAGGGAGTCTCAGCTCGCGGAGAAGCACGAGCGGGCGGACCAAATGCTGGAAGAGCAGCAGAAGAAGCTGGAACAGATCGCCGGCATCACATCGGATGAGGCGAAGAATTTCCTCATCCAGTCGATGGAGGCGGCCGCGCGGCGGGATGCGGCCCTGCTGATCCGGAGGATCGAAGAGGACGCCCGCAGGACGGCGGAGAAGACCTCCCAGGAGATTATCGCCTATGCGATCCAGCGGTATTCGGGTGATTACATCGCCGAGCACACGGTATCGGTCGTCAACCTGCCGAACGACGAGATGAAAGGGCGCATCATCGGCCGGGAGGGAAGGAATATCCGCGCAATCGAAGCAGCGACGGGGATCGATCTGATCGTCGATGATACCCCGGAGGCGGTGGTCCTCTCGAGTTTCGATCCGGTGCGGCGCGAGGTTGCACGCCTCTCGCTGGAACGGCTGATCACCGACGGGAGAATCCACCCCGGACGCATCGAAGAGATCGTCAAGAAGGTCAGGCTGGAGGTAGAGAGTATCATCAAGGAAACCGGGGAACGGATTTCCTTCGATGTGGGCGTGCACGATCTGCATCCCGAACTGATCACCTTGCTCGGGAGCCTGAAGTTCCGGACGAGTTATTCGCAGAACGCCCTGCAGCATTCGATCGAGGTGGCCCACCTGACCGGGATGATGGCTGCCGAACTGAAGATGAACGTCAAGGAGGCCAAACGGGCGGGGCTCCTCCACGATCTCGGCAAGGCCATCGATCACAAGGTGGAAGGGACGCACGCAGCGATCGGCGCCGATTACGCCAAGCGGTTCGGCGAATCGCCCCGCATCGTTCAGGCGATCGCCACGCATCACGATGACGGGAGAAACAACACCCTGCTGGGCGTGCTGGTCCAGGCGGCCGATACCCTGTCGGCGGCCCGGCCGGGGGCGCGGCGCGAGATGCTCGAGAGCTATGTCAAGCGCCTTGAGGAGCTTGAAAACATCGCCAACTCCTTCAGCGGCGTCGACAAATGCTTCGCGATTCAGGCCGGGAGGGAAATCCGGATCATGGTCGAGAACGAGAAGATCTCCGACAACGATACGGTGATGCTCTGCCGCGACATCATCAAGAAGATCGAAGCGGAACTCGCCTATCCCGGCCAGATCAAAGTGACTGTTATCCGGGAAACGCGGGTCTCGGATTTCGCACGTTAGGAAGGCCATGCGGATACTGTTCATCGGGGATATCGTGGGAAAGCCGGGAAGGAGGGCCATCCGGGAACTTCTTCCCGCGCTCTGCGACGAGCAGGCGATCGATTTCGTCATTGCCAATTGCGAGAATGCAGCGGCGGGATTCGGTGTTACCGGCGAGATCGTCGAGGAACTGTTCGCCGGGGGCATCGATGTTCTGACCTCCGGGAATCACATCTGGGATAAGAAGGAAATCATGGAGAGCATGGGGGGGTACGACGCGCTGCTCAGGCCCGCCAATTATCCGGAGGGAGTTCCCGGGCGGGGCAGCGTCGTGGTCCCCACGCCGACCGGCGTCTCCGTCGGCGTGATCAATCTGGCCGGCAGGGTCTTCATGCATCCCCTCGACTGCCCCTTCCGCGCGGCCGACCGGGAGGTCGAGCGGATGAAAGGCACGGCCCGCGTGATCGTCGTGGACATGCATGCTGAGGCTACGTCGGAGAAGATCGCGATGGGGTGGTACCTGGACGGGCGGGCGACGGCAGTGGTGGGCACCCACACCCACGTCCAGACGGCGGATGACCGTATCCTCCCCGGGGGTACTGCATACATCACCGACGTGGGTATGACGGGCCCCTTCGACTCCGTGATCGGAATCCGGAAAGACGCTATCATGGAGCGGTTTCTGTTGCAGATGCCGAATAGATTCGATGTCGCCAGGGGGGATGTGCGCCTCCAGGGGGTGACGGTCGAGACCGGCCCCGACGGCAGGGCCGCACGCGTCGACAGGGTGAGCAGGGCGTTGAACGGCGGGGATGCCGGGTATCTGCCGTGAGAGCGGGTAGGGGAGGGGAACATGACCTGGAGCAGGGGAGAAGGCCGGTGAAGAGCGTCTATGAGCTGTTTCGGGAGAGGGGGTTTATTGAACAGATCACCGATGAACCGCTGATCAAAGAACTGCTCGGCCGCGAGTCGGTGACCTGTTACATCGGGTTCGACCCGACGGCGGCGAGTCTGCATATCGGGTCATTGGTGCCAATCATGGCGTTGGCCCACATGCAGCGGCACGGCCATCGGCCCATTGCCCTGGTCGGAGGGGGGACGGCCCTGATCGGGGACCCCTCCGGCAAGACGGAAATGCGGCAAATCCTCACCCGTGATCAGATCGATCACAATGCCTCCTGCCTGCGGAGGCAACTGTCGCGGTACCTCGATTTCGGCGAGGGAAGGGCCATCCTCCTCAACAACGCCGACTGGCTCACCGGCCTCAACTACATCGAATTCCTCCGCGACATCGGGCGGCACTTCAGTGTCAATAAGATGCTGGCCGCCGAGAGCTACCGGATCCGTCTGGAAAAAGGGCTCAATTTCATCGAGTTCAATTACATGCTGCTGCAGGCCTACGACTTCCTCCTTCTCTTCCAGCAATACGGCTGTATCATGCAGATGGGGGGAAACGACCAGTGGGGCAATATGGTGGCGGGTATCGACCTGATCCGGCGAGTGGCGGGGAAACCGACCGTCAGCATGACCTTCCCCCTGATCACCACTGCGCAGGGCAATAAGATGGGAAAGACGGAGAAGGGGACGATATGGCTCGACGCGAACCTGACCTCTCCGTATGAATATTACCAATACTGGATCAACACGGAAGACGCGGATCTGGAGCGGTTCCTGGCCCTGTTCACCTTCCTGCCGGTGGAGGAGATCGCTGCGGTCAAAGGGCTGAGCGACAACCGCCTCAACATGGCAAAGGCGGTCCTAGCCTTCGAGGCGACGGCCATCACGCACGGCGTAGAGGCGGCCGTGGCCGCCTGGAAGGCCTCCGTCCAGGCATTCGGTTCACGTCCCGTCGAGGGCGACCTGTTTCCCTCCAGCACGATTCCCCGCTCCGACGAGGCGCTGGACAACGCGGCCATTCCCTCCCGGGAGAAGAGCAGGGAGTCACTGGCAGCCGGAGTGCCGGCCTTCGAACTGTTCCATGAGGTCGCTCTCTGCGCCTCCCGGGGAGAGGCGAAACGCCTCCTCTCGCAGGGAGGCGGCTACGTCAATGACCGGCAACTTGTGGCGTTCGATGAACGAATCGGGTTGGCGGATATAGACGACCGCGGCGAGATCCACCTGCGGAAGGGTAAGAAGACGCACCTGATCGTCCTGGTGAGATGAACCTGCCTCTCCGCGCTGTATTAATAACAAATCGATATTACACATGTTATCTACACCGCTCCGGATCGAAAAAATAATTGAAATTTCTGCTTGACTCTTCGGACGGGAAAGGGTAAAAACTGCGCTTGTTCGTTGACAGAGCGGGTGGAGAAAAAACGGAAATTGAAATTTCTGCTTGACTTCATCGTTACCGATAGGGTATATAAATCTTTCCTCGGAATGGCGAGGGGTAACGAGATCGAAAGTTTTCAGAAATAGTTCTTGACAGGAATAAGATTCTAGTTTATATCTACCGACTCGTTTCACACTGGCTCTTTGGAAATTGAATAGAGGGATAATTGATTTGTGGGTCCTTGTACACGTAACAAAGGGAGAGCAATCTCCTTGAACAGGATTAAAACTGGAGAGTTTGATCCTGGCTCAGAACAAACGCTGGCGGCGTGCCTAACACATGCAAGTCGTACGAGAAAGGGTCCTTCGGGGCCTGAGTAAAGTGGCGCACGGGTGAGTAACGCGTGGATAATCTGCCCTTCAGTTGGGAATAACTCATCGAAAGGTGGGCTAATACCGAATAACGCTGTGAGACTTTGGTCGATCAGCCAAAGAGAGCCTCTGCTTGCAAGCCCTCGCTGAAGGATGAGTCCGCGTACCATTAGCTAGTTGGTAGGGTAATGGCCTACCAAGGCAACGATGGTTAGCTGGTCTGAGAGGATGATCAGCCACACTGGAACTGAGACACGGTCCAGACTCCTACGGGAGGCAGCAGTGAGGAAT
>CAIYSL010000015.1 GCA_903928915.1 uncultured Syntrophobacterales bacterium | reverse complement strand
GTACTTGAACCGCAGCAAGAAGGTCCTCCATAAGAATCCGATCTTCATCACCGGCTCCCGGGAAGACTGCCTGGTGGAGGTCGCGCTCCAGTACAACGACAGCTACTCCGAGAACATCTTCTCCTTTGCCAACAGCATCAACACGACCGAGGGGGGAACCCACCTGATCGGTTTCCGCTCCGCCCTGACGCGGGCCTTCAACAATTACGCGACGTCCAGCGGCATCATCAAGAACGGCAAGGAATCGTTCAAGGGGGAGGATCTGCGCGAGGGGCTCTCCTGCGTCATCAGCGTCAAGATCCGCAATCCCCAGTTCGAGGGACAGACCAAGACCAAGCTCGGCAACAGCGAGGTCAAGGGACTCGTCGAAGGGATCGTCTACGACAAGATCAGCTCCTACCTGGAAGAGAATCCCTCTGTGGCCAGACAGCTCCTGGGAAAGTGCGTCGATGCGGCCCGGGCCCGCGAGGCGGCCCGGCGCGCCCGGGAACTGACCCGCCGGAAGACGGCCCTCGAGGTGGGCGCCCTGCCGGGAAAACTGGCCGACTGTCAGGAAAAGGACCCGGCGCGCAGCGAGATCTACTTTGTGGAGGGGGATTCGGCCGGCGGCTCCGCCAAGCAGGGCCGGGACCGAAAAAACCAGGCGATCCTCCCCCTGCGGGGCAAGGTCCTCAACGTGGAGAAGGCGCGGTTCGACAAGATGCTCCAGAACGAAGAGCTCAAGGTGATCATCACCGCCCTGGGGATGGGCATCGGTCAGGAGGACCAGGACATCGGCCGGCTTCGGTACCACAAGGTGATCATCATGACCGATGCGGACGTGGATGGCCTGCACATCCGGACGCTGCTTTTGACTTTCTTCTTCCGGCAGATGAAGGAGGTCATCGAGCGGGGGTATCTCTACATCGCCCAGCCCCCCCTGTTCAAGGTCAGCGACCGCAAGCAGGAGATCTACATCCACGATGAAGAAAGCATGAAAAATCATGTGTTGGATAGCGGCGTCAACCGGATCCGCCTGCTGGCAGGAAACGGCAACCCGCAGACCTTTACGGGCAGTAAGCTTCTGACGATCATCAAGAAGGCCATGCGAATCGAAACGCTCCTCGACCGTTTCGAGCGAGAGGAAAAGAACCGTAATCTCATCCGCATCCTGGCCGGCGACCCGGCCCTCTCGGAAGAGGACTTCCGGACCGAGGAGGCGATCCTGAAGGTGGCGAAAAGGACGGCGCTCGCACTGGGAGACCTTCTGGAGGGCTTCCTGACGGAGATGGATCAGGAGCACGGCCGCTGGAAGATGGTCTTTAGGATCAAGAAGGGTGGTCAGATCGTGACTGCCTGCATCGACCGGGATCTGCTGCGGTTTCCAAAATTCCAGGAGATCAAGTCCCTGCTGGGTCAGGTGGCGGTGCTGGGCGAGCCCCCGTATCGCATCGTCATCGAGGAGACGGAAGGCTCTCCGGAAAAACCGGCCGAGAGCATGGAGAGTATGGCGGCCCTCATCGACCGTGTCGTTGCCGCCGGGAAGAAGGGCTTCAACGTCCAGCGCTACAAGGGGCTCGGGGAAATGAACCCGGAGCAGCTCTGGGAGACGACGATGAACCCGGAAAAAAGGACGCTCCTGCAGGTCCGTATCGAGGACGCCGTGGCCGCCGACGAGATCTTTACCACGCTCATGGGGGACCAGGTGGAGCCCCGGCGCGATTTCATCTACAGAAACGCCCTGTACGCCTCGAATCTGGATGTGTAGGCGGTAGAAGGAGAAAGCTGACTGCATGGATCCGTTGTTTGAAAAGAACGTGGCAACAAATATCGAAGACGAGATGAAGAAGTCCTACATGGACTACGCGATGAGCGTCATCATCGGCCGGGCCATCCCCGATTGCCGGGACGGCCTGAAGCCGGTGCACCGTCGGGTCCTCTTCGCCATGAGCGAAATGGGCAACCGCTGGAACAAGCCCTATAAGAAATCGGCAAGGATCGTCGGGGATATCATCGGTAAATACCATCCCCACGGCGATACGGCCGCCTACGACACGATCGTCCGGATGGCCCAGGACTTCTCGCTGCGCTACCTGCTCGTCGACGGCCAGGGGAACTTCGGCTCCATCGACGGGGATCCCCCGGCGGCCATGCGGTACACAGAGGTTCGGATGACCAGGTTCTCCGAGGAACTCCTCGGGGACCTGGAAAAGAACACCGTGGACTTCACGCCCAATTACGACGAGACCCTGGAAGAGCCGACCGTGCTGCCGGCAAAGGTCCCGCTCCTGCTGCTCAACGGATCCGGCGGGATCGCCGTCGGCGTGGCCACTAACATCCCGCCCCACAACCTCCGGGAGGTCGTGGACGGGACGATCGCGCTCATCCGCAATCCCGAGATCACGATCGACGGACTGATCCAGTACATCCAGGGGCCGGATTTTCCGACCGCCGGTTTCATCAACGGCCGGGAGGGGATCCTCTCCGCCTACCGGACGGGACGCGGGATCATCCGCGTGCGCGCCCGCGCCATGATCGAGAAGAACGCCCGGAACGACCGGGAGAGCATCGTCGTGACGGAACTCCCCTACCAGGTTAACAAGGCGAACCTCATCGAAAAGATCGCGGAGCTCGTCAAGGAGAAGAAGATCGGCGGGATCTCGGACCTGCGCGACGAGTCTGACCGCGACGGGATCCGCGTGGTCCTCGACCTCAAGAAGGACGAAGCCTCCGCCATCATCTTGAACCAGCTGTACAAGCATACCCAGATGGAATCGACCTTCGGGATCATCATGCTGGCCATCGACCATGCGCAGCCCCGGGTCTTCAACCTCAAGGAGGTCCTCCAGAGCTTCGTCGCCTTCAGAAAACAGGTGGTCATCCGCCGGACCCAGTTCGACCTGGCCAGGGCAAAGGAGCGGGCCCACATCCTCGAAGGGTTGATCATCGCCCTCGACCGGATCGACGAGGTGATCGCCGTCATCAAGGCCGCCGCCAATCCCCAGGATGCCTCGACGGCTCTCTGCAGCCGCTTCGGCCTGAGCGAGGTCCAGGCCAAGGCGATCCTCGACATGCGTCTCCAGCGCCTGACGGGACTGGAGAGGGAAAAGATCGATGCCGAATACGCCGAGATCTCCGCCCTGATCCGTACCCTCCAGGGGATCCTGGACGATCCCCAGAAGGTCCTCGACGTGATCGTGACCGAGCTCGAGGAGATCAAGGCCCGCTACGGCGACGATCGGCGGACGGAGATCGTCATGAGCTCCGAGGACATCAATATCGAGGATCTGATCGTCGAGGAGGACATGGTCGTTACGGTCTCCCACGCCGGTTACATCAAGCGAAACGCCGTGAGCCTCTATAAGAGCCAGCGTCGCGGCGGCAAGGGCAAGATCGGGATGGGGACGAAGGAGGAGGATTTCGTCGAGAAGATCTTCATCGCCTCCACCCATCACTATGTCCTGATCTTTACGAGCAAGGGCCGTGTCTACTGGCTGAAGGTCTACCAGATCCCCCAGGCCGGACGGGCCGCGAAGGGCAAGGCGATCGTGAACCTGATCAACCTGACCGAAGGCGAGCGGGTGGCCGCGGTACTGTCGGTGAAGGAGTTCAGCGGGGACAAATCGATCGTCATGGTGACCCGCCAGGGGACGATCAAGAAGACCGAGATCGAGGCCTTTTCCAACCCCCGCGCAGGCGGGATCATCGCGATCTCCATCGATGAGGACGACGAGCTGATCGATGTCCAGCTTACCCTGGGGAATCAGGACATCTTCCTCGGGACCCGGCAGGGCAAATCGATCCGCTTCAAGGAGGAGGAGGTCCGCGACATGGGCCGGACCGCCCGCGGGGTCCGGGGGATCATGATGGCCGCCGACGACTGCGTCGTCGGGATGGAGATCCCCACCGAAGGGAACACCATCCTCACCGTCTCGGAAAAGGGGTACGGCAAGCGGACCGAGATCGGCGAGTACCGCCTCCAGTCCCGTGGCGGGAAGGGGACGATCAACCTCCGGACCGTCCCCAAGGTGGGGTTCGTCTCGGGCATCCTCCAGGTCACCGGCAACGAGGACATCATGCTGATCAGCGACGCGGGCCGGATCGTCCGGATGCGCGCCGAGGAGGTGCGCGTCATCCACCGGAGCACCCAAGGGGTGCGCCTGATCGACCTCGACGAGAACGAGAAGCTCGTCGGCGTCGCCCGCGCCGAACGGGTCGAGGAGCGGGAGAACGGCGCCGCCGAGGAGGAGCTCCCCGCCGATGGCCAACTGGCCCTCAGCCGGGATGACGAGCAGGCCGAGGAAGAGCCGGAAGGGAATGACCAGCAGTGAAGACGTTGCGTTGGACGGCCCTTTGCCTGGGCCTCCTGCTTGTCCTTTCCTGCATGCCGAAGCCCGTCCCCCCGCCCGTGCCGCCCCCGCCCAAGCCGGCGAAGGTGGCCCTGGTCCTCGGGGCCGGGGCGTCGAAGGGGTTCGCCCATGTGGGCGTCATCAAGGTGCTCGAGGCGCAGCGGGTCCCGATCCATCTGGTCGTGGGGACCAGCGCGGGGAGCTTCGTGGGCGGGCTGTACGCCTGCGGGTTTGACGGGTTCCAGCTGCAGAAGATGGCCCTGGAGCTCCAGAAGGACGACGTGGTCGACCTGACCATCCCCGACAACGGGTTCATCCGCGGCGAGAAACTCGAGCAGTACGTCAACCGCAAGGTCGGCCAGCTCCCCCTCGAGCGGCTGCGGACCCCCTTCCGGGCGGTCGCCACGAACGTCCAGACCGGCGAGGAGACCGTGTTCGCCACGGGCAACACCGGCAAGGCCATCCGGGCGAGCTGCTCGGTCCCGGGGGTGTTCCAACCGGTCCGTATCGGGGAGAAGACCTACGTCGACGGGGGGGTGGTAAGCCCGGTGGCGGTGGACGCGGCCCGGCAGGCGGGGGCCGACGTGGTCATCGCCGTGGACATCTCCTCCGGCGTGGCCGGGACCGTCCCCCAGGGGGTGCTGGAGACGATCCTCCAGTCGATCGACATCATGTACGCCAAGATCTCGGCCAGCCAGCTCAAGAACGCCGACGTGGTGATCCGCCCCCGGGTGGGCCACATCCCGTCGAGCGACTTCGACCGGCGCCACGAGGCGATCCTCGAGGGGGAGCGGGCCGCTGCCCAGGCGCTCCCCCAGATCCAGCAGATTCTGGCCAGGCTTCGCCAAGAGGGGCGGTTACCGTAGGCTGCTGCTGTGTTCCTTATTTCCCGGTGAAGAACTTCCGGATGTCCCGGCCCAGCTGCCGGAAGGCCCCGCCGGTTGCGGTCCCTGCGTCGCGGAACCAATCGCCGATCGACCGCCCCTTCTGCCGGGCCTCCTGCTTGGCTTCCCGCAGCCCCTCCTTGGCCCCCCGGGAGACCTCCGTGGCGTCTTCCTTGATCTTTTTCCCGACCTCCCGGGACTCCTCCCGGAAGGCCTTCCCGGCCTCCTTACCCTTCTCCTTGATATCCCGTGCCGCTTCCTTGATCCCCGTGCCCGCCTCCCGCATCCCCTCCGTGAGGCCGCTTTCGGCGGCCGGACACGGGCAGGTCCAAAGCAGTGCCAGCAGCACAGCCAGAATGATACTTCGCATAGTCTCCTCCTGTCGGAACTCCTCCCGCACCACTATACGCCAGCCCGGAGCTGTTTCAAGGGCAGGCAGGGGAGGTGGGGAGGTCATGGCGGCGGGTTGCCGATTGACGGCTGCCGGCCACTGCCGGTATAATCACCCCTGTCGGGAACGATCCCGGCGGGTAACAGCCCAAATCAACCTGCCACAAGGAGGGGCAACATGAACGGGATATCATTTCTGATGATGCAGCCGGTCCTGATGGCGGCGGCGCCGGCCGGGGCCGCCGGGGAGTTCGAAACGGACGTCCTGCCGACCGCGGCCGGAGACCTGAAGGTCACCTTCATCGGCCACGCCTCGCTGCTGCTCCAGTTCGGCGGGAAGGCCATCTACAACGATCCGGTCGGGCAGTTCGGCGATTTTTCCGCGCTGCCGAAGGCCGACCTGATCCTGGCCGCCCATGACCACTTCGACCACTTCGACCTCGATACGATCGGGAAGCTCAGCAAGGCCGGAACCCAGGTGGTCATGACCCCGCTGTGCGCCGACAAACTCCCCGGGGGAATCGTCCTGAAGAACGGACAGGAGACGACCGTCGCCGGGATCCGGATCGAGGCGGTCCCGGCCTACAACCTCGTCCACATGCGGAGCCCGGGCGTGCCCTACCATCCGCAGGGGGCCGGCAACGGCTACGTCCTCACCTTCGGCGACAAGCGGGTGTACATCGCCGGCGACACGGAGAACATCCCGGAGATGAAGCACCTGAAGGCAATCGACTACGCCTTCCTGCCGATGAACCTCCCCTACACGATGACCCCGGAGATGGTCGCCGACGCGGTGCGGATGTTCAAGCCGAAGGTGCTGTACCCCTACCACACCACCGACACGGACGTTTCCCGGCTGAAGCCGCTGTTGAAGGACGAGCACGGGATCGAGGTGCGGGTCCGGCGGATGCCGTAGCCAGGGCTCGCGCCTGTCCGGTTGTTCTGAGCGCCGCGGTGAAAAATTGTCTTGACAAGGAGAAGAGCTCTATGTCGTTCGGCCATGAAATCGCGCCCGAATTCACGGCGCCCCCGCTGTCCTGCGACAGCCATTTCCACGTCTTCGGCCCCGCCGGGAAGTACCCCTACGGGACGGACCTCCGCTACCGGCCCCCCCTTGCCCCGCTGGACGAATTTCTTGCCTTTTCCCGGGGGCTGGGGTTCGAGCGCTGGGTCCTGGTCCAGCCGAGTGCCTACGGCCGCGACAACGCCTGCATGCTCGACGCCATGGCAGAGCTGCCCGGATGCCGCGGCATCGTCGATGTGGACGAAGAGGTGCCCGACGCCCAGCTTGCCGCCCTCAACGCGGCGGGGGTGCGCGGTGTCCGCATCAACGTCAAGCCGATCAAGCCGCCCGACCCGGGGTTCGGCGCCACCCTGCTGCCCCGGATCGAGCGGCTCGACGCCCGCTGCGCCGAGCTGGGCTGGGCTCTCGATTTCCTGACCCCGGGGTGGCTCACCGAGGAGCTGATGGACGTCTTTGGGCGGCTCAAGTCCGACTTCATGCTGGCCCACCTGGGGATGTTCCTGGCCAAGGAGGGGGTGCAGCAGCGGGGGTTTCAGAAGCTCCTGGATCTGCTGCGGGGCGGTGCGGGGCGCTGCTGGGTGAAGCTCACGGGCCTGTATCGGATGTCCACGGCCCCGGGGTTCGCCGACGCGGGGCCGATGCTGGCGGCGCTGGTCGAGGCGGCGCCCGACCGGCTGATCTGGGGAAGCGACCACCCCCACCTCTCCTTTGCCGAGAAGGTGGGGACCGTGGAGCTGTTCAACTTCTTCGGCCGCTGGGTGCCCGACGGAGAGAAGCGGCGCCGGATCCTCGTGGACAATCCGGCGCGTCTGTTCGGATTCTAGCGGGCCCGGCCGGAACGGGACGCCTGCCGTGGGTGGCGGATGCGCTTCCGTTTCCGCGAGACCCGCTTGGGGAAGGCACGAGAACTATTCGCTACAAGGGAGGAAAGGAAATGAGATCCGCTGCAACAAATCGTTGGCTGGCCGCGGTTGCCGCCGGCCTGGTGATCACCCTGGGGGGCGGGTTCGCCGCTGCCGCCGATTACCCCGCGAAGCCGATCCGCCTGATCGCCCCGAATGCCCCGGGCGGACCTACGGACATCCTCGCCCGCACCCTGGCCCAGAAGCTCACCACCGGTCTGGGCCAGCCGGTGGTCGTGGAGAACCGCGCCGGCGCCGGCGGCAACATCGCCACCGAGGTGGCGGCCAATGCGCCCGCCGACGGCTACACCCTGGTGACCGGGAACAACGCCACCTTCGGCGCAAACCTCAGCCTGTACAAGAACCTCGGGTTCGATCCGGTCAAGAGCTTCTCCCCGGTGGTCCTGATCGGGTTCCAGCCCAACATCCTGGTGGTGCATCCCTCGGTCCCGGCCAAGTCGGTCAAGGAGCTGATCGCCTACGCCAGGGCGAACCCCGGCAAGCTCAACTTCGGCGGTTCCGGACAGGGCCAGGTGGCCCATATGGCCGGCGAACTGTTCAAGGGGATGACCGGGACCCAGATCGTCCATGTAGGCTACAAGAGCGCGGCACCGGCCCTGGTTGACCTGCTTGCCGGTCAGATCCAGCTGATGTTTGCCACCTCCCTGTCGGTGAAGCAGCACATCACCTCGGGAAAGGTGCGCCCCCTGGCCGTGACGACCGCCAAGCGTTCGCCGGCGTTCCCCGATCTCCCCACCATCGCCGAGGCGGGTGTGCCGGGCTTCGAGGCGACCACTTGGCACGGTCTGTTTGCCCCCGCGGGGACGCCGCCGGCGGTCGTCGGCCGGCTGAACAGCGAGGTGAACCGCATCCTCAAACAGCCCGACGTCCACAAGATGCTCGAGCAGATGGGAATGGACATCAGCGGCGGCACCCCCCAGGAGCTCGCCGATCATGTGCAGCGCGAGATCGGCAAGTGGGCGAAGGTCGTAAAGGACGCCGGCATCACCATCAATTAAAGGACACCCCATGCAGAAGGTGGTCGTGGCCCCGCGGTTTGGGCTGGGGCCGGAGCTTCTGGCCCGGCTCCGGGAGACTGCAGAGGTCGTCGTGGTCGATGACGGCTCGCCGGCGGCCCTACTCAGGGAGCTTGCGGACGCGGCGGCGCTGCTGGTGGCCATCGAACCCCGGATCACTGCGGCGCTGCTGGATGCAGCCCCGCGGCTCAGGCACGTGGCCCGGCAGGGGGTCGGCGTGGACATCGTCGATGTGCGGGCCGCAACCAGCCGGGGGATCGTGGTGACCAACGTCCCGGATGTGACCTCCGATTCCGTGGCCGAGTTCTGCCTGACGCTCCTGCTGGGGCTGGCCAAGAACCTCGTCCGCTGCGACCGGGCGGTCAAAGGAGGGCGGTGGGCCGACCGGCTGGCCCTGATCCAAGACAACTGCGAGCTTGCCGGCAAGACCCACGGCATCGTGGGGCTGGGGCGGATCGGCAGCCGGGTGGCCGCCCGGTGCCGGGCCTTCGGGATGCAGGTGCTGTACCATAAGCGGCACCGGGATTTGGCCTGCGAGGCCGCCACCGGGGCGGCCTACTGCTCCCTGGAGACCCTGCTCAGCGCTTCCGACAGCATCAGCCTCCATCTCCCGCTGACGGACCAGACCAGGAACCTCATCGACACGCCGCAGTTCGCCCTGATGAAGCCCACGGTGCTGATCGTGAACCACTCCCGGGGCACGATCGTCAACGAGGAGGCCCTCGTCCGGGCGCTCCGGGAAGGGCAGATCGGCGGATACGGCACGGACGTGTACGCCCAGGAGCCGCCCGATACCACGGCCGAGCTGTTCAGCTTCCCCAACGTGGTGGCTTCGCCTCACCTGGGCGGCGGCAACCGCGATACGCGCAGCCGGGGGAACCGGGTGGTGGTGGAGGAGGTGATCCGGGTCCTGGCCGGCCAGCGCCCGCTGTATCCGGTGAATCCCGAGGTGTTGGAGAAGAGGGCGCCTTGAGGATCAACCCGTCCGCTCGTTCCTCGTTGGCCGGATGTCTACTGCCCGATCTTCAGCGTCAGGTTGTTGAGCGCGACCTTGTTGCTGCCGTGAAATGTGTACTTGTCTTCGTCGGGCTGATATCCCTGTACCGTTATGTCGAGGGATGACGTTATGCGAGACAGGACGTCTACGGTGACGGTGTCTCCCGCTTTCCATACGACGGTGGGCGCAACCGGACCGAGGTTGCCAGCCTGCGAGAAGACCTTCTCCGTCACCGAAGGAGTCGTCTGTGACAGATGCGTCTCGATCGCGTAGGTCCCGTATTGCGGAACGGCGGCGCTCTGGGTGGTGGTCCCGTCAAAGGCGAGCACGGTTTGCGACGGGGAAAGATCGCCCCATCCCTCGAAGTAGTACTGGGCCTGGAACCCGACTGAGTAACAGGCATTTCCCGCTATCCGCCAGTAGCAGTACGCAGGGGAGGTGCGGCAGTCATTGGTGAGTCGAATCGAGGGAACCACATCCATGGACTGATGGATGTATCTCGGGGTTGCGACCGAAATGTCGGCGGTGTTCCACGCAGACCCGGATTCCCAGGCGCATCTGCCCGCCGCAACCTTGGACCATTTGCCGATCCGATTGGCGGTCTCCTTCAAGATCAGGGTCGAGTGTCCGAAGATGATGTAATCGTGCGGATCCTTGCCGGTTATGTCCCCAATCACCGCCCCGTCGGGGCCGTATGCGTACACGTGTACCGGCACATCGGCGAGCCATGCCGGGAGAGCGGCGTTGTTGTTCAGGTGGAGATATCCTCCCCCGATCTCGGGTCGCGAATAGTCGTGCTTGGTATAGGAGAACCGCACCATATCCAGCGTGCGCGCGGCCTTGACCGCTCCCAGACGCTTGAGGTCGTCCTGCGGCAAATCCAGGTGAACGGGAAACTGGAGGTAGGGGCCTACTGCCCAATGCCGAACTTCTGCACTGTTACCGTCAGGTCCCATGACGTTCGGGTCCGGTGGGACCGGGAAACCCTTGTAGACGAGCCCGCCGTTGAGGGCCCGCTGATGGAACAGGGCCACCCGATCCGGCTCCCCCGCGACCCTGACCACGAGATGTCTGAACGGGTATTGGAGAGGAGCCGGGGCATTCTGTGGTACGATGCCGGCAGCCACACGAACCCAGGTCGCCATCAGGTCCGCCCGGAAAAGGACCGCGCTTACCCATGACCACGGTGCGTCATCCCCGGCCTTGTTGACATCAGTCGCCCGGGCGATGAACTTCTCCACGGATCCCAGAAATCTCTGCACCTGCGCCTCGACGTTCGGCCGGTACTTCTTGGCCAGGTATTCTTCCAGCGTCCTTTCGTCGAGGTGGATATCCTGCATCGCCTCGGGATGCTTCTCATAGTACTTGTAACACGCCGCGATGACGGCGACCCCCTTGGCCTGGTCCCCGAGGACAAAGCCGAAGGATTTTTCGAGGTAATTATACGTATTTTCCGCATCGCCCGCGGAAACCGGGGAAGTCCACTTCGCGGCGAAGAAGCTGTCCAGTTTGTCAAAGAGGCCATTCCCCCCGCCGGATTCATCGATCAGGTTGCCGTGGATCATCTCGAGGTTCTGGGGCACGTTGTACTGATACTGGCTGTTGAGGGGAAAGGTCATGACCTCGGTGCAGAAGTTCGCCACTTCGTCGGGAGAACTGGACCTGAAGTCAGCCTTCTTGAAGGCGTCGTAGGCGGAGCGGACCGGGACTTCGTACTGGGTCAGGAAATTCTGCTTGCTGTCCACCTTCAGGTCTTCGGCCGTCACTTTCAGCAGGCCCGCGAGGTTATCAACCTTTTGCTGGATCTGACCCATGGCCAGGTTTATGGTATCCAGCTTATCGTTCATGCCATCCAGCTTCTGCTTGACCTCCGCATCGTCATACTCGCCGTGCTCCTTGCTGAAGAGTATCTTGCAATCGAAGGTATTGCCGTCTTGGCACCCCTTTTCCCAGGCGCTCATCCCCATCTCCACGATGACGGACGTGGCCAGATCCTCGACGAAGCTGGTGGGGGGATGCGGAGGGGTCCGGCTCGCCTGGTCGTCTCCGTTACTGCACCCGCTGACCAGCAGCGCTGAACCGAGAAGAAGAGAAACGATGATCCGAAACCACGCTGCGTGCATTCCCACAGGTACCTGGCTCCTCCGATTCAGTTGTCTGCATGGATCAGTACGAAGATGTGAGCTCTCGCAGCCGCCGCCGGTGAACCTACAGGCCGTAGAGCTTCGCCCCTGCCAGCACGGTCATCCCGTTCTTCTGGAGGACATCGATCGCCTTGTCCGGCGCGTCGAACCGGAAGATGATCACGGCGTGCTCGCCGCTCCGCTCCACGAAGGCGTACAGGTACTCCACGTTGATCCCGTTTTGCGAGAGCATCGCCAGGATGCTGTGCAGCCCCCCCGGCCGGTCCGGGACCTCGACGGCCACGACGATGGTCCGGTTGATCCGGAGCCCCTGCTCCTTCAGGACCTGGCTCGCCCGGTCGACGTCGTCGACGATCAGCCGGAGGATGCCGAAGTCGGAGGTATCCGCCAACGACAGGGTCCGGATGTTGATCCCGGCCTCCTTCAGGATGCGGGTGACCTCCTCGAGCGCCCCCGGTTTGTTCTCCAGGAATATCGACAGCTGTTCTACCTTCATCGCCGGCCCCCTCTCGTTCTGCTCTCCCTGGTGCAGGCGGCTCCGCGCCCGCAGCCGTGCCGCCCTCCGTTAACCGCAGATGCGCCTCAGATCCGGCGCCGGTCCTGCACCCTGCTCGCCTTCCCTTCGAACCGCTGGAGGGATTTCGGCTCGACCAGTTTCACCTTGGCGGAGATCCCGAGGTAATCCTTGATGTCCTTGACGATGCGCCGTTCCGTGCCCTGGAGGACCTTCACCTCGTCGCCGGAGGCGAAGAGCTTTTCGCTGACCTCCACCTGGACCTCGAGGGTGTCGAGGTTTTCCTCCCGGTCTACGATGATCTGATAGTGGGGACCCAGCCCCTCCACCCCCATCAGCACCGCCTCGATCTGGGAGGGGAACACGTTCACCCCCCGGATGATCAGCATGTCGTCGCTGCGTCCCGTGATGCGGTCCATCCGGATGTGCGTCCGGCCGCAGCGGCAGGGTTCCGGCAGCAGGCGGGAGATGTCCCGCGTCCGGTAGCGGATCAGCGGGAAGGCCTCCTTGGTGAGGGTGGTGAACACCAGCTCCCCCGGTTCGCCCGGCGGGAGGACCTCGCCGGTCGCCGGGTCGATCACCTCCACGAGGAAATGGTCCTCGAAGATGTGCATCCCCTGCCGGTCTTCGATGCACTCCATCGCCACCCCCGGGCCCATGATTTCCGACAGCCCGTAGATGTTGAGCGCGGCAAGGCCCAGTGCGTCCTCGATCTCGGCGCGCATCTTTTCGCTCCAGGGTTCGGCCCCGAAGATCCCGACCCGGAGCTTGAGCGCCTTCATGTCGACCCCCATCGCCCTGCCCTGCTCGGCAAGGTTAAGGGCGTAGGAGGGGGTGCAGCAGATCGCCGTCGGGCCGAAGTCCTGGAGGATCATGATCTGCCGCTTCGTGTTGCCGCCGGAGATGGGGATGACGCTCGCCCCCAGCGTTTCGGCCCCGTAGTGCACCCCCAGACCACCGGTGAACAGCCCGTATCCGTAGGCGTTGTGGAGGATGTCGTTTTTCGTCACCCCGGCAGCGACGAGGCAGCGGGCCATCAGCTCCGACCAGGTGTCGATGTCCCGCCGCGTATACCCGACGACGGTCGCGCGCCCCGTCGTCCCGGAGGAGGCGTGGAGCCGCACGACGCTGCTCATCGGCACGGCGAACAGGCCGAAGGGATAGTTGTCCCTGAGGTCCTGCTTCGTGGTGAAGGGGAACTTCTTCAGGTCGTCAAGGGAGGTGATATCGTCCGGCTGGACCCCGGCATTGTCGAAGCTCCTCCGGTAGAACCCCACGGTATGGTACACCCGCTGGACGACCTGCTTGAGCCGTTTGAGCTGCAGGGTTTCCATCACCTCGCGCGGCAGCGTCTCAAAATCTTCATTGTAGATCATACGTCCTCCCCTGTTCGGCGTAGCGGAACGGACAAGACACCGGATCCCCTTGCCGTTCCCCAAAAGAAATCCTCCGCATGGCTCGTGACGATGTATAGCAGAAGTTCCGTTCAGGGGCAAGGAGACCTTATCCGCGGGATCAAATGGTTGTTGACAGCAGGGCGTCCCTTTCTTATACTTACGCGCCCCTTGAGTAAACTGCCATTAAGAAACAGGTTTTTCCGCTTCTCCCCGCGACTCGCCGGGCGGTGCCGGCGCCCAAGGAGGGTACATGCTGAAAGTCAGACTGACGTTGAAGCGCAAGGTGGTGGCCCTGGCCATCCTGGCGGCCATGCTGCCGGTCCTGGCCATCTTCGTACTGGTCGACCGATTCCAGACCTCGGTAGCCCAGGTGGCGGCCAATGAGCTCCAGTCGCTGGCCATGACGAACATCGCCCAGATCGCCGCGGATGTCTACGGCCTCTGCGAGACGGCAAACGATCTGATTCAGCAGAAGATCAGCAACGACCTGAAGCTGGCGGAGGAACTCCTCAAACAGCACAACACGGTGAGCCTCTCCGCGGAGTCGGTCACGTGGGAAGCGGTCAACCAATTCACCCAGGAGAGCAGGACCGTTCGGTTGCCCAAGATGCTGATCGGCAAGACCTGGCTCGGGCAGAACCGCGATACCGGCACGGCGACCCCCATCGTCGACCTGGTCGCGGGTTTCACCGGCGCGGGCTGCACGATCTTCCAGCGGATGACCGAAGAGGGGGATATGCTCCGCGTGGCCAGCACCCTGGAGAACGCCGACAAGAAACGGGCGATCGGGACGTACATCCCGGCCCAGAGACCCGACGGGACGCCGAGTCCGGTCGTGGCCAACGCAATGAAGGGCATCTCCTCCCGGGGGTACGCCTACATAGTGGACACGTGGTACCTGACCGCCTATGAGCCGCTGAAGGACGGCCAGGGCAAGGTCATCGGGCTGATCTTCATCGGCGAGAAGCTCGAATCCGTCGACACCCTGCGCAGGGTCATCATGAGCACCAAGGTGGGCAAGACCGGTTATGTCGCCGTTGTGGGCGGCAGCGGGGAGCAGCGGGGACGGTACATCATCTCCCAGGGCGGCAAACGGGACGGGGAGAACATCTGGAATGCCAAGGATGCCGACGGCGGCCTCTTCGTGCAGGAGATGGTCAGGCAGTCGATGAAGCGGAAGAAGGGCGAGGTCTTCTCCCAGACCTATCACTGGCAGAATATCGGCGATTCGGCCCCGCGCAAGAAGGTGTCGGCCGCCCTCTACTTCGCCCCCTTCGACTGGGTGATCTCGGCCGGCACCTACGAGGAGGACTACCACGTCCCGATCACCCGCCTGCAGGGCGTCATCAAACGGCTTCAGCGCGAGTTCTTTCTCACGGCGACCCTGATCCTGACGCTGGTCATCGTCCTGGCGGTGCTCTTCGGGAGACGCATCATCCGGCCGCTCGGGATCACGACGAAACTCGCCAAGGGGATCGCCGAGGGCAACGTCCAGCAGGCCAGGCAGGAGCTCCAGGAACTGCCGGCGAAGCTCCTCAACCCCGCGCCCGACGCGTTGATCTTCCGGGATCAGGACGAGACGAAGGAACTGCTGGCCGCCTTCCAGACCATGACGGGGAACCTCGATTCCCTGATCGGCCAGGTCCAGCGGTCGGGGATCCAGGTCACCACCTCCGCGACCGAGATCGCCGCCTCGGCCCGCCAGCTCGAGGCCACGGTGGCCGAGCAGGCCGCCTCCACCACCGAGGTCAATGCCACGAGCCGTCAGATTTCGGCCACGGCCGAGGAGCTCGTCGCCACGATGGACGGGGTGAGCGGCAACCTCGGCGCCACGATCGGTATGGCCGAGCTGGGCCGGCAGGATCTCACCACAATGGAGGGTGCGATGCGCACCCTGATGCAGGCAACCTCCTCGGTGTCGGCGAAGCTCGCCATCATCAACGACCGGGCGAACAAGATCTCCAACGTGGTCACCACGATCAACAAGATCGCCGATCAGACCAACCTCTTGGCGCTGAACGCCGCAATCGAGGCGGAGAAGGCCGGGGAGTTCGGGAAGGGGTTCTCCGTCGTGGCCCGCGAGGTGAGCCGCCTGGCCGACCAGACGGCCATCGCCACCCAGGACATCGAGCACGTGGTCAAGGAGATGCAGTCCTCGGTCTCCTCGGGGGTGATGGAGATGGACAAATTCGCCGATGAGGTGCGCAGCGGGGCGGACGCGGTCGTCACCCTGAGCGGCCAGCTTGCCGGGATCATCGACCAGGTGCGGTCCCACGGGCCGCAGTTCGACGCGGTCAAGGAGGGGATGCACGCCCAGTCGCAGGGCGCCCTGCAGATCAACGAGGCCATGACCCAGCTCGCCCAGGCGGCCCAGCAGACCCGCGAATCGCTCGGCGAATTCAAGTCGGCCACGGAGCAGCTCAACGACGCCGTCCAGGGGCTGCAGGGGGAGGTTGCGCGCTTCCGGATCAGCTCCTAGGGAAAGAGAGATGCTGCTGCTTCAGTTTCAGGCGGGAAACGACCGCTACGGCCTGGACGTGGCGGAAGTGATCGAGGTGGTCCCCCGGGTCACCTTCCGGGAGCTTCCCCATGCCGGCCCCGCGGTGGCGGGCCTGATCAACTACCGCGGAACGCCGGTTCCGGTCGTCGACCTGACGGCCCTCATCACCGGCATCGCCTCGCGCCCCTTCTTCAGCACGCGGATCATCCTGACCGATTACCCGGACCGGGCGGGGGGGCACCGGGTCCTGGGGCTGATGGCCGAGCGGGTGACCGAGACGGTCAGCTGTACGGAAGGCGACGTTCAACCCCTCGGGGTCAACCTGGCCGCGGCCCCCTACCTGGGCGGTATCTGCCTCCGCCCGGGCGGGGCGATTCTGCGGGTCAGGGTCGAAGACCTGCTGACGCCGGAGTTGCGGGCGGCCCTGTTTACCGCGGCTGAGGACGGATGATGGATACCGGTGCTGCTGTGGAAAAATGGTGCGCCGATACACTGGGGCTGGAGGGAGAAGCCCTCGGCAGGCGCAGCGTCGAGCGGATCATCGCCGCGGCCGTGAAACGCTCCGGCGCCGCAGAGGCAGATGCCTACCTGGCGCTCCTGGCCGCGTCCCCGGAAGAGTCCGAACGGCTCCTGGAGGAGCTGGTCGTTCCGGAGACGTGGTTCTTCCGCGACTCCGAGCCCTTCGTTTTTTTGCGGCGATTCCTCGAGCGGGAATGGCTCCCCGGCCACCCGGACCGGCCGCTCCGGGTCCTGTCGGCCCCCTGCTCCACGGGCGAGGAGCCCTATTCGATCGCCATGACCCTGCTGGAGGCCGGTCTGGCGGCCGAACGGTTCACCCTGGACGCGGCGGACATCAGCCGGAGGGCCCTGACCTGCGCGAAAAAGGCCCTCTACGGCCGGGACTCGTTCCGGCAGCCCCTGGAGGCCGCCCGGGAGGCCTTCTTCCGTCCGACCCCCCGGGGAATGAGACTCGCGGAGCGAGTGGCAGGGCTGGTCCGGTTTTACCGCGGGAACCTCATCCGTCCGGACTTCCTGGCCGCCGCGGGGCCCTACGACGTCATCTTCTGCCGGAACATCTTCATCTACCTGACCGCTGCCGCCCGGCGGCAGCTGCTGGCGAACGTCGAGCGCCTGCTGGCCCCGGACGGCATTCTGTTCACCGGCCACGCCGAGACGGGGATCCTCCGGCAGGAGGGGTTCACCGCGGTCCGCCACGCGCGGGCCTTCGCCTGCCGCCGCGGGCCGGTCGCGGCGGGTGCCGGCAAAGGCGGTCCGCAGCCGCGGCGCTCCGCCGCGGGGCCGGCGCCTGCCGCTGTCCCGCGTGCGGCCGGCGTGCCGATTTGCCCGCCCGGGAGACGCCCGGCTCCCGCGCCGGGAACCCCCCCCCGGACCGCCGCCCCCTCTGCCCCGGCGGGTGGCGCTGGCTCCCGGCACGCCGAGGCCCTCGCCCTGGCCGACCGGGGCCGCCTCGCCGAGGCTGAAGCCCTCTGCCGGCGCCACCTGCGCGAGCGCCCCCATGCCGACCTCTACTGCCTCCTGGGGCTGATCAACGAGGCGGCCCGCCGGCCCGGGGAGGCGGAGGGGTGTTACCTCCAGGCCCTCTCGCTCGCCCCGGACCATTACGAGAGCCTGATCCATGTGAGCCTGCTGTACCGGCGGCAGGGAAACGACCGGAAGGCCCGAACGTACCGCCGCCGGGCCGAGATGCAGGAAGGGAGGTTCGATGGAACAGCCGGGCCTTAGCAGCGCCTGCTGGAAGGAAACGGGCGTGTTCGGCGACAAGAGCTGCCCGGAACTGGCCGGCCTGGGCCATTGCCGGCACTGCCCTGTCTACACCGCGGCGGGACGCCGCCTCCTGGACCGCCAGTCCCCCCGGGACTATCCCGAAGAGCTGGCGAAGCTCCTGGCCGCTCCGAAAGACGAAGCGGAGGCGGAAACCCTGTCGGTCGTCGTCTTTCGCCTCGGGCCGGAGCTCCTGGCGCTCAAGACCGTCTTTTTCCAGGAGGCGGCCGAGACGGTCCCGCCGCACAGCATCCCCCTCAGGACCGGTGAGGTGTTCACGGGGATCGTCAACGTGAACGGGGAGCTGATCTGCTGTATGTCGCTGGCGGCCCTGATGGAGATCCCCGCCGGGGAAACGGGCACGGTCGGCCGCACCGCCTACCCCCGCCTCGTCGTCGTCGCCCGTCAGGGACACCGCTTTGCCTTTGCCGCCGACGAAGTCCTGGGCGTGCGCCGCTTCCCGCCGGAGGCCCTGCGGGGGCTCCCGGCTACGGCGGCCAAGTCCGTCCGGGCGCTCACCGCGGGCATCTTCCCCGGGGAGGACAGGACCATCGGCCTGATCGCCGAGGAGAAGCTGTTCGCCGCCCTGACCAGGAGTCTCGCCCCATGAGCCCACCCTCCGCTGCCAGCTTCGATCCGCTGCTCCTGGACCTGCTCAAGGTGGAGCTGGAGAACCACACCCGCGTCCTGGAGGAGGGGCTGGTCCAGGCCGAGGCGAATCAGGCCCCGGAGCGCATCGAACCCCTGATGCGGGCGGCCCATTCCCTCAAGGGGGCTGCACGGATCGTGGGGCTTACCCAGGCGGTCAGCCTTGCCCACGCCATGGAGGACCTCCTGGCTGCGGTCCAGAAGGAAACGCTGGTACTGACAGGCGAGCACGTGGACCTGCTGCTCAAGGGGAACGACCAGTACGCCGCCATGGCCCGCCGCGAGGCAACCGCCATCCCCGGCTGGATCGCGGAGCGGGAGGCCGAGTTCGACCGGATGGCCCGGGAGATCCGCGCTTCCCTGGCAGGGCAGACGGATCCGCCGTGCGCCCCGGCGCCGCCCCCCGGGCCATCCCCGGCTTCTGCGGCCCCGATTCGTGCGCCGGGTAGTCCCCCGCCGGCCGCGGAGGCAGCCGCGACACCCGCTTCGGGCGCGGAGGAGATCCCCCGGCCGGCGGCCCCGGAACGGGGAGAGGGCGGCATCGTCCGGGTGATGGCGGAAAACCTCGACCGGCTGATGGGGCTGGCCGGGGAGTGTCTGGTCCAGACCCAGTCGATCAAGACCTTCTATCCGGCCCTGCTCAGGATCAAGAAGGCCTTCCCACCCCTGACGAGCAGTCTGGAGCATCTCCTGGAGGCACTGGACCGGGAGGCCGACCGGGAGACGGTCCTGCGGCTGAGGGAGGTTCTCGACGAGTTCGCGCGGATCCATCACCTCACGGCGGACCACACGGTGGACTTCGAACTCTCCTCGCGGCGCCTGGAGAAGCTCGCCCACCGCCTGTACGACGAGGTCGTGGCCAGCCGCATGCAGCCCTTCTCCGACGGTCTGCACGGCGTCGCCCGGCTGGTCCGGGACACGGCCCGGGAGCTGGGCAAGAGGGTCCGCCTGGAGGTCCTCGGTGAGGCGACGCCGGTGGACCGGGACATCCTGGAGAAGTTGGAGGCCCCGCTTGCGCACCTGGTCCGCAATGCCCTGGACCACGGCCTGGAGACACCCCCGGAGCGCGGGCGGGCGGGTAAGCCGGCCGAGGGGCGGCTGACCGTCGAGGCCCGGCACGTGGCCGGGATGCTCAACATCGTCGTGGCGGACGACGGCCGGGGGATCGCGCTCGAGCGGCTCCGGGCGAAGGTCGTGGAACGGGGGCTCGTCCATCCGGACATGGCCGCGGGGCTGACGAAGGGCGAACTGCTGGAGTTTCTCTTCCTCCCCGGGTTCACCACGGCAGGGAAGGTGACGGAGATCTCCGGGCGGGGGGTCGGCCTGGACGTGGTGTTCACCATGGCCCAGGAGGTGGGCGGGTCGGTGCGCGTGGAGTCCGTCGAGGGCACGGGGACCCGCTTCGTCCTGCTCTTGCCCCTGACCCTGTCGGTCGTCCGGACACTCCTCGTCGAGATCGGAGCCGAAACCTACGCCATGCCGCTCACCCGGATCGACCGCCTCCTCCAGGTCCCCTGCGGATCGCTGCGCGTCGTCGAAGACCGGCAGTTCACCAGCCTCGACGGGGAGAACATCGGAATCGTGGACGCCCGGCAGCTCTTTCGGCTCCCCCATCCCGCCGGGGGGACCGACCCCTGCCACCTGCTCGTCTTCAGCGACCGGCTGAACCGCTTCGGGCTCGTGGTGGATCGATTCCTCGGCCAGCGGGACCTGGTGGTCCGTCCCCTCGACAGCCGCCTGGGAAAGCTCGCCAACATCAGCGCCGGGGCCATCCTCGAGGACGGCTCGCCCGTCTTGATCCTGGACGTGGACGACCTGGTCCGGTCGATCGACCAGCTGCTCGCCCACGGCCGTCCCCGCAAGGTGGGCGCGCCGGGCGGGGATCGCCAACCCGGGAAAGGCAAGCGGATCCTGGTCGTGGACGACTCCCTGACGGTGCGCGAGGTGGAACGGAAGCTCCTGGAGACGGAGGGATACGAGGTCAGCGTGGCCGTGGACGGGATCGACGGCTGGAACACCCTCCGGGCCGGCGCCTTCGACCTGGTCGTCTCGGACGTGGACATGCCGCGGATGAACGGGATCGAGCTGGTCCGCAAGATCAAGGCCGACCCCCTCCTCCGGGACCTGCCGGTGATGATCGTCTCCTACAAGGACCGCGAAGAGGACCGCCTGCGGGGGCTGGAGGCGGGGGCCGACTATTACCTGACCAAGGGCAGCTTCCACGACGAGACGCTGCTCAAGGTCGTCCGCGACCTGATCGGGGAGGCACAGACGCCATGAGGATCGCCATCGCCAGCGCCCAGACTGCCGCCGCCGAGCTGCTGAAGAAGCTGATCGCCTCGCCGGCCGGCCACGCCCTGGCCTGGGTGGCCGCAAGCGGCCCGGAGGCCTTGGAGAAGTGCCGTCGGGACCGGCCGGACCTGATCCTGATGGACCTGGACCTGCCCGTCCTGGACGGGGTCCGGGCCACGGCCCGGATCATGAAGGAGACCCCCTGCGCCATCCTGATCGTGACCGACACCGTGGAGAAGAACGCCGCCCGGGTCTTCGCGGCGATGGGGAGCGGGGCCCTGGATGCCGTGGCCCTGCCCGCCTCCGGGCCGGGAAGCGAGGGCGGCCGGGCGCTCGTCAAGAAGATCGCCACGATCGAAAAGCTTCTCCAGAAGCCCCCGGCAGCCCCGCAGGGGGGTGGCCCCGCACCCGGCGGAAGGCGCGCCGCGCCGCCGCTGGTCGCCATCGGCGCATCGACGGGCGGGCCGAAGGCCCTGGCGGATCTCCTGGCGGCCCTGCCGGCGGACCTGGGGGCCGCCCTCGTCGTGGTCCAGCACGTGGACGCCAAGTTCGGCCGGGGGATGGCGGACTGGCTCGATTCCCATACGCCGCTCACGGTGGAGGCGGCCCGGGAGGGGATGCACCCCGCGGCCGGGAAGGTCCTGTTGGCCGTCACGGACGATCACCTCGTCCTGGGCGCGGACCTGGCCCTCCACTACACCCCCGAGCCGCGGGACTACCCCTACCGGCCCTCGGTGAACGCCTTTTTCCTCAGCCTGGTGAACCACTGGCCGCGCCGGGACGTGGCGGCGCTCCTGACCGGTATGGGTCGGGACGGCGCCCAGGGGCTGGCGGCCCTCAGGAAGGCCGGCTGGCACACCATCGCCCAGGACGAGAAGAGTTCCGTCGTTTACGGGATGCCGGCCGCCGCCGCGGAGATCGACGCCGCGGTCGAGATCCTTCCCCTCAATCAGATCGCCGGGGCCATCCGCCGGAGATTTGCCCCGCATCCCGGCCATGCCGAACCCTTCCGAAAGGATCCCCGCTCATGACCATACCGGAAACGGCACCCCTGGCGGCCACGCTCACCGAGCACGGCATCACGGTCCTGTTGATCGACGATCAGGCGATCGTCGCAGCGGCGGTGAAGCGGATGCTGGAGGCGGAGCCGGACATCACCTTCCACTACTGCGCGGACCCCAGCCAGGCGCTCCAGAAGGCCCTGGACGTCTCGCCCACGGTGATCCTCCAGGACCTCGTCATGCCGGAGATCGACGGGATGACCCTGGTCAAGTTCTTCCGGTCCCACCCCCGGCTGCGGCATATCCCGCTGATCGTCCTGTCCACGAAGGAGGAGCCCGCCACCAAGGCGGAGGCCTTCGCCCGGGGGGCCAACGACTACCTGGTGAAGCTCCCCGACTCGGTCGAGCTGATCGCGCGGATCCGCTACCACTCCGCGGCGTACATCAACCTCCTCCAGCGCAACGAGGCCTACGACGCCCTCCTGGCGAGCCAGCAGGCCCTGGCCTCGGAGCTGGCCATCGCCGCCGACTACGTGGTCTCGCTCCTGCCGCCGCCCATCACCGCCGGGGCGATCCAGGCCCGCTGGCGCTACGTCCCCTCCACCCAGCTCGGCGGCGACTGCTTCGGCTACCACTGGATCGACGAGGAGCGGTTCGCCATGTACCTCCTGGACGTTTGCGGCCACGGGGTCGGCGCTGCGCTGCTCTCGGTTTCCGCCCTGAATGTCCTGCGCAGCCAGAGCCTGCGGAACACGGACTTCACGGTCCCGGAACAGGTCCTGACCTCCCTCAACGGCGCCTTCCCGATGGAAGACCACAACGGACTGTACTTCACGATCTGGTACGGCGTGTTCAACCGCGCCACCCGGGTGCTCAGCTACGCCAGCGGGGGCCACCCCCCGGCGCTGCTGCTGATGGACGGCGGGATCCATCCGCTCATCACCCCGAATTTCTTCATCGGCGGGATGCCCGATTCGACCTATCAGGGCGGCGCCATCGCCCTGCCGTCTCCGGCGCGCCTGTACCTTTTCTCCGACGGGGCGTACGAGGTGGATCGTGCGGACGGGCAGATGTGGACGGTGGAAGAGCTGGGGGCCTATCTCCTTCCCCATCCCCTGGAGGAGGCCGAGGAGGTCGAGGCCCTGTACCCCTTCCTCCAGCGGATGCGCGGCCGGGAAACCCTCGACGATGACTTCTCCATCCTGAAGGTGAGCCTCTGCTGAGGCCGCATCGCTCTGCGCTGCCCGCGGAGCCGTCGCCGGCTCCAGCGAGGCTCAGCGGGCGCGGACGCGGCAACGCTCAGGCGGCTGCGCGGAAGCGCTGCCAGAGCCGGAGCAGCCGGACGGTGACGATGGCCATGACCAGACGGGGGAGATAGATCCAGAGCGGGTGGATCCCCATCGGCAGGAACAGGGGCGGGTCTTCGACCATCGAGTGGTTCATCCCGATGGAGAGATGCAGGATCTCCAGCTCGTCGCGGCTCAGGTGGCCGCTCTTGGCCTCCTCCACGATGATCGCCCCGCCGTAGGAGAGGCCGAAGATGACCGCGGTCATCCAGAGGAACCCCACCCGCTGGTCGAGGCCCATCACCTTCAGGAAGGGGCCCAGGGAGCGGACGAGCCCCTCGACCAGGTCGAAGGACTTGAGGCACTCCAGGAAGATGAGCAGGGCCATGATGATGAAGAAGACCTTGACCGCGAGCATCAGCGTCGTCCCGGCCCAGTGGCGGAGCATCTGCGCGAATGCCGGTTGACCGGCGGCAATGCCGCCGGTCGGCGCGGGCATCTCCGGAGAGCTCCCCACCCAGGGGGCGATCAGCAGGACCGTAACCACGGCGGCGACAAAGCGGACCAGGGTTGCCTTCAATGGGTGGATGCCGGACTGCCCCTGGATGATCCCCTCCTGGAGCAGCGAGTGACACATCAGGATGAACACGGCCATCAGCGTCATCTGGGCCGCGCTGAAGGGGAGGACGGCCATCGCGGCGATACCCGCATACACCGAGCTCAGCATGCCGGCGATGAGCGGCAGCGCGGCGCTCGGCGGGAGGCTCAGAAACCCCATCAGGGGCGTGAGCAGAAAATCCAGATGGTTCAACAGGCCGCTCCAGTCGAGCAGTGCGGTGAGAAGCGAGATCGGGAGGATGATCTTCATCATCCAGAGATACCCGCTCCAGCCGCGCCTCAGGCCGGCCCTGATTCCCTCGCGGAGCAGCCCGCGATAATCCCGCGTTTCGTCCATCCCCCGTATCCCTGCCGCTCGATTCGTTCCCGCGCCTCGACCCCGCCCCGCGGGGCAGCAAGCGGGTGGTATGTAGCAGATCGGCTGCCAAAAGGGGAGGGCTTTTTTTCGGCGCCGCAGCGATCGTTTCCGGAAAACCCCTTTGCATAACACCCGGCGGGTATGCTACTCAATCAAGACCTCCCTGCGGCAACCCGCGGGGAATGTGCGTGCCGGCGGATTCACTGCACGCGTGATACCGGGTGCGGTTCTCGGGGGCCCGATGAAGCTGACCATATACCGTAAGCTGCTGTTGAGCTATCTGGCGATGGCGCTGCTCACCGTCCTTGCCAGCGCCTACGCCATCTTCAGCCTGCGGCAACTGCACGAGACCGCCTACCGGATTATCAGCGAGGATGTGGCGGTCGTCGATCTCAGCAAGAAGCTGATCGACACCCTGATCGCCCAGCAGAATTCCGAGCGGCGCTACCTGGTGCTGCGGGACCAGGCCTTCGCGGAGATGTTCCGTTCCCGCGCGCAGGAGTTCAACGGCGTGCTCGAACAGCTGCGGCGCAACAGCTTCCCCGGGGCCGCGCCGGCGCTCGCTAAGCTCACCCCGCTGCACGGCCGGTACGCCGAGGTCTTTTCCCGGGAGGTCGAGCTGATCGGGGGCGGCAACGACGACGCCGCGCAGGCGATTTCCGAAACGAGCGGCAGGGCCGCGATCGACGAAATGGCCCTTCACCTCCGGGGCCTCCAGAAGAGCGCCGAGCAGGCAATCGATGTGCGGTTGAACGAGATCAGGGAGCGGGGCGTCGCGGCCACGCGGCTGACGGTCGCGCTCAGCGCCGTGAGCCTGGTGGTGGGGCTCGCGCTGGTCCTGCTCGTCACCACCAACATCTCCCGGCCGCTCCGCCGGCTCGAACGGGCGACCGGCCTGATCGCCGAGGGGAATTTCGATTACGATTTCCGTACGGACCGCCGCGATGAGATCGGCAGCCTCGCCCACGCCTTCGGGGTGATGAGCCGGCGGCTCAAGGTCCTCGAAGAACGCAGCCTGGACGCGAACCCGCTCACGGGGCTTCCGGGGAACCGGGCGATCGAGCAGGAGATCATCAACCGACGGGAGGCGAAACGCCCCTTCGCGCTCTGCCACGTTGACCTTGACAACTTCAAGCCCTTTGCCGATAACTACGGCTATGCCTGGGGCAGCGAGGTGATCAAGGATGTCGCCGGTCTCCTTGCCGAAACCATGCGGGAAGGGGGGACACCGGAGGACTTCCTGGGCCATGTGGGCGGGGACGATTTCGTGATCCTCGCCCTGCCGGGACGGGCGGAGGAGCTCTGCGGACGGATCGTTGCCGGGTTTGCCGCGCGGATGGGGAGGTACTACAGCGAAGCGGACCGCGACCGGGGATTCTTCGTCGGAAGGGACCGGAAGGGGGTCGAGCAGGCCTTTCCGCTGCTCAGCGTGACGATCGCCATCGTGACCGACGACGGTTCCCGGTTCGCAGGTCCCCTCGAGATGGCCGAAGCGGCCGCCCGGCTGAAAGAGTACGCCAAGACGCTCCCCGGGAGCAACTACGTGACGGAGAAGGACCTCCAAGGCGAATGAACCGACTGCGGACAACCCCCCTGCGGCTGGCAGTGCTCGTGCTCCTTGCGGGGTGCGCCGCCGCGCCGCCGGCAGCGGAACAGGAGAGCGCCGTCGCGAAGCCCGCGAAGCAGTCCGCCGCCAGGGAGGCGCCTGCCCCTGTCTCCCCTCCGGTCGAGGATTGCGACCTGCTTTTCGCAGGGGGGGCGCTCCTCAACCAATCGGACGGGGCGGAGATGGCCAAGGCCCGCGGCGTATTCGCCGGCCTCAGCGAACGCTACCCCCAGGGGCGCTGCCGGGCGGCCGCGGAGGCCTTCATCCGGCTGATCGACGAGATCACCGCCTTGCGCCAGGAAAGCCGGTGGGACCGGCTGATGACGGAGCAGATCCGCACGGAACGGACCGGAGCGATGCGGGAGAACGAAGCCCTGAACCGCAAGGTTCAGGAGCTGACGGAGCGGCTCCTGAGGGAGACGGCGGCGCTTACCCAGGAGAACGAGCGGCTGAAGCGGGACCTCGGGCGGCTCAAGGCCCTGGAGGTGGAACTGGAGAAACGGGAGCGTCTGCTGCGCTGAGGCTCGGCGAGCGCACGCCCTCCCGGGCCGCCTCTTCCCGGTAGGCACGGGCCAGTTGGATGCCGAGCGCGGTCTTCACGTCGATGATCTCCTTTTCCTTGATCATCCGGAGGGCCTCGCTGAAGGGGACCGTCATGGTCTGGATGTACTCGTCCTCGTCGGCCGGAAGCGTCGCCGGCCGGAGGTCCAGGGCGAGAAAGAAGTGCATGTACTCGTTACAGTATCCGGGCACCAGGTATCCTTCGAACAGTTTGACGAGCCTGCCCGCCTGAAAACCCGTCTCCTCGGCGAGTTCCCGCTGAACGCACTGCTCCACCGTCTCCCCCTCCCGGTCCATGTTACCGGCGGGGATCTCCACGATCATCCCGCCGGTGGCGTGCCGGTACTGGTTGATCAGGACGAGGTTACCCGCGGGGTTCACCGGGACGACGGCGATGCAGGGACGGTGGTCGATCCAGCTCTGCCGGGCGATCCTGTCGTCGGGCAGGCGGACGTCCCCTTCGTACACGTCGAAGACGCGGCAGTGGTAGACCAGAGAACGCTCGAGTTCGGGTGCGGTCATCGCTCCTGTCCCTTCGTCGGTCAGTTGGTCTTCATGATGGACCTGAGGTGCCCTTCGATGGTCTCTTTCGGCAGGGCACCGACCAGGCTGTTGACCAGGTCGCCGTCCTTGAACAGGAGCATCGTCGGAATGCTGCGGATGCCGTACCGCGACGCGGTCACCGGGTTTTCATCGACGTTGAGCTTGGCGATCCGGATCCCGCCCGCGTACTTGGCCGCCAGCTCGTCGAGGACCGGCGCCACCGTCCGGCAGGGGCCGCACCAGGGGGCCCAGCAGTCGACGAGGACCGAGCCGGGGGAGGAGAGGACCTCCCGGTCGAAGGTGGCGTCGGTCACCGCGAAGGGACGTCCCTGATCGCCCGTGGCGACCAGCAGGTTGCCGCACTGGCCGCAGAGCGGCCGGTCGGAGAGGCGGTTTTCCGGCATCCGGTTCTTGGTCCCGCATTCGAGACAGCGGATGATCATCTCGTCCATCGTAGCGCCGCACTTGCCGCAAAGCGGTCTATCGTGGAGCCGCTCGGGGGGAATGCGATTCTTCGTTCCGCAGTTGAGGCAGCGGATCACCATCTGATTGTCTTTCATACAGCCACCTTCACCAGGACGGGTTTCAGGACGTGGATCAGTTCCGCCGGCGCCATCTCTGCCAGGAGCCCCCGGCTGCCGGCGTTGATCAGGATGCGGGGCAGGCCGGCGATCCCCTCTTCCATGAAAATCCGGAGCGGTTTCTTGGTCCCGAAGGGGGAAGTGCCCCCGACCCGGTAGCCGGTGTGCTTTTCGGCGGTCCGGGGGTCGCAAGGGGCGACGGCCTTGACCCCGAGTGTCCTGGCCAGGGCCTTCGTGGACACCTGCCGGTCCCCGTGCATCAGGATGATGAACGGCGCCCCTCCGTCCTCTTCCATCACCAGGGTCTTGACGACCTCATGCTCATCCACCCCCAGCTCGCGCGCCGACACCCGGGTGCCCCCGTGCTCCTCGTACCGGTAGGGGCGCAGGGTGTAGGTGAGGCCGTTTCGCTTCATGGCCAGAATGGCGGGTGTAACCGGTATCCGCTCCTTGCCCATCTCTCTTGCGCTCCTCGCCGATAAGCTTCGTTGCTTTAATATAATATGAAAAAACCGCAGGTCAATGCCATTCTCCCCTGCGGGACGACTCAGCCCGGCGGTGCAGAACCCCTGCCGGAAGACGACCGTTCCGGGAGAATTCCGCTATTTCTCCGTGATAAATGTACGTTACCTATGGTCCAGTCCGATAATCGCGGGTCCCGCAAGAGCAGATGAGCACCGCGCCGCGCCTGCGGGGGGCACTGCTTCCGGAGGCATGCGGCGGCAAAAGAGTCTTGACAGGGCCGCAAGATGCGCCTATCGTGCGGACACTCCGCCCGGTGCAGCCGGACCCCGGCCGCGGGACTACCCAAAAGGAGGTTAGTTATTTCAATACTATATCTTGTTCGGCACGGCGAGACCGCGTGGAATTCGGATTGCCGGATCCAGGGGCAGGCCGACATCCCCCTCAACGACCGGGGGATGCGGCAGGCCGAGGCGCTGGCGGCGCGGCTTGCCGCTGTGCCGCTGGAGATCATCTATGCGAGCGACCTGAGCAGGGCACGCCTGACCGCGGAGCTGATCGCCCGGCAGCAGCCGCGGTCGGTTGCCGTTGTGGCGCGGCCGGAACTCCGCGAATGCGACTACGGGTTGTGGGAAGGGCTTACCCGGCCGGAAGCGGCAGACCGGTTTCCGGCAGAGTGGCGTGACTGGAAGGCAGGGGGAGGCCACCCCACCGGCGGAGAGACAATCGCTAGCCTGGCCGGCCGGACGGGCCGCCTCTTTGCCGAGGCGACCGGGAACGGCAAGGCGACGGTGCTCATCTCCGCCCATCGCGGCTCGCTCCGGACGATCCTCTGTCATGCCCTGGGGATCGCCCAGGCCTTCCGGGACCGCTTCGAAATCGCGAACTGCTCGGTCTCGGCGCTGGAGTGTCCGCCGGACGGGCAGGCGCACCTCCTGTTCCTGAACGACACCTGCCATCTGGCGGGGGTGTAACTTCCGCCGGGCAGGACGGAAGGGCTACGCCTGCTGAGGTTCGGCGCCCTCCTCCTTCTTCTTTTTCTTCTTGGGCTTGGGTTCCGGGGGAGGCGGTTCTGCCTGTTTCTTCGCCTTGGGGGCCTCTTCCTTCGGCTGCGCCAGCCGCTCCGCCTTGATGGCGGCAAGCTCCGTCGTGCGCTTCTCGTTCGCGTCGATCGCCCGGAGGCGCCGATCGGATTCCTTGAGCTTCGCCTTCAGCGCCTTGACGTCCACATCCAGGGCGATCTTCTTGTCGTCGAGTCCCTTCGCGTTGAGAAGGGCCAGTCGCTTCTGCAGCTTCTGCTCCCAGAGGGCTTTCTGTTTCAGTCGTGCTTCCCTGCGAATTGCCATCGGTTTCTCCTTTGCTCAGTGTGGTGGCTTCCCCGGTGCCCCTCCGGGTGCATCCGGGGGTGGAAGCGTCCTCATACCAGGATTTCCCCGGAAACGCCAGCTCATTCCGCGGCAGGGTCGGGCGGTGCCGGGGCCGCCATCAGGGCCAGGATCTCCGCGCCGTCGATCTTCTCCTTTTCCAGCAGGAGCTTGGCACCCCGGATCAGGACGTCCTTCCTCTCCCTGAGGATCGCCAGGGCCCGTTCGTATTCGCGGCGGATGCTGTCGCGGACCTCCGTATCGATGATCTCGGAGGTCGCCTCGCTGTAGTCCCCGGTCTCGCGGGGTCCCACGCCCAGGAAGAGCGGCTGTTTGTCGCCCGCCAGGTAGACCTGGCCGAGCTTTTCACTCATGCCGTATTCGCGGATCATGCTCCGGGTGATATCGGTGGCCCGGGCGAGGTCGTTGTGGGCGCCCGTGGAGATGTCGCCGAAGACGATCTCCTCGGCGGCGCGCCCCCCCAGAAGCGAGGCGACCTTGTTTTGCAGCTCCGTCTTGCGCATCAGAAACCGGTCCCCCGTGGGGACCTGCATCGTGTACCCCAACGCGGCGATCCCCCGGGGGATGATCGAGATCTTCTGGACCGGGTCGGTCCCGGGCAAGGACAGAGCGACCAGGGCGTGTCCCATCTCGTGGTAGGCCACGGTTTCCCGTTCGCTGGCGTTGATCAGCCGGTTCTTCTTCTCCAGGCCGGCGATGATCCGTTCCACGGCCTCTTCGAATTCGGCCATTCCCACCACGTCCTTGTCCCGGCGGACGGCCAGGAGCGCGGCCTCGTTGACGAGGTTCGCCAGGTCGGCCCCGACCATCCCCGGCGTCATGTTTGCCAGCTTTTCCAGGTCCAGGTCGGGCACCGTCTTGATCTTCTTGAGGTGGACCTTCAGGATCTGTTCCCGTCCGATCCTGTCGGGCCTGTCCACCAGGACATGGCGGTCGAAGCGGCCCGGTCTGAGCAGCGCCGGGTCGAGGATCTCGGGGCGGTTCGTCGCCGCCATCAGGATCACCCCGACCTTCGGGTCGAACCCGTCCATCTCGACGAGGAGCTGGTTCAGGGTCTGTTCGCGCTCGTCGTGGCCGCCCATGGCGCCGAACCCGCGGGCCTTGCCCAGGGCGTCGAGCTCGTCGATGAAGATGATGCAGGGGGCTTTCGCTTTGGCCTGAACGAACAGGTCCCGGACGCGGGCCGCGCCGAGCCCCACGAACATCTCGACGAACTCCGATCCGGAGAGGCTGAAGAAGGGGACGCCGCTTTCACCGGCTACCGCCTTGGCCAGGAGCGTTTTTCCGCTTCCCGGCGGCCCCACCAGGAGGATCCCTTTGGGGATCCTGCCCCCGATCTCGGTGAACTTGGCCGGAGTCTTGAGGAACTCGATCACCTCGACCAGTTCCTGCTTCGCCTCGTCCACCCCTGCCACGTCCGCGAAGGTGACGTTGAGCTCGTTTTCCACGTAGATCTTCGCCTTGTTCTTCCCCAGGGTCATGAACCCGGCCTGCTGGCCCCCCATCCGCTTCATCAGGAAGTACCAGACGCCCACGAACAACAGCAGCGGGAAGATCCAAGAGAACAGGTCGCGCAGGAAGGTCGATTCGATCTCCCCCTTGAACGAGACCGGGTACTGCTCGAGCATCTTGGAGAGGTCCGGGTCGACGCGGATCGTCTTGAACGGCTGGGTCTGGTCGGGGGCGCCCTCGACCTTCATCTTCCCCTGGATCTGGTTGGCGGTGATGGCGATCTCCGTTACCTTGCTCGCCTTGAGGAAGTTGAGGAACTGGCTGTAGGGGATGACTTGGGCGGCGTACATCGAGGCGATGTAGTTCTGGATGATCAGGACCACCCAGATCCCCAGGATGACGTACCAGAGTGAAAATTTATGCTGTTTCTCCATGGTGAACAAATCCCTTCGGGCATGTTTGCCGCGGTTTCGCCGCGGCGGCGGACGTGCAGGCCTGATCAGGCATGTGCGCCTTACTTTATGGATTTGCCGAAGGATTGTCAAGGCGACCGGCGCGAACGTGCCCCGGAGCGGATGTCCTCTCCGTGCGGTTTGCCGGCGGCGGCGATGGGCCGGCGGTTGCGGGCCGGAGGGTACGGGAGCGGCGACCGGCCGCTTCTTCGCGGCTCCCAGTGTCCGACGGCGCGGGTTGACATCCGCACCGGGATTGGGTATGCATACCCTACCGGCCGGCGGTGCCGCGCCGATGCGAACGAGCGAACAGGGGACGTCGCGTCCCCCCTGCCAGAAGGAGAAGGATCATGAAAACAACGGTCGTGCGGATTCTGATCGCGGCCCTGTCGGTATCAGTATGTGCAGCCTGCACGAGCTACGAGCGGCGGGTAGTGCCCTTCAAGATGCCGTCAGCCTATCCGAACGCCACCGCCGTGGCGGACGGGATGATCGCCGCCAAGGCATACGACAGCGACACGGAAGCGGAGGCCGCCTTCGGGTTCGACATCCGCGGCGCCGGCATCCTGCCCGTCCAGGTGATCTTCGACAACCGGGGGGCTCATCCCCTGGAGATCATGCCGGACAAGACGTTCCTCGTCGACGACCAGAACAACCTCTGGCCGGTCCTGGATGAGCGGATGGCCTACGACCGCATCGCCAAGAAGACCGAGCTGGGCAAGGTGGCGCCCGAGGCAGCCAAAGGCGGGCTCCTGGCCGGTGCGGCCGGTGCGGTGATCGGCGCGGCGATCGGGATCGTCACCGGCAGGAACGTCGCGGCGGCCGCCGGCAAGGGGGCCGCGGTCGGCGCCGCTGCCGGCATCGCCGTGGGCGGCGCCCGGGGGATGTCCGATACGGAAGTCCAGTACCAGATCCAGGAGGACCTGCAGCGGCGGACGCTGGAAAAACGGGCCGTCCCCCCGCGCGAGGTGGCCCACGGGTTCATCTTCTTCCCCGGGGAGGCCAGCGGGGCCAGGGAGCTCCGGATCAGCATCCGGGCGACGGACACCCGGCAGGTCTATCCCCTCACCATGCAGTTCTAACGGGCGGAGTCGACACCCATGCCGGAAAGCGCAAGAACCCTGCTGCTGGTGGTGCTCGCCGTGGCCGCGTTCATCGCCGCCAACATCATCGCCGGGCGGAGGATGAGGAAGGCCGCCGATTTCATCATCCGGGACCTGAAGGAGAAGAAGGCCTTCGATCCGGCCTCCGCGGTGCAGCTTCCCTACGGCAAAGGCACGCTGTTTCGCATCGGGTTGAAGGATTACCGGAGCGGGGCCCTGGCACAGCTCGTGAAGTACGATGTGATACGCCTGCAGGAGGGGGACAGATATTACCTGCGGGACAACCAGCAAGAGACGTTCAATCCTTGATTTTCTTTGCTGCTCGGGGTATGGTGTCGCCCTGTCCCGAGCGAAGACGGGACGTCCGGAGAAAAGAGCCGTGGATTTCAACCCCTGCATGAAGCACACGATGGTCCGCAAGGCGGTGCGCATGTTCGCCGAGGCGGAGCTGGCGCCGATCGCCCACGACATCGACCGTGACGCCCGGTTCCCCGGGGAGGTCGTCGAGAAGATGCGGCCCCTGCAGTTTTTCGGCCTCCAGACGGCCAAGGCGTACGGCGGCGCAGAGATGGATTCCGTCAGCTACGCGATCGCCGTCGAGGAGCTCTCCCGGGTGAGCGCTGCGGTCGGCCTCTGCATCACCGTCCACAACGGCGTCGGGATCTTTCCGATCGAACGGTTCGGCACCGACGAACAGAAGCGCCGTTTTCTGCCGGCCATGACGAGCGGCGAGCGGATCGGTGCCTTCTGTCTGACCGAGGCCAATGCCGGTTCCGACGCGGGGGGCGTGGAAACGGTGGCCGTCCGGGACGGCGACGACTACGTGATCAACGGTACGAAGATCTTCGTGACCAACGGCGGCGTATGCGGGACAGCGCTCATCTTCGCCGTGACCGATCCGGCCAGTCCCCAGAAAAGCGCCGGCGTGTTCGTTGTGGAGCGGGACACCCCCGGGTTCACCGTCGGGGAAATCGAGGACCTCTGCGGAATGCGGGCCAACCCCGTCTCCTCGCTATTCTTGGAGAACTGCCGTGTCCCGGCGGCCAACCTGCTGGGCCGCCCCGGCGACGGGATCAAGATCGGGCTGGCGACCCTCGACACGGGCCGCATCGGCATCGCCGCGCAGGCCCTGGGGCTAGCCCAGGCCGCCTTCGAGGACTCGGTCCGCTACTCCAAGGAGCGACAGCAGTTCAAAAAACCGATCTCCTCCTTCCAGACGATCCAGAACTACCTGGCCGACATGGCCACCGAGATCGATGCGGCGCGGCTGCTGCTGTACCGGGCCTGCGCGATAAAGGATGCGGGCAGGCCCTTCGGCGCCGAGTCGGCGATGGCGAAGCTCCACTGCAGCGCCACGGCGGCCCGGGTGACGAACCTTGCCGTGCAGATCCACGGGGGGTATGGGTACAGCAAGGAATACGGCGTGGAGCGCTACTTTAGGGACGCCAAGGTCACGGAGATCTACGAGGGGACGAGCGAGGTGCAGCGGATGGTCATTGCCCGCGCCGTGCTCAGCCAGAGGACGTAACAGCCATGGTCGAGATAGTCGTTTGCATCAAGCAGGTGCCGCAGGTCTCCGAACTCCCCTGGGATCCGAAGACCGGCACCCTGAAGCGCGATCTGGCGGAAGGGATGATGAACCCTGCCTGCCGCGCGGCACTGGAGGCGGCCCTGCGGGTCCGGGAGACCGAAGGCGGCACGATCATGGCGATCACGATGGGTCCGCCGATGGCTGAGGAGGTGCTCCGCGAGGCGATAGCCCTCGGGGCGGACCGCGGCGTCCTGCTCACCGACCGGCGGATGGCCGGCGGCGACACCCTGGCGACCTCCTACACCCTCGCCCGGGCGATCGAGAAGACCTCGCCGGGGTTCGACCTGATCCTGTGCGGCTACTCCACGAGCGACAGCGAGACCGCCCAGGTCGGCCCCCAGCTCGCGGAAGAGCTCAGCATCCCGGGCGCCGCCTCTGTCGACGGGATCGCCGTGGCCGGCCGGAAGGTCCGGATGCAGCGCATCGCGGACAATTACCTCGAGACCCTGGAGATGCCCCTGCCCGGGCTGATCACCGTGACGACCGGCAGTTACACCCCGCGGCACGTGCCGCTGGCCGGCCTCCAGGCGGCCTTTTCGGCAGTGCGGATCGAGACCTTCGATGCCGATGCCCTCGGTCTCGACGCGGAGAGGCTCGGGGCCACGGGTTCGGCCACCCGGATCCTCACCGTCTATTCGCCGACGGCGAAGAAGGAAAATCGTGTCCTCACCGGCACCCCGAAGCGGATCGTGGAGCAGCTGTTCGCTGAGTTCGACGACCGGATCGGCGGGGCGATCAGTCAGGACCTGAAATCGAGCAAAGAACGATCATGAGCAAGACGAAGCGAAGCATCTGGGTGTTCGGCGACTACCGGAACTACTTTCAGAACCGGGTGACCCTCCAGCTCCTCTCCCGGGCGCGGGAGCTGGCCGGGAAGATCGACGCGGAGGTGTGCGGGGTCGTGTTCGGCCACTGGACCGAGGAGTGGGTGGACGATGCCCTCTCCCAGAACCCCACCTTCTGCGGGGTCGCGGGGGAGTACATCGCCCACGGCGCCGACAAGGTCTACCTCACCGACGATCCGCGGCTGGCCTCCTACAGCGTGGAAACCTACACGCACCTGATGGCGCGGCTGGCCGGACGGGAGAAGCCGGAGATCATCCTGATCGGCGCCACCACCTTCGGCCGTGAGTTTGCCCCGCGGGTGGCCAAGCGCCTCGGCACGGGCCTCACCGCCGACTGCATCGGCCTGGACATCAACGAAGAGGGGCTGCTGGTCCAGACGGCCCCCTCCTTCGGCGGCAACCTCGTCGCCGAGATCGTCACCCCGGAGCGCCGCCCGCAGATGGCCACGGTCCGGCCGGGTATTTTCCAGGAAATCTCCCATGACTACGACCGTCGGGGGGAGGTGCTCTGCGTGCCGATGCCGGAGGGGATCCCGGCGGATCGGATCCGGCTGCTCAGCTCGGAGAAGTGCCCGCCCCGGGAGGGGAAGCTCGAGGACGCAAAGGTCGTCGTCTGCGGGGGGCGCGGGATGGGGACGAAGAAGAAATTCGCCAAGCTCTTCGAGCTGGCGGAGCTCCTGGGCGGCGAGGTGGGGGCCACGCGCCCGGTGGTGTATGCCGACTGGACCGAACGCGACGCCCTGGTGGGCCAGGCCGGCAAGCAGGTCAAGCCGCAGATCCTGTTCTCCTTCGGGATCAGCGGCGCCATCCAGCATACCGCCGCCTGCACGGGCGCGAAGTTCACGATCGCCGTGAACAAGAACCCCAACGCGACGATGATGAAGCTGGCCGACGTGGCCGTCGTCGCCGACGCGGGACAGCTCTGCTCGGCCCTGATCCAGGAGCTGAAGCGCCGGATCCGCCGCTCATAGCCCCAGCCGGCCGGCGACCCCCTGCATCGCCCCGAGACTGATCTCCACGAACTCCTCCAGCGAAAGCCCCAGGGCTTCGCACTCCCGGATCGTGTCGCGGTTCACCGATGCGGCGAAGGCCTTCTCCTTCATCCGCTTCGTGATCGATTTCACCTTCACGCTGGCGATCTTCTTGTCCGGGTAGACCAGGGCCGTGGCCACGATCATCCCGGTGATCGTCTCCCCGGCGGCCAGGGCGTGCTGGAACTCGGTGCACCGGGTCGCTGCGCAGACCCGCTCGTTGTGCATCTTCACCGCGTCGACGATCTCTGGATCGATCCCCGCCGCGGTAAGGATCCGCTCCGCCTCGATTCCGTGCCGGGAGAGGTCGCCCCCGACCGCCTCGATGTCGATGTCGTGGAGGAGCCCCGCGAGCCCCCAGCGCTCCTCGTCCCTGCCGAGCCGGCGCGCCAGCGCCCGGAGCACCGCCTCGGCGGCCCAGCAGTGGGCGAGCATCCGTTCGTTCGTCACGTGCCGCTTCAGCAGCTCTTCCGCTTCGTCTCTGGTCATCAGAGCCTCCTGCACCCCGGAGACGGGGCGTTGCGCAGTCGTTCTTCCGGATCATCCCTCTTCTTCCCGCAGAGGCAACGTGCCTGTCCGCCGGCAAAATGAGCATTGCCGGTAAAGGGGGATCCGGGTTCGGGGTTATGTCCCCTTCAGGAACAGCTTGGCCGGACCGATCTCGATGAAGGAAGGGCCGAACCGGTCGCCGAAATTCCCGGCGATGACGACGACCAGGTCCTCTTCCCCGAGGGTGCCGTCTTGCAGATGGTCCGTCAGCGCCCGGTGGATGAACTCCTGGCTGTCGGCGGTCTTGGCGATGCATCCGGCCACCACGCCGAACGACAGGGCGAGCTGCCGCACCACGTGCCGGTCATGGCAGTGGGCGAAGATCGGCTTGCGGCCGCGGAACCCGGCCATGTTGCGGATCGAGTTGCCCGACGAGGAGTCGGCGACGATCGCCCGGGCGTCCAGCTTCAGGGCGGCCTCCACGGCCATCTTGGTGAGGAAGGCAGACCGCTCGGTGGTCAGGACGACCGTCGGGGCGTCGTGGATGTCGGCGCTGGACTTCTCGACCTCGACGGCGACCCGGGCCATGGCGGTCACCGCCTCCAAGGGGTAGCGGCCGGCGGCGGTCTCGGCGCTCAGCATCACCGCATCGGTCTTGCCGTAGATGGCGCTGGCGATGTCGCTCACCTCGGCCCGGGTGGGCCGGGGATTCTCGATCATCGACTGGAGCATCTGGGTGGCGATGATGACGGGCTTGCGGCGGGCGATGCACTTTTCGACCAGCATCTTCTGGATGCCCGGCACCCGCTCGTAGGGGATCTCGATCGCCAGGTCGCCGCGGGCGACCATCACCCCGTAGGCGTGGTCGAGGATCTCGTCGATCCGGTCCACCCCTTCCTGGTTTTCGATCTTGGCGATGATCTTGATCGGGCTGTTGGATTCGTCCAGGATCGCCTGGACGGCCAGGAGGTCTGCCTTGCCGCGCACGAAGGAGTGGGCGATGAAGTCGCACTCCTGCTCGGCGGCGAGGCGGATGAACGCCCGGTCCTTGTCGCTGACGGCGGGGAGACGGAAGGAGACTTGCGGGACGTTCACGCTCTTTCTCCCGCCGATCCGGCCGTCAGCCAGGGCCTCGCAGATCAGGGCGTCCCCCTGCTTCCGCAGGACCCGGAGCTCCAGGGAACCGTCGTCGATCAGGATGCGGCTGTCCACCGGCACCTCCTCGACGAACCCCTGGTGGCTGACAAAGACCGCCTCCCGGGTCGATTCCCGCTCCGGGTCGCCCCGGAAGGCCGTCCGGTCCCCCTGCTTCAGGAGGATCTCGCCCGCGGTGGGCGTCGTCCGGACCTCGGGGCCTTTCGTGTCGATCATGACGGCGATGCGGTCGGACACGGCCCGGACGTTCCGGATCACCCGCAAGGCCCCCTCGGGGGACTGGTGGGCGGTGTTGAGCCGCACCACATCCATCCCGGCCCGGTGGAGCGCCGCGAGAAACTCCACGTCGCAGCGCCGATCGGAGAGGGTCGCGACGATCTTGGTCTTGTTTCGCGTATCCATTGGCTGTGAGGAGCTCATCCTTTCGCCCGTGCAGGCCGAACGTCGTTCTGCCGCAGCGGGAGTGTGCGCAATCTTACCACAACTGCTGCGCGGGGTGTGAAGTATTGCGGGGCAGGGATCAGCGGGAACAATGACCCCGGTTCATGCATCCGCATCCGCAAACTTGTACCCGATGCCCCGAACGGTGAGCACGTACCGCGGATCTTCTTTGTTCGGTTCGATCGCAGCCCTGAGACGGCTGATATGCACATCCACGGTCCGCGGTTCCACAAACGCCTCATCGCCCCAGACATGGTCGAGCAGTTGCTCCCTGCTGTAGACCCGGCCGGGGTGGCGCATCAGGAACTGAAGCAGTCTGAACTCGCGGGAGCTCAGCGCGACGGGGCTGCCGTCCACCGTCGCCTGGTAGGACTTGAGGTCCACGTGGAGCCCGGCATAATCCAGCGCTTCGGGCGCATCGTCGTCGGGACGCCGTTCCGATCTTCTGAGGACCGCACGGATCCTGGCGATGAGCTCCCGGAGGTGAAACGGCTTGGTGAGGTAGTCGTCCGCCCCGACCTCCAGCCCCAGAATCTTGTCTACCGCGTCCGACTTCGCCGTCAGCATGATGATCGGCAGGGCTGCCGTCCCGGGGTGGCGCCGGATCATCCGGCAGACCTCCATCCCGGAAATCGCCGGCATCATCAGGTCGAGGATGACCAGATCGGGCTTTTCGGCGGCGACCATCTCCCAGGCTTTTTGCCCGTCAAAGGCCGTGACGACTGCATAGCCTTCCCGTTCCAGGTTGTAGGCGATAAGCGCGACGATATCCTTTTCATCGTCGGCAATCAGGATCTTTTTCTGCGTCATGTTACCTCAGAAAAAAGCGGAAAGAAGAGCGACACGGTCGTGCCGCGACCCTGCGTACTGTCGATCTCCATCCGTCCGCCGTGCGCATTCAGCAGGTGTTTAACGATGGAAAGCCCCAGGCCGGTGCCGCCCAGTTCGCGCGCGCGCGCCCTGTCCGCCCGGTAGAACCGCTCCCCCAGCCGGGGGATCTCGCCCTGCGGGATGCCGACGCCCGTGTCGGCAATCCGGACGATCAGCTCGTCTGCGGCGCCGGGCGCGACCGTGACCGTGATCGTTCCCTCCGCCGGCGTGAACTTGACGGCGTTGTCCAGGATGTTCAACAGGATCTGAACGAGGCGGTCCCGGTCAGCCCTGATCGGAGGCAATTCCCCGGGGACGTCCCTGATGAGCTTCAGGTTCTTCTCACCGATCCGCGGCGCCACGACGGCCAGGGCTTGCTCGAACACGTCTCCCACGGCCAGCCGTTCCCGGTGGAGCTTTGTCTCCCCCAGTTCGATGCCGGAGAGGATCAGGAGGTCGTCCACGAGGCGGTTCAGCCGCTGGGCGTTTTCCTGGATGGTCCGCAGGAATTTCAGGGTCGTCTCCCGATCGTCGAGCCCCCCCTGCTGGAGGGTTTCCACGAACCCGATGATCGCCGTCAGGGGGGTTCGGATCTCATGGGTGACGTTGGCCACGAAATCGGTGCGGATCCGTTCGAGTTTTTTTAGGCGGGTCACGTCGTGGAACACCAGAACGGTCTTCCGTTCTTCGCCGTTGTCGCCGCGGATGGCGGAGACGGTCACGTCCATCATGACCGGAGGGTGATCGCCCAGGGCGATTTCCTCGGTAATGGTCTCTTCCCGCTGACGGAACCGTTCCAGGGCGTCATGGAGTTTGCTGTTGCGGAAGGCCTCCAGGAGCGTCTTTCCGAGCACATCCCCCGGCGCACGGCCGGTCATCTCCGCCATCCCGCGGTTGACCGACTCGACCCGGTCGTCCGCATCCAGGACGATGACCCCTTCGCTCATGCCGGAGAATACCGATTCCAGCTTGTCGGTCTCGGCCGCGCACATCCGGATCTTTTCCTGGAGGGCCGCCACCATGTCGGCGATGGCTTCGGCGAGCTGCCCGATTTCGTCCCGGGAGTCGATCCGCGGCGGCCGGGATACATTCCCCGTCCGCGCCTGCCCGGCGAAGGCCGCCAGCCTGCGGATCGGGGCGAGCATCTTCAGGGAAAACAGCAGGGCGATCGTCAGACAGACAACGACGATGGCCAGGGTGATCTGAAAAACGGTTTTGCCCATCCCCGCGGTGGCCAGGGCGACCTCCTTCAGGGGGCGGGCGAGGCGGATGTAGCCCGCCGACCGCGCCCCCTCCCGCAGGGGGACGGCCACGTAGATCATGTCCGTCTTCAGGGTGAGGCTGTAGCGTACGGCCGTGCCCACGCCCGTGCGGAGCGCTTCCTGGATCTCCGGGCGGTCGAGGTGATTGTCCAACTCCCGGCCCGCGGCCTCCGAATCGGCCGTCACCCGGCCCGCGGCGTCGATCAGCGTCAGACGGGCCCGGGCGCGCTTCGCCAGTTCCCCGGCCTGCGGAGCGATACTGCGCGCCGGCATCAGCGCGATGATCCGCGCCTCAGCAGCCAATTCCTCGCCGATCCGGAGGGTGAGGTCGGCTTTGAGCTCTTGTTCCGTCAAGACGGCGGCGAGAGCGACGACGGCAACGCCGACGGCGAGGAAGGCGAAAAAGAATTTATGGAACAGGCGAAGCTTCATCCGTTCTCCGCAGACGTCGGCTTGTGCCGGACGCTCTCTCCCGTGACCATGTAAATCACCATGTCGGCTATGCCCTCCGCATGATCCGAAATCCTCTCCAGGCTCTTTGAGATCTGGGAAATGATCATTGCCCGGTGAATCGTGTGCGGGTTTTCCATCATGAAGGTGAGCAGCTCGCGGAATATCTGCTCATTGAGCTTGTCGATGATCTCGTCGTCCTTTCGCACCTTGTGGGCCAGGGCCACATCTTCGTTGACAAAGGCGTCGAGACTCTCCTTGATCATTCGCTGTGCCACCTCCGCCATCCTCGGCAGGTCGACATAGGGCTTCAGCAGCGGCTCCTGGTTCAGGATGATCGTTTTTTCGGCAATCTTGACGACCATGTCGCCGATTCGCTCCAGGTGTCCGTTGATCTTGATCGCCGTGGTGATGAACCGCAGGTCCTTGGCCGCCGGTTGCCGCAGGGCCAGCAGGCGGATGCATTTTTCCTCAATTTCGATGTCGAGTTTGTCGATCAGGCTGTCGTTGGCGATGACCTGCCGGGCCATCTCCGTGTCCCGGTTCAGAAGGGCGATAATCCCCTGTTCGATGGCCTTCTCAGTCAGCGCCCCCACGTAGATCAGGCTGTCTTTTACTTCCCTGAGCTCGTTGTCGTACTGGATGTTGATGTGCCGTTTCTCTTCCATACCGCCCCCCTTCGTCAACCGAACCTGCCGGTCACGTAGTCTTCGGTCAATTTTTGCGACGGCGTGGTGAATATCTTGTCCGTCCGGTCGAACTCGATCAACTCCCCGAGCATCAAAAAGCCGGTCCAGTCGGAAATCCGCGCCGCCTGCTGCATGTTGTGCGTGACGATGATGATCGTGATTTGCTTTCTCAATAGTTCGATCAGCTCTTCTATCTTCGCGGTGGATAAGGGGTCCAGGGCGGAGGTGGGCTCGTCGAAGAGCAGGATCTCGGGATCGACGGCCAGGGCCCGGGCGATGACGAGCCGCTGCTGCTGTCCGCCGGACAGCTCGTAGGCGCTCGACTTGAGTTTGTCCTTCACCTCTGCCCAGAGGTGCGCATCGTGGAGGGCCTTCTCAACCCGTCCGGACTGAACGGCCCGGTTGGTGATCCCCTTCAGTTTAAGCCCGTAGGCGATATTGTCGAAGATGCTCATCGGAAACGGCGTGGGTTTCTGAAAGACCATGCCGATGCGGCTTCTGAGGGTGATCAGGTCCGTGGCATTGTCGAGGATGTTTTCCTTGCCGAGCAGAATTTCTCCCTCGTAGCGGTTGTTGGGATAGAGGTCGTGCATCCTGTTGAAGCAGCGCAGCAAGGTCGTCTTGCCGCACCCGGAGGGACCGATCAGGGCGGTTACGGAATGCTTGTACACCGGAAGGCTGATATTCTTCAAGGCATGGATAGTGCCGGAATAATAGAAGTTCAGGGTGTTAACCGTTATCTCCGCGGTCTCAGCCATTATTTGTACCTCCACCGGATGATCAGCCGTCCCAGGATGGTGAGCAGAAGGATAAAAACCGTGATGACAAAGGATGCGGCCCATGCTTGGGCATGCCAGGTCTTGTAGGGACCCGTGGCGTACTGGAAGATCGTTGCCGTCAGAGATGCGATGGGATGGCTCATATCCACCGAAAAGAACGAGTTATTGAACGAGGTGAACAGCAGCGGCGCCGTCTCCCCGGCTACCCGCGCGATGGACAGGAGGATGCCGGTGAGGATGCCGGTTGCTGCCCCCCGGTACACCACCTGGATGATCACCTTGTAATAGGGGGCTCCCAGGGCAAACGCCGCCTCCCGCAATTCCCACGGCACCAGGGAAAGCATGTCTTCCGTCGTCCTGAGCACGACGGGGATCATGATGATGGCGAGGGCGACCGCCCCGGCCCAGCCGTTGAAGTGTCCCACCGGTTTCACCAGGACCGCATACACGAAGGTCCCGATGACGATGGACGGGACGCTCACCACGATATCGGAGAGGATGCTGATGATCCGGGCAATCCTTCTCCCCCGTGCATACTCCGCCAGGAATGTCCCCCCGAGCACCCCGACCGGTACGCCGATCAGAGACGCGAAAAAGGTTATCAGCAGCTGGCCGACGAAGGCGTGCCGCAACCCCCCGCCTTCGGCGCCTGCCGGCGCGGGGTCGTTGAGGAACAGGGTCGGGGTGAGGGCCTGCAACCCCTGCACGAGCACGTCACCGAGGATGAAGACCAGCCAGAACAGCCCCAGGAGGGCGGACAAGGTGCTCAGGGTAAGGGCGGCTGCCCCTTCCGCTTTCCGTATCTGCTCTCTGGTCATCGCGAGTACCTCCGTTCCGCCCTGAGGAGAAAGAATTTCGCGATGGCAAGGAAGACGAAACTCATCACAAACAGGACCAGTGCCAGATAAAAGAGCGAGGAAAGGTAAATGTCTTTATCCGCCTCGGTGAACTCGTTGGCAAGGGTCACGGTTATGGTCGCGGCGCTGTCGAACAGCGAGGTGAATATCCGGTGGTTGTTCCCCAGGACAAAGGCCACCGCCATGGTTTCGCCGAGGGCGCGTCCCAGGGAAAAAAGGATTCCCCCGAACACGCCGAGCTTTGAGTAGGGGATGACGATATTCTTTACGACCTCCCACTTTGTCGTTCCCAGGGCGTAGGCGGACTCCTTGACGACGGCCGGCGTCAGGTTGAATGCATCCCGTGCGATGCTTGCCGTGAAGGGGATGATCATGATGCTCAGGATGACGCTTGCGGTCAACACATCGATGCCCATCGGGGTCCCCTGGAAAAGGACGCTTACCAGCGGAATGGAGGCGGTCGCCTTTTTGAGAAACGGTTCGACCGTGTTGCCCATGAGCGGAGAGAGGGTGAAAAGACCCCACATGCCGTAAATGATGCTCGGAATGGCGGCCAAAAGCTCGATGGCGATCCCGATCGGGGCTCTCAGGAAATTCGGCGCTACTTCGGTGATGAAGATGGCAATCCCCAGGGCGACGGGGATTGCGATGAGAAGCGACAGCGCGGTGGTAACGATGGTTCCATAGATGCTGGTCAAGGCGCCGAAGGTTTCCTTGACCGGGTCCCACTCGGTGGAGGTAAGGAACTGTATGACGCCGAATTTTTGTATCGCCAGGGAGGATTCCGTGAGCAGGACGAATACAATGCCGACAATGAAGACGATGATCGTGCAGGAGGCGACGGCGGTGAGCGAGAAGAAGATGATGTCTCCTGGATTTCGTTTTACGGTAACGGCCATTCCCGGTGTTCCTCTGCTTCGGTCTCAGGAAAGAAGAACGGGGCGGGCGTGTGCAATACCCGCCCCGGCTGTTCAGCACTGCCTATTGCGCGCCGTTTGCCTTCCAATAGGCCCTGATCTTATCCTTCAAGGATTTGGGCAAGGGCACGTAGACCAGTTCCTTTGCCTTGGCATCTCCGTTCTTGAAGGCCCAGTCGTAGAATTTCACCACCTTCCGGTTGGCATCCATCTTTTCCTGGGCAAGCAGGATGAAGGTCGCCCCCGCGATCGGCCAGGAATCTTTCCCCGGGGCGTTCACCAGCCAGAGATAAAAATGGTTCTTCGGGTCGAACGTGCCCGTGTCCGCGGCATCCTCAAAGGCAGCGAAGCTCGGGGTGACATAGGTGCCGGCGGCGTTTTTGAGGAGCGTGTAGGTGAGCTTGTTCTGCTCCGCATAGGCAAATTCCACATACCCGATCGAGTTTGCCGTCCGCTGTACGTAGTTCGCCACCCCCTCGTTCCCTTTGCCGCCGATGCCGACGGGCCATTTTACCGCGGTGCCCGAACCCACCTTCGCCTTCCAGTCGGGAGAAACGGCGTTGAGATATTCGGTGAATACGGCCGTGGTCCCCGACCCGTCCGACCGGTGGACAACCGTGATCTCGGTATGGGCGAGCTTCAGCTTGGGGTTCAACGCCCGGATCTTGCCGTCATCCCAATACTTGATTTCTCCCAGGAATATTTTAGCGGAGGCTTCGGCATCGAGCCGCATCTCCCCCGGTTTCACCCCGGCGATGTTGACCACCGGCACCACTCCGCCGATAACGGCGGGGAATTGCAGCAGCTTCGCCTTGGCAAGCGCATCCGGCGTCAGCGGGGCATCGGAGGCCCCGAAATCCACCGTCCTCTCGGTGATCTGCCTGATGCCGCCGCCCGAGCCGATGGACTGGTAGTTGAGCTGTACCCCGGTCGCCTTGTGGTAATCAAAGGCCCAGGCCGAGTAGACGGGATACGGAAAACTGGCTCCCGCACCGTTGAGCTTTTCCGCCGCCTGCGCCGGTGAAAACGATACCACACATGCCAATATCGCTGCAATCTTGAAAAACTTTCGCATAGTTCCTCCTTCTGCTGAATGTCCCAATCGATGGCTGTTGTTCCTTCGACGCAGCGGGAATGTATACCCTAATTGTTACCGCATTATTACAGCCGCATGAAGCTTTCGTTACCGGTTGCATCGATAACGCTCCGCTGCGAGAAGTGGTCAGCGAAAGAAGGTACTATCCGCACCGGCAGGAGGCTGTCCGGGGAAGTGAGAGCGAACCCGAGGATGGACGAATCAAGGTCTTGCACGGCGATTCCCGCGGGGAGGCGTCGGATTCCTAGTGAACGCATTGTGGCATGGCCGCTCTCCCCGGTCAAGTTCCCGGACGCCTTGGGCTACTCCCTGGTCCCCACGTACAGACAGGTGATGCCGAGGGTCAGGGCGTGCCGTTTGAGGTCCCGGAACCCGGCCTCCTCCATCATGCCCAGAAAGGCCTGCGGCTGCGGAAAATGGAGGATCGAGTCGCTGAGGTAGCGGTAGGCGGCGGGGTTGCCGGAGAAAAAACCCGCCGCGGCAGGGAGGAGACGGTTCAGGTAGAGGCGGAAAAACCACCGGCTGAAGCGGTTCCGGGGAAAGTTCATCTCCAGGACGAAGACCCGTCCGCCGGGGACGAGGACCCGCCGCATTTCCCGGAGGGCGCCGCGACGGTCCGGCATGTTCCGGATGCCGAAGGCGATCCCCACGGCGTCGAAGCTCCTGTCCGCAAAGGGAAGGGCCATGGCGTCGGCCTGGAGGAGCCGGATGCGCTCGCCAAGCCCCCGGCCGGCGATCTTCAGCCGGCCCGGCAGGAGCATCTCCCGGACGAAGTCGATCCCGGTCACGCGGATGTCCGGGTGGCAAAGCGCGGCGTCGATCGCCAGGTCGGCGGTGCCGGTGGCCACATCCAGAAGGCGGAAGGTGTCGAAAAACCGCATCTTCCGCACGGCGAAGCGGCGCCAGGCCACGTCGCGGCGGAGGCTGAGCAGCCGGTTGAGGAAGTCGTAGCGGCCGGGGATTGTGGCGAAGATCTCCCGGACCATGCCCACGTGTTCGTCGCGCCCGATCCCGGTCACCGGGGGGTAGGCTTTGTCTCGTAAATCCTCGCGGGGGCGGGTATCCATGGCGCGCTCCTGCATCGATGCTGACCGGGCGCCCCCCCATCTCCCCTCCCCGGGCAGGAGCCTCGCCCCCTTCGTCCCCTCCCCTGGCGGGAGGGGACGAAGGGGAGGGGGTCAGCGTTCCTTTTCGTATACGCGGTCGCGGAGGTCGTCGAACCCGTCCTTGCCCGTTGCCAAAAGCAGCGTCAGCGGCATGACCGACCGTCCCGCGGCGACCATCCGCAGGGCAGTGTCGCGGATGTCCCACTGGGCGTGGCGGTCCGCCCGCACGCGGGCGAAGTGGTACAGCTCGCGGGCGTTCATGGTCAGGTTGACGCGCCGGCGGTGGGCGTTGGTCAGGACGTAGGCGGCTGCCGCCGGAGCGGCCCGGCGGATCCGCTCCCAGGTCTCTTCGGTCCGGCCGCAGACCTCCCGGAAGGCCGCTTCCATCCCGACCTCGGCCACGGCCGGCGGGACGGTGACGCCGAGCGCCGGGTCGTAGCCCTGGACGGTGATCGTGGCCATGCGGTGGCGTTTGAGCTGGGCGAAGCAGGTGGCGCTGAGCGTGACCTCGAAGGTGAGCCCCACGTGTTCGAACTCGCGCGGGGCCGCGTCGTAGGCCTTCATCTGCCTGAGCGCCGTCTTGATCAGCGCCTCCCGCTCCCCGGGGGCCATCCGGCCGGCGGCCTCCCGGCAGGCGGCAAGCGGGGCCTGCGAGGCGCTGTGGAGGAGCGCCGCGGCGACCTTCGCGTCGGCCTCGGTTGTGGCGTCGATCAGGCGGACGGTAAGGGCTGGCTCACCGCGGACCGCAGCGGGCCCGCCCCCCACGATCCCGGCGGCCTGCTCGCGGAGCGCCGCTCCGCTCTCCCGGTCGTAGGCCGTCGGCTCGGTGTACCGGACGAGCGACGGGGCGATCCCTGCGATCGCCCCGTACAGCCGCCGGCTGCACTCCCCGGCCTCGGCCAGGGGCGAGGCGGCCAGCCGGCGGATCATCAGCTCGATGTTCCGGGCGTTCACGGTCATCCCGAGCTGGGTTTCGGTGGCCAGGGCGATGACGTAACGGGCGTCCTCCTTGGCCCACCCCTCCAGCAGGGAGCGGTTGGCCGGATCGCCGGCGAGCTGGGGGTGCTGCGCGAACACGAACGGCCGGAGCTTCCCGTACAGGTCATGGTAGCAGCGGTTCTGCAGCCGGAGGGTTTCTACGAAGTGCGCCTCCAGGCCAGCCTCGCGCACCTCGACGGGGATGACGAAGTCGTCCTGGAGCAGGACATACCGCTGCGATTTCTCGGTGTAGGAGGCGAGACGGAACCGTTCGATCTCCTCGGCCAGGAGCCGGGAGACGGCGAGAAAATCCAGGTTGAACACCGCGTGCTCGGCGATGGAGCTGTGGCCCATCTCGAAGACGATGTTCCGATTGGAGGCGCGCGCCTTCTCCACCTCGCCGCGGGCGAGAACCCGCAGCTCGTTTACCGGCCGGGGATTCCGGCTGATCCGGGCGTAGGCGGCCGCCACGGTTTCCGGCGTCAGGTCCTTTCGTTCGGGGTGTTCGGCTGCGATCTGTCGGATGATTTCGAAGTCGAGCGTGTGGCCCGCGAGAATGACGTCCATCCTGTGCGCCCCCTCTCCGGATTGTGATTGGTGCGAACGCCGCGACCCTGCTTCGGCGGTGCCACTATGACGAAAAGGCCGCTGCGAGTCAATGGAATTCTGAAGCAGGGAATTCCGAAGCGTCGGCACGGCGGGGCGGCCGCGGCCGAAAAAAGGGGTGTCGCTTGCCCGGGGTTTTGTGGTACCCTGCGGGCGACGCGCAGCGCTTCGGCGGCGGCGCGCGCCCCCGTATCCCCGAGGTGAACCGATGGGCCTGCTCAACCTGCTGATCAACGACCCGGTCGCTTTTCTGTTGCTGGCGATCCCGCTGCTGTATTCGATCATCGTCCATGAACTGGCCCACGGCTGGGTCGCCTATCGTCTGGGAGACCCCACGGCAAAATACCTGGGCCGGCTCACCCTCAACCCGCTGAAGCATCTCGACCCGATCGGGACGGCGATGCTGTTCATCTTCGGGTTCGGCTGGGCCAAGCCCGTTCCGGTCGACTTCACCCGCCTCGGCAATTCCCGCGGCGGGATGATCCTGGTCTCCGCCGCCGGGATCATCGCCAACCTGATCTTCGCCTTTCTTGCCATCCTGACGCTCCGGATCCTCTCCCCGTCGCCTCGGGGCACGATCGGCCAGATGCTGTATTTCCTGGCGCAGATCAACATCATGCTCGCCTCGTTCAACCTGATCCCGATCCCTCCCCTGGACGGGTCGAAGATCCTGATGGGGTTCCTGTCGGAGCGGCTCCAGTATACCCTGGCCCGCCTCGAACCGTACGGACTGTTCATCATCATCGGGCTTCTGTACCTGGGGGCGCTCGACCCGGTGATCGGATTCTTCCGCTGGATCATCCTCGCCCTGATCGCGCTGCTCATCCCTTGAGAGGTACCAGAGATGTCATCCCGCAACCCGCAGGGGGGAGCTCCCCCGGACACGCTTCCGGCAGCCCTGACGGCCTATCTGGCCGGACAGCAGGAGGCGATGCGCGAGGCGCTCCGGCGCCTGGTGCTGATCCCGAGCGGCACCGGCCACAAGCCGGGCGTCGATGCCCTCTGCCGGGAGGTGTATGCCCTGCTCGCCGGGCTTCCGCTGGAGCGGCGGATCCTGCCCCAGGAGCGCTACGGGGACATGCTGATCGCCGCCGTGCGGCCCGCCGAGCGGGCGCCGCGGATCCTGCTGGCGGGCCACATGGACACGATATTTCCCGCTGACTCGCCCTTTAGCGGCTGGCAGGAGGATGAGCGCAATTTTTACGGCCCGGGCGTCGTGGACATGAAGGGGGGGATCGTGGCGGGCGTCTTCGCGCTGAGGGCCCTCGACCGCCTGGGGCTCCTCAGCGGTCTCCCGGTCACCTGGCTGCTCAATTCCGAGGAGGAAATAGGCTCGCCGGTCTCCCGGGGGCTGTACGCCGAGGAGGCGAAGCGGAGCGCCATGGCCTTTGTCCTCGAACCGACGGGCACGCGCGGAGAGGTAACGACCGGCCGGAAGGGGAGGCTGGGCATGAAGATCTTCAGCCGGGGCCAGGGAGGCCACGCCGCGATGGTCGTGGAAGGGAAGAAGAGCGCCATCCTCGACCTGGCGCGGGTGATCGTCGAGCTGGAAGGTTTGAACGGCGCCTTTCCGGCTGTCTCGGTCAATGTGGGGCAGATGGCCGGCGGCATCACCCCCAACAGCGTGGCGGCGGAGGCCTGGGCGACGATCGACGTGCGTTCAGCCAATGCGGAGGGATTTGCCTTCTTCCGCGCCCGGCTGGAGGAGCTGCTGGTGCGGCGGGGGCGCGAAGGAATGGAGCTTCAAGTCGAGGCGGTCACGGAAGTGCCGGTCATGGCGGCCACCAAGCAAAACAGGGCCCTTTACGCGGTGATCAGCCGGGAAGCGGCGCGGCTGGGGATCTCCATCGTCGAACAGTTCCGCTCCGGCGCCTCGGACGCGAACTTCATCGCGGCAGCGGGCGTTCCCGTGGTGGACAGCCTCGGTCCGATCGGCGGGCACGGCCACAGCGACCGGGAGTATCTCCTCCGGGAGAGTCTGACGCAGCGGAGCGCCCTGCTGGCGTTGTCGCTCCTGGCCGCCTGGCAACGCTACGAGGCGGGGACGCTGTTTCCCGGGGGCAGTTCCGGCACCGCGGAGTAGAAACGAAAGTTCAGGTCCTCTCCGGTGCGAAGAAAACCCGCCCCGCGCATCGGCGCCGCAGGGGGAGCGGGGGATCCTTGCCGAGACGGGCCGGCGGCCACAGGGAGGATCGGCAGGATGCGACCCGGGGCGATCGCACGCTGCGGGGCGGAGGGGTCAGCGCCGGTACTTCCGGTAGCCGAGCCAAACCCAGAAGGCGCCCCACAGGACGGCCGGGGGGGTCAGGCCGACGGCGAGATAGGCCTGCACATCGCTCCGCCAGGGCTCCAGGAGGGCGGCGGCGCCCAGCACCCAGAAGAGCGTGACCAGGATGGCCAGGCGCATCCGCCCGGTCAGAGCCGGACGGCGGCGCACCACCCGCACCGGTTCGGGGGCGGGGCCTTTGCCCATCATCCGGGGCAGGGCGAAGAGCGCCAGGGCGACCGCGGCCAGTACCAGAATTTCCTGCATCTCAGCTCCTCATGCCGTCCCGGCGTACCATCCCCTTCAGCCCGCCGGCAGCGCTTCGATCTCGAGACGGTCTTCGATCCCGATGCAGCCGATCACGCTCTGCGCGGCGGGGCAGCGGGTGAGGTAGGTCGAAAAGGCCTCCTTGGCCTCGGCGGTCTTGTCGCCGGGGATCCGCAGATGGTACGTCACGCCGATCCGGGTGATCTTCAGGACGCCGTCGACGTTTTCAATGTCGCCCCGGACATCGGCCCAGTAACGCTCCTCCGGGGTCGGGATCTTCTTGCCGGCCAGCACCGCGGCCAGTGTCCCCATCATTCAGCCCGCGGTGGCGGCCACGATGTGGTCGAGCGTGGCCGCATGCTCCGTCTCCGGTTCGATCCGGTAGAATTTCTTGATCCCCCCGTGGACACCGTAATAGACGGGCTGGTTGAACCCTTCGATCGTGGCCCGCCGGGTGGGCCCCTGCTCCCGGACGATCCTGATCCTTGACGTGTGGACGATCTCTCCCATGCTGCGCCTCCTGTGTTCGGTGGCGAACCGGGAAGCGGTTTGCGCGTCCCGGTTCGCGATTCAGTGGGTTAGCGGTCTTTTGCAGGGAGGTGTGCAACGAAGAGTCTGGCCTTGTTCAGCCACTCTGCCAGTTTTTTCCCCGCACAGGCCTGCTGTTCCACCATGACCCATCCCTTCATCGGCCGACCGGTGATATCGAACTCCCTGACCCGAGGATTCTGCAATGCCAGCGCTGCCTCCTCCTCTCCCAACCGCAGGATCAGGTAATCCTTGTAGATGCCGCAGACGATGTTCCCGTTCAGGAGATAACACACCCCGCCGAACATCTCCTTGGGGACGATATTCTCCCATCGGGAGACGATCTCGCCGATCCGTCCGTCGAGCTTCTTACTGTAGGCCATCGGTTTTCTCCCTCGTTCAACGGTCCTGTGTCCCGATACGTTCCGCGTACCGGAAAGGAGGATGGCACGACTGTATGGCAATGTTCGCCTCCTGTCAACCCGGTCGTTTGCGGATGGGCCGGGCGATTGCCGCGTCGTCATCCCCGGTCGCTGCCGTCCGGGCGCGTGCGCTCGGGCGCGGGGAAATCGTTGACACCCGCCCGCAGCGGAGATTATAGAAGAACAGGGTCATACCGCACCGCCGGAGAACGGACGCCCTGCGGAGGGGCGCAGCGCCGGCCTGCACCGACCGGAGAGGAGAGGAATCATGTCCGTACCGAACGACGATCGACCAGACTGGAGCCAGGAGAAGATCACCGGCCTGAGCCGGGGGTTTATGGAAAGCCGCGTCCTGCTCACCGCCGCCGAGCTCGACCTGTTCACCCTCACCGCGGCCGCGCCGCTCACCGGAGAGGCGATCGCCGCCGCGCTCGGCGCCGAGTTGCGCGGCCTCACCATCCTGCTCGACGCCCTCGCGGCGATGGGGCTGATGGTCAAGAAGGGCGGTTCCTACCAGGCCGAGCCCTCGGCCGCCCGCTTTCTTGCCGCCGACCGCCCGGATTCGCTCCTGCCGATCATCCTGCACAACGTCGATCTGTGGGAGCGGTGGGGCGCCTTGACGGCCAAGGTCGCGGCGCCGCGCAGGCCGGGCGGATGGACTGCCGCCTTCATCGGCGCGATGCACGCCATCGCGAAACCGCTCGCCGGGCGCATCGTGAAGCTCGTCGACCCGGCGGGCAGCCGGCGGCTGATCGACGTGGGGGGCGGTTCGGGGGTCTACACGCTGGCCTTTCTCGCGGCGTCACCGGCGATGCGGGCGACGATCTTCGACCGGCCGGAGGTGCTCGCGATGGCACGCCAGCGGGCGGCTGAGGCGGGGATGCAGGAGCGGGTGACCTTCGCGGCGGGGGATTTCGCGCAGGACCCGCTCCCCGCCGGGCACGACCTCGCCTTTGTCTCGGCGATCATCCACCAGAACTCGCCGGACCAGAACGCCGCCCTGTTCCGCAAGGTCTTTGCCTGCCTCGACCCGGGGGGGCGGGTGGTGGTGCGCGACCACGTCCTCAGCGCCGACCGCACAGAACCCCGCGCCGGGGCCCTGTTCGCCGTGAACATGCTGGTCGGCACTGAGGGCGGCAACTCCTACACCGAGGCCGAGATCGCCGCTGCGCTGACCGAGGCGGGGTTCAGCGGGGTGCGGCTGATCCACCCGGATGAGCGGATGGACGGTCTGGTGGAGGCCTTCCGGCCGCGGTAGGGGCTCTCCCGCAGCACCGCCATTCCGGCACTGGTCAATCTTCCCCCCGGAGGGGAGAAGGGTGAACGCCCGGCATCCCGGCAGTTGCGGCGGCTGCCCGCGCGCTGGACCTGGGCGTTCGCCAGGGTGACGGCATTCGGGAATCCGGTGATCCCGCACAGACGGGTACGGAATAAATCAAGGCAACATCAGTGAATATGACGGACGGCGCGGGGGGATGTGGGCTCCCGAGAGGGGGTGCCGAAGCGACGCTTCATGGCTAATTGACTGTAACCAGCTAAAAATAAAATGGAATATCCGTTACGGAAGTTTAGGCAGAAAATGGCATGAGCCTTGCTGAATGATCAAACAGCGATAGGAACGCCCGATTGAGAAGCGGCGGTAATCGGGGAATCCAACCGGCGAACCGGACAGGGCGTTCGAGGAGAGAGGATCACACAGGAATATAAAGGGTGCGCGCGATGATTCACCTATTCTCCGGGAAACGGCAGAGTGGCTTCACGCTGATCGAGCTCATGATCGTCATCGCGATCATCGGTATCCTGGCGGCGATCGCCATTCCGCAGTTCACCGTCTACAAAGCGAAGGGGTTCAACGCCGTGTCCAAATCGGACCTGAAAAACGCCTACACGGCGGCGCAGGCCTATTTTACCGACAACCCGAATGCCACGTTCGACGCAGCGGTTCTGGCCGCCAGCGGCTATCAGGCTACTAAGGGGGTAGTGCTCGCGATCATGGCCGGCACACAGAGCGCGCTCACGCTGACGGCTGAAAACACCAATGCGGGTGCCGCGGCCGTCACCTACACCATAAACGCCGCCGGCGTCATTACACCCTGACCGTGCCTTGCCTCAAGGCCGTACCACGCACGAGTACCGTCCTGCCGATTGTCATTTCTGCGTGCAGGTGTGCCCCGGGTGCCGGGGGCACTGATGCGGCAGGTGCCGCGCGGCGCGATCCCGGTGCGGGCCCTCCGCTACCGCTTCAGCGGCGGATGGCCGTCTGCGGGTTGCCGGAAGAGAACGTTCACGGTCAGGGGGTGCCCCCGGCGCTCGCCCTCCAGGAACCCGGTTGAGCCGGGCTCCTTCTGTTTCAGGGCATAGATCAGGTCGAAGGGGTCTGCCAGGGGCTGGCCGTCGAAGGCAAGCAGCAGGTCCCCCGGCCGCAGGCCGGCGGCCTCGGCATTCGACCCCGGAGACACGGTCGCGACGGTCAGCCCGCGGCCGGCAGCCGGCCGTTCCAGCATCACGCCGAGGGTGACGCCCCGGGGCGGCAGGTCTTCGTAGGCCAGGTAGACGAGAAAATCGTAGGGCGCCATCGGATACGCCGGAATTTCCACATCCATCAGCCGTTTCTTCTTCTCTTCCGAAAGTTCGATCTCCCTGCCGCCGATCAGGACAAAGGAGGCGGGCAGGCGCCGGAAGAGGCGGCGCGGGATGCCGAACCCGTACTGCACGTGGTTGCCGCCCGCCACCACCAGCAGATGGCGGTCCTTGCCGGCCGGGCTTGTGAGGTAGCGGAACGCCGAATCCGCCATGGTTTCGTCCCAGAGGGCTTGGACGCGGATGAACCGGTCGACCTGCATCTCCCCGTGGTGGCGGTTGTCCCCGAGGATGGCCGCTGCCATGGCGCGGTGGTAGGGGTCGGTGAGGTCGAGCTCGGGCAGGCGGGCCTGTCGGGCGGCGTCCAGTTCCTGCGGGGCCTGCCCGCGTACGGCCGCCACCAGGTCCTTCTCCGCGTTCAGCGCGATGACGGGGATGCGGTGGTCGCGGCAGAAGTGCAGCAGGTCGCGGTAGTAATCGAAGTCCATGCCCCAGCTTTCCTGCCAGCGCGACTCCCGCAGAAAGGCCTTCTCGTCCAGTTCTCCGGCGACCCAGCGGTCGAGCGCCGGCTGCCGGTCGCGGGGAAACATCTCCATGCCGAGTGCCTGGCGGCCCGGGTGGCGCCGGCTGAGGGCTTCCAGGACCCGCAGCTGAAGGCGGTGCGAGGCCGGGTTGTCGTGGGTCTCGCCGAGATAGACAACGCGTGCGTCGCCGGCGACGGCGAGCATCTGCGCCTCGGTCACCGGGATGCCGGTGGGCAGGTGGACGATTGCGCCGACCTTCGGCGGGGCAGAAAGCGGGTAGGGGTTCTGGGGGTCGCCCAGCAGCTGTTTCCCGACGGGGCCGCAGGCGGCAAGGGCAAGAAGCCCCAGCCCTGCGGCGAAACGCAACCCAGAACGAAACGTGACCATGCTGCCTCCCCGCACGTGATGGCGCCGTTCAGGCCCGCATCCCCGGGCCCGGCAGGGAATGAATACCATCCTGCAAAGCGATTCGTCAATGCTCGGGCCGTTTCCGCGCCACGGCGATGGCGCCGGTGCGCGCCAGCTCCTCGATCCCCAGGGCATCCAGACAGGCCAGGACCGCTTCGATCTCGTCGGTATCGCCGGTGAATTCCACGACGGCCGAGCCGGATTCCCGATGGGCCACCGTACCGCCGTGGGTCTCGATGAGGTCCCTAAGGGGCGGCGGAAGCTCGCCGCCGGGCGCGGGGACGCGGGCCAGGATCATCTCCCGGCGCACCGCCTCGGGCCGGCGGAGCCGCCGGACTTCCAGGACGTCGACCAGCCGGTCGAGCTGCTTCATCACCCGGGTGATCGTCTCGGGCGTGGTCAGGGTGGTGATGATGATCTTCGTCACCGCCGGGTTCCGGGTGACGTTCGCCGAGATGCTTTCGATGTTGAACCCGCGGGCGCTGAAGGTGCCGGCGATCCGCGCCAGGACGTCGGGCCGGTTGTTGACGATCACGGCGATCGCCCGCTCTTTCAACTGTGGTGTCATCACTGCTCCTTTCACGCAACGGCGCGGACGGCGCCGAAGTTCATCTGGGTGAGCGGCGTCCCCGGCTTCACCATCGGGAAGACGTTCTCCTCGGGCTCCACGTGGAAATCCATCACCACCGGCCCGGGGGTCTCCAGCCCTTCCTTGAGCACCCGTTTTACCTCGGCCGGCTTGACCGCCCTGAGCCCTCTGATGCCATAGGCCTCGGCGAGCTTCACGAAGTCCGGGGACTGGGGCATGTCGCACTGGGAGTAGCGCCGCCCGTAGAAGAGCTCCTGCCACTGGCGGATCATCCCGAGGTACAGGTTGTTCAGGATGACGACCTTGACGGGAAGGCCGTAGTGGGCGATCGTTCCGAGCTCCTGGATGTTCATCTGGAGGCTGCCGTCCCCGGCCACGTCCACCACGAGGCGGTCCGGACAGGCCACCTGGGCCCCGATGGCGGCGGGGAGTCCGAACCCCATCGTGCCCAGCCCGCCCGAGGTGATGAGGGAGTTCGGTTCGTCGAACCGGTAGAACTGGGCGGCCCACATCTGGTTCTGCCCCACCTCGGTGGCGACGATGGCCCGGCCGCCGGTGAGCTGGTGGAGCTTCTCGACGACGTACTGGGGTTTGATGTGATCGGTGCGGCTGTAGGCAAGCGGCATCTCCGCCTTCCACTGGCGGATCCTGGTGCGCCAGGCGCCGAGCTGTTTGGCCCGCGGCGGCCGCCGGTCGGCCGCGAGCTTGCGCAGGGTCTCGAGGGCCGGGACGCAGTGGCTGACGATGGGCAGGTCGGCCCGGACGATCCTGTCGATGGAGACCGGGTCGATGTCGATGTGGACGATCCGGGCGTGGGGGGCGAAGGCCTCGACCTTTGATGTGGCGCGGTCGTCGAACCGCACCCCCACTGCCACGAGCAGGTCGCAGTGGCTGACGGCCATGTTGGCGGCGTAGGCGCCGTGCATCCCCAGCATGCCGCACCAGAGCGGATCGCTCGCGGGGAAGGCGCCGAGCCCCATCAGGGTCGAGACGACCGGGATCTGCACGGCACGCGCGAAGGAGCGCAACGGCGCCGAGGCCTTCCCCAGGATCACCCCGCCGCCGACGAGGATGAGCGGCTGCCTGGCCGCCGCAAGCAGCGTCAGGGCCTCACCGCAGGGGGCGTCGAGATCGGCGGCGGGCTCCTTCCCGGCGGCAGCGAGGGCGGGGGGGCCGTCCATCTCCAGCACCGATTGGATCACGTCCTTGGGGAGGTCGACGAGGACCGGTCCCGGGCGCCCCGAGCGGGCGATCTGGAAGGCCTCCCGGATCGTCCGGTGCAGCTCGTCGATCCGCCGGACGAGGAAGTTGTGCTTCGTGCAGGTCCGGGTGATGCCGGTGATGTCCACCTCCTGGAACCCGTCGTTGCCGATCATCGCCGTGGGGACCTGGCCGGTGAGGACGACCACGGGGATCGAATCCATGTAGGCGTTGGCGATCCCGGTCACCGTGTTGGTCGCACCGGGCCCCGAGGTGACCAGGCAGACGCCGACCCTCCCGGAGGCCCGGGCGTAGCCGTCGGCGGCGTGGATAGCCCCCTGTTCGTGCCGCACGAGGATGTGCCGGATCTCCTGGCGGCTCAGCTCGTCGTAGATATCCATGACGCACCCCCCCGGATACCCGAAGAGCGTGTCGACCTGTTCTTCCTGCAACGCCCGAAAAAGGATCTGCGATCCGTTCTGCTGCATGGCATTCTTCCTCCTTTATGGTTTTCCCCAAAACAAAAAAACCGTTACCAGGCTCGGTAACGGTTTTTGTTCGATCAGTATTTCAGGAACAGACCATCACCCAGCCCCTTTAGGGAAGGGGATAATAATCCCGCCGCTAATCGCGATCTGTACGGGGCCGGTGCCGCTGTTGTGCATGCTCATCCCTGATTTTTCCCGTGAATGTAGCCGCCGAATAGCAGGCCGGTCATGGCTTGTCAAGCGGATTTTGCGGCGGACGGCCTGTTGTCCTGCGTCGCCGCTGCCGCACGGCACGGTTCGGCGCGGAGATGGTGCGCGGGGATGACTGTCTTTCCCGGCGAAGGGGGTTCGGCCTGGATAGGGTAACACGATCCGCTACGCCAGCACGGGAATGACGTACAGGAGGATCGCGAAGAAGTGCAGGGTACTGCCGGCCAGGACGAAGAGGTGCCAAACGGCGTGGTGATAGGGCAGACGGCGCCAGCCGTAGAACAGCAGCCCCAGGATGTAGACGGCCCCCCCGGTTACGAGCAGCAGGACCCCTGCCGGGTTGAGCGAGGCGAGCAGCTCTTTGATGACAATGACGATGATGAACCCCATCCCCACGTACAGCCCCACCGAGGCGACGGGCCAGCGGCGCAGCAGGGAGACCTGGAAGATCACCCCGAGCAGGGCGATCGTCCAGACGACGGCGAAGATCGACCAGCCCCAGGGTCCGCGCACGGTCACCAGCACGAAGGGGGTGTAGGTTCCCGCGATCAGCAGAAAAACGGCCGACCGGTCGAGGACGCGCAGGACCACCTTGGCCCGGGGAAGCTGGACGCTGTGGTACAGCGCTGAGGTCGTGTACAGCATGATCAGCGTGATCCCGAAGATGCTGCAGCTGATGATGTGCCAGGCGTTGCCGAAGAGGGTTGCGAAGGCGGTCAGAACCCCCAGCGCCCCCACGGCCAGCACGGCCCCGATCCCATGGGTGATGCTGTTGGCCAGTTCCTCTGCGGGGCTGTGCTGCGGTACGGTTAAAACGGAAGTGCGCGTTACGATGATCCTGTTCCTTTCCCTGCGGGGTATGCCCGAACAAACGGCGAGCGGTCCCTTACCACCCGCCGCCCGAAAATAGCAAGCGGAAAATGTGCGGCAGGGCCGGGCGCCGCGCGCAGATTTTTTACGCGGGAGGTTGAAAACCGCTTGCCGAACCATTATCATAGCCTAAACGCGATGCGGGTTGAGCCGCGGATAAGGGAAACGAAGGTGCTGTTCCTACCGTGAAACGCGATGGAAAGGGAGGTGGATGATGTTTCAGAAGGTGCTGGTCCCCCTGGATGGTTCCGACCTGGCGGAGTGTGCGCTGCCGCACGTGATCCGGATGGCAAAAGAAGGTTTCGTCAAGAATGTCTGCATCTTGACGGTGATTGATATCCATCCGAGCGCCCTGCTGGAAGGCGCCGATACGACCGCCATCTACAAGGCCCAGACGGCCAATTCCCAGGAGTACCTGGGGAAGATGCGGGCCCGGTTTCAGGCCGCGGGGATCGAGGTAACGACAGAGATTCTCCAGGGCCCTGCCGCCCAGCTCATCTCCGAGTACGCCAAGGAGAAACAGGTCGAGCTGATCGTCATCGCCACCCACGGGTACAGCGGGGTGAAGCGGTTGATGTTCGGCAGCGTGGCCTTCCGGGTGCTGCACGATTCCCACGTGCCCGTGCTGTTGATCCGGCCGGATTCCTGCCAGGTCTAGCCCGCTAAGCTCAGCGCTTCCCCAGCGTGGCCAGATAGAGGGTGAACTGCTCCTCGGGGTTGATCCCGAGGATGCGGTTCATCGCCCCGTCGTCGAAGGCCGCCACGGCGCAGACGCCGCAGTCCACATCCTGGGCGGCGAGGTAGAGGTTCTGGCAGGCGTGCCCCGCGTCGAGAAAGACGTACCGGTACCCGCGCTGCCCGTAGCGCCAGGTCATGCGATTAATCACAGCGGTCCAGATGAAGGTGACGGCCGAGTCGGTGACCATCTCTTGCCCCAGGCAGGCAGCGCGGATGAAGGGACCTGGCTCCTGCGGCCGGTCGATCTCCAGGAGCTGGTGGCCGATGGCGATGAAGCGGTACAGACCAGGCCCGAGGCCGGCGACCCGGTTGACCAGCAGGTAGGTCTCCAGGGCGTGGCGGGCGCCCGCCGAGGGGACGGTCCGGAGGGTCGCCTGGCGGAGGATCACCTCCTTGACCCCCTGGGTACACCAGAGCAGCCAGGAGAGTTCCCTGATCGTGAGCGGCGCGGCCGAGTAGCTGCGGACGCTGGTCCGCAGGTCGATGGCGGCCGCAAGTGGCAGCTGCAGCCGGGGGGCCTCCTGGGGCGGTGGCAGGTCGATCAGGAGCTGGCGATCCCGGTCCGGCTCTAGCTGGAGCGGCGGTTGGGGTATCCCCTTCGCCTGGTCCGACGGGCCGAGGTAGGGATAGGTCGTCTCTTCAAGAAATTCTCTTCCGATCATACTGTTACACTCATCCGGCGCACAATAACCGCCCCTGCCGATCCAGGGGCTACCACCTGACGATCTCAACCCCGGGGAGCGTCCGGCCGAGGATCTGTTCGCCGATCGTCTGGAACCGGTAGGGAACGTCGGTGACGAAAAACCGGTAGCCGGGCGCCGCCCGCCGGGGGGTGGCGAGGCCCGAGGAGGCCAGCAGGTCCGCCGTGATGCCGGCCATCGCCTCGGCGGAATCGATCAGTGCGATTCCCGCCCCCGCCTCCTCCTGGAGGAGTGGTTTGAGCAGCGGGTAATGGGTGCAGCCCAGGACGAGGGTGTCGACCCCCTGGGCAAGGACCGGTTTCAGGTATTCCCGGACGGTCAGGCGTGTGACCGGGTGGTCGAACCACCCCTCCTCGACGAGCGGGACGAGCAGGGGGCAGGCCTGAGAGTACACGCGGACCTCCCGGTCGTGCCCGTGGATCGCCCGGGCGTAGGCGTTGCTGTTGATCGTGGCCGGGGTGCCGATCACGCCGATCGTCTTCGAGCGCGTGGCGTTCACGGCGGCCCGCGCCCCGGCGTCGATAACGTCCAGGACGGGAACCGCCGAGCGTTCCGCCACGGCCGGACGGGCCACGGCGGCCATGGTGTTGCAGGCGATGATCAGGAGCTTGACCTTTCTGCCCAGCAGGAACTCGGTGATCTGCCGGGCGTAGCCGGTGATCGTTTCCACCGATTTGACCCCGTAGGGGACGCGCGCCGTGTCGCCGAAATAGAGGATCTCCTCGAAGGGAAGACGCTCCATCAGGGCCCGCACCACCGTCAGGCCGCCGACCCCGGAATCGAACACGCCGATGGGGCGCGCCGCGTCGGCCTTCTCCTGTTCTGTCCTAAGCTCCGCCATGCGCCGTTTCCTTCCGCCGTGTCCCCGCGTACAGTTCATACTCCATCAGCCGGCATTCGATCTCGCCGTTGTAGAAGGTGATTCGCCGCTTTGTCCGGAGTCCCACCTGTTTTCCCAGGCTGGCGTTTCCGGTGAAGAGGTACCCCTGGTAGCCGCCGCAGCGTTTCTTGAAGAAGTCGCCGATCTCGCGGTACAGGCCCGTCAGCCGTGATTGCTCCCCGATCCGCTCGCCGTAGGGGGGGTTGAGGACGACAATCCCGCTCCGCTCAGGGATCGGCGTCGCGGCGAAGGGGCAGGCGGCGAATTCGATCATCGCCTCCACGCCGGCTGTCCGGGCGTTCTGCCTGGCCGCGGCGACGGCCTGCGGATCGATGTCCGTGGCCACGATCCGGCTGGCCGTCTCCCGCTGCACGGCGTGCGCCGCAGCCCGGACCTTCCGCCAGGCCGCCGGGTCAAACCCCTTGAGGTGGATGAACCCGTAGTTGCTCCGCAAGAGCCCCGGCGCCTTCCCCTGGGCGAACAGCGCCGCTTCGATGGCGAGGGTTCCGCTGCCGCACATGGGGTTGACGAAGCTGGTGCGGCCGTTCCAGCCGGTCGCGAGGATCACCGCGGCCGCGAGGGTCTCCTGCATCGGCGCGGTCAGCGGGATCTTCCGGTAGCCGCGCCGGGAGAGGGGTTCGCCCGAGGTGTCGAGATAGAGGTGGACCTCGCCCCCCTTCCAGTAGACATGAACCACCGCCCGGTCCCGGGCGGGGCCGGAGTCGGGGCGCAGGCCGCAGCGATCGACGAACCTGTCGACGATGGCGTCCTTGGTCTTCCTGTTGACGTACCGGGTGTCGCTGATCGAAGGCGTATCCGCCGTGGCGGTGACCGAGAGGTAGGCGTGCTCGCCCCGTTCGTGGAGGAACTCCTCCCAGGGGAGCGCCCGGACTCCTGCATACAGCCCCTGCGGATCCTCCGCGCGGAATGCCGCGAGCCGCCAGAGGACCCGGTGGGCGGTCCTCAGGTGGAGGTTGAGCCGCATCGTGTCGCCGAGGGAGCCCTCGGTCTCACAGGCGGCCTCGCCTTCGGCAAGGACGGGATACCCGAGGGCGCGGACCTCTGCGCTCAGCCAGGGAGGGATCCCCTTCGGGCAGGTGAGGAGGATGGGCGCGGTTTCGGTCCAGGGGTTCATACACGTCCGACAGTCTTGGCCAGGAGCCTCCGCATACCCCACTTGAACAGGGGGATCAGCATCACCAGAAGCGCGAGGGCCAGGAGCCCCGCCGAGATCGGCTTTTCGATGAAGATCATCGGGTCGGCCCCGGAACCCTGGAGCGCCTTCTGGAGCGACCGTTCCAAGAGCCCCCCCAGGATGATCGCCAGGACCAGCGGCGCCGCCGGGAAGCCGCCCTTGCGCAGAAAGTATCCCAAAACCCCGAAGGCAAGCATCATCCCCACGTCAAAGGCGGAATTCTTGATGCTGTAAGCCCCGATGATGCAGATGATGACGATGACCACCGCCATGTAGTGGTAGGGGACCTTCAGCAGGCGGACCCAGAGACCGATCAGAGGCAGGTTCAGCCCCAGCAGCATCAGGTTGCCGATGTACATCGAGGCGATTACCCCCCAGAACAGCTTGGGGTGATCAGCCAACAGCAGCGGTCCGGGCTGGATGCCATGGATCAGCAGGGCCACGTAGATCATGGCGATCGTCGCGTTACCGGGGATCCCCAGCGTCAACAGCGGGATGAAAGAGGATTGTGATGCGGCGTTATTCGCCGATTCCGGGGCCGCCACCCCCTCGATCACCCCCGTGCCGAACTCTTCGGGATGCTTTGAGGATCGCTTCTCCACGGCATAGGCGACGAAAGAGCTGATTGTCGCACCGCCTCCGGGCAGCACCCCGATGAAAAAACCGAGGACAGAACCGCGCAGCACCGACCGCCAGCTTCGTTTCCAATCCTCACGCGTCGGCAGGAGTCCCTTCAGGGAGGCCTTGTAGACGTCCCGGACTTCGGGGGCCTCCAGGTTGCACAGCACTTCCGTAATCCCGAACAGCCCCATCGCCGCGACCACCAGTTCGATCCCGTCCAGCAGCCGCATCATCCCGAAGGTGAAGCGCGACACCCCGAACATCGGGTCGAGCCCGACCATCGAGAAGAGGAGTCCCAGAGCGGCCATCATCAGCCCCTTGAGGATCGAATCCCCTCCCAGGTAGACGGCCATCAGGAGCCCCACCAAGACCAGCGAGGTGTACTCCGCAGGCCCGAACTGCAGGGCCAGCTCGGCCAGGGCGGGGGCGACCATCGACATCAACAGGATGCTGATCGTGGCGCCGACGAAGGAGCCCATCGCCGACATTCCCAGGGCGCGTCCCGCCCGTCCCTGCCGGGCCATCTGGTAGCCGTCCAGGCAGGTGGCAACCGAAGAGGCCTCGCCGGGGATGTTCAGGAGGATAGACGTGGTCGAGCCCCCGTACATGGCGCCGTAGAAGATCCCCGACAGCAGGATCACTGCCGAGGTGGCATCCATGCCGTAGGTCACCGGTAGGAGCAGGGCGATCGTGGCGGGCGGTCCCAGGCCCGGCAGCACCCCGATCGCCGTTCCGATCACGGCCCCAAGCAGGGCATACAGCAGGTTCCCGGGGGTCAGCGCAACGGAAAAACCGCCGGCGAGGTTTGCCAGAAAATCCATGCGACCGAATCCTTACTTCCGTTACGCGAGGAACGGTAAGATTCCTGCGGGCAACTCTATGCCGAGGAGGCGCGCAAACAGATAATACGTTCCGATAGAGAGGCCCAGGCTGGCCAGCGCGAGCTTTTTCCGGGAGGTAACCCCCAGGATCCTCAGAATCGCTGCGGTGAGCAGGACGGTCGGGACGATATACCCCAGCCACTCCAGAACCGCCGTGTAGGCACCGATGCCGGCCACCAGGATCAGCGGCCGACGCCATTCGCCGAAACCCTCCTGGGGGGGGGGAGCGGTCCTGCCGTGCCGCAGCCATTCCTGCGTCAGAAAGATGAGCGACAGCCCGATCAGCAGCAAGCCGCCCAGAAAGGGGAAAAAACCCGGCTGCGGCGCCAGCGGCGTCCCCAGCTTCAGCCGGACCGATTCGACCACCACCCCGATTCCGACCAGAATAAACAGCACGCTCTGGATGATGTCCGTTCGCATCCGCATGTTTCCCCCTCCCTCACCGCGGGTCGAGGACTATTTCTTGAACATCTTGGCCATGTCCTTGTAGATTTGGAAATCCTTGCGCCAGTACTTGGCAAACTCATCGGAGCCCAGGTAGCCGAACTCCTCGCCGAGCTTCTTCATCCCTTCAATCGCCTGCTTGTTCTCCGTGATCTTCTTGAAGCCAAGGGCGAGCTTTTCCACCACCGGCCGGGGGGTGCCCTTGGGCGCCAGAATGCCCTGCCAGTTTCCGTCCAGCCCCGTGTCATACCCCTCTTCGATCAGCGTGGGGATGTTCGGCAGGTCAGGATGGCGCTTCGGTCCCGCGAAGGCCAGCGGCCGTAATTTCCCTCCTTTTACGTGGGGCAGTCCCGCAGCCGGCGAGAATGCGGCCACCTGGATGTGTCCCCCCAGGAGTGCCAGGATGCTCGCCCCGCCGCCTTCATGGTTGACGTTGCGGGTCTTGATTCCCGCCTTCATTTCAATCCAGCGCCATTCGAGGTCCGTCAGGGACCAGACACCCGAGTTGCCGTAGCTCAACTTGCCCGGGTTGGCCTTGGCGTAGTCGATGAGATCTTTGAATTTGTTGAATGGAGAGGAGGCCTGGACAAAATAGATCGTATACGCCGAATTGATCCGGCAAACCGCCTCCATATCCTCCGGACCCCGCGACCGCCCTTCCAGCGCCGGCAGGATGCTGCTCCAGTTGGCCTTTCCCATGGCAAGGGTGTATCCATCCGGTTTCGCCTGATAAACCAGCTCCGCGCCGACCGCGCCGCCGCCGCCCGGCCTGACCTGGATGACCAACGGCTGGCCGAACGCCTCCGGGGCCATCGGCGTTAGAAGCCGGGCCATCAGGTCAGCCTGTCCCCCTGCCGCCGAGGGGATCACCAGGTTGATCGGTTTTGTGGGAAAATCCTGGGCCGGGAGATCGGCAATGCCCGCAAAAGAAAACAGGGAAACCGCGAGCAACAAAGCGAACAACAGCTTTCCGATAGGGTATGATCTCTGCATCTCAGTGTCCTCCAAATTTCATCCTGCTCGAACGACCGGGCCTTGCCCGCGGGGAGCGGGGTAACCGCCGATTACGGCATGTTGTGGCTTGATCCAACCGCCGGGAGGGCCGAACCCTGCGGCCAGACAATATGAAGGGCGGGGTTGCATGTCAACCTTTTTTTCGGAGCTGGTTGCCGCTGATAGGGGCGGCAGTGCCAACAGGAACGTCCCGGGCGACCCGCCGCGGGGGGCGCGGGCCCTCGGCCGGAACGCCGCGCGTCGCACGGCTGCGGCGACGGATGCGCCGGGTGGAGGAAGGGCAAGGAAAAGAAGGAGATGCGGGACGGCAGGGACAAAGCCCTTGACAAACGAGCATAGCCCGGTGCATCCTCACCGTGCATGCATACCCGAACCGCACTGCCGAACCGAATCGCGTCGCAGCCCTCCCGGTGCTGAGACGCATGCGATCCACCCCTCCCGCCAGCCCGGCGGGGAGGATGCGCCTGCAATGGGAGGTGGAAGAAAATGGTAAGGGTCAAGAGTCCCAAGAATCTCTGGGCGGGGCTGATGTTCATCGGCATCGGTCTTTTTTTCATGATCGGCGCCCGGAATTACGAGTTGGGGAGCGCCGCGCGGATGGGGCCGGCGTACTTCCCGATGATGGTGGGGGGGCTCCTGGCCCTGATCGGCGCCGTCGTGTTCTTCCAGTCCCTGGTGGTCAGGGGAGAGAACGTAGCGGCGTTTCCGTTCCGGCTGATCCTGTGCATGACCGTGGCGCTGTTGCTGTTCGGCTATCTGCTCAAGCCGCTGGGTTTGGTTGCGGCGCTGACGCTCCTGGTGGTCGTCTCGGCTGTGGCCGGGCATGAGTTCAAGCTGAGGGAGGCGCTGGTGCTGGCCGTCGCGCTGATCGTTCTGTCCGTCCTGGTGTTCGTGAAGGGCCTGGGCCAGCCCTTCCCCCTCTGGCCTGCCTTCCTCTAAGGAGCCCGCCATGGAGATGCAGTTTCTGGACAACCTCGCGCTCGGGTTCAGCGTTGCCTTCCGCTTGGAACACATTCTGTACTGCCTGATGGGCGTTCTGCTCGGGACACTGATCGGCGTCCTGCCGGGTATCGGTTCGATCCCGACGATCGCGATGCTCCTGCCGGTAACCTTCGGCCTGTCTCCCACCACGGCGATGATCATGCTGGCGGGTATCTATTACGGGGCCCAGTACGGCGGATCTACCACGTCGATCCTGGTGAACATCCCCGGAGAGGCGGCGTCGGTCGTCACCTGCCTGGACGGGTACCAGATGGCCCGCCAGGGGCGGGCGGGTCCGGCGCTGGCCGTGTCGGCCATCGGCTCCTTCTTCGCCGGCTGCGTGGGCACGGTGGCCCTGGCGATGTTTGCCCCGCCCTTGGCCGAATTGGCGCTGAAGTTCGGGCCTGCCGAGTATTTTTCGCTGATCGTGTTCGGCCTGGTGGGGGCCACGGTCCTGGCGCACGGGTCGCTCCTCAAGGCGATCGCCATGGTGCTCGTGGGGCTCCTGATCGGGATGGTCGGTATGGACGCCAACTCGGGCGTCCACCGCTTTACCTTCGGCATCATGGAACTCGTCGACGGGATCGGGTTCATCGGGTTGACGATGGGCGTGTTCGGCATCTCCGAGATCATCGCGAACCTCGAGCTCAAGGGTTCGCGCGAGGTGTTCACCGACAAGGACATGCGGCTGATACCGTCGCGGGAGGATTTCCGGCGGATGTGGCCGCCCATTCTGCGGGGGACGGCCTTCGGCACGGCGTTGGGAATCCTGCCCGGCGGCGGCGGGATCTTGGCCTCCTTCGGCGCCTATGCCCTGGAGAAGAAGGTGTCCCGCCACGGCCACGAGTTCGGCACGGGTGCGATCGAGGGGGTGGCGGCGCCGGAGGCGGCCAACAACGCCGCGGCGCAGGCCTCGTTCATCCCGATGCTCACCCTGGGGATCCCCTCCAACGTGGTGATGGCGCTGATGATCGGGGCGCTGATGATCCAGGGCATCGCCCCGGGACCGCAGGTGATGAAGGAGATGCCCCAGCTGTTCTGGGGCCTGGTCGCCTCGATGTGGATCGGGAACCTGATGCTGGTCATCCTCAATCTGCCCTTGATCGGCATGTGGGTCAAGCTCCTGACCGTGCCGTACCGTTTCCTGTACCCGTCGATCCTCGTGTTCATGGCCATCGGGATCTTCGGCGTGTCGAACAGCCCCTTCGACGTCCTCTTGATGGCCGCCTTCGGAATCGTCGGGATCGTCTTTTCCAAGCTTGAGTGCGAGCCGGCGCCCTTGATCCTGGGCATGGTGCTCGGGCCGATGCTGGAGGAAAACCTGCGGCGGGCGCTGATGATCTCGCGGGGCGATCCGTCGATTTTTTTTACCAAGCCGATCAGCGCCGGGTTTCTGGTTGCCGCGCTTGTCCTGCTGGTGATCGTGCTGGCGCCGGCCATCCGCCGGAAACGCGAAGAGGTTTTCGTCGAGGATTGACCGGTACGCGCGGAAGAATCAAGAGGGAGGAGGTTGCACGGTGTTGCCATTGAAGAGTGAAGTCCGCGACGGCATGAGGATCGATTGGGATACGCCGATCGAGATGGACGACGGGCTGGTGCTCCGGGCCGACATATTCCGCCCGCTCGCCGCGGGGAAGTATCCCGCCATCCTCACGTACGGTCCCTACGGCAAGGGGGTCGCGTTCCAGGAGGGGTACAAGACCGCCTGGGAGATCATGGCCCGGGAGAATCCCGACGTGGTGGCGGGGACGACGAGCAACTACGCGAACTGGGAGGTGGTAGACCCGGAGAAGTGGGTGCCCGACGGCTACGTCTGCATCCGCGTCGATTCGCGCGGCGCCGGGCGCTCGCCGGGCTTTCTCCGGCATAACGACGGCCGCGAGACCCGCGACATCCATCTGTGTATCGAATGGGCAGCGGTTCAGCCCTGGTGCACCGGCAAGGTGGGGATGAACGGGATCTCCTACTATGCCAGCAACCAGTGGCGCGCCGCGGCGTCGCAGCCGCCCCATCTTGCGGCGATCTGCGTCTGGGAAGGCTGGGCCGATGCCTACCGCGATTCCAACCGCCACGGCGGGATCGCCTGCACCTTCCGGAAGAACTGGCAGGACATGCAGGTAAAAACGGTTCAGCACGGTGTGGGCGAACGGGGCCGGAGGCACCCCGTCACCGGCGAGCTCGCCTGCGGGCCCGAGACGCTGACCGAAGAGGAGCTCGCGGAAAACCGCGAGGACATGTGGGCCGAGGTGCTGGCCCGCCCGCTCGACTCCGACTACTACCGCGAGCGGACGCCCGACCTGTCGAAGGTGACCGTGCCACTCCTGTCCTGCGCCAACTGGGGAGGGCAGGGACTCCATCCGCGGGGCAATTACGAGGGGTTCGTCGGCGCGGCGTCGCGGCAGAAGTGGCTCGAGGTGCATGGCGGCTCGCACTGGGCCCCCTTCTACACCGACTACGGGGTGAACCTCCAGAAGCGGTTCCTCGACCATTTTTTGAAAGGGATCGACAACGGCTGGGACAAGCAGCCCCGGGTCCAGCTCCTGGTGCGCCACCCGGGCGAGCGGTTCGTCCTGCGCCACGAAAACGAATGGCCTCTTGCCCGTACGGTCTGGACAAACCTCTTCCTCGACCCGGAGGGGATGCGGCTTGCAGCCGCGCCGGTCGCCTCCACCGGGTCGGCGGCGTACGAGATGATGGGAGACGGCGTCAGCTTCTCCACGGAGCCGCTCCGGACCGAGACCGAAATCTGCGGCCCCGTGGCGCTCAAGCTCTTCCTCTCCTCATCCACCGCCGATGCGGACATCTTCGCGGTGCTCAGCGTCTTCGACGCAGCCGGGCAAGAGGTCGTGTTCCAAGGGGCGCTCGACCCGCACACGCCGATCGGCCAGGGGTGGCTGCGCGCCTCGCAGCGGAAGCTCGACCCGGTACGCTCGCTTCCCGAGCGGCCGTACCACAGCCACGACGAGAAAGAGCCCCTCACCCCGGGGGAGGTGTACGAGCTCGACGTGGAGATCTGGCCGACCGGGATCGTCATCCCGCCGGGGTACCGGATTGCCCTCACGGTGCGGGGGAAGGATTACGAGCACGCGGGGGCAGCGGCGACGCTGTCCAATATGAAGAACCCGATGAAGGGGTGCGGCCCCTTCGTGCACGACGACGAAACGGACCGGCCGCCGGCGCTGTTCAACGGCAGGGTGACCCTGCATTGCGGGCCCGACCGACCGGCCCGTCTGCTCCTGCCGGTGATTCCGCCCAAGCCGTGAGGCCACGGGCAAAGGAGAATGCCATGAGTCCATCTATCCCTTCAGGCACCCCGCCGCGATACGAGCCCTTCGGCTGGCACCAGTGGCCCGACCATTTCTTCCTGTCCTACCAGTTCCGGCGGGCCCTGGGCGAGACGCAGGAGGGCGGCGGCAGCGTGAGCGAATGCTTCCAGGCGGCCAGCCGGATGGTACCGGGCGATCTGGACAGCTGGCACGCGGAGTGGCTGCGGGTGGCGGACCGCAACGACCGGCGCGGCGACGAGGCCGAGCAGGCCGGCCACATCCGCACCGCCATGAACTGCTGGCTGCGCGCCGCCGACTGTTTCCGGTCGGCCGAATTCTGGCTGGCGCCGGACGATTCCCGCCGCCTGCCCACGTTCGACCGCTGCGAGGCGGCGAGCCGCAAGTGGCTGCGCTATCTCGACCCGCCGGGCGAGGTAGTGGCGATCCCCTACGAGGACGGCAAGACCCTGCCGGCCTACTTCATCAAGTCGAAAAGCGGTGGCATCCGTCAGCCGGTGCTGATCTCCCTCGGCGGCCTCGATTCGTTCAAGGACGAGCTCTGGTTCATGACCGGCCACGGGGCCGTGCAGCGGGGGATCGCGGCGCTCCTCGTGGACGGGCCGGGGCAGGGCGGGGCCCTGCGCCGCCAGAAGATCGTGACGCGCTGCGACTACGAGGTGCCGGTCGGCCGCTGCATCGACTGGCTGGAGAAGCGCTCCGACGTGGATGCCGCGCGGATCGCCGTGAGCGGGTCGAGCATGGGGGGCTACTACTCGGCCCGGGCCGGGTCCCGGGAGCAGAGGCTCGCGGCCTGCATCTCCCACGGGGCGATCTGGGACATCCCCAAACGCTGGGCCGACCGCGGCGACGATCATCCCCTGGCCGGCCACATGAAATGGGTGATCGGCGCCAGGACCATGGCCGAGGCGGTGGTCCTGGCCCGAGACTTCAAGCTCGAAGGCGTGCTCGACTCTATGCGCTGTCCCTACCTGGTGATCCATGGCGGCCACGACGTGCTGGGCGTGGAGGCGGTCAAGACCGTGTACGAGTACGCCAGATCAAAGGGGGTCGATGTGACCCTGCGGCTGACCGACGCCGAGGAGACGGGCGCCGAGCATTGCCAGCACGACAACCCCACGCTCGGCCAGGAGCTGATGATCGACTGGCTGGCCGACGTCTTCAAGATCGACCAGCGGAAGTTGACGTTTCCCGCAGGCTAGGGGCGGTCGACGTCGAACGGCTCATGCACAACGACAGGCGGTGAACGGAGGAAGGATTCACATGAACCAGGCACCGGAGGTCAAGGCGCGCACGGAGATCCGGGACGGCATGCGCATCACCTGGCAGCAGCCCATCGAGATGGATGACGGCATCGTGCTCCGGGCGGACATGTTCCAGCCCGTCGCGGAGGGAAGGTACCCGGTAATTCTGACCTACGGGATTTACGCCAAGGGGCTCGCCTACCAGGAGGGATACCCGCACCAATGGGGGAAGATGGTCGCCGACCACCCGGAGATCCTGGAGGGCTCCACCAACAAGTACCAGAACTGGGAGGTGACCGACCCGGAGCGGTGGGTCCCCCACGGGTACATCGTCATCCGCGTCGACTCGCGTGGCGCCGGCTGGTCGCCCGGGTTCATGCAGCCCAATTCGCCCCGCGAGCTCCAGGACCTCTATCGGTGCATCGAATGGGCAGGTACCCAGCCCTGGAGCAGCGGCAAGGTCGGCATGCTGGGGATTTCCTACTACAGCCGGAACCAGTGGAACGTGGCGGTATTGAAGCCCCCCCACCTGGCCGCGATCATCCCCTGGGAGGGCGGGAACGACCGCTATCGCGACTCGACCTATCATGGCGGGATTCTGAGCCAGTTCTCCGAGGTCTGGGCCAAGCACCAGGTGGTCAACGTCCAGTACGGGAGGGGCGAAAAGGCGAGGAAGAACCCCAACACCGGCGAGTCCGTGGCCGGCCCCATCACCCTATCCGACGAGGAACTGGCCGCAAACCGGATCGACGCATACGAGGAGCAGAAGGAACATCCCCTGGACGATCAGTGGCACCGCGAGCGCTCGGCCGATCTGTGCAAGATCGCGGTTCCCTTTCTCTCCTGCGCCAACTGGGGAGGTCAGGGGATCCATCCGCGGGGCAACTTCAACGGGTTTATCGAGGCGCCGGCGAAACAGAAATGGCTGGAGGCCCACGGCGATTCCCACTGGTCCCTGTTTTCCAGCGGCTATGGCCTGAACCTGCAGAAGCGGTTCTTCGATTATTTCCTCAAGGGGATCGCCAACGGCTGGGACGCGACCCCGCGGGTGATGCTCAACATCCGCCATCCCGGCGAGAAGTTCGTTCTCAGGTACGAAAACGAATGGCCCCTGGCACGGACCCGCTGGACGAAATTCTATCTCGATCCGGTGGGACTTACCCTCAGCCCGGATCCGGTCGCGAAGGAAGGGACGGTCACCTACGAGGGGCTGGGCAACGGCGTCACCTTCCGGCTGCCGAGGCTCGAGGAGGAGATGGAGATCACCGGTCCCTTGGCGGCGAAGCTCTTCGTCTCCTCCGCCACCCGCGACGCCGACCTGTTTTTGATCCTCCGGGTCTTCGATCCTGCGGGCAAGGAGCTGACGTTCATGGGTTCGACCGACCCGAACACCCCGATCGCCAACGGATGGCTGCGCGTCTCGCATCGCGCGATGGTTCCGGAGAAGAGCTTGCCCTGGCGGCCCTATCATCCCCACGACCGCGTCGAACCGCTCACGCCGGGCGAGGTCTACGAGTGCGACGTGGAGTTCGTGCCGACCTGCATCGTTGTGCCGGCTGGTTGGGAGGTAGCCCTGACGATCCGGGGCAAGGACTATGAGTACCAAGGCGAGGTGAGCGAGTTCGGCAAGAAGTTTCACTACGCCACCCGCGGGACCGGCGGCATGACCCACAACGATCCTGACGACCGGCCGAAAGAGGTGTTCGGCGGAAAGGTGACGCTCCACGCCGGAGGAGCGCGGGTCGCCTACGTGCTGCTGCCGGTGATACCGCCGAAATGAGGAGCGCTTGGGGACGCGGCTGCTTCACGAACCCGCGAAGGATCGGCGGATGCCGGTCTTCGCTTCAACCGAAGCTGAGCAAAAAGGAGGGAATATGAAGCGAAGGAACATCATGGTTCTCGTGGCCGCCGCGCTGGCTGTCGCGATGGGTGCGGGGACGCCGGGGGCATGGGCCCAAGGGTACCCGAGCAAGCCGATCAAGATCATCGTCCCCTTTCCGCCCGGGAACACGGTGGATACGCAATCGCGGCTGATCGGCCCGAAGCTGACGGAGCGGCTGGGGCAGCCGGTGATCGTGGAGAACCGCCTCGGCGCGAGCGGGATGCTTGGGATGGGCGTGGTGGCAAAGGCGGCGCCCGACGGCTACACCATCGGCGCCGGCCAGGGCGGGAACCTCTGCGTCCTGCCCCATACGAGCAAGAACGTCCCCTACGACGCGCTCAAGGACTTCCAGCCCATCGCGCTGACTACCACGAACTACCTGGTCATCTACGCCCACGCGGGAGCGCCCTTCAAGACGTTTCCCGAGATGATCGCCTACGCCAAGGCGAACCCCGGCAAGATGACCGTAGCCACCAACGGCGAAGGCGGCTTCCCGCACCTGGCGATGGAGCACCTGCGTCTCACGGCCGGGTTTACCTACAACTACATCCCCTATAAGGGGTCGGCGCAGATCGGGACCGACGTGATGGGCGGGCAGGTCATGATGGCCTTCGACGGCGTCGCCGGGGCGCTGCCCGCCATCCGTTCGGGCAAGGTCAACCTGCTGGCCGTCACCAGCAAGAAGCGCGCCGCCTTCTGGCCCGACAAGCCCTCTGCGGCCGAGTTCGTCCCGGGCTACGATTCCGGCGGCTGGTTCGGGTTCGTGGCCCCGGCCGGTATCCCGCGGGATATTGCCGTCAAGCTCAACGCCGAGATCAACCGCGCCATGAATGCGCCGGAGGCGGTGGAGAAGATGGTGAACTCCGGTATGGTCGTAGCCAACGAGTCGGTACAGTATTTCGAGGATCTGATCAAGCACGACTACGCCAAGTACGGGAAACTCGTGCGCGACATCGGTTTCAAACCGCAATAGGGGCTTTTTCAACCGCGTTCAGGAGAGGAGGATCGTATGAGAGCAAAGACCGCAACAATTCTTTTAGCCGCTGCGGTGGTCCTGTGCGTCGCCCTGGGGGGCCGGCTCGACGGGGCGTGGGCTCAGGCCTATCCGACCAAGGCGATCAAGATCATCGTGCCGTTCCCCCCGGGTAACACCATGGATATCATGTCGCGCCTGATCGCGCCGAAGATGCAGGAGCGTCTCGGCCAGCCGGTGATCGTCGAGAACCGGCCCGGCGCCAGCGGCATGCTCGGGCTCGACGTGGTGGTGAAATCGCCGCCCGATGGCTACACCATCGGCGCCGGCCAGGGCGGCAACCTCTGCGTGCTCCCCCACACGAGCAAGAACGTCCCCTACAACGCGCTGAAGGACTTCACCCCGATCGCGATTTCGACGACCAACTATCTGGTCCTGATCGGCAATAAGGACCAGCCCTTCAAGACGCTGCGGGAAATGATCGCCTTTGCCAAGGCGAACCCCGGCAAGCTCACCATGGCCAGCAACGGCGAGGGTGGGTTCCCCCATCTGGCCTTCGAGCACCTGCGCCTGATGGCGGGGTTCACCTACAACTACATCCCCTACAAGGGTTCGGCCCAGTTCATCACCGACGTCATCGGCGGCCAGGTGCAGGTGGCCATGGACGGCGTCATGGCGCCTACCCCCCACATCAAGGCGGGCCGGGTTACCCTGCTGGCCCCCACGGGTAAGACCCGGTCGCCCTTCTGGCCCGACATCCCGGCTGCCGGGGAAACGGTGCCGGGCTACGAGTCCGGCGGCTGGTTCGGTTTCGTGGCCCCGGCCGGGACTCCCAAGGAGATCGTCGCAAGGCTCAACGGGGAGATCAACCGGGCCATGAAGTCGCCGGACGTGGCTGAAAAAATGGTCGCCGGGGGGATGGCCGTTGTCGCCGAGTCGCCGCAATACTTCGAGGAAGTGATCAAGAATGATTACGCCAAGTACGGCAAGCTGGTGCGCGACATCGGATTCAAGCCGCAATAGGCCGCTGAAATTCTGATTCCGCTTCCCGGAGGATGGCGAACCGGAGGCGGGGATAATCCCGGCACTTACCATTCAGAAGACCGGCGAAGAGTTTCGCCGGTCTTCTTTTAAAAAATACTTGACGCGTATATTACGTATGCGTATAATACTGACAAATGTATCTTGGAAGGGAAACAATGGCAACGGAACAGGCAGCAAAGGATGCGGTAAACCCGGCGGCGGTCAGCTGCGCCGATATCGACCCGGGGGAGTGCCCCTACTACCTGATCACCCGCGTATCCCTGGGGGCCACCGCGGCCATGAAGCGGGGGTTCGCCGAAGCAGGGATCGGGTTCGTCAGGCCGGCCTACCTGGGAAGCTTGATGAGCCTCTGGCGGGAGGATGGTCTGAGGGTGATCGACCTGGGCCGGCGGGCGGGGCTGGAACCGTCGACGATGACGGGCCTCCTGGACCGGATGGAGCGTGACGGCCTGGTGGAGCGGCGTCCGGACCCCGCCGATCGCCGGGTCCTGAAGATATTCCTTACCGAGACCGGGGCCCGCATCCGTCAGACCGTCATCGGCATCGTGGACGGCACCCTGCTGCGGGTGTTGTCCGGGGTCGGACGCGGGGAAATCGATACCCTGAAAGAACTCCTGCGCAAAGTGCTCGTCAACGTCCGGGAGGAGAGGGTGGAGGGATGAAGGAGGGATCGCGATGGAACGTCCGGATGGTCCGCTGATAGGTTTTGCCTGCGCCTACACCCCCTTGGCGGTGGTCAGTGCGGCCGGGTTTACCCCCTACCGGGTGCATCCCCTGACGGAGGAGCCGGACCGGACCGGACGCATCCTTCACGACAACATCTGCCCCCATGTCAAGCGCATCCTGGACCGTCTCCTGGGGGGAGATCTCCCGTCCCTGGCGGGGATGGTTTTCATGAACAGCTGCGATGCCATGCGCCGCCTGTACGACGCCTGGCGGGCGGTCCCCGCCAGCGCCCCCGCGGTCCTGATCGACCTTCCGATCAGCGCGGATGGGCTCTCGGTCCGCTTTTTCGCCGGGGAGTTGGAGCGTCTCAGTCGGACGCTGGCAGGGTGGGGCGGCCGGACGTTCGACCCCGCAGAGCTTGGTCGCCAGATCGATCGCTACAACGTCCAGACGGGACTTATCAAGGCGCTTGCCGAACGGGTCGCCGCGGGCACCCTGGCGGACGGCCCGGCGCGGCTCCAGGCCGCCTTCAACCGGGCTGCGACCGCACCCGTCGACGAAACCACAGCCTCGCTCCGGAAGCTGCTCGCCGAGGAGACCGTCTCCGACCCCGGCGGCGTTCCGCTGTATCTGTTCGGGAATGTCCTGCCCGATCCCGAGGCCTTCCGGCTGTTCGCCGCCTGCGGGGCGCGGGTCATGGCCTCCGACCTCTGCACCGCGGGCCGGCTGTTTCAGCCGCTTGACGCCGGCAGCGGCCGGGAGCGGCTGCTCGACCTCGCCGCTGCGCTCCTGGGCCGGAGGCCCTGCGCCCGGAGCTTCGATCCCGGCCGGCCCGGCGGGATCGCCGACGATGTCCTTGCGGAGGCCCGGGCCGCCGGCTGCCGGGGGGTGATCTGCCATACGGTGAAATTCTGCGACCCCTACCTGGCCCGGCTCACCGCTATCCGCGGCACCCTCCAGGAGGCGGGGATGCCCTTTCTGGTCCTCGAGGGCGATTGCACGCTCCGGTCGATCGGCCAGCAGCGGACCAGGATCGAGGCGTTCGTCGAGATGCTGCAGTGACGAGTAGAGCGGAAATACATTCCTCCAGAGGGTGACGGAGATGATGCTCGAGTTTTTTCAGGAGATGGAGCGGTCGATCGAGTCCTCGATCCGCGAGAGCAGGGGCGTTGCCAGCCCGCGGAAACGGTATACCCTGGAGGTGGCCCGCCTCGGCCGGCGCCTCTATTCGGGCGAGGGGAAGATGGCCTGGTGCGGTGTGGTGGCCCCCTTCGACCTCCTGACCGCGATGGGGGTCACTTCCTGCTTCGTGGAGTTCGTCGGCGCCATGGTCGCCTCCACCGGGGCGGCAGGGGCGTTCATCGAGACGGCGGATCAGGCGGGGTTCTCCTCCGACGCCTGCAGCTTTCACCGCTCCGTGCTCGGGGCGGCGATGCAGAACACCATGCCCGTCCCCGACCTGTTGATCGGGACGTCGAACCCCTGCAGCGGGGGGCTGGCCGTGATCGAGAACCTGGCGCGCCATTTCAGCCGGCCGCTCACCCTCCTCCACATCCCCCAGGACCAGTCGGGCGGCAACGTCGCCTACCTGGCCGACCAGCTCCGCGGCCTTGCCCGGTTCGTCACCGACCATACGGGGCAGCCCCTGGACCCGGAACGGCTCCGGCAGGCGATCGCGAACACCAACCGCGTCCATGCCGTCGGGTCGGAGGTGTACGCGCTCGCCCGGCACTGCCCGTCGCCGGCAACGAGCAAGGACCTGGCCAATTTCGGGATCGTCATGGCCCTGTTCTTGGGGAGCGACGGGTCGGTCGAGGTGGCCGAGGCCTACCGCGACGCCTTCCGGGAGCGGATCGCCGCGGGAAAAGGGGGCATCCCCGGGGAAAAGGTCCGGTTGCTCTGGATCCAGAACCGCATCCAGTTCCGTCACCCCCTGGAGAAGATGCTGGAGGAGCTCTACGGGGCCGCCATCGTCATCGACGAGCTGAACGACTTCAACTGGGACCCGATCGATCCGGACGAGCCCTTCGAAGGGATGGCGAAGCGGGCGATCGCGATCCCCTTCAACGGGACGATCGAGACGCGGGTGGAGCATCTCAAGAAGCTCGCCCGCCAGTACCGGGTCCACGGCGCCGTCAACCCCTGCAACTGGGGCTGTCGCCAGGGGACGGGCGCCCGGGGGCTGATCGAGGCGGGGCTGGGATCGATCGGGGTCCCGGTCCTCAACCTCGAGGTGGACTGCGTGGACGACCGGAAGTTCACCGAGGGGCAGCTCCGCACCCGGCTCGAGGCCTTCCTGGAGATGCTCGACGGGAGGCCGTCGCCATGGCAATGACCGTGCGGAGCGGCGGTTGTTTCCTCGGGATCGACATCGGCAGCCTCTCCTGCGATGCCGTCCTGATAGACGCGGCAGGATGCGTCGCGGCAAGCGGCGTCGTCCCGACAGGGGCGAAGAACCGCGAGGCCATCGCCCGGGTCACCGCCGAGGTCTGCCGGGGAGCGGGGATCGGCCCCGGGGCGATTCTCGGGGTCGTCTCAACGGGCTACGGTCGCGATCGGGTGGATGATAGACTGGCGGCGGTGACGGAGATCACCTGCCACGCCCGGGGGATGCGCCATCTGAACCCTGCGGCGCGGATCCTGATCGACATCGGCGGTCAGGACAGCAAGTGCATTGCCCTGTCCGCCGCGGGCAGCGTCGCCAACTTCGCCATGAACGACAAGTGCGCCGCCGGGACGGGCCGCTTCCTCGAGGCGATGGCGCGGGCCCTGGGCGTGGACATCGACGAATTGGGCTCCCTCGACGAGGGGGCCCGGGGGAGCCATGCGATCAGCAGTATGTGCACCGTCTTTGCCGAGAGCGAGGTGGTCTCGCTCATCGCCGACGGCGTGCCGGTCAACGAGATCGTCCTGGGGCTCCACCGCGCGATCGCCGGTCGGACCGTGTCGCTGCTGAAGCGGACGATCCCCGAGCACGACGGCCTCGGCGTGGCCATGTCCGGCGGCGTGGCGCGCAACGGGGGCGTTGTCCGGGCCATCGCCGCGGCGATCGGCCACCCGGTCTTTGTCCCGGAGATGCCGGACACGGTCGGCGCCCTCGGCGCGGCGCTCATCGCCCGGGAGCGTTGCCTGAAATCGACGACTGCCGCTTAGCCGTTCTCCGCACGGTGGGGACCGCACCGATGGCGACGATCATTATTTCGTTGACATCCAACACGTTATTGCTTATACCCCCTCGGTCTGCATCTCTCGCACCCATTCCTGAGTCAGTCTGCCCATGTCGACACGGATTATTCCCGCGGAGGGCGGATGGACCGATATGCGAGCGGGGAGAAGGGGTGATCCTATGAACAGGCTATTGAAACTGTCCGGACTGGTCGATGCGCTCAACGAGCGCGTCGGGAAGGCCGTCATGTGGCTGATCCTGGCGGTGGTCCTGATCAGCGCCGGGAACGCCGTCTCGCGCAAGGTCTTCCGGATGAGCTCCAACGCGCTTTTGGATTTGCAGTGGTACCTGTACTCCGGCGTGTTCCTGCTCGGCGCCGGGTACGCCTTCCTGAAGAACGTCCACGTGCGCATCGACTTCATCTCGGCCCGCCTGACTGCCCGGGGACGCTCCTGGGTCGACATCGTCGGCATCATCGTTTTTCTGGCGCCCTTCTGCGGGATGCTGATCCAGATGTCCTGGCCGCTGTTCCTCAAGGCCTGGCAGAGCGGGGAGATGTCGCAAAACGCCGGGGGGCTGATCCGCTGGCCCGTCTATCTGCTGATCCCGTCGGGGCTGGCCCTGCTGCTGATCCAGAGCGCCTCCGAGCTGATCAAGCGGATCGCCTTTTTACGCGGCCTGATCCCCGATCCGCTCGGCCACGCCCCTGCCGAAAGCGCCGCCGCCGCGCCGCCCGCGGACACTCCGGAGGCGGGCTGAAATGACATTCATCACCCAAAACTTCGTTCCCCTGCTCTTCGCCGGCCTGTTCTTCTTTCTGCTGTCCGGCTTTCCCGTCGCCTTCAGCCTGGCGGCCACGGGGCTCACCTTCGGGCTGCTCGGCATGGAGATCGGGCTGTTTCCCCCCACGCTGTTTCAAGCCCTGCCGCTCCGGGTTTTCGGCATCATGCAGAACGATACGCTCCTGGCGGTTCCCTTCTTCACCTTCATGGGGATCATCCTCGAACGGAGCGGCATGGCCGAGGATCTGCTGGATACGGTCGGGCAGATGTTCGGCCCGCTGCGCGGCGGCCTCGCCCTGGCCACGATCTTCGTCGGCGCGCTGCTGGCGGCCACCACCGGCGTGATCGCGGCGGCGGTGATCTCGATGGGGCTGATCTCGCTGCCGATCATGCTGCGCTACGGCTACAACCGGACGATCGCCACCGGCGTGATCACCGCCTCGGGCACCCTGGCCCAGATCATCCCGCCGTCCCTGGTCCTGATCGTCATGGCCGACCAGCTGGGCCGCTCCGTGGGCGACATGTACGCCGGCGCCGTGGTCCCTGGCCTGCTGTTAGTGGGCCTGTTCTCACTATTCATCGTCATCCTGGCCGTGGTCCGGCCGGGCTGGGTGCCGGCCCTCCCGCCGGAGGCGCTGATCTACAAGGAGGCAAACGGCGCCAGCGGCCACCGCTCGCTGGTGGTGCTGCTGGCGTTCTCGGCGGCGGCCGGGTTCGCCTGGGCCGCCCTGCACGACGGCATCGTCAACCCGCTCGTGGGGCGGGACGGCGCGGCGCCCACGGACGAGGTCCTCACCCTGTCGATCACCGTGGCATCCTTCTTCGCGCTGGCGCTGGCGCTGGGCAACCGGCTGCTGCGGCTGAACCTGCTGTCGCGGCTGACCGAGCGGGTCGTGTTCGTCCTCCTGCCGCCCCTGGTCCTGATCTTCCTGGTCCTGGGCACCATCTTCATCGGCGTGGCCACGCCCACGGAAGGCGGGGCGATGGGCGCCGTGGGCGCCCTGATCATGGCCGTGTCGCGCCGGCAGCTGGATTTCGACCTCCTGAAGCAGGCCCTGGACAACACGGCGAAGCTCTCCTGCTTCGTCATGTTCATCCTGATCGGGGCCACGGTGTTCAGCTTCACCTTCAACGCCGCGGACGGCCACCTCTGGGTGGAGCACCTCTTCGCCAAGCTGCCGGGCGGTCAGTTGGGCTTCCTGATTGCGGTGAACATCCTGGTGTTCATCCTCGGCTGCTTTATCGACTTCTTCGAGATCGCCTTCATCGTCATCCCGCTGCTCGTGGCCGTTGCCGAGAAGCTGCAGATCGACCTGGTCTGGTTCGGGGTGATGATCGGCATGAACCTGCAGACCTCGTTTTTGTCCCCCCCCTTCGGGTTCGCTCTGTTCTACCTGCGGAGCGTAGCACCCCGGATCGAGTACACCGATCGGATGACCGGCAAGCTCATCCCCGCGGTGACGACGGCGCAGATCTACAAGGGGGCCTTTGTGTTCATCGCCCTGCAGCTCATCATGCTGGCCGTGGTGATCGCCTTCCCGACCCTGGTCACCAACCGCGTCGACAAGGCCCCGGCGGTGAGCCTGGAGAGCATCAAACTCGAGGCCGAAAAGGGGGATTACGGCCCCAAAGCGGAAGATCCCCTGGGCATCGCGCCGCAGCCTGGTGAAGGGAAGAGTGCTTCGCAAGCCGAGGCCCCCCCTCCTTCCCAGGAAGAGGACCCGATGGAGGCGGTCCGGCGCGCCCTCGAGCAGGACGCGAAAAAGAAATAGCCCGGGCGTAGCCCCGCGGCGAAGCCCTGACACAAACAAGAACCCCGTCCGGTTCGCACCGGGCGGGGTTCTTCGTCGGGGAGCCCCTGCGGGAGCGGCTACAGCTTCTGCGCCTGCATGAAGTCGTCGAACCCGGCCTCGGCGAACCGAAACCACATATTGGCCTCGGCGCGGAATTTGATGTAGTCGTCGTAGATCTTCTTCCAGCGCGGGTTCTTGGCGGACAGCTCCGCGTACAGGGCGTTGGCCTCCTTGTACGCGGCCTCCATGACGTCCTTCGGGAAGCGGCGGAGCTTCGCGCCGCCGGCGACCAACTGCTTCAGGGCGGTGGGATTCTTCGCGTCGTAGTTGGCCAGCATGATGACGTGCGCGTAGGCCGATGCTGCCTCGACCACGGCCTTGTACTCGGCAGACAAGGCCTCATACGCCTTGATGTTGATGTACAGGTCGGTCTGGGCGCTTCCCTCCCACCAGCCGGGGTAGTAGTAGTTGGGCGCCACCTTGTAGAAGCCCAGCTTGTAGTCGTCGTAGGGGCCGACGAACTCGACGGCGTCGATCGTCCCCTTCTCCAGGGCCGTGTAGATCTCGCC
>CAIYSL010000014.1 GCA_903928915.1 uncultured Syntrophobacterales bacterium | reverse complement strand
GGGTTCTACATGCGGACCGTGGGAAAGATCGCCTGGGTGAAGACACTGCTTGTGAGCCTCCTCGTTCCGCTGTCGCTGTACATCGCGTTCGACAAGCTTTTTCTCGTGCCTCTCCCCCAGGGGCTGTGGGGAGATATATTGATCCCGTTCTGAGAACCGGGTCTGTGGTATTCCGATCCTTGATCGAGACAAACAAAGAAGGGGGCGTGTACCATGTCATTTTTTGCAGACTTCAATAATCTCCTCATGGGGCTTGGTGTCGCGTTTCAGCCGTACAATCTGTTGATCGCATGCATCGGGCTGATCCTGGGCATCATCGTCGGGGTTCTGCCCGGACTGGGCGGTGCCAACGGCGTCGCCATCCTCATCCCCGTCGTGGTCGTCATGCCGGCCACAACCGGGGTGATCCTCCTGTCGAGCATCTACTGGGGGGCCCTCTACGGAGGGAGCATCACATCGATCCTCTTCAACATCCCCGGAGAGCCCTGGTCGGTGGCCGTCACCTTCGACGGCTACCCCATGGCCAAGTCCGGGAAGGCGGGCAAGGCTCTCGTCCTTTCCTTCATCTCCCACGGGATCGGGGCGATCGTCGGCGTCTTCATCCTTACCTTTCTCGCCCCGATCATCGCTTCAATCGCGCTCAGGTTCGGACCGGCGGAGATCTTCTCGGTCATGATGCTGACCTTCAGCGCCTTTGTAGGGCTGGGCGGGAAATCGCCCGTCAAGACCGTGGCGGCGATCCTGTTCGGTTTCGCGTTGGCGGCAGTGGGGATGGATATCGTCAGCGGCTCGCTCCGCATCACCTTCGAGACGACCTTCCTGATGGGCGGGTTCAACTTCATCGTTGCGGTCATCGGGCTCTTCGGCCTCGGGGAGATCTTCCTCACCGTCGAAGAGGGGCTGAAGGTGGAGGGGCTCGTGGCCCGGGTGGGCATGAAAGACGTCATCGAAGGCGTCAAGGAGGTGGGGCGGTACATCAAGACCGCGTTGATGGGGGCGGTCATCGGGTGCTGGATGGGGGTAACGCCGGGCGGCGCGACCCCGGCATCCTTCATGTCCTATGGGTTTGCAAAAGAGTCGGCGAAGAACAAGGATGAGTTCGGCAAAGGGGCTTCCAACGGGATTATCGCCCCGGAGTCCGCCGCCCATGGCGCCGGGACCTCGGCGACCCTCCCGATGATCACCCTCGGGATCCCCGGATCGCCCACGATGGCCGTGATCATGGGCGGGCTTATGATCTTCGGGCTTACCCCGGGGCCGATGCTCTTCAAGGAACACGCCGATTTCGTCTGGGGGCTGATCGCCAGCTGCTGGGTGGGGAACATAATCGGCTTCTTCCTGGTCCTGATCTTTGCGCCGCTCTTCGCTGCAGTCCTCAAGGTTCGGTTCGCCATCCTGATGCCGGCGATCATCTATGTTTGCGCCATTGGCGCCTACGCGGTGAACAATCGGATGATCGACGTCTGGTACATGATGATCTTCGGCGTTCTCGGGTACCTGTTCAAGAAGCTCGACTACCCGATCGCGCCGATGGTGCTCGCTCTCGTCCTGGGAAACATGGCGGAGCAGGCGATGCGTCAGGCCCTGATCATGGGACAGGGAAACCCGCTCATCTTCTTCCGGCCGCCCATCGCCCTGCCGATCATGATCGTGGCGCTGACCATCTTCTTCTGGCCCGTCATATCGGAGTGGAAGAAGAAGCTGCTGAGCAAGAAATAGCAGGTAGCTGGGGGGAGGGGCGGATGCACTTCCTGATTACCGGTGGCGCCGGATCGATCGGCCGGGATCTGACGCGATTGCTGATCAGCGCGGGCCATCGTGTGCGGATCCTGGACAAGCAGGTCGAATCTGCGGCGGCGCCTTCAGGGGAGGGAAACCCGGCATACCTCTGCGGCGCGTTGGAGGACGCGCGGGTCGTTCATCAGGCGCTCCGGGACGTGGATGCGGTAATTCATCTGGCCTGGTCCTTTTCCGACGATCCCTTCGTCCTGCTGGAGAGCGACCTGAAAGGGCACGTCGTTCTGCTGGATGGCTGTGCGGCAGCCCGGGTTTCCCCGCCTGTTCTATGCGAGTACGGCAGTGGTGTACGGCAAACCGCGCCATGTCCCCATAACCGAGGAAGCCCCACCGCTCGTCGAAAAGTCGCGCAAACCCTTCTACGCCGTCGCCAAACTGACTGCGGAAAAACTGGCGCTCGCCTACGGCGGACTGCGGGGACTGCCGGTGACCCTGTTTCGCTTCTGGTGGTCCTTCGGAGAGCGGATCGGCGGCAGGCACCTGCGGGACATGATTGCACTTGCTCAGGCAGGACGGCCGCTCGCGGTTCCCGACGAGGCGGGCGGCAGCTTCCTCGACCACGAGGACCTTTGCAGCGCCATCCTCCGCGCGTTGCCGGCCACGGCGAGCATCGGTCAGGTCTTCAACTTGGCAACCGTCTACCTGGAATGGAAAGAGGTCGCCCGGATGATCATCGGGATTGTGGATTCGGCTTCGCATCTGGACGTGGTTCCGGCCCGGGACTGGAAGGGTGCCCAGTTCCTCGCCGACCGCTGGGAGCTGTCGACGGCCAAGGCCGAGCGGTTGTTCGGCTACCGATCGCTCTTTTCACCTGCGCTGGCCCGGCAGCGGCTGGAAGCCGCCATCGGGCTCTGCCTACAGGAGATGAAAGAAAGCGGGGTCTGATCTCACCGTGACCGTCGTGCCGGGCCACCACGGGGCGCTCCGCCGGGGACCCGTGCGACTTCCCGGGCGCTGCGGTGGAACCGGGCGTGCGGGGATGCGGCAGCGGCTCGGGCCCGGATCGTCTGTCACGGGGCGGCGTAGGAGTTGATCAGTGATCCGGCCAGGATGATCGCCCGGTCTTCCGGGGAGAGCCCTTCCAGCCGCAGCTCCAGCGGTGTACGCTTTCCTTCACGAATGAGGAAGCCGGGGATCTTCTCGCTTCCCTCCTGGACGGCGCGGCGAATCCCCGGAACGAAGATGAGGTCGTCGACGGCAAGCCCGGACGCCCCTTCTTCCCCGACGGTGAACGGCAGCATCCCCCAGTTGATCAGGTTGCTCCGGTACCGCTTCGTGGCGTATTCCCGGGCGATGTTCGCCTGACCGCCGAGCACCTTCTGGCAGGACGCCGCCTGTTCCCGGGCCGATCCGTCGCCGGGCTTGACGGCGAATATGACGCTCCCGAGCCCGGTATCGGCGACGAACCGGCTGATCTCCGCGGGCGTCGGTCTTCCTTCCGTCCAGAAAGGAGCGAGCGCCGCGGAGAAATCAGCGGGCACGCCTCCGCCTCCCGCCGCCCGCACCGCAAGCCGCTGGGCCTCCAGCTTCTGGACGGCCTTGGCCCGGGCGACGTACCCGGGGTCTTTCCGCGCCAGGGTAAACTCGGCGAGCTTCAACGGGTTCGAGCGGTAGGATGCCGTCTCTCCCGACGGGATCAGTTCGTCGGTCGTGGTGACCGGATCGCGGATGACCGAGACGACCCTGAGCAGCAGGTTCTCGGGGAGCGGTTCCATCTTCGGCCAGTCGGCGATGTTCGGTCCGAACCGCAGCTCCTCCTCCGGGCGGGCCTTCCCGAATCCCCGGTAGATGCGGTGGTCGTAGATGCGCGCGTCGAAGCGGTAGGTCTTCCGCCGGCCGGGGATAGCGACCTCCGTGGCCGGTGTTACGACCCCGCCGTTCATCGCCGTGGCAGCGATCGACCGGGCGTCCATCAGGGCCACGGAAGCCAATTGGCCCTGGCCGGGGATCGAGCCTTCGCGGTTCGGGAAATTTCGCGTCGTGTGCCGGACGCAGAGGGCGTTGTTCGCCGGCGTGTCCCCTGCGCCGAAGCAGGGGCCGCAGAAGGCGGTTCGGATCACCGTTCCTGCCTCCATCAGTCTTTCCAGAGAGCCGTTCCTGGTCAGCTCGAGGAATATCGGCTGGCTGGCGGGGTAAACGCTCAGGGCGAACTCGCCGTTGCCGATGGTTTTCCCCTCCAGCATCTGCGCCATCGTGACGATGTTGTCGAAGGTACCGCCGGCGCAGCCGACCACGACGCCCTGGTCCGCCTTGAGCCTCCCCCCGACAAGCTTGTCTGCCAGTCGGAGCTTCAGGTTCGGGTATTCCAGCTGCCGGTTTGCTTCCGCTTCCACCTCCCGCAGGATCTCGCGGGCGTTTTGGTGCAGCTGGGCGATGGGCCAGACGTTGCTGGGATGGAAGGGCAGGGCGATCATCGGTTCCACCTTCCCGAGGTCCAGATCGATGATCCCGTCGTACCAGGTCACGGCGTCCGGTTCCAGAAGACGGTACTCCTCCGGCCGGCCGTGGGTGCGGTACCAGCGTTCCACCGTCTCGTCCGTCCGCCAGATCGAGGAGAGGCAGGTCGTCTCGGTGGTCATCACGTCGATGCCGTTGCGGAAGTCGATCGGGAGCTCGGTCACACCCGGGCCGATGAATTCCATGACCTTGTTCTTCACGAACCCCTTGGCGAACACGGCCCCGATCAGGGCGAGCGCCACATCCTGCGGACCCACCCCCGGGGCGGGCCTGCCGTGCAGGTACACGGCCACCACGTCGGGGTATGCCAGGTCGTACGTCCGCCCCAGGAGCTGCTTGACGATCTCCGGCCCCCCCTCGCCGAACCCCATCGTGCCGAGCGCGCCGTACCGGGTGTGGCTGTCCGAGGCCATGATCATCCGGCCGCACCCGGCCATCATCTCCCGGACGTACTGGTGGATGACCGCCTGGTGGGCCGGTACGTAGACCCCTCCGTATTTCCGGGCGGCCGACAGTCCGAAGAGGTGGTCGTCTTCGTTGATCGTCCCACCGACGGCGCAGAGGCTGTTGTGGCAGTTGGTGAGGGCGTACGGAACGGGGAACTCCTGCAACCCGCCGGCCCGGGCGGTCTGGATGATCCCCACGTAGGTGATGTCGTGGGAGGCCAGCGAATCGACCCGGAGCTTGAGGCTGCCCGGGTCGCCCGATGTGTTGTGGCTGCTCAGGATCCGGTAGGCCAGGGTTCCTTGCCGGGCCCGCTCGCGCGTGATCGGCTCGTCGGGCACGGGCGGAAGGTCCGCCCCGTCCAGACGGCTGTTGATCTCCCGGAGGCTCAGGCGATCGGCGTTCTCCGTGATCAACCGGCCCTGGAGCACAAACGCCCCCCCCTGCGACAACTGGATCATTCAACCTCTCCTCATTCCGCATCCTCAGGGCAGCGCCCGTTTCCGGGCGGTCATCTCTCCGGCCCGGCGCGCCGCCCGTGCACGCACTTCTTCGGCCCCCCCGCCCCTGCACCGGCATCCGGCGTGCAGGGGGAAGAACGTCCCGCGGCGCTCAGCCCTTCAGCGCCTTCAACACCTCCCGCCCCTTTTCGATGATCAGGTTCGTCTCGTAGGAGTGGGTGATCATCCGCATCCCCTGGCCAGTCCAGTAGCGGAGCTCGTCGATGCCGGGGATGTGGTTTCCCGAGGCCTTCCCGTTCTTCCGGCAGGCGTCGACCACCCGCTGGATCGCCGCCTTGACCTCGGGATGGCTCCCCTGGCCGGGCAGGCCCATGTCGAGGGAGAGGTCCTGCGTGCCCATCATGGCCACGTCGATCCCGGCCACGGCGGTGATCGCCTCGACGTTGGCGATGGCCTCGCGGCTCTCGATCTGGGCGATCAGCAGGGTTTCCTCGTTGACGGCCCGGAAATAGTCTGCCGCCTGCTTGAATTCCTGCCGCTCCTTCTGCCTAAAGACGGGCACTGCGGCGCCCCGCTTCCCCTCGGGCGGGTACTTCCCGAAGGCGACGAGGTTGCGCGCCTCCTCCACCGTGTCCAGATGGGGCACCCAGATCCCCTCCGCACCCATGTCCAGGGTCTTGGCGACGTAGGCGTAGTCGAGGCGGGGGATCCGCACCACGGCGGTGATCTCGGTCTTGCGGGCGTACTGGAGGATGTCGGCGATATCGGACATGTCGTAATAGGCGTGCTCCATGTCGATCACGAAATAATCGTAGCCGGCGATCTCCAGGATTTCGGCGATGTTGACGTTGTGCGCCTCCTTGATCATGATGCCGTACACGGCTTCCCCGTTTTTCAGCTTCTGCTTGATTCGGTTGACTCGCATGATTCCGTTCCTCTCTCAGTGAAAGATACCCGTGCGGCCGCGTGATCGGTTCGCGGCCCGGCACGGGCCCTATTGTCCGCCGTACGGACGGCTGCGGGGGGAGTCGCGAATACCCGCCACACAACCGGGGCTGAACGCCGGTCCCTCGATCATGGTCCGGGGCAGGGGAGCCGATGTCCCGCGGCGCTCCGGTGCTGGCTCAGTGCGCCTCCTCCATCGCCCCGGCGATGTACATCATCGTCAGGAGCATGAAGACGATCGTCTGGATGAAGGAGGTGAAGATCATCAGGACGAAGACCGGCAGCGGTACCAGGAGGGGTACCAGAAAGACGACGACGGCCAGGACCTTGTCCTCCCCCGCGATGTTCCCGAACAACCGGAAGGAGAGGGAGACGACGCGGGCGAGGTGGCTGACGATTTCGATGACCACCATCAGCGGCGTGAGCCACCAGATCGGTCCGAGAAAATGTTTGACGTACTTGGCGCCGTGGAGCTTGATCCCTACGATATGCGTCGTGAAGAAGACCACCAGGGCCATCGAGAGGGTCGTGTTGAGATTGGCCGTCGGCGATTCGAACCCCGGGATCAGCCCGATGAGGTTCGCCGTGAGGATGTAGAGCCCCAGCGTGGCGATCAGCGGGAAGAACTTCCGCCCTTCCGGGCCCATCGTCTCGACGAGCAGGTTGTCGAATCCCTCGACGATGACCTCCATGACGTTCTGCACCCCGCCGGGAAGGATGCCCATCCTGCGGGTCGCCAGGAAGGAGAGGAGGGCGAGCAGGGCCATGATGAACCAGGTGTAGCTGACCACGACGAGATGGTGCTCGTGGAGCCAGTGCGTTTCGAAGAACAGATAGGGTTCCATTCGCTAACGGACCTCCTCGAAGCAGTATTTTTTCGCCAGAACGAGCACGGTCGTAAGGACGATGTTGATGATGACCACGGACAGGCCGATCACCAGACCGATCACGTCGACCTGGTCGTGGGAGATGACCAGGTACAGGACCACGGCGGTGAAGGCCAGGCGGAGATAGTACCGGGTCAGGAGGGCGGTCTTGGCCCGCGGCAGGTGGTCTGCGAAGACGGTCAGGAGATTGTGGTACAGCCAATGGAAGTTGACGACGCTGATCAGCCCTCCGCAGAGGATGCCGAGGCTGAAGCGGAGGCCGGCGAACAGGAGGCTCGCGGCGAGCAGCAGCGCCAGGATGACCCAGTTGGTGATTTCAAGCCTTCGTTGGAGGGGATCCTTTTCCCTGCGGTCCACCTGTTACCTCTGTTGCGATCTTCTGCCCGCTCATCACGTACCGTTTGAGCAGGACGTACATGTTCCTGAACCCGGCGGCGATCCCTATCAGCAGGAATAAGAACGTCAGGTAGGGGTCCGTCCCCATCCTTCCATCCAGCCACCTCCCCAGGAAAAAGCAGCCGATGATGGCGACCACCAAGGCGATACCGATGCTGCTCACGGCAGCGATCTGGATCGCCGTTTGCCTCGTCTCTTTGTCCATCGCCTCTACCACAGGAGGATTGCGAAGTCAACCGAAAAGGACCCCGATCTTCGCTATGTTACCGCGAAACGCCGCACCATCCCGCGCCGGTTTCGCGGGTCAGCATCGGTAGTACTCCCGGTACCAGGCAACGAAACGGCCGATCCCCTCGCTGATGGGAGTCGCGGGTTTGAACCCCACATCCGCCATCAGGTCGTCCGCATCGGCATACGTGGCCGGCACGTCCCCTGCCTGCAGAGGGAGGAAGTTCTTCTGCGCCGTACGTCCGAGGTGGGCTTCGAGGGTGGAGATGAAATCCATCAGGCTGACCGGGCGGTTGTTCCCGATGTTGTACAGCCGATAGGGGGCGAAGCTGGCGGAGGGGTCGGGACGGTCGCCACGCCAGCCGGGAGCGGGCGCCGGGACCCGTTCCATGACGCGGACGAGTCCCTCCGTGATGTCGTCGATGTAGGTGAAATCCCGTTGCATGCGGCCTTCGTTGAAGACGTCGATCGGCCTGCCGGCGAGGATCGCCCGGGTGAACAGAAACAGCGCCATGTCCGGTCTTCCCCAGGGGCCGTACACGGTGAAGAACCGCAGCCCCGTGCAGGGAAGGCCGTACAGGGCGGCGTAGGTGTGGGCCATCAGTTCGTTTGCCTTCTTCGTCGCCGCATACAGGCTGAGCGGGTGGTCGACGTTGTCGTGAACGGAGAAGGGCATCCGCGTATTGGCCCCGTAAACCGAACTCGACGAGGCGAACAGCAGGTGCTTCACCCCCTGATGGCGACATCCTTCGAGCACATTCAGGAACCCGACGATATTGCTGTCCACGTAGGCATGGGGGTTGGTGAGGGAATAGCGGACGCCCGCCTGGGCGGCGAGGTTGACGACGATCTCGGGCCGCTCCTGCGCGAACAGGGCTTCCATGGCGGACCGGTCGGCGAGGTCCAGCCGGATGAACCGGAAGCGTTCGTTCCCGCTCAGGCGGGCGAGACGCGCCTCTTTCAGGGTCACGTCGTAGTATGGGTTCAGGTTGTCGAGACCGACCACACTGTCCCCCCCGGCGAGAAGGCGCCCGGAGAGATGGTAGCCGATGAACCCGGCGGCGCCGGTTACGAGGATCTTCCGCATCGCTGTCCCCTCATCGATTCCCCCGGCCGGCGATTTCCCCGGTTCGCTCGCCGCTACCGCGGTGCATGCCTCCGCCCGTACCGGGGGGAGCACTACAATGCCGCGAGGGCCTTCGCGCAGGCGGCGAGCGTCCGGTCGATATCCCGCGCCGTATGAGCGAAGGAAACGAAACCGGCTTCGAACTGGGCGGGGGCAAGATAGATCCCCTGGCTGAGCATCCCCTGGAAGAAGCGGGCGAACAGCTCCGTATCGCTCCGGGAGGCCGAGACGAAATCGGTGACCTCGCCGGCGGTGAAGAACAGGGTGAACATCGAGCCGACGCGGTTGATCCGGTGGGGGATCCCCCTGCGGGTGAAGAGCTCCCCGTACCCGGTGCAGAGTTCCTGAACCAGCCGGTCGATCTGGCCGTAGGACTGCCGTTTGAGCACGTCCAGCGTGGCGATCCCGGCGGCCATGGCAAGGGGATTTCCCGAGAGGGTCCCTGCCTGGTAAACGGGCCCCGTGGGGGCGAGGTGTTCCATCACCTCCCTGCGGCCGCCGAGGGCGCCCACGGGGAGCCCCCCCCCGATGATCTTCCCCAGACAGGTGAGGTCGGGGGCGATGCCCGTCAGGGTCTGCCAGCCGCCGTAGGCGACCCGGAACCCGGTGATCACCTCGTCGAAGATCAGCAGGCTGCCGCTGGCCCGCGTCACCTCCCGCAGCGTCTCGAGGAATCCCTGCTGCGGGGGAACGACCCCCATGTTGCCGGCCACCGGTTCGACGATGATGCAGGCCAGATCGTCGCCGAAACGCCCCACGGCATCGCGTACCGCGTCGGCGTCGTTGTAGGGAAGCGAGAGCGTCAGCTCCGCGAGCCGCCGGGGGACGCCGGGGCTGCCGGGGATCCCGAGCGTGGCCACCCCCGAGCCCGCCTTGACGAGGAGCGAATCGGCATGGCCGTGATAGCAGCCGGTGAACTTGATGATCTTCTCCCGGCCGGTAATGCCGCGGGCAAGACGGATGGCCGTCATCGTCGCCTCGGTCCCGGAACTCACCATCCGGACCATCTCCACCGCCGGAAAGGCGGCCACGATCCGCCGCGCCATGGCGATCTCGCCCTCGGTCGGCGCTCCGTAACTGGTCCCCTTGCCGGCCGCTTCCCGGATCGCTGCAACGACCTCCGGATGGCTGTGGCCGAGGATCATCGGGCCCCAGGAGGCGACATAGTCGATGTATGTCCGTCCCTCCGCATCGATGACCGTTGCCCCGGCGGCTTCCCGGATGAACCGCGGGGACCCCCCGACGGAGCGAAAGGCACGGACGGGGCTGTTTACCCCTCCGGGGATGATGTTCTGCGCCTCTGCGAACAGGTTCTCCATTTCCATGTCAACCGCCCCCTATGCTCGTCGTGTATCTGCCCCCGGGTTTGCCGCAGAGGACTTCACCGACAGGAGCCGACCCGCAGCCGGTACCGGATCCGCTGCGGCAGTTTCCTATACCATAAATCCTCCGGACGGTACCAAATATTTCTTGACAAGCGATCCCCATGCCGCTAAAAGGGCTGCAGAGGAAAACAGGAGTATTTTCGACCAGTAACCTTACGGAACGACCGGAAGGCCACCCTTTTCGACACGCGGCATAGCATCCCGGGAAAGCAGGTGAATCCGTTCCGGCCGTCGGCAGTTCCCATCAAACAGGAGGAGGTATGGTATGAAACGGATGTGGTGTGTGGGTGTACTTGCGGTTGTAGCGGTCCTGTCGTCGGCGCCGATTGCCGCTGCCGCGGCCGAGGCGGCGGCTCCCGGCTCTGCGGTCGACTATACGAAGGCCATCGTCGTCGCCTGCAGCATCCTGGCGGCGGCACTCGTCATGGCGCTGGGGACGATCGGCACCGGACTGGGCATGGGCAACGGCTTGAGCAGCGCCGCAAACGCCGTCGGCAGGAATCCCGAGGCGCAGGGGAAGATCCTGATCACGATGATGGTGGGTCTGGCGATGATCGAGTCCCTGGCCATCTACGCGCTGGTCATCGCCCTAGTCGTCCTGTACGCCAACCCGCTCTTGAAGGTGATCGGCTACCTAGGGTAAATTCGAACCACGATCGACCGTACAACAAGGGGTGGAGCGCCGAAGCAGGGGCGTTCCACCCCTTTTCGCGCTTCCCTCTTCGTCATTCCCTGATTCATTCTTCCGGTCTGATCCGGCTGCGGAGGCCCTTCTTGGCCGCCTGGAGATGTTTCGCCTCCAGTACCTTCTCCTTGGCCCGCCGGGACCGGCGCCGCTTCTGTCGCCGGATCTTCTCGACGCGGGTCTTTTCCGCCGCGACTAGCCCCGTCCGGATCCGTTCGATCCGGTCGAGAAGGATCCGCCGGGCGAGAAAACGGTTGAGCGTTTGGGATCGCTCCTGCTGGCATTTTACGGAAAGACCGGTCGGCTCATGGACAAGGTAGACGCAGGAAGAGGTCTTGTTGACCTTCTGCCCGCCCGGTCCCGAGGAGCGGATGAAGGTTTCGCGGAATTCCTCCTCCCGGACGCCGAGGTGCTCCATCCGCTCGCGCAGCGCAGTCTCTTTTTCCTGGGATACGATCATCTCTTCAGGGGGGCAGCCCGTTAGAGGGAATAGATCTCATCCTCGATCAGGTGGATCCAATTCTGGCGGAGGGCCTCCCGGGCGACCTCGATATTGTCCACCCCGAGGATGACGATCGTCTCCTTGCCGATCCGGTTGATCGTCGTGTAGAGGTACAGGACGTTGATGTCCGCTTTGGCCAGAGGATTGAGGATGGCGTTCATCCCGCCGGGATGGAGCGGTACCTCGGCGGCGAGGACCGGGGTGATCTCGTAATCGAAGCGGAAACTCTCCAGGACCGTCGCTGCTCGTTCCGGGTCGTTGACGACCATCCGCACGGTACTGTTCTCTGCAGCGCTGGCGGCGAGGAGGGCCTTTGCCGTGATGTCTTCCCGGTCGAGAATGTTCGTCAACCGGGAGAGGGTGCCGGGCACGTTGCCCAGCAGCACGGAGAGTTGCATGACTGCCATGTTAGGTTGACTCCTCCAGGAATTCGAAACCGGCCGCGAAGGCCCGGCGGTTGATTTCGATGATCGCTTTCTTCTTGCTCCCCATCACCTCTTCCAGACTGCCCAGGTAGTCGTCCGGCGCCACCAGACCGGTCTTCTTCAGAAAGGCGCCCATCATGACGGTATTGGCCGTCCGCGGGTTTCCCAGTTTTTCCGCGATCTCCGAAGAGGGGACCTTGACGATCTGGACATCGTGGCGGGAGGAATCGACGGTGATGATGGAGGAGTTGATGAACAGGTATCCCCCGGCCGCGACGCGGTTCTGGAAGGTGTACAGCGACGGGGTGTTGAGAACGACCAGATGGTCCGGTTTCGAGGCGATGGGCGAGGCGATCTCTTCGTCCGCGACGGCGACGGTGCAGTTGGCCGTCCCCCCCCGCACCTCGGCCCCGTAAGCCGGCAGAAAGGTGACGTGGTACCCCGCGCTCATGGCGCCGTGGGCCAGCGTGAATCCCATCATCAGGACCCCTTGCCCGCCGAAGCCGGCAAAGATGGTTTTCACCATCATGGTGTTTTTCCCCCCTTCTTCGCCTCTCCTGCCGGGAGGTCTTTCAGAACGCCGAGGGGGAACTTCTTGCTCATCACCTCGTCGATCCAGCGGTTCGATTCGATCGGCGTCATCTTCCAGTTCGTCGGGCAGGGGGAGAGGATCTCGACCAGCGAAAAACCCCGGCAGTCGAGCTGGTATTCGAAGGCCTTGCGGATCGCCTTCTTCGTCTTGAGGATGGCCGCCGGGGAGTTCACGGTGCACCGCTCGATGTAGGCCGTCCCGGGCAGCAGCGTAAACACCTCGGAGATCTGGATCGGGTGGCCGTCCAGGAGCGATGCCCTCCCGGCCGGGGAGGTGGTCGTCTTCTGCCCCAGCATGGAGGTCGGTGCCATCTGCCCCCCGGTCATGCCGTACACGGCGTTGTTGATGAAGACGACCGTAATGTTCTCTCCCCGATTGGCGGCATGAAAGCTCTCGGCGATGCCGATAGCGGCCAGGTCTCCATCGCCCTGGTAGGAAAACACGACCCGGTCCGGGAGCATCCGTTTGATCCCGGTGGCCGTGGCCGGTCCGCGGCCGTGCTGCGCCTCGATCATGTCCACGTTGAAATACTTATAGGCCAGAACCGCGCATCCCGCGGGCGGAACGCCGATTGTGATGCCGCGGATGTCCATTTCATCGATCACTTCTGCGATCAACCGGTGGGTGATGCTGTGTCCGCACCCCGCGCAGTAGTGAAAGACGGTATCCGTCATGCTCTTCGGTCTGCAAAACACCTTCTTCATGTCTGTCCCGCTTTCCCTCTCGGTTTCCTCCGGCAACCGGCGGTTCTCCGGAGGCGCTTACTGATGCTCGGCGATCCCCTGCTTCGGGTCGTACTGACGGATGATGACGTTTGCCAGCTCCGCCGGGGTCGGCACCACCCCGCCGGGACGGCCGTGGAACCCGATCCGGGCATATCCCTGGAGTGCAAGCCGCACATCCTCGACCACCTGACCGGTGCTCAGCTCGAAGACCATAAAATCCTTGTTCCTCTTTGCTAGCTCGCGCAGTTCGGCCGTCGGAAAGGGCCAGAGGGTGATGGGGCGGAAAAGGCCGGCCTTGATCCCCATCTCGCGGAGCCGTTTGATGGCCCCCTTCGCGATCCGGGCACCCGTTCCGTAGGCGACGAGGATCAGTTCGGCGTCCTCGGCCCGGTATAGTTCGTGGCGCGTCTCCTGCTGGGCGATCACCCGGTACTTCCGCTCGAGCGTCCAGTTGTGCTCTTCCATCTCCAGCGGGTCGAGGATCAGGCCCCGGATGATCTTGTGTTTTCCCGTGCCTGCGCCCCGCATCATATGCCGTTCCGGGTAGACCCGCGGCTTGGGTTCCTTGAAGACGACGGGTTCCATCATCTGGCCCATCATGCCGTCGGCCAGGATCATGACCGGCGTCCGGTAGGCATCGGCCAGATCGAAGGCATCCATCGTCAGGTCCGCCAGTTCCTGCGCCGTAGCCGGTCCCAGGACGATTACCCGGTAGTCGCCGTGACCGCCGCCGCGGGTGGCCTGGAAATAGTCGCCCTGGGCCGGAGAGATGTTTCCCAGCCCCGGCCCGCCTCGCATCATGTTGACGATGACGGCGGGGAGCTGGCAGGCCGCCAGCGAGGAGATCCCCTCCTGTTTGAGGGAAATTCCCGGGCTTGATGACGAGGTCATGGCTCTGGCGCCGGCGGCGCTCGCCCCGACCACCATATGGATGGCCGCGATCTCGCTTTCCGACTGGATGAACACGCCGCCCTCGACCTGTCGCAGACGCTCGGACATGTACTCGGGTATCTCGTTCTGCGGGGTGATGGGATAACCGGCGTAGAAGCGGCACCCGGCCAGGATAGCCGCCTCTCCGATGACTTTGTTCCCCTGCATCAGTACTTTGTTCACGGCAAATCACAGCTCCTACACTGGCGACTCAAGGAAAGGGATGCGGGCGGAAGGTCAGCCCTTTTCGCGGAACACCTCGATCGCGATATCGGGGCAGGTGATCGCGCACAGCGTGCATCCCGTGCATTCTCCCGCCTCGTCGGTAAAACAGACCGGACGGTATCCCCGGGTGTTGTACTCCCGGGAGGGATGAATCAACCCCTTCTTGCACGCCTCGACGCAGAGGTGGCACTCCTTGCACAGTTCCTTATCGATGGTTACGTATCCCTTCAAAGGCGGTTACTCCTCAATTCGCGTGACCGGGTCGCTCGGGGAGGCTGCCTGCGACGGCGGTGCGGTTCCTGCACCCCGCGCGCCGGGCATGCTCCCGGATATTCTGGTATACGTGGCTTTCTTGCGCATCTCGTGCGGAAAGTCAAGATGAAAGTTTCACATTTTGCTTGCGCCTACCCGTGGTTAAGGCTATGGTGCCCGCGTCGAGCGGCGACGATGCCCGGGGAATCGGGTCCCGCCGGCAGCGAGGGTTGACCCTGCCGGGGCCACGCGGAACGAAAGCCGGCCGGCTGCTCCCGCGAAGCGGAAGAGCCGTGGCGCCATGCCGTCGCGAGCTCCTCAAACGAGACTGGCTTGAGAGTAAGGATTGTGATGAGACGTGCACGGATGAGCGTACTGTCGGTTTTGACCGTCGTGACCGGTTTGCTGCCGGTTTTCCTTTTTCCCGGTTCCTCCCTGTCCGCAGCGGCTGTCCCCGGTCCGGGTGCGGACCGCCCCGGCTGGAGTGACGGGATCGACTATCTCACCGCTCTCCTCACGGCAAAGGACAACTCCGTTGACGTTCAAAAGGTGGCGGGCCTGCTCGACTTCGTGATTTCGGAAAAGGGGGCGGATGCCGGCCTGAATCCGGGAAAACGGGATAACGCGGTCGGCGCGTACTTCTTCACCGACGTCAAGGCACCGCTGCCCCGGGTCATCAAGTACGCGTACAATTCCAGGATTCCCGCCTACGTTACGCTTCCCTCGGTCGTCCGGTTCGGCGGATGGCAGGCCAAACCGACGGGGCCGTTCGATGATCTGTGGGAGCGGGTCGGCAACGTGAAGGAACCGCTCGTCATGCGGGGTGTCGAGTATGAAGAGATAACCCCGGACCTGACCACGGGGGCATACTATCGGTATGACATGGACCGGCTGATGGTCCTTTTGCACTATCGGGGGAAGGATTTTTTCCTCTCCGTGACCCGGCAGAAACAGCCCTCCACGGTGGGACGGAAGGGCGCGATTATCGGTCCGGACACGGATTGGAATTATTTCTATTCCGGCCAAAAGGGGATCAACAAAGCGGGGCTGGGCTGGGTCAGTTCGTACATGTACGACGCCTTCTCGGTCTCGATTCTGTTTGAGAACGTCCACGCCAAGGCTCAGACCCGGTATGCGGCCTTCAAATGGCTCAGAGCGGGCTGGGGCGGGATAAACATGGTCAGCCGGGAAAACATCCTCGAGGGCTGCAAGCGCTTCGCCTCCGGGTTCAAGCGGATCATGGAGTCTCCCCAGCTGCCCGAGGCCGATCAGTTGATCGACGTATACGCCCGGATCAAGGGGCTGTCCGATCAGGGGCTGAGCACGCGATTGCAGCCGGTCGGGACGGCGTTGCGGAAGCTCAGCCGCACCGATCCGGTCCTCTCGCAGAAGGATTTTCGGGAGCTGATCGAGAGCGGGCGCTACCTGGGGGGGATGGGCCGGGAAGAGCGGGAGCATCTGCTGATGTCCGAGGCGGTGAAACTCGCCATCGGCAAGCCCTCCTTCCTGGACCGGATTCCCTGAGTCGCCCCCCGCGTCGACTTCCGCCGTCGCACCGTTTCTGACCCTTCCCGTGGGGTGACGCTCCGTTGAGCCGGACCGCGGTCCCCCGGATCCGGACGGATCACCCCTTCCCGAGCACCTCCGGGTTGAAGACGAGCGCGGGCTGTTTCCCCTGGAGGAAGGCGATCACCTCGGCGACGATTTCATTGGACATCCGTTCCCGTTTTTCCGCCACGGCGCTTCCCATGTGCGGCGTCATGACTACGTTCGGCATGTCGAGAAGCACCTGCGGGAAAAGGGGGTGCGGTTCGCCCTCGTACACGTCCAGTGCGGCACCGGCGATCTGCTTCCGGACAAGCGCCGCGATCAGCGCCTGGAGGTCGACGACCGGGCCGCGCGAGGTGTTGATCAGGAATGCCGTAGGCTTCATCATCGCCAGCTGCCGTTCTCCGATCATGTGATACGTATCCGCTGTGGCGGGCGGCAGCATGCAGACGAAGTCGGCAGCCGCGAGCAGCTCGGCGAAGGGGAGGAAGGAGGCGTTGAACTCCTGCTCCACATCGGGGTGACGGTGGGTCGAATAGTACGAGATCCGCATGTCGAACCCGCGGGCCCGTTTCGCCATCGCCCTGCCGATTTTTCCCATTCCGACGATCCCGATATGCCTCCCATGGACCTGTGATCCGAGAATGTACGGGGAATGCGGTCCGGGAAAGATGCCCGCACGGGTCAACCTGTCGCCCTCGACGATCCGCCTGGCTACCGCCATCAGCAGCGCCCAGGTCAGGTCGGCAGTCTCATAGGTGACTCCCCGTTCGGGGAACTGCGGGTCGACGTACCGTGCGATCACCGGGATCCCGAACCGCGTCGCCGTCTGAACGTCGATCCCGGCGGAGCCGGTGGCCATGGTGGCGATCAGCTTCAGGTTCGGATTGGCGGCGATGACGTCGGCGTCGATCTGATCCCCGAGGCGGCACAGGAGGTACTCCTTGCCGGGGACTCCCGCGAGCAGGGCCTCCTTGCTGATCGTCTGGATCACATCCGGATGCACCTCCACCTCCAGATGGGCCTGCAGCGTGCGCAGCGCAGATTCCTCGATGGGCTGGGTGACAAAGATCTTTGGCTTCACGGTCTTCCTCCCTCGTCAGGGTGTCTTGAGATTCTCATTGCCCCATCCCGTCTCCGCTGTGCACGCGGGGCAGCGGCGGCCCGCAGAACGGAGGGCGGGCAAGCTGCGGGTGTCAAAGCCGGGTGATCTGAAATCCTTCCAGCTTAATCGCCACGGAGCGCTGCAGCAGTTCGATCCCGATCACGAACAGCTCCTTTTCGTAATCGCCCTTCAGGACCAGCCCCTCCACCCCCTTAAACGGGCCGTCGATGATCCGGGCCGGTTCGCCGACCTTCGGGTACTGGAACTGCTGCACCTCCACCCGCGACTGGACGATCCGCTGGATCGCGTCGATCTTCGCATCGGGTATCGGGAGCGGTTCGGACCCCCGCGGCTTCCCCAGGATGCGGACGACGCCGAAGGTCTTGAGGACGTCCACCTTGGTGGTATTGTCCAGCGAGGAGAGTTCGACGAAGATATACCCCGGAAACATGGGGATCATGATCCTCTTCCGCCGGTCTTTCCGCTTGCTCCACACCTCCATCTTGGGTAAGAAGGAGTGATAGGATTTCTGGGTGAGGCCGAGGTGGACCCGGTCTTCGTGGCGGCTTCGCGTGTGGACGGCATACCAGGGCATGGCGCTCCTCATCGTGCGCGGGGCTCCGGGGACAGGCCGCCGGTCATCTCCCGTACTGGGCGATATCTATACCAAGCGCGCGATTTATTCAATGAAGGAAATGCGATGGAGTTCACGATAAACGGCCTGGTGCTCTCCCTGGGCGAGGGGGAGGAACTGCTGCGGCAGCGGGCCGCGTCGCTCCTCGGCGTCGAGCGGGAGGCGGTCCGGGAGGTTCAGGTGCTCCGCAGGTCGATCGATGCGCGGCGCAGCCGCCCGCCCCGGTTCGTCTATCTGGTGAGCTGCCGCCTCAGCGACGATTGTTCTCCGTCCCTACGGGGTGACGTGCCGGGGGTCACCGTAACCGGAGAGCCGGACATCCCCGCCCCGCGGCGGACGGCGCCGTCGGGAGGGATTGTCCCGCGGCGTGAGCACCGGCCGGTCGTCATCGGCAGCGGCCCGGCGGGCCTGTTTGCGGCGCTGACGCTCGCCCGGCGGGGGATGCCGGTCCTGCTCCTGGAGCGGGGACGGGCCGTCCCGGAACGTCTCTCCGATGTGCGCGCCTTCTGGGATCGGGGCGCCTTTCTCCCGGAGAGCCATGTCCATTTCGGGGAGGGCGGGGCAGGTACCTTTTCCGACGGCAAGCTGACGACGCGGGTCAAGAATCCGTACACGGGCTGGGTCAAACAGGTCATGGTCGAAATGGGGGCCCCGCTTGACATCCTAGCGGACGCCCACCCCCACATCGGGACGGACCGGCTGCGGGCGGTGGTGGTGAACCTGCGCGGCAGGCTCGCGGAGCTGGGATGCGAGGTGCGGTTTGGGGCGCGCGTGAGCGATCTTCTCGTCCGCGGGGGGAAGATACTCGGGGTGGTCGTCAACGCTGCGGAAGAGATCCGCACGGACGGGATGGTTCTGGCCTGTGGCCAGTCGGCGGACGATACCTACCGGCTGCTGGCCGGGCGGGGGGTTGCCCTTGCGCCGAAGCCCTTCGCCGTCGGCCTCAGGGTCGAACATCCGCAAGAGCTGATCGACCGGATCCAGTACGGACGATGGGCCGGTCATCCCGGACTTCCCGCGGCAATCTATGCCCTCACGGCAAAGATCGCGCCGCTGAACCGGATGGTCTATTCCTTTTGCATGTGCCCGGGGGGCAGGGTGATCGGGAGCAGCGCCGAGGAAGGAGGCGTCGTCACGAACGGGATGAGCGATTTCCTCCGGGACGGACCCTATGCCAACAGCGCCGTCGTCGTCAACGTCGGGGTCGAGGATCTGGGGGGCGGGGGGCCGCTGGCAGGGCTCGCCTTCCGCAGGCAGTGGGAGGAGCGGGCCTTCCGCGCCGGCGGCGGGACCTACGCCGCCCCGGCGCAGCGGCTGACGGACTTCCTGGCTGGCCGGAGCGGCTCCCCGGTCGGCGGATGCAGCTTCCTGCCCGGCGTCCGGGAGGCGGCCCTGGAGGAACTGCTCCCCCCCTTCGTCGTCGCGGCGCTGAAACAGGGCTTCGCCGAGTTCGAACGGAAGATGCCGGGGTTTGTCACCGGGGAGGCGACGCTGATCGGCGTGGAAACCCGGACCTCGTCGCCGGTCCGGATCCTTCGCGGGGAGGACGGACAGAGCGTGTCGACGGCGGGTCTGTTTCCCTGCGGCGAAGGGGCCGGTTATGCCGGAGGGATCGTCAGTTCCGCCCTGGACGGGATCAGGGCGGCGGAGCGGATGCTTGCGGCCTGGGGGTGAACCGGGCGTCGAGGACGAGGTCGTCGCCGCTGCGGAGGATCCGCGCAAACCTCAGCTGCAGCGCCTGCTGCATCCGCCGGATGCCGAGGTCGCCGACGGCGTCGATCCCCGCCCCGACGATCTTCGGGGCAACGACCGCGACCAGCCGGTCGGCGAGCCCCCCCCGCAGCAGCGAGGTGGCGATGCCCGCACCCCCCTCGACGAGGAGGGAGCCGATCTCCCTTCGGCCCAGGAGGTTCAGGAGCTCCGGAAGGGCGACCCGTCCCGTATCATCCGTGCCGAGTTCCAGCACCTCGATCCCGCGGCCCGCGAAGAGCGACCGCCGCGAGCGCGGCGCAGCGGCAGTCGCGGCGACGATCGTCCGGGCCCGGCGCTGGTCGAACAGGCGCGCTTCCGGGGGGGTCCGCAGATGCGAATCCACGACGATCCGGAGCGGGTTCTTCCCGCGGACAAGACGGCAGGTAAGCTCCGGATCGTCCTGCAGGACCGTCCCGGCGCCGACGAGGATCGCGTCGTGGCTGCGGCGCAGCCGGTGGGCGAACCGGAGCGACGCCGGGGAACTGATCCAGCGGGAATCACCCGCAGCGCTGGCGATCCGGCCGTCGAGGGTGAGGGCGAACTTCAGGGTGACGTAGGGAAGACCGGTCCGGATGTATTTGAAGAAGACCTCGTTTTGCCGTTGACAGGCCTCTGCCAGGACCCCCGTAGTCGTTTCGATCCCGTGACGGCGCAAGGCCGCAATCCCCCTGCCCGAGACGAGCGGATTGGGATCGATCGACCCGACGACGACGCGGGTGGGACGGCTGGCGATCAGCGCCTCGACGCAGGGCGGTGTCTTGCCCTGGTGGCTGCACGGTTCCAGGGTGACGTAGAAGGTGGCGCCCGCAACCGGCTCGGTGGCGTTGGCGAGGGCGTCGATCTCGGCGTGCCGCTCCCCGTAGCGGTGGTGGTAGCCCTCGGCGATGATCCGTCCCTCCCGGACGATCACCGCGCCGACCAGGGGGTTCGGACTGACCCTGCCCTCGCCTTTTTGGGCGAGCCGCAGCGCCCGGCGCATGAACTCTTCATCGGTCGGGATGCGTGTTCTGACTGCCATGGCCCGCTTATAGCACGGTCGGCGGGGATGTACACGGTATTTTCCGCAGGGCGTCCGCTGCGGGACGCGCGGTCCCGCCCGCCGGTCGCCGGTGCGGGCGGGATCGGCGGGGATTACCGTTGTGATCTTCGGGAAAAATGTGGTATGGATGCCCCACCGACAGCGTTTCCGAAGGGAGGAATTATGAAGGGCGTCGTCTTGGCCGGCGGGTTGGGGACGAGGATGTATCCCCTGACGAAGGTGACCAACAAACACCTCCTGCCGATCTACAACAAACCGATGATCTACTACCCCATCCGCACGCTGGTGAACGCCGGAATCGATGAGATCCTGATCGTGACCGGCGGCAACAGTGCCGGCGAATTCCTGCGCCTGCTGGGAAACGGCAAGGAATTCGGCCTGCGCCATCTGAATTACACCTACCAGGAGGGGGAAGGGGGGATAGCCGCGGCCCTGAGTCTCGCGGAATACTTCACCGACAACGATAAGATCGTCGTCATCCTCGGGGATAACATCATCGAGAAGAACATCCGCTCTGCCGTGGAATCGTTCCGGGCGCAGAACGAGGGGGCGCGCATCCTCCTCAAGGAGGTGCCGGACCCGCAGCGGTTCGGCGTCCCGGCTTTCGACGGGGAGCGGATCGTCCGGATCGACGAAAAACCCTGTGTCCCGGCCTCGAACTATGCGGTCATCGGGATCTACATGTACGACAGACGAGTGTTCGATTTCATCAAAACGCTCAAGCCTTCGGAGCGGGGAGAGCTGGAGATCACCGACGTGAACAACTTCTACATCCGGGAGGGGAAGATCGCCTGGGACATCCTGGACGGGTGGTGGACCGATGCCGGGACCTTCGATTCCCTGCAATACGCGGCGAGCATGGTGATGAAGACCGGGGCGAACAGACTGTAGGCGAAAGCCGGGGGGGCGACGGGGGAGGGACGATGATCGACGGGGTGATGGTCAAGAGGCTCACCGTGATTGCCGACGAACGGGGGCGGCTGATGGAGATCCTGCGGGCCGATGATGCGCTGTTCACCCGGTTCGGGCAGGTCTACATGACCACCGCCTATCCGGGCGTGGTAAAGGGATGGCATTACCACAAACGGCAGTCCGACAACATGGCCGTCCTCAAAGGAATGATGAAGATCGTCCTGTACGACGGGCGGGAGGGGTCGAACACCCGGGGGAATATCGACGAGTATTTCGCCGGTGCGCACAATCCGATCCTCATCCATATCCCGCCGTTGGTATTTCACGGGTTCAAGTGCATATCCACGGAAGAGGCGATCGTCGTGAACACCCCGACCGAGGCCTACGATCACCGGGAACCGGACGAATTCCGCGTTCACCCCCATGACAACGACATCCCCTACGACTGGGAGCGAAAGGACGGCTGAACGCCGGCGGGTGGCTGGATGTTCTCGACGGTTGGGTTGACGGTCATCTTTACCCTGGCCGGGTTGGCAGTGGGGAGCTTCCTCAACGTGTGCATCTGCCGGATTCCGGAGGGGCTCTCCGTCGTCTTCCCCGCTTCCCGCTGTCCCCGATGCGGCCATCCGATCCGGGTCCGCGACAACATCCCCCTGCTCAGCTATCTCCTCCTCGGCGGAAGGTGCCGGGACTGCAGGGAGGGGATCCCCCTCCGGTATCCCGTCGTCGAGGTGATCACCGCGGGGTTCGCCGGCCTGCTCTTCGGGAAATACGGTCTGACGCCGGCCTATCCCGCCGCGTTTCTGTTCGTCTGCGTGCTGATCGTCATCACCTGCATCGACCTTGATCATCAGCTCATCCCCCATATCCTGACCCTGAGCGGTATTCCCCTCTTTGCCGTTCTGGCCGTGCTGTTCCTCGGGCTCACCCCGATCGATGCCTTCCTCGGCGTCATGATCGGAGCGGGCACCCTCTATTTCGTGGCCGTGTACTACGAAGCCTTGACGGGGAGGGAAGGGATGGGTGGCGGGGACGTCAACCTTCTGGCCCTGCTAGGGGGATTTCTCGGCTGGCAGGCCCTGCTGTTCATCCTGTTCGTCAGTTCTCTGCTGGGCGCGGTCGTAGGGGTTGCGCTGATCTGGGGAAAGGGCAAGGATATGCGGTATGCGGTTCCCTTCGGTCCGTTCCTCTGCGCGGCTGCCGTCCTTCACCTGTTCTGCGGAGAGTACCTGGCCGGACTCCTCCCGTTCTTCGGGGAATGAGACCAGCTGGCGCAGCCGGCCCCGTGCTCCCCCCCCCGCACCGGAGCGGATGCATCCTCACGCCCGCACGTCCTGCCCGGCACCTGTGAGGTGCATCACACAGGAGCTGTGAACTGGTTCACTCGCCAGCTGCTGATTCCTATTGACAACAGATTTGCATTACCCGTATCATGCAGCCAAAGGCAGATTTCTTTATGAAAACATTCAAGAAAATATTTATGAACCGCGCATGTTCGCGGAGCGGATTTTCGCTCGTAGAGCTGCTGATCACCCTGGCCCTGATCGCGGTCATGGCGACGATCGCCGTGCCTCAGTTCCAACGGTATTCCACGAACGCCGACCTGAAGACCGCGGCGCGCGAGGTGATGGCGGACCTGTTTGCGGCGCGGCAGATGGCCGTCGAGAATAGCGTGACCATCTACCGGATGACCTTCGACGTGGGCGGCAACAGCTACGTCCTTTCCCGCAACCCCCCGGCCGCCTGGGAGAATGTCTGGCTGGCCCCGAAGTCGCTGGCGTCGTTCGGGAACGGCATCCGCCTGGTAAGCGTCAATTTCAGCGGCGGCTCCACGGTCAACTTCCAACGGCGGGGAACCGTGTCGGGGGGGAACGTGACCCTGACGAACAGGCTGGGCTCCACGGCGGCCATCACCGTCAACATCACGGGAAGGACCTATGTCCAGTACACGATGCAATGAACGGGGCGTTACCCTGGTCGAATCGGTGCTCGCGATCCTGCTCGTCTCCCTTGGGCTGATCGGGCTCCTGTCGATGCAGCCCTCGGCATGGAGGGCGAGCGCCAGGACCGATTACCTCGGGCGGGCGGCGATGATTCTCAGCAAGGAACTGACCGCACGGGAGCTGGCGATCATGAACCCCTGCAACGTCGTCGCCACGGGTACCGCTACCCAAACCGTCTACACCAGCGGCCAGGGGACGGCCCAGGCGGGCGATATCGGCTTCACGGTACAGGCAACCACGGCGGTCGTCGCTACGAACGTCTGGAGGGTCACCGTTTTGGTGACGTGGCCGCCACTGAACGCCACGGGCATCCGGGAGAGCATCGTCGTCACCCGTCAGGAACCCTTCCGGTTGGGGTGCATATGAAGAGACAGGCTGGATTTTCCCTGGTCGAAATGCTGATCTCGATCGTCGTCGGGTCCGTGATCATCGCGGCCATCTACGCGGGCGTCGTGTCGGGACAGCGGTCGACGAGCGACGTCGAGCGGAAGGTGGTTGCCGGACAGGATGCCCGTGCCGCTCTGGAGTTGATGGCCATCGAGATCCAGATGGCCTCGTTCAACCCGAACTACGCGCCGGGAATCTGGGTCGTTCCCAGCGGAACGTGTAACGTGCAGTCCGCCAACCAGAATTACATGGGGATCCAGGCGGCGAACCCCTTCTCGATCAGCATCGAGTCGGACCTCAATTGGAACAGTGCGGTGGCCCGGAGCGCCACCCCCAACCCCAACGAGATCATCACCTACAGCTTCGACATGGTAAACCAGTACATCACCCGCGAAACCGGGTGCGGGGGGGCGCAGCCCTTTCTGGGCGATACTCCCTCCAGCGGCAGACCGCGCGCCGTCCGGGTCATCAACACCACCGGGGTCCCCGTCTTTCGGTACTTCAACGCCCAGGGGGTCGAGATAACCGGGGGACTGCCGGCAGCCATCCCGAACATCGCCCGGGTCGACATCACCCTGTGGGTGGAGACGGAGAACGTGGATGTGGACACGGGACAGCGGCGGAAGATGGTGTACTCCACGAGCGTAATTCCGAGGAACCATGCGATCATCATCGATTGAAAAGAAAGACGCCGGAGGGCGGGACACGCGACGGGCCGGGTTTGCCCTGGTGACAGCTATCCTTGCCATCATGATCCTCATTGCGCTCGGGTACCTGGCGGTTTCCGTTTCTACGGGGGACCTGAAGATCAGCAGCCGCATCGTCGGAGAAAAGAAGGCGCTCGCGGCCGCCGAAACCGGTATCCACCGGATGTTGCAGGACTTTGACCCAGCGACGATGCTTGTCGACAAGGTGAACACCCCTTATCAGGTGGACGCCGCCGCCGACCCCTCGTCGCGGTACGTCATCAGCGCCGTCGGCAGGCCCACGTCGGGACCCGATGCGCTGCCGTTGACCGGGTACTCGATCGGCGGCGGCCAGCAGTGGGGACAGCGGCGCTACAGCTGCACGGTGACAGGTAGCAACACCACCTACGACACCTCAGTGGCCATCGATGTGGGGATGGGCTTCGGGCCGATCGAGATAACCACCATGTCACGGTAGGCGCTTTCCCCCAGGGGGCAGGGCAGCGGGGAGATGTGCAGTAGGTACGTAACAGCAGCGAGGGAGCGATCCCATGTTTGCATCGGTGCCCGATGCGCGAATGTCTCCGCCGTTTCGGGGAGAGGAGGAAGAGACGATGATAAACAGACGACTGATGGTTCTTGCGCTCCTCATCTGCGGCGTTCTGCTGGCCGGGGGGGCGCGCGCCGATGAAACGGCCCTTTTCACTGCGACAACGGCCCCGGACGCCCTGATCGCCCTGGACCTTTCGGGGAGCATGGCATGGAACCCGGCGGGCGATGATGCGATCTATGGATCGACCCTGTCCTGCGCCTCCGATGAGGCGAATTGTAAAGGTACCGGCTGCGTGGGCGGGTACTGTGCCAGTTCGAAGAGCGCCACCACCTACTACTCGAGCGGGTCATGCAGCACCCCCGATCCGGTAAACTGCGTCGGGACCGGCTGCAGCAACGGGTTCTGCACCAGCGGCAAGACCGCCACGACCGTGTACGCGTCCTCTCCCGCCAACACCGCCGACGTTGCCAACTGCCGCGGCGCCGCCTGCGGGAGGACCGATGGGTTCTGCAACAGTGCTGTTCCCGCTGGTGTGACCTATTACGCCCACTCCTCCTGCACGACGCCGGATACGTACAACTGCCGGTACAGTGAAAACTGGTCCGACTGCCGGAACGGATTCTGCGCCAGCTCGCACTACTCCTCCTGGAGCGGAAGGTCCTGCCAGGTGCAATGCCAGACCACCGGGTGCGAGTCGCCCATCAACACCGCCGCCTGCAATACGCAGTGCACCTCCGGCGGCTGCACCGTCAACTGCAGCCGCCTGGCCATCGCCAAGCGCTCCGTGTTCAGCATCCTCGACGACAACGACAACGGGAACATCAACAGCCAGGACGAGACCAGCCTCGGGGTCAGGATCGGGTACATGCGCTTCTACAACTGCAGCGAAGACGACACGGGAAACAGTTACAGCGATGGCTGCAATCGGATCATCAAGGAGATCAATTCCAGTTACAGCAGTATCAACACCGCGGTGCAGGCCGAATCCGCCAGCGGCGGGACGCCGCTGATAACGCAGCTGAAAGAGGCGAAGCTGTACCTCGACGCCCACAAGGCCACCGACGACGCCAAGGACTGCCGGCAGAAGTTCGTCATCCTGATCACCGACGGGTCGGACACTTACGGCTGCGGCGGCGATGGTTCGGAGTGCGACCCGCATCGCTACAAGAACCGGCGGGAGGCCGTGGCCAGGGCCAAGGCCCTGGCCGATGCGGGGTACCGGGTGTTCGTGATCGGGTTCGGAACCGCGATGCCCCCGTACCTGCGGAACACCCTCAACTGGATGGCCCTGTACGGCAAGACGGACAACCCGAATCAGGCCAACTCAGGAAGCCCCACTGCCTACAGCATCGCGACCGGCTGCCACGCCACCGATAATCCGTCGGCCTGTTGCAACCTGACCTCCTCCGCCTGCTATCCGACGGGAGTCACCGGCTGCTCGGCGGACGGCTCGACCCTGACCGAGGCCTGTTACGACGCCACGCGGCCCTATCCGGGCACCGGCAACAGTCAGTCAAGCTTCCGCGCCAGTTCCAACGATCCGGGGTACCTGGACCTGTCGGGATACGCTTTTCTCGCCGGCGATGCGAATGAACTTGTCGCTGCCGTGAAGGCAGCCATCACGATCATCCGCGAGGCCACCTATTCCTTCTCACAGGCATCGATCCAGTCGTCGCGCACGGCCGACGAGAACTACATCTATGAGGGCTCGTTCCAGCCGCTCCAGACGGATCCATTCTGGCACGGGCATCTGCGGCGGTTCACCATCAACTCCTCTACCGGCGGGGTCGCCGCGGACCCCGACTGGGACGCGGGCACTGTGTTGAAGGACAGCACCACGGCGGCCAGCCGGGTCATCAAGACCTATATCGGCGGTTCGTTGCTGGATTTCACCACGGGGACGATCACCAAGGAGCGATTGGCGGTCGCGACGGATGCCGAACGCGATATGGTAGTCGGCTACATCCGCGGCGACAGCGCTTACAACCAGGACAACTGGAAACTGGGCGATGTTTTCCGTTCGACTCCGATCACGGTGGGCGAGCCTTCCGCGTACTTCGAGGACTTTCGGGACACGAGCAATCCGACTGCCTTCAACCAGCACCGCAGTGGTCATCTCCGGAAGACGAGCCCCTATTCCGGCCGGGTCATCCTCGTGGGCGCGAACGACGGGCAGCTGCACGCCTTCAGGACCAGCGACGGCAGCGAGGCGTGGAGTTTCATCCCGCCGAACCTCCTGTCCAAGCTGAAACTCGTTGCCCATGCCACCGAGCCGTCGTCGCTGACCCACCAATACTTCGTCGACGGCCCGGTCACGGTGGCAGATGCCTGGATCCCCGGTTCATGGAGCGCCGGCACGTCGAAGAGCAGCGGTGACTGGAAGACACTACTCGTGTTCGCCGAGGGGAGGGGGGCCGGAACGAATCTCTGGTCTTCGTCTGCGTCCTGCGATTCCGGGTTCAACCCCGCCTACACCGGGACATACGCCAATTACTGCGGGTATTACGCCGTGGATGTCACCAGCAGCCTGAGCCCCACGTTCAAATGGCGGCTGGCAGTACCGGCCTCCCAGGCCCCGTACATGGGCGCACCCTGGAGCAAGATGATGGTCGGCCGGGTGCTCGACGGCGGGAACGAAAAATGGGTGGGGTTCATCGGCGGCGGCGTCTATGCACCCGGCGCGGCCAACAGCGGCAAGTCCTTCTACGTCGTCGATCTCCGCGACGGCAGCGTTCTGTGGAGCTTCAGTAAGGCAAACGACTCCAACCTGGACTATCCCATCCCTGCTGCGCCAGCGATCGTCGACACGGACAACGACGGGTTCGTCGACACTGCCTATGTGGGCGATCTCGGCAGCAATATGTGGCGGTTCAAGTTCTGCCGGGCCGCGGACGGCACCACGTGCACCACGTCGAACTGGAGCGGCAGCCGCCTGTTCGAGGCAAACGCTTCTTCCGGCATCCGACCGGTCTACACGTTGGCCGCAGTGGCCAAGGACCATGAGGGGAACCTCTGGGTCTACTGGGGCACCGGCGATAAACTGGACCCCACGGCGCCGAACGCGCAGGAGAAGATCTTCGCCCTGAAGGACACTGACTGGACGAGCACGCGCACCATATCAAATATGCAGAATGTTTCCAGCGAGGGGGCAGTGTTCAACGACCCCACCAAACAGGGGTACTACATCAACATGACCGGACTGGGAGAGAAGATCCTCTCGGATCTGACGGTCTTCGGTGGGGTCCTGTACGTCACCTCCTTTACCCCGTCGAGCAACACGAACCCCTGCTATCAGGGCGGTGCGGCGAAGCTTTATGGCGTCAATGCTACCACCGCCGGGGGTGAGCTCAGGGTCGAGGGCAGCACCGCCACAACCAATCCCCGCGTCATGGATATAGGGACGGGTATCCCGTCGGCGCCGATCATTTCACTTCGGCCCACCACCGGGACTCCCGACCTCTACGTCACAACCAGCGGGAGCGGCAGCACCGGTGCCCAGACCCAGCGGGCGGGCATTACCCCCCCGGGATTGGCGAATCGCACCAATCTGCTCTACTGGCGGGACCGGCGCGTGGAGTGATCGCGGCAGCCCCGGAGCCCCAGGGTACGGACCCGGACGAAGCCCCGCCCCGCATGGCGGGGCTTCGTCGCATCTGCCGCTGCGGCAGGCCTCGTCCGGCACGTCAATTTCCTTGACTTGATACCGGGATCAATATAGGGTACCGGCTGATTCAAAACGGCACGGCCGGGACTGGGCGGCGTTCATGGGGATGGAAAAACAGTACTGTTCGATCTGCGCCTGGCGGCAGAACTGCCAGAAGAGGTTCAGCGTCGTCACCGACGCAGCGGGGTGCGTCCGCTGCCCGGACTACTCGCGTGATCGGACCATCAAGGATCTGGACATCGAGGCGGTGGAGAGGGGAGGCCGCGAGCAGTAGGCCGTGCGGAGCCGCGCGCTTCCGGTCGACGGCGGCGGAATGATCTGCGCCGAACGGCGGCAGGCCGGGACCGGGGGGCGGTGGCAGTGTCCGGCGGCAAGATCATCCTCTTGCGCTGGAGGGAAGGGACAACGGGTTGGCCTCGCGGCCAACTTTTTTCGTATTGAGGAACGGTCATCGATGAAACAACTGCTGGTTGCACTCCTGGATAAGGCGATCCGGGCGAGCGTCGACACGGGGGAACTTACCCTGGCGACCCCTCCCCCGATCGAGATAGAGCTGACGAAGGATCCGCTGCACGGGGATTACGCCTCCAACGTTGCGATGATCCTTGCGGCGCAGGCAAAAAAGAACCCCCGCGACATCGCCCGGATCGTTTCCGCCCGGATTGACGATCCCCGGCGGATCCTGGAAAAAGTGGAGATCGCCGGCCCGGGATTCATGAATTTCTTTATCCGTGAAGGATGCTGGGCTTCCCTCCTTGAACAGGTGGAGCGCCAGGGCCAGCGGTACGGCGCGGCGGACGTGGGGGCAGGAAGACGCATCCAGGTGGAATTCGTCAGCGCCAATCCCACGGGCCCGCTCCACATCGGGCACGCGCGGGGCGCCGTCGTCGGCGATGTGATGGCAAACATCCTTGCAGCCGTGGGGTACCGGGTCTTTCGAGAATACTACATCAATGACGCGGGCAACCAGATGAACAATCTCGGGAAATCGGTTTTTCTGCGCTACCGCGAACTCCTGGGCGAGCAGGTGGAATTCCCCGAGGGCTGCTACCGTGGGGAGTACATCAAAGACCTCGCCGCCGAGCTGGTCGACCGGGACGGCAAGAGCCATCTCCAGGGAGACCCGGAGGAGGTCAGCCGGCGCTTCACCGAGTACGCCGGGGACGCGATCCTCGCCGGGATCAAGGAGGACCTCCGACAATTCGGCGTCGTTTTTGATCTCTATTTCAGCGAACGGGAACTCTACCGGGAGGATGGGGTGGGAAGGCTCCTCGGGGAACTGCAGGAGAAGGGGTTCATCTACCGCGAGGGGGATGCCCTCTGGTTCCGGACCACCGCCTTCGGCGATGACAAAGATCGGGTGGTCGTCCGGCAGAACGGCGATCCGACCTACTTTGCCGCCGATATCGCCTATCACAAGAACAAGTTCCAGCGCGGGTTCGAGTCGGTCATCGACATCTGGGGCGCCGACCACCACGGGTACATCCCCCGGATGTCCGCGGCGGTACAGGCCCTCGGGTACGGTAAGGAGGCGCTTCAGGTCATCCTGGTGCAGCTCGTCAACCTCCTCAGGGGCGGGAAGCCCGCGGCGATGTCCACCCGGTCGGGCGAATTTGTCACCCTCCGCGAGGTAGTCGACGAGGTGGGGAAGGATGCCGCCAGGTACAACTTTCTAATGCGCCGTTCCGACAGCCACCTCGATTTCGACCTGGATGTCGCCAAGCAGCAGTCGAACGAGAATCCCGTCTATTATGTGCAGTACGCCCATGCCCGGATCTGCAGCATCGTCCGGATGGCAGCCGATCGGGGATGCAGCGCGCCCGCGTACGGTCAGGCGGAACTCGGCCTGCTGAGGCTGCCGGCGGAGATCGACCTGATCAAGACGATCACCCGTTTCCCCGAGGTGGTCGAAGGGGCTGCCCGATCCCTGGAACCCCACCGCTTGACCTTTTATCTGAACGATCTGGCGGGGCTTTTCCACAGTTACTACAATAAGAACAAGGTGATTTCCGACGACGCGGCCCTCACCGGGGCACGTCTGTTTCTGGTCACCTCCGTGCGGACCGTCCTCAAGAATGCCCTGACGATGCTGGGGGTATCCGCCCCGGACAAGATGTAGCAACGGCGTTTACGGCCATGACGGTAAAAAACAGACGGGTGTTCGAACTCAGGCTCGGCAAGGTGGGGCTGCTCGTGTTTATCGGCGGGATGTCCGTCCTGCTGTTTTCGCTGTTTCTGCTCGGTGTGGTTGTGGGAAAACACATGGAGGCCTATCCCGAGCGGTACGCGTCCGGCATAACGGAGGTCATCCGTGACCGGTTCCTCGCGTTCGGTGCGAAACGGCAAGAGGCGCCGTCGCGGGCGGCTGATGAGGAGGCGCAGGAATCGGCCGGAGGCGGAGCCGATTTCGGATTGACCTTCTACGATACTCTGGGGGGGAAACGAGGAACGGCGGGGGAGGCCGCAACCGGCAGGGTGAAGCACAAGGCCTCCGGTGGCGCAGCCGATCAGGCCTCCGCAGCGGGCGCCGCACCGGAAACCGCTCCCCAGCCTCCGGGACAGGGCGCTCTGCTGAGCGACCCGGTCCCGGATCCCGCCGCCGGGGGGACGGAGGGGGCGAAATCGATCCCTCCTGCCCGGGTGCAGGCCGAGGGTGAGGCGCCGACGCCCCCGGCAGGGGAGTCGGTGAACTCGGAAAAAAGGCAGTTCGAGATTCAGATGGCCGCCTACCGGGAGAAATCCCAGGCCGAACGAATGGCGAAGAGGATAGCGGCGATGGGGTTTGCACCCCGCGTCATGGTGAAGGACCTCCCCGGGAGGGGGCGGTGGTTTCGCGTGATCGTCGGCGGTTTCGCGAACCGACAGGCTGCGCAGGAGGCAGCCGAGCGGATAACCGGGAAGATCGAGGGGTTGAAATCCGTGATCCGTGCATCCACCCGGGAAGGAAACGGCAGATGAGTCCGGGAAACGGCACGGAGGCTGAGAATGGGAATACCACATGTTTGAGAGTCTGAGCGAAAAACTCGACGGAATCTTCCGCAAGCTGAAGGGGCGGGGACGGCTGGACGAGGAGAACATCCAGTCGGCGCTCCGGGAGATACGCATGGCGCTTCTGGAGGCCGATGTGAATTTCCGCGTTGTCAGGGATTTCATCGAAGATATCAAGCAGCGGGCCGTGGGGCAGGAAGTCCTCGACAGCATCACCCCGGGACAGCAGGTGGTGAAGATCGTCCACGACCGCCTGATCGAATTGATGGGCGGCGTGAGCAGTCAGCTGAAGTACGGGAGCCGCATCCCCGCACCGATCATGCTGGTCGGTCTGCAAGGGTGCGGCAAGACGACGACCGCAGTCAAGCTTGCCCGCCTCGTGGCCGGCCAGGGAAAACGGGTAACGCTGGTCTCTGCCGACGTCTACCGCCCGGCGGCGCGGGAGCAACTGAAGGTTCTGGGCGAGCAGATCGGGGTCGGCATCATCGCTACGGCGGGTTCAGCGGATGCGGTGGAGATTTGCCGGCGGGCCGTCGAGGAGGCCAGACGGGGCGGGTACGAGGTCCTCGTGGTCGACACGGCGGGCAGGCTTGCCGTCGATCAGGAGATGATGGATGAACTCAAGCGGATCAAGGCGCTGATCAACCCGGCGGAAATCCTTTTCGTGGCAGACGCCATGACCGGTCAGGATGCGGTGAATGTGGCGGGTAAGTTCGATGAAGTCCTGGGAATCGACGGGGTCATCATGACCAAGATGGACGGAGACGCCCGCGGCGGTGCAGCCTTGTCGCTGAAGGCGGTCATCGGCAAGCCGATCAAGTTCGTCGGCATCGGGGAAAAGATCGACGCCCTCGAGGTGTTCCATCCTGAGCGTATGGCGTCACGGATCCTCGGCATGGGCGATGTGCTGACCCTCGTGGAGAAGGCGCAAGCGACAATCGACCTCCGCGAGGCGAAGAGCCTGGAGCGGAAATTTCGGAAGAACGAGTTCACCCTGGAAGATTTTCGGAATCAACTTACGCAGATCCGGAAGATGGGGTCGTTCCAGGAGCTTATCGGCATGATCCCGGGGATGAACAAACTCAAAGCCCTCAAGGAGATGACGCCGGACGAGGAAGAACTTGTCCGCGTGGCGGCGATCATCGATTCGATGACCGGCCAGGAGCGCCGGAATCATCTGCTCATCGACGGAAGCCGGCGCAAACGCATCGCCCGGGGAAGCGGGACTACCGTCCAGGATGTGAACCGGCTGCTGAAGAATTATGTCGAGATGCGAAAGATGATGAAGCGGATGACCACGGGGGGGATGAAATCGATTCGCAGGAATAATTTCCCCTTTTCATGAATAAAAAGATGTGCTATACATACCGGTCTATGAAAAATGATAGGAGGTGACCAGGAGGATCAATGGCCGTAAAAATACGATTGACGCGTACGGGGGCAAAGGGCAAGCCCAGCTATCGAGTGGTGGTGGCCAATTCCGAGAGTCCGAGAGACGGAAAATTTCTGGAGATCGTGGGAACCTACAATCCCGGTAAGGATCCTGCGGAGACCACCCTGAAAGAGGATCGTGTTCGAGAGTGGCTCACGAGAGGCGCCAAGCCGACTGTCACGGTATCTCAGCTGCTGGAGAAGAAGGGGATAAGGGGTTGATCTCTTTGGAATTCGGGAGGTTGTGGCGATGAAAGAGTTGATCAAGTACATGGCTCAAGCTTTGGTGGATAACCCCGATATGGTCACAGTCTCCGAAATCGTGGGGGAACAGACTACCGTCATCGAACTGAGGGTTGCCAAAGAAGACCTGGGCAAGGTCATCGGCAAGCAGGGGAGAACGGCCAAGGCGATGCGGACGATCCTAAGCGCGGCCTCGACGAAGATCCGCAAGCGGACTGTTCTTGAGATCATCGAATGATCATCCCATGGGGCTCCTTGAAATAGGCAGGATCGTCCGTTGTCACGGCCTCACCGGTCGTTTGAAGGTCCTGTCGTATCTTGAATCGCCGGATGTACTGGCGCACCTCCCGGAGGTATTCATCGGGAGCAGGGCCCGGGATGCCGTGCCGTTTCCGCTGGAAGCGGTACAGCCGGGGAGGGGTTCCGTCATCCTGAAACTGGGCGGTGTCGAAGATAGGGATGCGGCTGCCAGACTAATCCGGTCACCCGTCTGGATTCCTTCCGCAGGGTTGAAGGAGCTCCCGGAAGGGGAGTTCTACTGGTCTGAAATCATCGGGCTGCGGGTTCTTTCGGAGGAGGGGGACCTCTTCGGCAGGATTGTGGCCGTATTCCCGACAGGCAGCAACGACGTCTACGTCTGTCGGGGGGCGCAGGGAGAGATTCTCTTTCCCGCCATCGGCGACGTGATCAGGAAGATCGATATCGGCGGCGGGTTCATGGTGGTCCGTGTACCGGAAGGATTGACGGAAGCATGCTCCGATTCGACATCCTGACAATCTTTCCGGAGATGTTCTCTTCTCCCTGCGGTTGCAGCCTCCTGAAACGGGCGCTCGACAAGGGGCTGATCGCGCTGAACCTGCACGACATCAGGGACTACGCCGAGGATAAGCATCGTATGACGGACGATGCCCCCTATGGCGGCGGGGGAGGCATGGTGATGAAAGTGGAACCCATCGCCCGGGCCCTGGAGGCCGTTCCGCTGCAGGGTGAGGACGTTCCGGTCATCCTGCTGACGCCGCAGGGCGAGCCGTTCTCCCAGAGGATCGCCGAAGAGCTCGCCTCCCGCCCGCAACTGGTTCTCGTCTGCGGGCATTACGAAGGGGTGGATGAGCGGGTCCGGACCCGGCTCGTGAATCGCGAGATCTCCCTCGGTGATTATGTCCTGACCGGCGGCGAACTCTCGGCCATGGTCGTGGTGGACGCCGTTTCCCGGCTGGTTCCGGGGGTGCTGGGCAATTCCGAGTCGGCCCGGACAGACTCATTTTCCACGGGACTGTTGGAGTATCCCCACTATACCCGGCCGGCCCGATACCGGGGGTGGGAGGTTCCCGCGGTGCTCGTCGGGGGAAACCACCGGGAGATAGAGATGTGGCGCCGCAGGGAATCCCTCCTGCGGACCCGACGGAGGAGGCCGGATTTGCTGAAGGGGCTGGCGTTGACGGAGCAGGAAAAAGGGTGGCTGGAAGAAGAAGTGACGAACAACGAATGAGTGAATAACGGCCCGGAGGGGGCGAAGGAGTTCGGAATGATGAATGCCATGGAAATGCTGGAAAAGGAACAGATGCGGGGGGATATCCCCGATTTCAGAACGGGCGATACCATCAAGGTCTTTGTCCGGATCGTGGAAGGTCAGAAGCAGCGGATTCAGGCCTTTGAAGGGGTCGTCATACGCCGGAGGCGGGGCGATGTACGGTCCAATTTTACCGTGCGCAAGGTCTCCTACGGGGTTGGTGTCGAACGGACCTTCCCGCTCCATTCCCCCTCGATCGACCGGATCGAACTCGTTTCCCGCGGGAAGGTGAGGCGTTCCCGCCTGTATTACCTGCGCAGCCTGAGGGGCAAGCAGGCCAGGATCAAAGAAGCGGGTAAGTAGATCTTTCCCGTCCCGGGTGACAGCCCAATGCAGCGGGGGGAGGCGGCGCGTGAGGGCGGTCCACAGCATGTGCAGTTTCGAACGCGATGCCTGCGGACGGGGCTATCGGCGCGTCGCCGGGATAGATGAAGCCGGTCGCGGACCGCTGGCCGGTCCGGTGATCGCAGCGGCTGTAATCCTTCCGCCCGGGTATGAAGACCGGGAGATCAACGATTCCAAGGCGCTCACCGCCCGGCAGCGGGAGCGGCTGTACGAGGTCATCCAGCGGGACGCCGTTGCGATCGGCATCGGCGTCGTCGAGGCGGCGGTGATCGATGCCGTGAACATCCTGCGGGCGACGCTGGCCGCCATGCAGGAGGCCGTCGCCGGTCTTGCTCCCCAACCCGATTATCTGCTCATCGACGGCCTGTACGGGATATCCCTCGCCATTCCCCAGCAAACCATCGTCCGCGGCGACGGACAGAGCATCTCCGTAGCCTCGGCATCCATCGTGGCCAAGGTTTCCCGCGACCGCATCATGGAGATGTACCACCGCCAGTTTCCCCAGTACAATTTTCTCTGCAATAAGGGCTACGCAACGCTGGAACACCGGGAGGCGATCGTGAAATACGGCCGGTGCAAGATCCATCGCACCTCCTTCCGACTCGCCGAGATTGACGACCTGTTCGTCAACGCAGCCCTGGAACTCTGAGCCGTCCGGGAGCCACGGGTCCGGTCATGTCGCCGACAGGAACGCATACGGGCAAACAAGGGGAAGAACTTGCCGCGGCGTATCTCGTCGCGGCGGGTTTCCGGATCGTCGAGCGGAACTACCGATGCCGGTTCGGCGAGATCGACATCGTGGCGGAGGAGGGGGGGACCCTGGTCTTCGTCGAGGTCAAGAGCCGGCGCACTGCGGCGTACGGCGGCCCGCTCGTCGCCGTGGATGCGCGAAAGCAGGGAAAAATCTCCCGGATATCCCTCCACTATCTGACCGAAAAGAACCTGCGGCACCGCCCGGCGCGGTTCGATGTGGTGGCGGTGATGCTCCTGCCGTCGGGGCAGAGGATCGAACTGATCAGGGACGCATTCGAACTTGCCTGCGGCTGACCCGGCCGCGGGCCGCCTCGGCACGGCCGGTTACGCCGGTGCGGATGCAGGCGATCAGAAGTGGACCAGGGGCGGCTTGCCGACCGGATACACATTGAACCCCATCTCATACAGACGGCCATGGTCGAGAATGTTGCGGCCGTCGAACAGGAAGGCGGGCTGCACCATGGAACCGAATATCCGCTCGAAGTCGAGGTGCCGGTAGCAATCCCACTCCGTAAGCAGGGCGACGGCGTGGCATCCCTCTGCGGCGAGCGTCGCGTCCTCGACGTACCTGACCGAGCCGTCGACCCCGGCGAGGTCGGCGCGGGCATTGAGCAGCGCTTTCGGATCGGAGACGACCAGTTCGGCCTGTTCCTCGAGCAGCCTCCGGGCGATGAAGATGGCCGGGCTCTCGCGCGTGTCTCCCGTGTTCGCCTTGAACGCGAACCCCCAGAGGCAGATCTTCTTGCCCGCCAGGGTGTTGAACATCGCTCCCAGCATGGTTTCGATGAAGCGCTCCTGCTGGAAGCGGTTGATGGTGACGACGCTTTCCCAGTAGGCGGCTACCTCGTCGAGGCCGTAATGGCGGCAGAGATAGACAAGGTTCAGGATATCCTTCTTGAAGCAGGAGCCGCCGAACCCGACGCTGGCGTTCAGGAATTTCGGGCCTATCCGGCTGTCCATCCCTACCGCGCGGGCCACCTCGGTGATATCGGCCTCCGCCTTTTCACAGAGGGCGGAGATGGCATTGATCGAGGAGATCCGCTGGGCGAGAAAGGCGTTGGAGACGAGCTTGGAGAGTTCGCTGCTCCAGATGTTGGAGGTGATGATCCGCTCCCGGGGGACCCAGTTCGCGTAGATGTCGGCCAACGTCGCGCGCGCCCGCAGGCCGCGGTCCGTTTCCCGCGAGCCGATCAGGATCCGATCCGGCTCTTCGAGATCGCTGAGCGCCGATCCTTCCGCCAGGAATTCCGGGTTGGACAGGACATCGAAGCAGATGCCGTCCTCGCGGCAGTTCAGGATACGCTCCATGGCCAGCGCGGTCTTCACCGGCAGGGTGCTCTTTTCGATGACAATCTTGGGAGAGTGCGAGAAGGCGAGAATCTGCCGCGCGGTCTTCTCCCAGTACTGGAGATCCGCGGTCATCCCCGCCCCGAGGCCGAACGACTTCGTGGGCGTGTTCACACTGACGAAGATGATGTCGTTGTCGCGGATCCCCGCTTCGATATCGGTGCTGAAGAAAAGGTTTCTGCCCCGCACCTTCCCCACAACGGCGTCCAGGCCCGGTTCGAAGATCGGGAGCTGAGCGGAGTTCCAGGCCGCTATCCGCTCCGGATTGACGTCGACCACCGTCACCCGGTAGTGGGGGCACTTGTGGGCGATCATGGCCATCGTCGGGCCGCCGACGTAACCGGCGCCGATGCAGAGGATGTTCTTTTCGAAAGTCATACGCCTCCTCGTCAATAGGCTCGTCAGACGACGCCGCGGAAATAGGCGATGGTCCGCGCCAGCCCTTCCGCCAGGGGAACCGCCGGGTTCCAGCCGAGCCTCTCCCGCGCCAGCGTTATGTCCGGCCTTCGTTGGACCGGATCATCCTGGGGGAGCGGCCGGAAGACGACCCGGGAGGGGGAACCGGTCATTTCGATCACCCGGTCGGCCAGGTCCCGGATCGTGAATTCCTCCGGCGTGCCGATATTGACGGGTCCCGTAAAGCCCTCGGCGGAATTCATCATCCGGATCAGCCCTTCGATCAGGTCGTCCACATAGCAGAAGGAGCGGGTCTGTGATCCGTCACCGTACACGGTGATATCTTCCCGCCTGAGGGCCTGCACGATGAAGTTGCTGACAACGCGTCCGTCGTTTACGGCCATCCGGGGACCGTACGTATTAAAAATACGGACGATCTTTATGTCTACCTGATTTTGGCGATGGTAGTCCATCATCAGGCATTCGGCGGCCCGCTTCCCCTCGTCGTAACAGCTTCTGATCCCGATCGGGTTGACGCGCCCCCAGTACCCTTCGCACTGGGGAGCGATCTCCGGGTCCCCGTACACCTCGGAAGTGGACGCCTGGAGTATCCGCGCCTTCACCCGCTTGGCGAGCCCCAGGGTGTTGATCGTGCCCATGACGCTGGTCTTGATCGTCTTGATCGGGTTGAGCTGGTAATAGACCGGCGATGCCGGACAGGCGAGATTGTAGATCTGATCAACCTCCAGGTAGATGGGGTTGATGATGTCGTGGCGGATGCACTCGAAGCGCGGGTTTCCCCGGAGATGGCTGATGTTGTCCTTGCTCCCCGTAAAGAAGTTGTCGAGGCACAGCACCTCCTGACCCTCGGCGAGAAGCCGTTCGCACAGGTGTGAACCGAGAAAGCCGGCGCCGCCGGTGATGAGGATCCGTTTCATTGTTGCTGTCCCTCTGCCCCTTCTTGAGCCCCCGTCATCATGGTTTAGGCGGTATCCGTCCGGAGAGGCACGCTGTTTTGCTGGAAATTGTTCCGGAGAGCTGTTATAAACCACAGAACATTTTTATCTGTCAATCACTTTGTCGAGTTGCACGGTGGTTCAGGGAGGCATCCCCTCGCAGCGCATGCAAAAGAAGGAAACCCATCGACCACGGACAAAGCGCCGCGCCCTGCCGATCGACGACGGGCCGACCCCTGCGGCGGGACTGCCGGAGCGCCCCGCGGCCGGCGGAGACGTGCGTGCGGGTACGCTGTACATCGTGGCCACGCCGATCGGAAACCTCGAGGACATGACAGTCCGCGCGGTGCGCGTGTTGAACGAGGTTCGCCTGATCGCGGCCGAGGATACGCGGCATACCCGGATCCTGCTCGACAACTACGGCATCACCACGCCGATCACCAGCCTTTACGACCAGAACGAGTCGCGAAAAAGCGGTCTGATCATGGCGAGACTGCGGGCGGGCCATGATGTAGCCTATGTCTCGGACGCGGGAACGCCGGGGATCTCCGATCCCGGGTATGTGCTGGTCAGAGAAGCGATCGCCGGCGGTATCCGGGTGACGCCGGTTCCCGGCCCGTCGGCACTGCTTTCCGCCCTGAGCGTCTCCGGCCTGGCGATGGACAGCTTCGTTTTCCTGGGATTTCTCCCGGCGAAGGCGGGAAAACGGCGGCAGCTCCTCACCTCGCTGCACGGCGAGGTGAGGACGCTCATTTTCTATGAATCTCCCCGCAGGCTCGTCGATGCGCTGCGCGATATCGGGGAGGTGCTGGGCGAGAGGGAAGTGGTCGTTGCACGGGAGATCACCAAGGTCTACGAGGAGTTCCTCCGAGGACCCGTCCAAGCGGTGCTGAGCAGCATCGGGGACCGGGCGATCAGGGGCGAGGTGACCCTGATCGTCGCCGGCCGGTCGGGTCAGGGGGACGCGTTGTCCGACGCGGAGCTCCTGAAGCGCGGTGAAACCATCCGGGAGGAGGCAAAGGGGAAGGTGTCGCTGCGCGACGTGGCGGACCGGATCGTCCGGGAAACGGGAATCTCCCGGAAGCGGATCTACCGTCTCCTACTATTTCCTTGACGGCGGGAAGAAAAGCCCCTAAGCTGCCCACCGCCCCGTCCCTGCTTCCGGCAGAGCCCGGCCGCATCCGGCCGCACCGTTGGCGGCCAAGCGAGGCGCGGCGAACGCAGCCGGCGGGGCTGCGGTTTTTCGGACCGTCGCCGGGAAAACCCGGTGGAGGTATGTGCGGCAACAGTCTCGGATTGTTCTGACGGTCGGCGGAGGGGCATGACGGTGAAAGAGGCGGGGCCCGGGGAGGACAGGAGCGGAGTCATGATGATCGAGGGGCGCATACTGAAACCGGAAGACCGGGTGTATGACCTGGTCGACGTACTGGGGGCGACGCCCGGTTTTCCGCCCGGGGAAGGTCAGCCTGCGGGGATTCCCGCTCCCGAAAAGATCTATGATCTTGTCGATGTCGTCGAGCGGAGACCGAAGATTGCATTTGTCGATGCGGGACTCCGGGAGGAGATCATGAAGCGGGCGGCGGAGATCACGGAACAGATTGCCCGTGAGATCATCCCCGCGGTGGCCGAACGCGTCATCCGCGAAGAGATCGAGAAGCTGAAAAGGGAGCCATGAAGCGACGGAGCCTGCCGGTGTGTATCCTCGTCCTGCTTGTGCTGGCGGTCTGTCTTCCCGGGGATGTGCGCGGCGAAGGGGGAACGGCAATCCAGGTCGTGGAGACGGATGGGGCCGCTGCGGTGACCGGGAGCGATCTTGCCCGGGCCAGGAGCGAGGCCGTGCGGGACGCCCTGCGGAAGGCCGTCGAGCAGGTGGCCGGCAGCTGGCTTGCCCCGCCGGAAGCGGCCGCAAGACCGCCGTTGCTCAACCGGCAGATCATCGACCGGGCCGAGGGGTTCATCCAGGAATACCGCATCGTCTCCGAGATGACCGTCGATGACCTCCATACCGTCGCCGTTCGTGTATCCGTTCTAGCCGACAGCCTCCGGGACGATCTCCACAGGCTTGGACTGGCAAGACCGGCACCGAGCACGGCGGCTGCAACCCCTATTTCCCTGACGATCCGGGGAATACGGACCACCGGCGAGTATGCACGCTGCCGGGCTGTCCTGAAGGACGGAATACCGGGGATTCGGGAGGTCATTCCCCGCGAGGCGGCATGGAGCCTGGCCCGGTTTGATGTGGCGGCCGAAGGGGGTGTTCCGGTCCTTATCGAACGCCTTCGCGAGAAGCTCGCGGTCGAGGTCCAGCGGCAGGACGACCGGACCCTGGAAGTACGACTGAAATGACGAGAGATCCGAACTGATGGGCAGAACAGCCACTGCATTTGTTTTTTCCCTGGCACTCTTTTTTCTCGCCGGGTGTGCAGCGAAAATACCGCACGCCATTGTGCCCGATTACGATAAACGGGGGACGCGGTTGATTGCCGTGATGCCCGTTGCCGGCGGAGCGTCCGATCGGAGGTCCGCCCAGATGCTGCGGTCGAAGCTGGTTGAAGAACTGTATTTCAAAGGGTACCCCCGGATTCCCCTGAACGTGATCGATGAACGACTGGCGGGCATGACCGGTGCGGGGGGCGGGAACGTCGATCCGAAGGCGGTCGGGGAACGGCTCACCGTGGACGCGGTGCTGTATCCGGTGCTGAAGCAGAGCGATCGTGGCGGCGGTGTTCTCGCCGCGGCCACGGCGGTGGAAGCCGAGTTCGAACTGCGCAGCGCAACAACAGGGGAGACCCTGTGGCACGCCCGGCACCGGGTCACCAACCGGAGCTTCGGGTTTTCGCGCAAGCAGCTGGAATTGAAGACGTCGCTGGTGTATGAACCGGTACTGCAGGAAGTCGTGATCCGGGCCCTCGAGACCCTGCCGGACGGGCCGGACGCCGTCGGGCCCTGAATCCGCCCGCGAGCCGCTTCCCCGCGGCTTCCCGCGGGGAACGTCCGGGTACAGCCGTTGGGTTAAGAACTGAACGATGAACATTCCGAATCTTCTGACGCTGGTGCGAATCATCCTGTCGCCGCTGATCGTCATCCTGCTGATCCAGGGCATGTTCGGCAAGGCGCTGATCGCCTTTGTGATTGCGGGCATCACCGACGGTCTGGACGGGTTTTTGGCCCGGGTCCTCGGCCAGCAGACCGTGCTCGGGGCATACCTGGACCCGATCGCCGACAAGGCGCTCCTGGCCAGCTCCTTCATTACACTGTCGGTCCTGCACATCATTCCCGGGTGGCTGACGGTGATCGTCATCAGCAGGGATTTCATCATCCTCCTCGGGATCTCCGTGCTTTCCATCATGTCGATTCCGGTGAAAATCAAGCCGCTATTCGTCAGCCGCGTCACCACGGCGCTGCAACTGATCACGGTCTTGGCGGCACTTTCTAGCCGGTATCTCCCCGGGCATGTGGATGGGGCGTGGCTGCCGGTCATCTACTGGGTGACCGCATTGTTGACCATCGTCTCCGGTGTGGGGTACATGGCGCAGGGTGTCGCGCTCATAAATCGTACCGGAAAAGTATGATATTTGCCTTGACATCACTGTATTTTCTTGCTAGATAGAGCACCCTTTGCGAAGGACGGATTGTTCATAGGCACGTAGCTCAGGGGGAGAGCGCCATCCTGACGCGGTGGATGTCCAGGGTTCAAATCCCTGCGTGCCTACCATTTAATAACCCGGCAGTATCAACGGGGAAGTACGGCAGCTTAAGGGTATGTCGTGTCCGTAGCGGAGCCTGGAGCGGATTTTTGTGAGGGCATCATCGCCTAGTGCTGATGCCCTTTCTTCATAGGAACCGGGGTATGGTGCAGAAGATAAGGATAACCTTTCCCGACGGGACGGAGGCCTTCCATCGGCCGGGGGTGACGGTCCGGGAGGCGCTCGCTGCCTGGAATGAGCCGAAGCTTGCCGCTGCCGTCGCGGCGAAGGTAAACCGGTTTGCCGTCGATTTGGCCGCTCCGCTGGATAGCGATGCCGCCGTTGAACCGATCGCGGCGGATTCGGCAGAGGGGCTCGCGATCCTCCGCCACAGCATGGCGCACGTGATGGCGCAGGCGGTACAGGACACATTCGCCGGCGTACAGGTGAGCATCGGGCCGGCGATTGAAGACGGGTTCTACTACGACTTCGAGTATGCCGAGAGCTTCACCCCCCAGGACCTCGAGCGGATCGAATCGCGAATGCGCGAAATCGCCGCGTCCGATCATCCGTTCGCGCGCCGGGAGGTGAGCCGCGAGGAGGCGATCGCACTCTTCGGTACGAAGGGTGAGCGGTACAAGGTCGAGCTGCTCAACGACCTGCCTGCGGATGTGAAAACGGTAAGCCTCTACCAGCAGAACGGGTACACCGACCTGTGCCGCGGGCCCCACATCCCGCGGACGGGGATGATCAGGGCCTTCAAGCTCCTGAACGTGGCCGGTGCGTACTGGCGGGGAGACGAACGCAACAAGATGCTCCAGCGCATCTACGGGACCGGTTTCGCTACCCAGGAGGCGCTCGACGAACACCTGCGGCTCCTGGAAGAGGCGCGGAAGCGGGACCACCGCCGGCTCGGCCGGGAGCTGGACCTCTTCCAACTCAGCGACGAGGCGGGTCCGGGGCTGGTCATCTTCCACCCGAAGGGGACACTCCTGCGCACCCTGATCGAGGATTGGGAGCGGAAAGAGCACCTCAAGCGGGGCTACGATATGGTGATGGGCCCCCAGATCCTAAAGGTGGACCTCTGGAAGCAGTCGGGCCATTTCGACCATTACCGGGAAAACATGTATTTTACCGAAGTGGATGAGCAGATGTACGGGATAAAGCCCATGAACTGCCTCTCCCACATGCTCGTCTACAAAGCGAAGATCCGTTCCTACCGGGACCTGCCGCTTCGGTACTTCGAACTGGGTACGGTCCATCGGCACGAGAAGGCGGGGGTGCTCCACGGCCTGATGCGGGTGCGCCAGTTCACGCAGGACGACGCGCACATCCTCTGCACGCCCGATCAACTCAACGCCGAGATTCGGGCGATCGCCGATTTCGTCGGGTACGCGATGGGGATCTTCGGGTTCGAGTACGAGGTGGAGCTCTCCACCCGTCCGGAGAATTCTATCGGCTCCGATGCGGACTGGGCACTGGCCACCAGCGCCCTGGAGGGGGCACTCCGCGATAACGGCATGACCTACGAGGTGAACGAGGGCGACGGCGCCTTCTACGGACCGAAGATCGATTTCAAGCTGAAGGACGCCCTGAAGCGGAAGTGGCAGTGCGCCACCATCCAGTGCGACTTTACCCTTCCGGAACGGTTCGACTTGAGTTACATCGGCGAGGACGGGGCGAAGCACCGGCCGGTGATGCTCCACCGGGTGATTCTGGGGGCGATCGAGCGGTTCATGGGGGTGTTGATCGAACATTATACCGGCGCCTTCCCCCTCTGGCTGTCGCCCGTGCAGGCAGTCCTGCTGACGGTGACGGACAAGCATATCCCCTTCGGAGAGGAAGTGCGGAAGCGTCTCTTGGCCGCGGGTATCCGGGCGGAGGGCGATTTCCGGAACGAAAAACTCGGGTACAAGATCCGCGAGGCGCAGCTGCAGAAGACGCCCTTCATGCTGGTGATCGGCGACCGGGAAGTGGCATCCTGCCAGGTATCTCCGCGCCAGCGCGACGGGCAGAACCTCGCTTCCCTGTCGGTGGAGGCATTCATCGACCTGGTGCGTGAGCGGTGTGCGCAGTTCAAATAGCTTTTCAGTGTCTGGAGGTGACCCATCGCTAAGGAATTGAGGATCAACCGGGAGATCAGGGCGGCGTCGGTTCGCGTGATCAATGTGGACGGGGAGCAGTTGGGGGTTATCTCCCTGACGGATGCCTTGGCGGAAGCGGGCAAGGCGGGTCTCGACCTGGTGGAGGTTTCTCCCACGGCGAATCCGCCGGTTTGCCGGATCATGGATTACGGGAAATTCCGCTACCAGCAGAGCAAGAAGATCCAGGTCTCCAAGAAGAGCCAGACAGTCATCCAGGTCAAGGAGATCAGGCTCCGGCCCAAGACGGAGGAGCATGACCTGGCGGTGAAGATCAAACATGTGAAGAAGTTCCTCGAGCAGCACAACAAGGTGAAGATCTCCATGATGTTTCGGGGGCGAGAGATCGCCTACACCGAAATCGGCAGGAGGATCATGGAGGACATCAAGAATACCCTTGCCGAGGACGGCGTGATCGACCAGCAGCCGAAACTGGAAGGGCGAAGCATGGTCATGATCCTCTCGCCGAAGAAGTGAGGGGCGCGGGGGCCCGGGAGCCGGCCGATGGATCGGCGGCTGCGGGCAACAACAGGGGCAACAGCATGAGCCGCAGAGGGCTCAGTATCTTGAGAATAGGGGTGAATACATGCCGAAGCTGAAAACACACCGGGGAGCTGCGAAGCGTTTTTCCGTGACCGGGACGGGAAAAATCAAGCGTAGCAGGGCCAATACCAGCCATATCCTGACGCCGAAAACGACGAAGCGGAAGAGGCAGTTGAGAAAATCGGTCATTCTCGACAAGACGAACGAACGGGCACTGAGAAAACTGATCCCCTATCTGTAACCGGCCGAACAGCGAATAGGTGCGAGATAGATCACGAGATGAGGAGATAAGCGATGCCGAGGGTGAAGAGGAGCTTGACGGCTCATAAGAAGCGAAGAAAAATCCTGAAAGCGGCGAAGGGTTTTTTCCTTTCCAGGAGCAAGCTGCTGCGGACGGCGACGGAGGCGGTCAACCACGCGATGGCGTACGCCTACCGTGACCGGAAGGTCAAGAAGCGGGAGTTCCGGAGACTGTGGATCGCCCGGATCAGCGCGGCCGCGCGGGCAAACGACATTACCTACAGCCGCCTGATCGACGGTATGCACAAGGCAAACGTGGAGATCGACCGGAGGGTGCTCTCCGAGCTTGCCATTCATGATCCCCGGGGATTCTCCGCGGTAGTAGCAATCGCGAAGGGTGATCGGACGGCATGACGGCTGAGCTGGAGGCGCTTCGGGAGCAGGCGGAGGCGGAACTCGGGAAGGTCGGGACGGAGGAGGAACTCCTGACGATCAGGACCCGGTATCTCGGCAGGAAGGGGCTTCTCACGGGGCTCCTGCGAAACATCGCCGCAGTTTCCCCCGAAGCGAGGCCCCGGTTCGGGAAAGAGTGCAACGAACTCAAGGAGATTCTCACCGCCAGGATCGATGCGGTTCTGGACGGGATGGCCTCGGCGCGAAAGGCGGCGACGCTCCTGGACGCGCGGATCGATGTCACGCTCCCCGGCAGAGGTGTCCGCCGCGGCCGTGTCCATCCGGTGATCCAGGTGCGCGAAGAGATCTGCCGGATCTTCGCCAGCCTCGGGTTTTCCGTGGTGGAAGGCCCCGAAGTCGAGCTGGACTACTACAATTTCGAAGCGTTGAACATCCCCAAGGATCATCCCGCGCGGGATATGCAGGACACCTTCTACGTGGAGGACAGCATCGTCCTGCGGACCCATACCTCGCCTGTTCAGGTGCGGATCATGGAGAAGACGAGGCCGCCGGTCAGAATCCTCTCGCCGGGCCGTGTGTACCGCCGGGATTCCGACGTGTCGCACACCCCCATGTTTCACCAAATCGAAGGCCTGCTCGTCGACAAGGGGGTCACCTTCGGCGACCTGAAGGGGGTCCTCACCGCGTTCCTGAAGCAGGTGTTCGGCGAGGGGACCGCGCTCCGTTTCCGCCCCAGTTTCTTCCCTTTTACCGAGCCGAGCGCCGAGGTCGATATCCGCTGCGTCATCTGCTCGGGCCAGGGATGTCGCGTGTGCAAACAGAGCGGATGGCTGGAGATTCTGGGGTCGGGCATGGTCGACCCCGAGGTGTTCAAGAACGTGGGGTATGATCCGGAAGAGGTGAGCGGCTTCGCCTTCGGTCTCGGCCTGGAGCGGATCGCGATGCTCAAATTCGGGATCTCGGACATCCGCCTTTTTTTCGAGAACGATCTGCGGTTCCTGGAGCAGTTTTGATTTCACCCCCTCAATTTCGCATGGTATGACTGCCCGCCATGCCCTGTACGTGAGATAATCCTAATGCTCGTCAGTCTGAAATGGCTCAAGGACTATGTGGATGTGGATGCGTCTGCCGCGGAAGTCGCAGAACGGCTGACCATGGCAGGCCTGGAGGTGGACTCGCTGCACGAGACAGGGCCGGCCTTCAGCGGGGTCCGTGTGGCCAGGATCCTTTCCCTCAAACCCCATCCCAATGCCGATAAGCTGGTCCTCTGCGAGGTCACCGCGGGGGATGCGTGCCTGCCGATCGTGTGCGGGGCCAGGAACATCGCGGTCGGCGATCTCGTACCCCTGGCCCAAGTCGGGGCGACGCTGCCGGGCGGCCTGACCATCCGGTCTTCGCGCATCCGGGGAGAGGCATCGGAGGGGATGCTCTGCTCCGCGGAGGAGCTCGGAATCGGTGACGACGCCTCGGGTATCATGATCCTTCCGCCCGCCCTGCCCGTGGGCGGGGAACTGCGGGATGTGCTCGCCCTGGGGGACACGGTCCTCGAAATCGGGGTGACCCCGAACCGTGCCGACTGCCTGTCCATCGTCGGGGTGGCCCGTGAATGGGCGGCCATCACGGGGGCGCGGCTGCGCTATCCCCCGGTCGACGTGGTCGAGACCGGTGAGGACATCCAGACGGTCACCTCCGTGTCCATCCTCGATGCGGACCTCTGCCCCCGGTATACCGCGAGGGTCATCCGGAACGTCCGGATCGGCCCGTCCCCCTTCTGGCTGAGACAGCGGCTGGAAGCGGTGGGGATGCGGCCGATCAACAACATCGTGGATGTGACCAATTACGTCATGATGGAGCTGGGGCAGCCGCTCCATGCCTTCGATTTCCGCTTTCTGGAGCAGGGAAAGATCGTGGTGCGGCGGTCACGGGAGGGCGAGCGGTTCGTCTCCCTCGACGGGAAGGAGCGCACCCTCCGGGGCGACACCCTGATGATCTGCGACGGCGTCAAGCCGGTTGCCATCGGCGGGGTGATGGGCGGGTTCAACTCCGAGGTGAAAGAGGATACCGATACGATCCTCCTGGAGAGCGCCTATTTCAATCCCACCTCAATCCGCAGGACAGCCAGGGAATTGGCCATGGGAACCGACGCGGCCTTCCGGTTCGAGCGGGGCGTCGATCCGGGAGGGGTGATTCGGGCGCTCGACCGGGCAGCGCGGCTGATGGCGGAGCTTTCCGGGGGCAGGGTGTGCAAAGGGGTGATCGATCAGCACCCGCGACGCATCCCCACGGCGGAACGCATCCCCCTGCGGGTCGCCAGGACGCGGGATATCCTCGGCGTGGCGCCGCCCGAAGCGGAGATCCTTCGCATCCTCACCGGCTTGGAGATGGTCGTACAGCCGGCGGGGGAAGGGAGGTACGCGGTGACCCCCCCTACCTGCCGTGTGGATATCACGCGGGAAATCGACCTGATCGAAGAGGTGGCCCGGCTGTACGGGTACGACCGGGTCCCGGTCACGGTCCCTGCCGTGGCCGGGGTCGCCGGGGTCGGGGCGGCCAAACGGATGGTGGAAGACCGAATCCGGGAGGTCATGACCGGTGCCGGCTATACGGAGGTTATCAACTACAGCTTTGTCTCGCCAGCGGCTGTCGATCAGCTCGGCCTGGGGGAAGGGGACGAACGGCGCAGCCTCGTGGCGATCAGAAATCCCCTGAGCGAAGAACAGGCGGTCCTGCGGACCACCATGATCCACAGCCTCCTGCTCAATGCCCGGAGGAATGCCGATTGCGGCCGCTTTGACGTCAAGATATTCGAGATCGGCAAGACCTTCATCCGGTGCGGGGAAGGGGTGCAGCCAGCCGAGCAGAACCGTCTGGCCTGTCTGATCACCGGTCTCAGGTATGAGGACCGATGGCACTCGCAGGAGCTCCGAGCTGATTTTTTCGATCTGAAGGGGTGCATCGAAAACGTGTTGGATACGTTGAGGATTCCCACTCCCGCGTACCGGTCCGGCATATCCGAGGTGATCCTCCATCCGGGGAAGTCCTGCGGCGTCTTCACCGGAGAGCGGATGGCCGGCTATATCGGCGAGATCCATCCCGACCTCCAGGCCCGCCTGGACCTTCCGGGACCGGTCATCGTGTGCGAGCTGGATATCGATCTCCTGGCGGCCCAGTTCTCCACTGCTGCCGCCTTCCGCCCCGTGCCGCGCTATCCTGCCAGTTCGCGGGACGCGGCCTTCCTGATCCGTCGGGAGCACGAAGCGGGTGAACTGGTCCTTCTGGCCGAACAATCCCTTGAAGAATTACTTGAAAGAGTTCAGATTTTTGATGTATATGAGGGCAAAAATATCCCTGCGGGGATGAAGAGCTTGGGGATGCGGTTTTCCTACCGCAGTGCGGACCGGACATTGACCGATGAGGAGGTGACCGCTGTCCATACCCGGGTTGTGCAGAGGATCGTCCAGGCAACGGGGGCGTCGATCAGATAACGGGCGGATCAATCGGGAACTCTACCTAAGGAGGCAGGAAATGACAAAGATCGATATCATTCAGGACGTGTACGAAAAGCTGGGGTTTTCGAAGAAAGATTCGGCGCGAATCGTCGAGTCGGTCTTCGATATCATCAAGGACAGCCTCGCGAAGGGGGAGAAGATCAAGATCTCCGGGTTCGGAAATTTCGTCGTGAAGGAGAAGAAATCCCGTCGGGGACGCAACCCGCAGACCGGTGACGAGATCGCCATTTCCGCGCGGCGGGTTCTGACCTTCAAGTCAAGCCAAGTCCTGCGCAAAGCCCTGAATGAGTAGGCAGAATCAGCCGGCAGTCGCGTGGGCCGGGCGGGGATAGGGGTTCGCGACCAGGGGCTGGGAACCGTGATGCTGATGCTGGGCTGTGAGTATGGATGGGTCGATTCCCGATAAGACGTACTTCCGGATCGGCGAGGTCAGTAAGTTATTGAACGTCCAGCCATACGTGATCCGCTACTGGGAGTCGGAATTCAAGACGATCAGGCCGATCCGCACGCGATCCGATCAGCGCCTCTACCGGCACCGGGACGTGGAGGAACTCCTGCTGATCAGGAGGCTCCTGTATAAGGAAAATTTCACTATCAACGGGGCGAGAAAGCAGCTGCGGAAGATGCGGGGCGAGGAGGGATCGCCCGCCAAGGAAGACCGTGCGGATGTCCTGGCGCGGATAGAAGAGGGGCTGCGGGAGATACGCGACCTCGTCAGTTAGCACGGCCCTGCGCACTGAACAACAGGAAAAGGCCGCTTCGCCCCCCCGAGGGAGTCAAAGCGGCCTTTTTCTGTCTGACGGTCGTCCGTTTTCGGTACCGTGGGAAGGGACGCACCCAAAAAGACGCGCCGGTGGGGTTACGGCCGTTACTTCTTGTTGGCCCGCTTGGATGCCTTCAGCGGGTTGATCTTCTGCACCGTTTCCGCGACCTCTATCTTGATGTGCGTGGCAGTCGGGCATTTGCCGGTGCGCCATTTGGCGGCCGGATCCGGATAAACCCGGCAGTACTGGCCGGACTCGCACGCGACGATCTTGGCGCACCCTTCGCACTTATCGATGATCGCGAGGCAGCTCCCGCCGTTGAACCCGCAGCCCTTCTTGGTCATGAAGCCGCACTCGATGCCGCTCTTGGTGGTTTGACAAAGCATGTTCCGTCTCCTTTTAGTGACTGAGTATGGTTGGTATGGTTAATCCGAAAAAAACCGACCCGCTTCAAACCTAGGTTCCTGGCAAAGCGGGTCGGTAGGTCTCTCTCGAAAATCGACGCCTTCTACCAAATTATATTTCCCCTGTCAAGAAAAAAATAGCGCTCCTCCGCCCGCCCCGTTCCCGGCAATCGAAACGCCCCGCCGGCAGCCCCCGGGCGGGGACTGATCCATGGCCCTCGACAGCCGGCCGAATTCCGACCGGAGCCATATCTGGCCGGAATCGTAAAAAAATCGCTGTCAACGCGCGCGGAATGGATTGACTTCACGGCGCATTCATGTTAGGCATCGCGTCAATCGGTGCCGGAACGCCAGGGGCTCGGCAACGGTACTTCGGGCCGGGTGAACGCCGCAGCTTCGATTCGCGGCCATTCCCGGCGAAAGCGGAGAGGATGAACCGGTCGGTTCTCTGGAACATATTCCTGCGGTCATTGACCATCCAGGCGTCCTTCACCTTTACCCGGATGCAGGCGTTGGGGTTTGCCTTTGCCCTCGTGCCGCTGACCCGTCGGATCGGCGACCCGTGCGGAATTGCGGAGTCGCTGAAACGAAATTTGCGGGTGTTCAACACCCACCCCTACCTGAGCGCACCGGTCATCGGTGCCGTGGCGCGGATCGAGGAAGAGGGCGACGCCGCCGCGGCCGAGCATCTGAAGAAGGCGGTCATGGGGCCGTACGCGGCAATAGGCGATCCCTTTTTCTGGGGGGCCTTGCGCCCCTTTTCCGCCGCAGTCGCGGTAACGCTTGCGCTGCAGGGGTTCCTGGTTGCCCCGCTGGCCTTTCTGGTGCTGTACGATCCGGCTCACGCCTGGATCAGGGGGAAGGGATTTTTCGCCGGGTACCGGCTGGGGACGCGAAGCATCGAATTCATCCGGGGGGCGGACCTCCCGGCAATAGCGGGACGCATCCGGTACGCATCCCTGGTGGTGATCGGCGTCCTGGCGGCTGTGGCCGCTGAAGCGGGCTCCGATTCCTGGGGGTTCCTGGCGGAAATCCCGGGAAAGGCTACGGCTCTGGTTCTGGTTGTCCTCTGCGGGATGGGAATCCGCAGGGGGATCTCGCAGGTAACGGTCCTCTACGGAGCGGCCCTCTTGTGCGTGGCGCTGTCCATCTGATATGGTAGAGAAGAAAACGTTTGAAATCACGAATCAGTTGGGGGTTCATGCCCGGGTGGCCGCAAAGCTGGTCGAGACCGCCAACCGGTTCCAGGCGGAGGTTTTCCTGGAGAAGGACGGCGTAGAGGTGGACGGGCGGAGCATCCTGGGCATTCTGACTTTGGTCTGCCCACGCGGGAGCCGGTTGACGGTCCGGACCGAGGGGGTTGATGCAGGCGAGGCGATGGCCGCATTCAGCCGGCTGATCGAAGACAAATTCGGAGAGAAGTGAAGGCGAAACGAGGATTGCGATCGTAGCCCGACCGGTAGAGATGGAAGCGTTGATGGGGCCCGACGATTTAACAAAAACGTTTGTCAGGAAGGGGATCGGCGTGTCGCCGGGCATCGTCATCGGCAAGGCGTACCTGTTTGACCGCCTCGACACGCAGGTTCCGTTCTACAAGCTGAGTGATCCGGGACTGATCGACGAGGAGATTCAACGCTTCCGGAGGGCGCTCGGCGAGTCGGAACGACAGCTCCTGGAGTTGAAGGGCAAGCTCAGCGATGTGGACGGCGGCATGGACCCGCAGTACATCATCGATGTCCACGTCATGATCCTCCGGGATCAGAAATTCATCGATCGGACGATCCAGAACATCCGGGAAATGTCCGTCAATGCCGAATGGGCGGTCCGGATAACCGTCGAGAAGTACCGCGAACTTTTCGACCGGATGGACGACGATTACCTCCGCGGCAGGATAAGCGACATCCAGTATGCGGAACAGCGGATCGTGGCGAACCTCGTGGGGAAGAAGCGGGCCGCGCTCGACATGGGGGAGAAGGTCGTCATGATCGCCGCCGATCTGTCGCCTGCCGATACGGCCCAGATGAAGATCGACCGGGTGCTGGGATTCGCCACGGACATCGGGGGCAAGACCTCCCATACGGCGATCGTGGCACGGTCGCTGGCCATACCCGCGGTAGTCGGTCTGGAGAACATCACCCGTTCGGTACGGACCAACGACGATATCATCGTCGACGGCACGGCGGGCGTGGTGATCGTCCATCCCGATCCGGAGGTGCGTCGGAGGTACGAGGACAAGAAGCGGCTGTACGAAGAGGCCGAGGACGACCTGCTGGACTATGCGAGGCTTCCGGCGGTGACAAAGGATAACTACAGCGTCGAAATCGGCGGTAATATCGAATTCATCGAAGAGATTCCGTCGGCCATCGCCCACGGCGCCGATGGGATCGGGCTGTACCGGACGGAATTCCTGTACATCAACCGGGAAGAGCTTCCCAGCGAGGAGGATCACCTCGTCAATTACCGCTCCGTGGTCGGCGTCAAAGGCCTTGCCTGGGCCACGATCCGGACCTTCGACTTGGGCGGAGATAAGTTTTTCAAGGACCAGAAACACTGCCGGGAGTTGAACCCCCAGCTCGGACTGCGGGCCATTCGCTTCTGCCTGAAAGAGGTGGACCTCTTCAAGATCCAGCTCCGGGCGATCCTGCGGGTGAGTGCCAAGGGGAAGATCAGGGTGATGTTCCCGATGATCTCCGGGATCGAAGAGATCCGGGAGGCCAAGCGGATCTTTGCCGAGGTGCGGGATGAGCTCTTGGCCAAAGGGGAATCCATCGGCAAGGATATCGAGATCGGGGTGATGATCGAGGTCCCTTCGGCGGTGATCGTGGCCGAGGAGCTTGCCAAGGAGGTGGATTTTTTCAGTATCGGCACCAACGACCTGATCCAGTATGTCCTGGCGATCGACCGGATCAACGAACGGGTCACCTATCTGTACGAACCGCTCCATCCGGCCGTCCTGCGGCTGATCAAGCACGTGGTGGAGGTCGGCCACCGGTCGGGGATCAGGGTTGCCATGTGCGGGGAAATGGCGGGAGAGCCTGCCTACACCATGATCCTGCTGGGGCTGGAGCTGGATGAATTGAGCATGAATCCGCTGGCCATTCCCCGGGTGAAGAAGATCATCAGAGGCTCCACGCTGAAGGAGTCGAAAGCCTTGCTCAACAAGGTGATGACCCTTGCCTCCGCTCAGGAGATCAGGACCTACGTCGAGGCGGCCATGCAGAAGCGCTTCCCGGAAGAATTTCAGGCGAACGGTCAGTGAAGGGGAAACGCGTGAATCAGTGCCGTTCGATCGCTGAGGATACGTGATGCTGCATCACCGGGTACGCAGGGGGAGGGGCTGAGGCGGGCAATGTCCATCCTATCGACCATCAGGTCATGGACCACGGAAATCGGCGTCCATCATGCGGGAAGCCTCTACCGCGAGGACAATTTCCCCCTGTCCCGGCTGCTCAGGCAGATGCTTTCCAAGGTTCGGGTTACCGATGAGACGGTGGATTCGCTCAAAGCGCTCTCGGCAAACGGGATCGTCGTCTACGCCCTGAAAAGCAGAAGTCAGCTGAACAGCCTGATCATCCGCGAACTCAGTCTCCGGAAGGGGATTCCTCAGCCCCAGTACTGTCACGGCATTAATATGATCACCTGGCAGCCCTTCATGCAGGCGCTGCGGGTGATCCTCTCCCATCTGTTCGAGGGGAAAAAGAGGTCACTCGACCCCGCCGGGACGAGGTATCTCACGGAACTCGTCCGTGCCGGGAAAAGCGCCGTCATCCATCTCGGGGAGTCGGAACTGTTCGAAGACCCCGCGGTCGAGGAGACCCTGATCCGGCTGATGGAGGTGCAGAAGACCCTGGACGTGCCGATCTACCTCTGTCCCGAACTGATCACCTACGGCCGCCGGAGGGAAAAGGAAGAGGAAAGCCTGATCAACATCCTCTTCGGCCAGAGCGATACGACCGACCCGCTCAGGCGGGTGATCACCTTCCTGCGGTATTCCAACAAGGCCAGTCTGATCTCCGCCGAACCGGTCAACCTCGCCGAATTCATCGGCACCGGCGCGCCGCTCAGCAGGGAAGCGCTCGCCGCACAGCTCCGCGGGGAACTGATCGCACGGATCGACGAGGAAAAGGCGACGATCGTCGGGCCGCTGCTCAAATCCCGGGATGAGATCATCAACATGGTCCTCAAGGACCGGGGACTCGTGGTCTACATGGAAGAGGCGGCGGCGAGGGCGAAAAAGGGGAAGCGGGATTTCAACGCCGTCCGGAAGGAGGCGATCAAGTACCTCGACGAGATCGCCTCCGACTACAGCGAGATCTTCGTAGAGATCTGGGACAAGGTGCTCGACTGGCTGTGGAACAACATCTACGACGGCGTGGTGGTCGACGTCGAGGGAATCGCGAAGATCAGGAACGTGTCCAAACGGATGCCCTTCGTGATCATCCCCTGCCACCGCAGCCATTTCGATTATCTGCTGCTTTCCCACATCTTCTACAAGAACAACATCCAGATGCCCTTCGTCGCGGCCGGGTCCAACCTGTCGTTCTTCCCGATGGGGTACATCTTCCGCAAGTCCGGGGCGTTCTTCCTGCGCCGGAGCTTCAAGGGAAGCGACCTGTACGCCGAGGTGTTCGCCCGGTACGTGAAGGTGCTCCTGCAGGAGGGGCTGCCCCTGGAATTCTTCATCGAAGGCGGACGGAGCCGGACCGGGAAGATGGTCATGCCCAAGTACGGGCTCCTGTCGCTGATCATCCAGGCCTACCAGGAAAAGGCCGTCGACGATCTGGCCGCGATCCCCGTGTACATCGGATACGACCGGGTCGTCGAGGAGAAGGCCTATCTCCAGGAGCTGGGCGGCGCCCCGAAGGAGAAGGAACGGGCTACGGAGATGATCAAGAGCAGCAGGCTGCTCCGGAGGCGGTACGGCCGGGTGTACATGAACGTGGGAGAGCCCCTGCTGCTGAAATCCTACCTCGCCAGCCAGGGGAAGCCCCCGGAGGAGATGACGGTGGAGGAGCGGCAGAGCCTCTACCGCCGGATCGGCTATACGATCGTGCGGGCGATCAACAAGGTGTCGGTGGTCACCCCCTTCGCGCTGACGGCAGTGAGCCTGCTCTGCTACGACCGGCGGGGGATCTCGCTCGGCGAACTCCGGGAGGTCCTGGAGCTGTTCTACGACTACCTCGCCTCGCGCAAGGTCTCCTTTGCCATGACCTTCGCCGACCGGGAGAAGGCGGTCGTCGAGGCACTGCACTTGTTCAATCAGTCGGGGCTCATCTCGCGCATGGGGGCCGAAGAAGAGGAAGAGGACGAGGTTGAAGAGATCGTCTACTCCCTTGGGGACGACAAGCGGTTGAACCTGGAGTATTACAAGAACAATATCCTCCATTTCTTCCTGCCGGTCAGCTTCGTGGCGACCGCCATCCTGACGAGCCCGGAGGACATGGTTCCGATCAACCGGATCTGTGACGACTACTCCTTCTTCAAACGGTTGTTCCGGCATGAATTCATCTTCGACGAACAGCAGAGCGATGTCCAGGAGGTCGGGGAGGTCCTTTCCTACCTGCGCGACCGCGGGATGATCGCCGGTTTCGACAAGGACGAGCGGGCCTGGATCGAGGTGAAGGGTCGGGGCAGGACGGGCCTGCACCCCTTTGCAGGCCTCATCCACAACTACATGGAATCATACTGGGTGGTGGTCCGCGGGTGCTACCATCTCCGGAAGGGGCCGAAGGCGGAGCGGGACTGGCTGAAGAACATCCGCGGCCTCGGGGTGCGGATGTTCCGGAAAGGGGAGATCCGCAGGGCCGAGGCCCTGTCGCAGTCGAACTACCAGAGCGCCATCCGGTATCTCCAGGACGTGAACATCGTCACCTGCGTCGAGGAGCAGGACAAGAAGGAGAAACGCTTCACCAAACGGTACGCCCTGACGGAGAACAAGGTGCAGCTCGAGTCTCTCCGTCGTCGCCTTTTCAAATTCCTCTAGCGGGCCGTCGCCCGGGAAGGGGCGGATTGCGTCATCTCTTTCCGCGGATCGAGGAGAGCGCCGAGCGGCCCGGGTAGACGGCCGCGTCGCCCAGCTCCTCTTCGATCCTAAGCAACCGGTTGTATTTTGCCAGCCGTTCCGTCCGGGACAGGGAGCCGGTCTTGATCTGGCCGCAGTTGGCGGCCACGGCGATGTCGGCCATGCAGGTGTCCTCGGTCTCGCCGGAGCGGTGGGAGACCACGCAGGTGTAGCCGGCCTGGTGGGCGCACTGGATCGTCTCCAGCGTTTCGGTGAGCGTCCCGATCTGGTTGAGCTTGATCAGGATCGAATTGGCCACCCCGGCCTTGATCCCCCGCTCCAGCCGGTTCCGGTTGGTGACGAACAGGTCGTCGCCCACGATCTGGACCTTCGCCCCCAGGGTGTCCGTCAGCAGCTTCCACCCCTCCCAGTCGTCCTCGGCCAGGCCGTCCTCGATCGAGACAATCGGGTAGTTCTTCACCAGCTCCGCGTAGAACTTCACCAGCTCGCCGGAGGTTCGGCTCGGTTTCTTCTCGGCGGCCAGCAGGTACTTCCCCTTGCTGAAGAAGGAGCTCGCCGCGGCGTCGATGGCGATGCAGCAGTCTTTCCCAGGGACGTAGCCGGCCTTCTCGATGGCGGTCATGATCAGCGTGAAGGCCTCCTCGTTCGATTTGAGGTTGGGCGCGAAGCCCCCCTCGTCGCCCACCGCGGTGTTGTACCCTTTGGCCTTGAGGACCGCCTTGAGGTTGTGGAAGACCTCGGCGATCATGCGCAGCCCCTCCCGGAACGTCGGGGCGCCCACCGGCATCACCATGAATTCCTGGATATCCACGTTGTTGTCGGCGTGCTGGCCGCCGTTGAGGATGTTGGCCATCGGCACGGGGATTTCGCGGGCGATGATGCCGCCGATGTACCGGTACAGCGGGAGTTCCACTGCCTCGGCCGCAGCCTTTGCGCAGGCGAGCGACACGCTGAGGATCGCGTTGGCGCCGAGGGCGCCCTTGTTCTCCGTGCCGTCCAGGGCGATCATCGCGTAATCGATCTCCTGCTGGTCCAGGCAGTCCATGCCGATGATCTCCGGCGCGATCTTGTCCAGGACGTTGCCGACGGCGGTGAGCACCCCCTTGCCGAGGTATCGCTTCTTGTCGCCGTCCCTCAGTTCGAGCATCTCGTGCTCCCCGGTCGAGGCGCCGGAAGGGACGGAGGCCCGTCCGGTGATCCCCGACAGGAGCGTCACCTCTGCCTCGACGGTCGGATTCCCGCGCGAATCAAGGATCTCCCGGGCATTGATGTTGATGATTTCGGTCATGTCAGCCTCCTCATGGGTGCAATGGTGTCCGGTTCCTGTACGGTTAAGGGTGCGAATGGAGTGCCGCAGCCAGGTCGGGGCCGCCGGCCCGGCAATCCGTGTACAACAAACGGGGGTTTTTTTCAAGGTGATTGTCGGCGGAGCGGCGAAACCCGCTTGCCAACGGTGCTGATCTCGGATAGAATCCCCGCACATCGACGGCAGGGTAGGGAATGGTTCCGATAGAGAAAAGGTCGCGGTTGTTCCTCCATCTGAAGAAGTGGCTGGAGAAGGCGGTCATGGACTACGGCATGATCGCCGCGGGCGACCGTGTGCTGGTGGGCGTCTCCGGGGGGATGGACAGCATGTCGCTCCTCGACCTGCTCGACACCCCGATGGTCACCGTCCCCCCCTTTTCGCTCGTCGCCGTGAACATCGACCCCGGGTTCGACCCGACCTATGCCGGATACGACGCGCTGGAGGGGCACCTGAAGGCCGGGGGCTACGACTACGTCATGGAGAAGACGGAAATCGGGACGCTCTCCCACAGCGAGGTCAACAGAAAGAACCCCTGCTTCCTCTGTTCGCGGCTCCGCCGGAAGCGGATCTTCGAGATCGCCGCCGAGAAGGGGTGCACCAAGATCGCCTTCGCCCACCACCGGGACGACATCACCGAGACCCTGCTGATCAACCTGTTCTACGGCCGGGAGATCAGCACGATGGTCCCGAACCAGCGGATATTCGGCGGCGAGATGCACATCATCCGTCCCTTGGCCTACCTCCGGGAGCCGCTGGTGAAGAGGTATGCGAAGGAACGGGGGTTCCCGGCAATCGAAAACGGCTGCCCCACGAGCACGACGTCGCGGCGGCGGTACGTCAAGGAACTCCTGGACCGGCTGGAGACGGACAACCGCCGCGTCCGGGATAACATCTGGCTGGCGATGGGGCACGTGAAGCCCGACTATCTGCCGGCGAAGATCGACGGGCCCTGAGCAGGGGCGAAAGCCGGAACCGCGACTCGACGGCGCACAGAAACAGAAGGACGCGAAGTGGCAAAGAAAGAGACAGCGGAAAAGCCGATCTGCTCGAACAAACGGGCCAGGATGAGCTATTTCATCGACGAGACCTACGAGGCGGGGATCGCCCTCGTCGGGACCGAGGTGAAGGCCCTGCGCGACGGCAGGGCGAACCTCAAGGACAGCTACGCCCTGGTCAAGGACGACGAGCTGTACCTGTACGACCTCCACATCAGCCCCTATTCCCACGGCAACCGGCAGAACCACGAACCGCTCCGCGTCCGGAAGCTCCTGATGCACAAGCGGGAGATCCGGCGGCTGTACGGCAAGTCGCAGGAACGGGGGCTGGCCCTGATCCCGCTCCGGATGTACTTCAAGAATGGGAAGGTAAAGGTCGAAATCGGCGTGGGCCGCGGGAAGAAACTGTACGACAAGCGCGAGGACATAAAACTGAAGGAGGACCGCCGGGCCATCGAGCGGGGCCTCCGGGCGAAGAACCGGGATTACTGAGAGCGGCGGAAGCCGTGGACCTTGACTTTCGGCTGCTGCTGTCTTATATTGATTTCGCTCATTCTCATCGCTTCACATCCAGGGGGGCGTCACGGTTTCGACGGGGATGCATGAAGCTGCATAAGCGTACCGAGGTTCCTGCAGGCCTCGTAAAACAGGCAGGAAAACATAATCGCAGACAACTACGATTACGCAGTAGCCGCTTAGTCGGCTACCGTCTCCCCGGTTTCGTCCGTCGGGCCGGTCCGGAGGCGTCATACAGGCGGAATAACCGCCCTTTCACGCCTGGGGGAAGGGGGGCGAAAATCTTAACAGGATAGCGACCGAGGGATCCTGCTCCGGGAGCCCTGGGAAGCGAAAATCAAAACAGATGCTACGTACGTAGAAAGTGCAGCGGAAGGTTTCCGGACGCGGGTTCGACTCCCGCCGCCTCCACCATTTAACTGAATAAGATCAATTACTAACAGACTTATTCTCTACCGCAACCTTCTTGCTATATCTTCCCTCGCAGGCAAGATGAGCAAGTCCATTAGGGTGTTCTTTTATCCCACGCATGGTTCCCCAGGATGGTCTTCAAACCATTTTGATGCCAGCTGAGCCTTTTCCATCTCTTTGAACAGTCGTCCGCAATAATAACATTTGCGGGGTATCGCTCATTCTTCCGCCACCTTCCTCTCATTTTTCTGCATTGGATTTCGTAAAGAAAGAAGCGCTCGTGTTGGTGCTCGGGTCCAATTGTGCCGCCAAACCGAAGAGCGCGTAGGGGGCGGTGGTGCGGGGCTGCCGGGGTTTCACCGCTCCTCGGTGTCGGGCTTGAAACGGTAGCCGATTCCGGGTTCGTTCAAGAGAAAGCGCGGACGGGCGGAGTCAGCCTCGATTTTCTTTCGCAACTGGTTCATGAAAACGCGCAGGTAGTGGGTCTGCTCCACGTAGGCAGGACCCCACACCTCCTTGAGGATCTGCCTGTGGGTCATGACCCTGCCGGCGTTCCGGACGAGAACCGTCAACAGCCGGTATTCGATCGGCGTCAAATGAATTTCCCGGGACCCGCAAGAGACCTGCCGCTTGGAGAAGTCGATGCGGAGCTCGTCGGCGACGAAAACCGCATCGCGCTGGTCCGGGGTTTTGGGCATCGCCCGCCTGAGGGTGGCGCGGATTCTGGCCAGAAGCTCGCCAGAACCGAACGGCTTCGTCAAGTAATCATCCGCCCCGCTGTCGAGGGCCCTGATCTTGTCGCCTTCCTGCTCCCGTGCCGAAATGACGATCACCGGGACGGCGGACCATTCCCGCAGATCATTGATCACCTCCAGACCATCTCTGTCGGGAAGGCCGAGGTCCAGAAGGACCACAGCGGGATTGCGCGTCGCTATCTGGGCGAGCCCGTCGGCGGCTGTTTCCGCTTCGAGGACGCCGTATCGTTCACTCTCGAGCGTGACCCTGAGAAATCGCCGCATCTGCTTTTCATCTTCGATCAGGAGGATGGTGGCCGGGGATTCCTTCATGGGTCCTCTTTCTCGGGCGGCAGGGGAGGGGGCGTTCCCTCGACGGGGATGATGAACCTGAAGGCGGCGCCTCCGCCGGGACGGTTTTCCGCCCAGATACGGCCGCCGTGGGCCTCGACGATGACGCGGCAGATGGCAAGGCCGATTCCGGCCCCGATCCGCGTATGGGTGCTGCGGGTGAATTTCTTGAAAATCAGCTCTTCTTCCCCGGCAGGGATGCCGGGACCGCGGTCGGCGATTTCAAGCAGGACGTCTGCTTTCTGCGGGATCACGGTGATCTCGACCGGGGTATCGGCCGGGGTGTGCCGAAGCACGTTCTCGAGCAGGTTCGTCAGCACCTGCTCGATCAACAGGGTGTCGAAGGGGACGAGCGGGAGGTCCGGGGGGATCCGCAGTTCCAGGGGGCGCCCCTCGATGCGGTCGGAGAGGCGATTCAGGACGACTCCGATGATCTCCTCCAGGAGCTGCCACTCCTTGCGGACGGCGATCGCCCCGGATTCCAGACGGGTCAGGTTCAGGACGTTGCTGATGATGCGCTCCAGCCGGCCCGTCTCTTCATGGATCGTCTGCAGCAGCTCCAGGCGGGCCGTCCGGTCGAGGGACGCCTCTTTTTCCCGGAGGGTGCTGGCCGCCCCGGCCACGACCGCCAGGGGCGTTCTCAAGTCGTGCGACACGGAGCTCAGAAAGGTGCTCCTGACGTTCTGGGCCTCTGCCCGCAAGTGCTCCTCGTGCGCCTGTTTGGCCAGTAAGACCCGCTCCCTGGCCATGGCGGTTTGATTCACGAAACTTTCCAGCAGGTGCATATCTTCGAGATCGAACCCCTTCTGCGTGTCCTCGGGAAGGACGCCGACAACTCCCAGGACGCCGGAGGAGGCAACCATCGGCAGGTAGAGCGCCTTGGCCCCGGGGAGCGTATCGGTACCCAGACCGGCGGCATGGCGGTTGTCAAAGACCCACCGGGCGACGCCGAGCTCCTTCCGGTCGATCGGGAAAGATCCCCTCCTTGTTTCCACTTCGGTCAGTTCCCCCCGTTCATCCAGGATCAGGAAAACGATCTGACTGAAAAACACCTCCTCGATGTGTTTGGCGGCTACCTCGAAGATCCCGTCTTTCTTTCGCTCCCGGGTCAGGTGGCGGCTCAGAGCGTACAACGTGGCGGTACTCCGCTCGCGCTTCCGCGAAGTTGCCGCCTGGGCACGGATTTGCAGCGTCAACTGCGAAATGACATAGGCCACAAAGAACATGACGCCGAAGGTCACGACGAAACGGGCATCATTGACGGCAAACGTAAAGTAGGGAGGCACGAAAAAGAAGTCGAATGCGGCCACGCTCAGCAGGGTGGCGGCGAGGGCGGGCAGGCGGCCCGTCCGCGTCGACGTTACGACGATGCCCAGAAGATACAGCATTGCCAGATCGGTCAGATGGACATAGGGAAACAGGAGAGAGGCAACAGCGGTGCTGAGGCCGACGATGCCCACGCTCCAATACCACTCCTTCCGGTCGATCTTTGCCGGACGGACCTTAGCCCGCGGCCGCTCCGGAAGCTCAGACGAATCCCCGGTGATCACGTAGATTTCGATGTCGCCGCTTCCCCGGACGATCTCGTCGAGCGGAGAGCCCAGGAGTTTGTCCTTCCAGCGGGGGTGGGTCGGCTTGCCGATGATGATCTTGCTGACATTGCGCTGCCGGGCGTAATTGAGTATCTCCTCGCTTGCCTTGCGCCCCGTCAGCGTCACGCTCTGCGCCCCCAGGCTTTCCGCGAGCCGCATGTGTTCCGCGAGAGTCTGCACATCCCGTTCGGACGGTCGGATGTGGGACGGGGCCTCTACGTGCACGGCAATCCACTCCGCGCGCAGTACCGCCGCCATCCTCCGGGCAGCCCGGATCAGACGGATGGAGCGGGGGTTCGTCCCGATGCAGACCAGGATTCGCTCCGCCGCCGGCCAGATTTCCGTGACACCGGCGTCACGCCGGTAACTCTCCATCTGCTCATCCACCTGCTCGGCGGTGCGCCGCAAGGCCAACTCCCGCAGGGCGATCAGGTTGCCCTTGCGGAAGAAATTCTCCCTCGCCCGCTCCGCCTGTTCGGGGATATAGACCTTTCCCTCCTTGAGCCGCTGGAGCAGTTCTTCCGGCGGCAGGTCGATCAGTTCGATCTCGTCGGCACGGTCGAGGAATGAGTCGGGAAGCGTTTCCCGGACCGCGACCCCGGTGATCTGACGGACGACGTCATTCAGGCTTTCGAGATGCTGGACATTGACCGTGGTGTAGACGGAGATGCCGGCAAACAGCAACTCCTCGACGTCCTGCCAGCGCTTCTTGTGCCGCATTCCCGGTGTGTTGGTATGCGCCAGTTCATCGACGATCATCACGGAAGGGTTGCGCGCCAGTGCCGCATCGATGTCGAATTCCGGGATGTCGTGGCCGCGGTACGAGAACTGCCGCCGGGGCATGATTTCGAGACCGTCGAGGAGGGACGCCGTCTCTTGCCTGCCGTGGGTTTCGGCGATCCCGACGACGATATCCACGCCCTCTTCGCGTTTCTTCTGCGCAGCCTGGAGCATCGCGTAGGTCTTGCCCACACCGGGGGATGCGCCGAAGAATACCTTGAGCTTCCCCTGGCGGAGCCGCTGCTCTTCGGAGACCGTCCGGTCAAGGAGTTCGTCGGGATCGGGTCTTTTCGTTTCCATGCTGCACTATTCTCGCTCGAAACAGGAGAGTGCCGACTCAATGCTCAGCATACCAGGATCAGCGCCTGGCATCCAGGGCGATATTCAACCGCAGGACGTTTACCCTGGGTTCGCCGAGTATGCTGAACTGTCTGTCCTGCGTATGCATTTGAACGAGGCGGGCAATCATTCGTTCATCCAGGCCGCGCGTCCTGGCTACCCGTGGGACCTGGAAGATTGCCGCTGCCGGGCTGATATGCGGGTCGAGCCCGCTTGCCGAGGCGGTGACGAGGTCTACCGGAATGGGTAGGCTGTTTTCCCGGTCGGCTGCCAGGAGCGCTGCACTGCGCCGCTGCACCGCCTCCGCCAACGCAGGGTTCGCAGGGCCGAGATTCGAGCCCGCGGAAGAGGCCCCGTTGTACGGCACAGCCGCCGTTGCCGAAGGGCGTCCCCAGAAATACTTCGGATCGCTGAAGGGCTGGCCGACGAGTTCCGACGCCATCCTCTCCCGATCTATGCTGATGAGGCTTCCGTTTGCCTGCCGGGGGAACAACGCCTGCGCTACTGCC
>CAIYSL010000013.1 GCA_903928915.1 uncultured Syntrophobacterales bacterium | reverse complement strand
TATCGCCGAGGCCCGGGTGGCGAACATCATCAGGGCCAGCGGCGTCGCCAGGCCGAGGCTGCAGGGGCAGGCGATGACCAGGACCGATATGGCGATCATCAGTGCCCGCTCGGGGGGGGCGCCGTTCAGGAGATGAGCGATCAACGCCGCGACGGCAACGGCGAGGACCGCCGGGACGGCGTATCCCACAACCCGCTCGGCCGCGGTCTGGATCCGCGGCCTGCTTACCTGGGCCTCTTCCACCGCCCGGATGATGCCGGCGAGCACCCCCTCCGTCCCCCTCCGGTCCACCTCCAGGACGAAGGCCCCGTAGAGGTTCATGCTCCCCCCGATCACCCGGCTGCCTTCCCCCTTCGGGACCGGCCGGGCTTCCCCGGTGAGGAGCGATTCGTCCGCCTCGGAACAGCCGCTCCGGACGACGCCGTCGAGGGGTATCCGCTCGCCGGGAACGACTTCTACGAGCTCCCCCGGCGCCACGGATTCCAGCGGCACCCGGAGCCGTGCGCCGCCGCGGATCACCCGCGCCTCCCGGGGCCTGAGCCCCGCCAGCCGCTCGATCGTGTCGGACGCCTTCCCCCGGGCGGTCGCTTCGACCAGCCGGCCGAGCAGGACGAAGGTGATGATCATGGCGGCCGTATCGAAGTAGACCTCCCCGCCGGTGAACAGAGCGATCAGGCTGTAGGCGAAGGCCGACCCGGCGCCGAGCGTCACGAGCGAATCCATCGTAAACCGCAGCCTGCCCAGCGAAGTGGCCGCCCCGGCGATGAACGGGCGACCGGCGTACAGGAGCACCGGCAGTGTCAGGAGCAGGGAGATCGCCTCGAAGGTGAATTTCACGGTCCCGTCGATCCCCTGAAAGTATCCCGCGTACAGGGCGGTGCTTACCGTCATCAGCTGCAGCGAAAGGAAGGCCGCCGTGCCGAACCGGACGAGGAGGTCCCGCCGCTCTGCCGTGCGCTCCCGAAACTGTTCCGACTCCGAGAAGGGCTTGGGCCGGTACCCGACCGACGCGATCCGGCCGAGGATCCGCCCGAGATCTACCCGGTTCGGGTCCCAGCGTATCCGCGCCCGGTGCGTGGCGTAGCTTACCCTGACGGTGTCGACCCCCGGCAGCCTCTCCAGCATTCGCTCGTTCAGCCAGACGCAGGAGGCGCACCGGATCCCCTCGATGAGCAGGTCGATCTCGCTTTTTCCCTCCGCCTGTCTGACCAATCCGGAGAAGGGGGAGCAATCGATGCCGTCGCCCCCGGAGGGGACGGCCGGGCCGCCGGCCTCCCAGCTGCGGCGTTCGTAGAACCTGCCCAGCCCCTCCCGGTGGATCAGCCGGTATACGCTGCGGCACCCGGCACAGCAGAACACCCGCCGCTGCCCGTCCGCGTCGTCCGCGAGCGCGTCGTTGTCGGGGAATTCAGAAAGGCAGTGGCCGCACCTACCCATACAACCGCACCGCCCGGCTGAGAAATACCAATCCCATCGCGATGACCGCGATGCCGCCCGCGGCGGAAAGCCGCTGTTTGAGCCTGCTGCCGAACACAGTGACCAGGGAGGCGAAAAGCAGCATGGCCGGGAGGGTGCCGATGCCGAAGGAGATCAACGCGGCCATCCCCGCAAGGACGCCGCCCGATCCCGCCGCCGCGATGAACAGCGAGTAGGAAAGCCCGCAGGGGATGAACCCCAGGAGGATGCCGAGGGGATAGTACTTCCACGCCGACTCGGTCTCGGCGACGATCCGCGCGGCCCGCAGCAGTCCGGCTTCGCCCCATCCGGCACGGGCCGGCCGCCGCAGAAGACCGGTGATGCGCAGACCCGCGCCGACCATGAACAGCCCGGCCAGGACCGCCGCGAGGTTCTGGACGCCCGCCAGCTTGCCCGCGGTGTCGACGAAGGTCCCGCCGAGCCCCATCAGGGCGCCCACGAAGGCGTAAGCGGTGATTCGCCCGACGCCGTAGATGAGCTGCGGCCGCAGCCCCCCCCATGCGCCGCCCCCCTGCCCGGCGGGCAGCGCGAAGGCGGCGACGATCGGGCCGCACATCCCGAGGCAATGGCCGAAACCGCCGAAAAACCCCGTCGCGAAGGAGAGAAACACGAGGCTGTCCACCGCTACTTCACCCTGAACGTAAATACTGCCTGCCGCGGCTGTCCGTCCCCCCAGGCGGGCCGGCGGATGCGGGCCTCGGCGCGCCAGACCGCTTTCCCGCTGGGACAGCGGACGATCACCCCCCGCCCTGCGTAGCACCCTCCGCCCTGATGGAGCAACGCCACCCGGTTCGGCGGCATGGCCATGCCGGGCATCGACAGGTCTACGGTCACCTCGCCGTCCGTCACCGGGGCGGCCCCGCGGTTGATGTCGATCCGGAAGGCGAGGGTCTTCATCGCGGCGACGGGTTTCGGGGTGATGTCGAAGGTTACGGACAGCCCCTCTGTGGCCAGGACCGTCGTACAGGAACCGTTGTCGATGGCGCAGTCGATTGCCGCCTCCCGGCCGCAGGCCGCAGGCGACGCCACGGCCGCCAGGAGGCAGAGGGAAATTACTGCGGCGCGCCGCGCCGGCAGACCGCTATCTCGCCGGAGAGCCCATGACGTAGTCGTCGGCCTTCCCCTTCCCGTGGCATCCCAGGCACACACCCGCCCTTCCCTCCGCCTGTGCCGCCCCGTCGGGGGCAAAGGCAAACCAGTACCAATCGCCCCCCTCCGGGTTGTATCCCTTGATCTTGATCCTGACGCTGAGGCTGCGGAGGCTCCCGTCAGGGTCGCGGTTTTCCATGACGATCAGGGAACCGAACGCCATCGTATCCTTCCGCACGATCGCTTCGTAGGCCGCGGGATTGACATAGGTGACGGCCCGGGGACCGTGCGGCCCCTGCGGACGCGTGGCCTCCCTGCCCGGCCAGTGCCGCCACGATCGATAGGGGCTGTCCTTCGTCAGGTAGACGAAGAATTTCGCCGCATCCAACCCGAACTCCTTGTAGTCGCAGGGGCTCGGCTCTGCCCTGCCCAGCCCGGCGCCTCCCGCGGCGCCGAGCACGGCGGCAACGGCAGCGATCGCCAGGAGCCTCTTCCTGCGGTCTTTTCCGGTCCCCATTCAGCCTCCCGGGACAGGGCCGCCGTCCCAGTACGCGACAAGGTAGTAGATGCCCCAGGCGATCAGGCCCCCATACACGACAGCCATCCACGCCGGGATGCGGCCCTCGTAGGATTCCACGTCGGGCGCGTACCGCTCCTTGGCCTTGTGCTCCATGCTACACCGTTAGTGTCTCCCCGGGTCCAGCTTGCTGCCCCGGTTCGACCAGTATATGTACGCCTCGAGGGCCTTCATGGCATCCGAGTCCGCGCCGAGGATCTCCCCCTCGTTGGGCTTCTCGATGCACCAGTTGATCATGTCCCGGAGGGTCGAGAATTTATTGATCTGCTCCTGGAACTTGGGAAACTCGTAGGGATGGGTGTCGACCGCGAAGGGGTGGCACATGGCGCAGGCCATCCCGGTCCGGGAGAGCTTGGTCCCCAGCTTCTTTTCCGTGGCAGCGTCGCCGTGGAAGAGCAGATCGCCGATCTTTACCTGCTCCATGAATACGTCTTCGAAGGCCTTGAGCTGTTCGGGGGTGTGCTTGACCTTGTGGGCCCCGCCGATACCGGCCCCGAGGAGGCCGATCCCCAGGGAGACTGAGCAAACGATCACCGCGTATATCCAACCTTTTTTCATGGCAGCTTCCTCCTGATGGGCACGCCGCAGGGCGTGCAGGTGCGCTCGTGGTATACCACCCGGCTCATCTCCGCTACGGCCGGTCCGCAAACCGGGGACTGAGGATCTGGTTCATGTTGTCGCCCGTCCCGGAATCGACCTGGGTCTGGCTGAACACATCCTTCCGCCACATCATGTACTGGTAGTCCACCCGCTCCTTGGCGGTCATGGTCAGTTTCCCCCATCCCACGCCGTCGAAGTGATCGCCGGGATCGACCCGGACCATCGGCACGGTCAGCGCCGGGACCCCCTGGGGCGGATAGGGCCAGTTCCAGGAGGTGGCGAGCATCCCGATCGAGCGCATCGTCCCGATCTCGTTGTACAGCACCTGGTGGGTATGGCCGTGGATGTTGGTGACCTTAGTGTACGGCCGGAGCACCTCCTGGACGTCGCGCCAGTCGCGCACCCAGAAATTCCAGGGGGGGTAGTATTCGTACAGCGGGTTATGGCTGAACAGGATCACCGGCTTGTCCTTCGGCCAGTTCGACAGGGTCTTGGCCAGCCACTGGAGTTGATCGGCGCCGACGCCCGCCCAGGGCCCCGCCACCGACCCGTCGAGGGTCGCCATGTGCCCCATCCGCTCTGCCGGCGTCATCTTCTTGGCCGACCAGTAGTCGGGCCCGCGGCTCACCGTGTCGAGCCCGATGAACCGCACCCCCTTGTGGTCGAAACTCCAGGGCTGCTTGCCGAACAGCTTCTCCCAGGTAGCGCCCATGTCCAGGTACCAGTCATGCTCGCCCGGGATGAAGTACTTCTTGAGCGAAAGGTTCTTCAGGATGTCGGCGCCGAGCTGCAGCTCCACCGGATCGCCGAGCTGCGCCAGGTCGCCGCCGAAGATCAGGAAATCGGGCGCCGGCTTCATCGCCTTGACGTCGTTCACCGCCCGCTCCGCCTTTTCGACGAACCGGGTGTTGAGCGTCTTGGGGTACAGATGGGTGTCCGAAATCCAGGCGAACCGGAATTCCTGCGCGCCGTAGGCCACGTCCAGGGTGCTGATCAGCGGGAACAGCGCCTGGGAAGCAGCGCCGAGGGCGGCGCCGGCAACCAGCGAGCGGTGGATGAAGGCGCGCCGGGTTATCCCCTCCCCGCCGGCCGCCGCAGGGTCGATGCTCGGTATGCTCCGTTTCTCTCTCTCCGGTGTATCCATGGTTCCCTCCTTTTTTGTGCGTCCCGCCTGGAGGGCGGGGGTCACTTCTTCAGTTCGATCGCCGGCACCGTCACCGTCTCCTTCGGCTTCACCGTCACCGCGATCTCCTTGGTCCCGAGGTGCTCCTGCCAGACCACCAGGGTGTGGTTCCCCGGCGGGACGTCGCCGATGGTGAAGGCCCCCTCCTTGCCGGTCAGGGCGTAGTAGGGGTTGTCGGCCACGTAGATCCAGGCCAGCATCCAGCCGTGGGCGTCGCATTCCACGCGGACGACGCCCGGTTTCTGGAGGGGCCGCTCCACGCGCATGCCGCTCTTGGGCATGGCCACGTTGAACACCGTCGTTTTGATCAAAAACCCGTGGGTGTTGTGCAGCACCGGGTCGGCGTTGACGATCGCCAGCTTCGTGCCGGCGGGGACCACCTGGATGCGCGGATGGAACCGGCAATCCTTGTTGACGATCTCCGGGGCCTTCTTCGGACGGTCCCACTTCTTCCCCTTGGCAACGTCCTTCAGGTATACGACGGCGTCCACGACCCCGTTTCCCGAGCCCAGGGTGACCTGCGGCTCGTCCCGAACTCCCCCGCAGACCTCCTGATCCTTTGTCGGGATGATCTTCCGCATCGGGACGCTGCCGGTGAACACCACGCTCCCCTTGATCACCGCGCCGTCCGCAACCGCTGCCTCCTGGTAGGCAGCAGCCGCCGCCCCTCCCGGCAGGCAGAGCAGAACGGCCAGCGCCGCCGCGACAACCCCATCAGATCTCTTCATCATTCCACCCCTCTGTCATCGATGGCATACGCCCCTCCTCTTCCAGTTCCCGCTCCAGGATGCGATGCTTCACGTCCTCCGTGTCGTCCATCTGATTCGCGAGCACCGCCCAGACGAAGAAGGCCAGGGCGCTCAATCCCATGCTCAGGGAGATCAGAAATCCGTACACGACCGTCTGCTCGATCATGGCTTCCCGTCCGCCGAAAGGCTCAAAACAAAATAGGTCAGCGCCCACCCGTCATCCGGGGATTCGAAAGAATCTCCGAAGGAGGGCATGGGCGTGCCGCTCAACCCCGTCATGAAGGTCCGGAAGATGTCCCCGGGCCGCGGGCCGCTCTTGAACACCCCGCGGGTGAAATTCGCCGGCGGTATCTTGTTGCCGGAATCGTCGACCTGCTCCTGCGACGACGGCCCGTCGCCCCTGCCTTCGGAGCCGTGACAGACCTCGCACTGCATCTCCGCGAACACCTGCTTCCCCCGGCTGATCAGCTCCGGCGTCGGCTTCGGCGGCCGGCCGATCGCAATCGGCGCGTCCGGCGGATACTGGATGAAATCCGGGGAGAAGGTCTTGATGAAATGGACCACGTCCCGGCGTTCCTCATCGGCCAGGTTGAACCAGGGCGGCATGGCGGTCCCCCGGATGCCCACGGCGATCGTCCGCTCGAGGTCCGCATCGAGCGGGACCGAGCCCGTGGGGGTCGTCCGGAATTTGTACGCGCCCGCGGTGAAGTCCCTGGGCAGGGCGACGCCGAACAGCACCGCGGCGGGGGCAGCCCCCTTGCCGTCCCCCTTGTCCCCGTGGCAGCCGGCGCAGCGCCGCGCATACACCGCCTTGCCGTGGCGGATGGCGGCGGCGCTTTCGAGCGACGACGAGCCGCGCTCCGCGATCTGGTAGGGGAAATTGTCCCGCCACTTGCCCTTGTTCATCCCCAGGTTCTGCACGTAGGCCGTCACCGCCTTCCCCTCGTCGCTCAGGACGCGCCTGCCCGCCACCGCGTCCGGCGCGAACAGCCAGTCCATCCGCGGCATGACCGAATCGGGGACGACCATCCGGGGATCGAAGAAATGGGCCGCGTGCCAGTCGTCGCCGTACTTCCCGCCCACGCGGGTGAGGTCGGGGCCGATCCGCCGCGTCCCGAACAGATGGGGCAGGTCATGGGCGTATTCGCCGAACTCCGACACGGGCCCCCAGCGCCGCGTCTCCCCCGCGGTCGGCCGCAGATACTGGGAATGGCAGTACCAGCACCCCTCGCGGATGTACACCTGTCTCCCCCGGGCCGTGAGGTCGGTGTAGGGGAGCGCCGCGGCCGTGACCTCGGCCATCTCGCCGAGGGGGGTCCGCACCGTCTTGGCGACGGTGGTCACCCGGTTCTCCTCCATCAGGTAGGGGAGGATCCCCTGCAGCAGAAGCGCCAGGAAGAAGAACCCGAACCCCGCGACGAGGGCGATCGTTTTTGCCCGCTTCACGGCCTACCCTCCCCGGCCCTTCTCGCCGTCAGGTACAGGTTGATCCCGACCAGGGCGATCCCCACGTCCATGGTCAGGCCGGCCAGCATGCGGAGGAACCAGTAGGGCTTCATCGATGCGACGGTGTCGACGAATTCGGCCCCGGCCATCAGCGCCGTTCCCTGGATCAGCCCCTGGGTGACGAGGATGAGGATCATCGCGGAGATCCCCCCCATGATCATCCAGGTGCTCCACTGTGCCGTGGGCGCATGGAAGGGAGCCCCGGCGACCCTCGGCCAGACGTAGTAGCAGGCCGCCAGGACAAAGATGACGTACCCCCCGAACACCGTGGCGTGGGAATGGGCGATCACGAAGTCGGTGAAGTGCGTCGGCTGCTGCAGGCTCCGGAGCGCCTCGAAGGAGCCCTGGACACTGCCGATGAAGTACATCGCCGCCCCGAAGATCATCAGCTTGACGGTGAAATCCCGCTGGAAGGAGCCCCAGTTCCCCTTCAGGGTCCCGAAGAAATTGACCACCACGGTCAGCACCGGGATGATGAGCATCATGCTGGCGAAGATGGCCACGGTCTGGGTCCAGGCCGGGATCGGGCTGTACAGATAGTGGTGGATGCCCACGAAGGGGTAGAAGAAGGCGAGCGACCAGAACCCGACGAGCGAGAGCTTGTGGCTGTACAGCGGGCTTCGCGCCGCTGCCGGCAGGAAGAAATAGATCACCGCCAGCCCCGCCGGGGTGATCCAGAGGCCGACCACGTAATGGATGTACAGCCCGTGGAGCGCCACGTTGTTGATCCCCGGGGCCACATAGGGAATCACCAGGTTCCCGTACAGGAGGTTCATCCCGGTCCAAACGAGGGCGGAGATGATGTACCACAGCGAAACGAAGATCTTCTCCTCCTTCCGCCGGGCGATCGTCATGAACACCTGGTAGGCGATGACGAACAGGGCCAGCGCCAACAGGACGGGCAAGGGGTTGGGAAACTCGGCTACTTCGAGCCCCTTGTTGTAGCCCATCAGCAGCAGCGTAAAGGCAGCCAGCAGGGTGCCGTTCCAGAGGTACAGGGGGTACCGCGACCATCCCTCCCGGTGCATCCTGATGCCGGTGAGCTTCGGGACCATGTAGTAGGCAAGCCCGAAGAAGAGGGCGGAAAAGACCCCCAGGATCACGCCGTTGACGTGCAGCGGGCGCAGGCGTCCGAAATGGCTGTACTGGGTGCTCAGGAAGGTGGGATAGTTGAACATCAGCGAGAGGATGAGGCCGATGATCGGGGCCAACACCGCCCAGAAGAACCCCCAGGTCAGCCAGGACCGCACAATCCCCCTGTCGACGAGATCGATGTTGCCGGTGCCGTTTTCAGCCATGCGTACCTGCCGTCCTGAGCGAATTCGATGACGTTCTCCCCCGGGGCGATACGCTGAGGCAGCGCACCGGCGACCATACCCGTTCAGGGGTAACCTGTAGCAACCGGCGGCGGTTGACCGTCGAGGTCCGGAGACGGAAAAACGCCTGGCCGTATGCTAAGCGATGGTCAGCCTGAGCACAACGTTGATCGTTCGTAAGGGAACTGGTAGGCGATACCTACCACTCGTGCGCAGCCGAAAAAAAGGCCTCCCCGAGCGGGGAGGCCGTGCGCGCAGGACAGCGGGAAGGGGTCAGGCCATCGTCTTCATCGCGGTGACAAGCTCCTGGACCGCCGCCGCGGATTTCTTCAGGCCGGCGTCCTCTTCCGGGGTCAGCTTGATCTGGATGATCTGCTCGACGCCGGCCTTGCCCAGCTTCACCGGGACGCCGATGAACAGCCCCTTGATCCCGTACTCGCCCTCGAGCAGGACGGCGCAGGGGAGGATCTTCTTGCGGTCCTTCAGGATCGACTCCGCCATCTCCACTGCGGAAGAGGCGGGCGCGTAGAAGGCGCTGCCCGTCTTGAGGAGGTTGACGATCTCGGCGCCGCCGTTCCGGGTCCGGGTCACGAGCGCCTCGAGGCGGTCCTGCGGGATCAGCTCGGTGATCGGGATCCCCGATACGGTAGAATAGCGGGGCAGCGGCACCATCGTGTCGCCGTGCCCGCCCAGGACGAAGGCGTGGATGTTCTCCACGGAGACGTTGAGCTCCGCCGAGATGAAGCAGCGGAACCGGGCCGAGTCGAGGACTCCCGCCATGCCGATGACGCGGTTCTTCGGGAATCCGCTCACGTCGTAGGCCACGTGGCACATGGCATCCAGGGGGTTGCTGACGATGATCAGCGTAGCGTTGGGTGAATACTTCACCACCTGCTCGGTCACGCTGGTCATGATCTTCTTGTTGGTTGCCAACAGGTCGTCACGGCTCATCCCGGGCTTCCGGGGGATGCCGGCGGTAATGATGACGATGTCCGAATCCTTGGTGTCGGCGTAGCTGTTCGTGCCGATCAGGTGGGCGTCGTGCTTCTCCACCGGCGCCGCCTCCGCCAGGTCGAGGGCCTTCCCCTGGGGGACGCCTTCGATGATGTCCACGAGCACCACATCGCAGAGGGCCTTCTCACACAGTCGCTGCGCTGCTGTCGCACCGACGTTGCCCGCACCCACAACGGTCACTTTCCTGTCCATACGTACTCCTCCTCTCCATGATTGCGATTCAACCCAGCACGCCCGTATCCGCTCGGGACCGGACAGACAAGGCAACGGATCAAGAAACCAAGAACAGTACCCCGCGCAGCGCTCAGCGTTCCCACCCGCGAGTCCCCCCGAAAACGGCCCGGAGCGCTCTCCCCGCTGCAAAATAACTGCATGTATTATCTGAGCTTCCGTCTCGGCGACGCTTAACACAAGCCAAAGGGAAGTGCAAGGAAAATTCTCTCCGTGGCCGCGCGGGAGGGGCGGGCGGGACGGGCCCGGATCGGCGATCGGCGCCTATTTCGGCGGGTGCTGGAGAAAATCCCGGTAGATGCGGTAGTGCTCCGTTTCTCCATAGGCGATCTGCCCGAGCGGAATCCGATCGAAGTTGTAGATCGCCGCCTGCGGGGCCGCCATCAGCAGCGGCGAGTGGGTGGCGATCAGAAACTGGGCCTGACCGCCCCGGCCGGCCTCCTGCATCACTTCCAGGAGCCCGAGCTGACTCTTGGGCGAAAGCGCTGTCTCCGGCTCGTCGAGCAGATACAGCCCCTTGATCCGGTACCGGGAACGGAAGAAGGACATCAGCGATTCGCCGTGCGACTGGGTCATCAGCGAGCGGCCCCCGAAGTAGTCGAGCTGGCCCGGGTCGGCTGCCGCCCATTCGTCGAGGACCTGGCGAAAGTGGCGGAAACTGTCCGAACCGAAGAACGAGCCGGGAACGTTCCCGTCCACCCATTCGACGCTCAGGTAGTCGCCCAGCGCCTCCTCGTAGGGGTTCGGGGCGAAGCGGCGCCGCTCCGCTTCCTGCCAGATGTGGATCCCGCAGGCGCGGGCGATCGCCCGCAGCAGGGTCGATTTCCCCGAACCGTTTTCTCCGACGAACAGGGTGACCGGGGTCGTGAAGGCGATCCGTTCCGTCTGCTGAAACAGCGGCAGGCTGAAGGGATAGAAACTCCGGGTGGGGTACTTCGCAGGATGGAGCGTTACGCCGGTGAGATGCATGCGCCCCTTATAGAACAGCGCCGGGGAAAAATCAACCGCCCCGCCGCGACGCGGTCGCGAATACCGCGGCGCGGTCCCGCTTCCCGAAGAAACAGGCGGTGAACCTCCGGCACAGGGCACGACGGTCCGGTTCAGCGGCGACTGCTCTGCCGTCCGCTGAACCGGCCGTTGGCTGACCGTTTCCCTGTTTCCTGCCGCCTGCCCGAAGCCCTCCAGGCGGCACTCAGGCGAGATCGAAGCGGTCAAGGTTCATGACCTTGTTCCATGCCGCGACAAAGTCCTGGAGGAACTTCTCCTGGCCGTCCTGGCAGGCGTACACTTCCGCCAAGGCCCGGAGCTGGGAGTTCGCGCCGAAGATGAGGTCGACACGGGTGCCCGTCCACTTGAGCTCGCCGGTCTTGCGATCGCGCCCTTCAAACACGTCCCCGTCCTTCGCAGCCGCCTTCCACGTCGTGCCCATGTCGAGCAGGTTCACGAAGAAGTCGTTGGTGAGCGCCCCGGGCCGCTGGGTGAAGACGCCGTGCGGGGTCCCGCCGACGTTGGTCTTCAGGACGCGCATGCCGCCCAGGAGCACCGTCATCTCCGGGGCGGTCAGCGTCAGCAATTGGGCCTTGTCCACCAGCAACTCCTCGGCCGATACGGCGTACGCGGCCTTTTGGTAGTTGCGGAAGCCGTCGGCCTTGGGCTCAAGGACGGCGAAGGAGCCCTCGTCGGTCTGCGTCTGCGAGGCGTCCGTGCGTCCCGGCGAGAAGGGAACCGTCACGCGGTGCCCCGCATTCTTCGCTGCCTGCTCGACGCCGGCACAGCCGGCCAGGACGATAAGGTCGGCCAGGGACACCTTCTTCCCGCCGGCTTGTGCGCCGTTGAACGAGCCCTGGATGCCTTCCAGGGTCTTGAGCACCTTCGCCAACTGGGCAGGCTGGTTGACCTCCCAATCCTTCTGCGGTGCCAGACGGATGCGGGCGCCGTTGGCGCCGCCGCGCATGTCGGAGCCGCGGAAGGTGAACGCCGACGCCCAGGCGGTCGAAACCAGCTCCGGAACGGAAAGGCCGGAATCCAGGATCTTCGCCTTCAGGGCGGCGATGTCCTGGGCGTCGATCAGGGGGTGATCGACTGCGGGCACCGGGTCCTGCCAGATCAGTTCCTCCGCCGGGACCTCGGGGCCGAGGTAGCGCGAGCGGGGGCCCATGTCGCGGTGGGTCAGCTTGAACCACGCCCGGGCGAAGGCGTCGGCGAACTCCTTGGGGTTTGCCAGGTAGCGCCGCGCGATTTTTTCGTACACCGGATCAAATTTGAGGGCAAGGTCGGCCGTGGTCATCATCGGCCGGTGCTTCTTGGACGGATCATGGGCATCCGCCACCATGTCCGTATCGGCCACGTCCTTGGCATGCCATACATAGGCCCCGGCCGGACTCTTGAGAAGTTCCCACTCGTATTTGAGCAGAATCCGCAGATAGCCCAGGTCCCATTTGGTCGGGTTCGGCTTCCAGGCCCCCTCGAGGCCGCTGCTGATCGTGTCGCCGCCGTTGCCGCTGCCGAAGCTGCTCTTCCAGCCGAGGCCCTGCTGCTCCAGGGGGGCCGCTTCCGGCTCTGGCCCCACGTGGGTCGCGGGACCGGCGCCATGGCACTTGCCGAAGCTGTGCCCGCCGGCGACGAGGGCGACCGTCTCTTCGTCGTTCATGGCCATCCGGGCGAAGGTCTGACGGACATCCTGGGCAGACTCCGCGGGGATGGGTTGGCCGTTCGGCCCCTCGGGGTTCACGTAGATCAGCCCCATCTGTACGGCGGCGAGCGGGTTCTCGAGATCCCGGTCGCCGGAGTAGCGGTTGTCGCCGAGCCATTTGTCCTCGCTGCCCCAGTAGATGTCCTCTTCGGGCTCCCAGACGTCCACGCGCCCGCCGCCGAAGCCGAAGGTCTTGAACCCCATCGACTCCAGGGCCACGTTGCCGGCAAGGATCATCAGGTCGGCCCAGGAAATTTTTCTGCCGTATTTCTGCTTGAGCGGCCAGAGCAGACGGCGCGCCTTGTCCAGGTTCACGTTGTCGGGCCAACTGTTGAGGGGGGCCAGGCGCTGGGAGCCGGACCCGGCGCCGCCGCGGCCGTCGCCCATGCGGTAGGTGCCCGCGCTGTGCCACGCCATCCGGATGAACAGCGGCCCGTAGTGACCCCAGTCGGCGGGCCACCACTCCTGCGAGTCGGTCATCAGCGCAGAGAGGTCCTTCTTCAGGGCCGCCAGGTCGAGTTTCTTGAACTCCTCGGCGTAGTTGAACGCCTCGTCCATGGGGTTGCTCTTCCTGTCCTGCTGGTGCAGGATCCTGAGGTTCAACTGGTTCGGCCACCAGTCCCGGTTCGATGTGCCGCCGCCGGAAATCGCTCTGCTCCGCCTGCCCGTGACCGGGCACTTGCTGTCTTCACTCATACTGTTTCCCCCTTTCATAGTGTGAATTGTTCAACGGCATGACCTGCGCTCGGGGAAGCCCGGCCGTGCCAGGCCACCCGTAGGGCTGTGGCAGGGCACATGCGGCGCCTCTCCATTTTCACGGTGATCTGCCCCTCTTCCCGGGTCCTTTTCTTCGCCCCGGCCGATGGTATCCGGAATCATTCCAGACGACAGGCAAAAAAAAATGGCCCGCCGCCGGCATCAGGTCTTGCCCGCGCGGGGTTTCCTGGACGAACCGCCGCGCAGGCACCCCCGGCAGAAGCCGTAATACTCCATCCTGGTCCGGCGCACCCGAAACCCCCTGTCCGCCAGGAGGGTTTCCTCGCTGACAGCCCGGGAGACGGGGTAATCGCTGATCCTCCCGCACCCCTCGCAGATCAAGTTGATGTGCTCCTCGGGGTTCATCTCGTAGCGGTTCTCCCTCTGGTCGAACTCAAGGGTCTTGATGAGGCCGTGCCGGGAAAACTCGTGGAGCGTGGCGTAGACGGTGGAAAGGCTCAGTCGATATCCCCGGCCTGTTGCTGCGGCGAACACCCGGGCGGCGCTGGGGTGGAGAACCCGCTGTTCCATGAGGATGTCGATAACCGCCAGCCGCTGGGAGGTAACCTTCAGCCCCTTCTCGCGCAGACTCTCGATCATCCCTTCCCGCGTCATAGGACTCGCTCCGGGTCGTATCGCACGCCCCGCCTGCGGACCTTCCGGGAGGTCCAACTCCCCGGGCCCAAAAGGCAAACCGGAACCATTCCGGTTTGGTTCCATCCTAGAGAAGTTCATTGTCGCTGTCAAGGGGTTTGCTCTTGACAGAGATTTACCTGCCAGGGCCGCAGAGGGAGGCGTGCGCGAGAAGTGGCCGCCCTATCGCACGATGCAGGCGCGCAGCAGCAGTGAGGATGCCCCTGCTCAGCACGCATTCGCCGCCGCCCCTGCCCTGTCTCCGGAAGCACGATTGTTTTTTCCGCCCGTATCTGGTATGAACACCCAAACATCACGCCCGCACCCTCGCGGGCAAACCTCTTTAGGAAGCGCTATGGCAAATCGCATCGAGATCGGGTTCAGAGAAGGGATCAGGGACGCCCTCGGGGAAAAGATCAAGAAACGGATCGTCGAGCATCTCCGCATCCAGGTGGATTCGGTAAAGACGGTCGAGGTGTACACGATCGACACCCCCCTGACCCGGGAGGAGCTGGAGCAGGCCGCGCGCGGCCCGCTCTCCGACCCCGTGATCCAGACCTTCAGTGTCGACCGGGGGCTGGCCCGCGGGTTCGACTGGCTGGTCGAGGTGGGGTTCCGGCCCGGGGTCACCGACAACGTAGGCAAGACGGCCGGGGAGGCGATCGGCCTGCTGGTCGGCAAACCCGTCAAGGTCTTCACGTCGCGGCAGTACGTAATCGGCGCCGTCGACCGCGGCTGCCCCCGCGACGTGCTCACCCGGGCGGACGCCGAGCGGATCGCCTCGGAGCTTTTGGCCAACGACCTGATCGAGCGCTGCGAGATCGTCGAGGGCGCGGCCTGGGATGCGGCCCGGGGGATGAACCCCACCGTACCCCGCGTCGCCGGGGAGAACCGCCCCCACACGGAGATGATCGACCTCGACCGGCCGGACGAGGAGCTCGTCCGGATCAGCAACGAACGGGTGCTCGCCCTGACGCTCGAGGAGATGCGGATCCTCCGCGACTACCTGAAGGACCCCGCGGTCCTCGCCCGCCGCCGGGAGGTCGGCCTGGACGCCCGGATGACCGACGCGGAGCTCGAATGCCTCGCCCAGACCTGGTCCGAACACTGCAAGCACAAGATCTTCAACGCCCGGATCGCCTACGACGACGGCGCGGGGGGCGTCGCCGAGATCGACTCGCTGTTTTCCACCTACATCAAGCGCTCCACCCGGGAGATCCGGGAGCGGATGGGGGAGAACGACTGGTGTCTGTCCGTCTTCTCGGACAACGCCGGGATCATCCGGTTCGACGCCGACTGGAACCTCGTGTTCAAGGTGGAGACCCACAACTCCCCGTCGGCGCTGGACCCCTACGGCGGCGCCCTCACCGGGATCGTGGGGGTCAACCGGGACCCCTTCGGCTGCGGCAAGGGGGCGAAGCTGATCTTCAACACCGACGTCTTCTGTTTCGCCCCGCCGGACTATGACAAGCCCCTGCCTCCGCGGGTCCTCCATCCGCGGCGGATCTACGAGGGGGTGCGCGAGGGGGTGGAGCACGGCGGGAACAAGAGCGGCATCCCCACGGTGAACGGCTGCCTCGTGTTCGACGAGCGGTACCTCGGCAAGCCCCTGGTCTACTGCGGCACCGGCGGGATCATGCCCGCCCGGATCAACGGCGAGCCGACCCACACCAAGGAGATCCTGCCCGGCGACTTGGTGGTGATGACCGGCGGCAGGATCGGCAAGGACGGGATCCACGGCGCAACCTTCTCCTCCGAGGAGCTCCACGAGGGGTCCCCGGTGACGGCGGTCCAGATCGGCGATCCGATCACCCAGAAGAAGATGACCGATTTCCTGCTCGTTGCCCGCGACCGGGGGCTGTACCGCGCCATCACCGACAACGGCGCCGGCGGCCTCTCGTCGTCGGTGGGCGAGACGGCGCAGCTCTCCGGCGGCTGCGAGATCGACCTGGCGGAGGCGCCGCTCAAGTACCCGGGGCTCGACCCCTGGGAGATCCTGATCTCCGAGTCCCAGGAGCGGATGACGCTGGCCGTGGCCCCGGAGCGGAGCGAGGAATTCCTCCGGCTAGCCAAGAAGATGGACTGCGAGGCGACGGTGCTGGGCCGGTACACCGATTCGGGCTGGTTCCACATCCGGTACGGCCGCCAGACCGTGGCCTGCGTGGAGATGTCCTTTCTCCACGGCGGCCTCCCGCAGATGCGGCTGAACGCCGCCTGGTCGGCTCCCCGCCATCAGGAACCGGTCTTTGCCGAACCGGCCGACCTCGGGGCGGCGCTGAAAGCGATGCTCGGCAGGCTGAACATCTGCAGCAAGGAGTCGGTGGTCCGCCAGTACGACCACGAGGTGCAGGGGGGAAGCGTGGTCAAACCCCTGACCGGCGCCGCCAACGACGGACCGAGCGACGCTGCGGTGATCCGCCCGCTCCTGGACTCCTTCGCGGGGATCGTGATCGCGAGTGGCATCTGTCCGCGGTACAGCGACATCGACGCCTACCACATGGCCGCCTGTGCCATCGACGAGGCTATCCGGAACGCGATTGCCGTCGGGGCGCCGCTCCACCGCCTGGCCGGGCTCGACAACTTCTGCTGGTGCGACCCGATCCGCTCGGAGAAGAACCCCGACGGGGACTACAAGCTCGCGCAGCTCGTCCGGGCCAACCAGGCCCTCTACGACGTCACGACTGCCTACGGTGTTCCCTGCATCTCCGGGAAGGACAGCATGAAGAACGACTATCAGATCGGCGCGGTCCGGATCTCGATCCCCCCCACCCTGCTCTACTCCACCCTGGGGAAGATGGAGGACGTGCGCAGGGCCGTGACGATGGACGCCAAACGCCCGGGAGACCTCCTGTATGTCCTGGGGAAGACCTACCGGGAGCTCGGCGCCTCGGAGTGGTACGCCCTGAACGGGGCCGTCGGAAACTCCGTCCCCCGGGTGCGGCCCGCGGCGGCGCGGGCGCTGTACGAGGCGCTCCACCGGGCGATGGCCGCGGGGCTGGTCGCCTCCTGCCACGACTGCTCCGACGGGGGGCTCGGCGTGGCCCTTGCCGAGACGGCCTTTGCCGGCGGCCTGGGGCTGGAGGCGGACCTGCGGCAGGTGCCGGCGGAGGGGATCGGCAGGAACGACGAGCTGTTGTTCGCGGAATCGCAGAGCCGCTTCGTCGTGACCGTCCGGCCGGACAACCGGGAGGCCTTCGCGGCCGCGCTCGCGGGCTGCGACTGCGCCCCGGTGGGCAGGGTGATCGCCGCAGGCGTCCTCAGGATCGACGGCCTCGGCGGGGAGCGGATCGTCGAGGCGGATTGCGCCGCCCTCAAGGCGGCATGGCTCAAACCGCTCGCCTTCTGAGGGGAGCGTACGACGGATGGGCGCGATCCCATCGCGGAAGGGATGAACAGTCCCGGGTCAGCGCTGTCATGCCGGATCCAGTCCGGCGCCCGGGAAGTCGCTGGATTCAGGCTTGCGCCGGAATGACGGCGGCAGGGCAGCGGCGGCGTTAGTTCATACGAGTAAAGAAACGGGATGGAATACGATGCCTGAGCGAATCAAAGCGATCGTCATCACCGGGAACGGAACGAACTGCGAGATGGAGATGGCCCACGCCTGCCGGCTCGCCGGGTTCGACGCCCAGATCGTCCACATCAGCGAGCTCCTCGCGGGGGAGAAGCGGCTCGACGACTACCACTTCCTGAACCTCCCCGGCGGATTTCTCGACGGCGACGACCTCGGATCGGCCAAGGCCGGGGCGAACCGGATCCTCCACGCGCCCGTGGCCGGGAGCAGCGAGAAGCTCTTCGCCCAGTTCAGCCGGTTCATCGCCGCCGGGAAGCTGATCCTCGGGGTGTGCAATGGGTTCCAGCTGCTGGTCAAACTGGGGATGCTCCCGGGGCTCGACGGGCGCATCGACCGGCAGACCGCCACGCTCACCTTCAACGACTCGGGACGGTTCGAGGACCGCTGGGTCCACCTGCGTGTCGATCCCGCCTCTCCCTGCGTCTTCACGAACGGGCTGAAACGCCTCCCGCTGCCGGTCCGCCACGGCGAGGGGAAATTCGTCCCCGCCGACGAGGAGCTCCTGGCCCGGCTCCACCGGGAGCACCTCATCTGCCTGCAGTACAGCGACGAGCAGACCGGGCGGGCGACGCCGGAGTACCCGGCAAACCCCAACGGCTCCGTCGACGCGGTCGCCGGGATCTGCAACCAGACGGGCCGGATCTTCGGTCTGATGCCCCACCCCGAGGCGTATCTCCACCGGACCAACCACCCCCGCTGGACGCGGGAGGAGCTCCCCGAAGAGGGGGCCGGGCTCGCCCTGTTCCGGAACGCCGCCGACTTCATCAGGAGCGGCGCCTTCTAGCGACTGTTGACCGGGACACACTCAGCGCCGCTATCGATCGACCGCGGGGAAATACTCGCCGGTCCGGGGGTTGATGTACCCACCGCCGCTGGGCGGATAGTACTCGCCGGTGCGCGGGTTGATGACCCCCGTGCCGGAAGGGAGGTAGCGCTCGCCCGTTCGGGGGTTGACGGCGCCCCGGTTTTCCGGGAGGCCCGGCGCCTGCGCCGGCGGCGGCAGCGGCACGGGCGGCGGCAGGATCGTCCGATCGACGGATGGAAGCGGCCCGCGCCGCTCCTGCTCCCGGGGCGTCGCCTGCGCCGCCTCCCCTCGGGGGATGGCGCCCCCCGCACCGGCGGCGTACAGGGCGCCTGCGGACAACGGCACGAACAGGGCGAAGGCCGAAACGAAGAGAGCCGTCCCCGCTATTCCGGCCCGGCCCGGCCTTTTGCTCTCCCGATGGCTGTTCGCGCTCATGCCGCCCCTCTCCCCCCGGCCTTTCCTTCCGTCGACGGTTTCCTCATGCCCTTCAGCGTAACACAGCAGCGCCCCGGGGGACAGGGGGAGTTGTCGTAAGGAGATCGGGAGGGAATGTCTCTTGACAATCGCGTGCCCGCGTGGCAAGAAGGTTGCCCAGCGTCGCGCGGGTATCGTCCCTGCCTGTTTGCCGACCTCCTTCCCGCAAAAACCTGGAATCGGAGCACGAACCGTGCACTCTGCACCCAAGAATCGCTGGCTTATCGCCGCCTCCGCCGTGGGGATCCATCTCTCCATCGGCTCGGTCTATGCCTGGAGCGTCTTCATCAAGCCCATCGTCAACCGGACGGGCTGGAGCTTCGGCGACACCCAGTTCACGTTCAGCATCGCCATCCTCTTTCTGGGGTTGTCGGCGGCCCTGCTGGGCCCCTTCGTCGAGCGGTACGGTCCCCGGGTGTCGGGAACGGTGGCTGCGCTCTTCTTCGGCGCGGGGATCGCCGGCTCGGGTCTGGCCGTGAGCGCGGAGAGGCTCACGCTGTTATACGTCTGCTACGGCGTCCTGGGCGGGATCGGTCTGGGCGTGGGTTACATCACGCCGGTATCCACCCTCGTCAAATGGTTTCCGGACAGGCGGGGGCTGGCCACCGGACTGGCGATCATGGGCTTCGGGTTCGCATCGCTGATCGCCGGCCCGATCATCCAGAAGCTGGTCGTCACGGTCGGATTGGCGGGAACCTTCTTCACCCTGGGGGCGGTCTACTTCGTCGTCATGGTCCTCTCCTCCCAGTACCTCGCCCCGCCGCCGCCGGGATGGATGCCCACCGGGTACACGCCGAAGGCGGTCTCGGCCCGCGTGATTCAGGCCGGAGAGAACCTCGGGGTGGGTGAGGCCCTCCGGACCCGCCGCTTCTCGAGCCTCTGGCTGATGCTGTTCATCAACATCACCTGCGGGATCGCCGTCATCTCCGTCGCCTCCCCGATGGCCCAGGAGATCGCCGGACTGAGCCCCGCCCAGGCCGCCGCCATGGTCGGGCTGATGGGCCTGTTCAACGGCGGGGGCAGGATCGGGTGGGCCGCCCTTTCCGACTACGCCGGCAGGGCCAACACCTACACCGCCTTCTTCGTCCTGCAGATCCTCGCCTTCTTCCTGCTCCCCCGGACCCCCGACGCCCTGCTGTTCCAGGTAATCCTGTTCGCGATTATGACCTGCTACGGAGGGGGCTTCGCCTGCATACCCGCCTACATCGGCGACCTCTTCGGGACGAAGCACCTGGCCGCGATCCACGGGGCCATCCTCACCGCCTGGGCCGCGGCCGGCCTTGCGGGTCCCCTGGTCGCCGCCTGGATCCGCCAACAGACGGGGAGCTACTCCCAGACCCTCTTCGTCTCCCTCCTCCTGTTCGTCCCGGCCCTGGTCGTCTCGCTGCTCATCCGGTTCGACAGGCGAATGCCGAAGCCGGCGGCCGGGAGAACCCCTGCGGAGCGGTCCGCGGTCCTGGCCGGGATCGAAGAGCACCCCTTCCCGGCGCGTGTGGAGTTCCTGCCCGATATCATGGAGTTCGTCGCCGTCCACGCGCTCCGGGCCGGCCTCTCCCCGGAAAAGCAGTCTCGCATCCAGCTGGCAGTCGAGGAGGCGGTGGTCAACATCTGCCACTACGCCTATCTCGAGGAAGCCGCCGTCAACCGCATCAACTATCCCTACCGCTCTGCGGGACAGCTCGTCATCCGGGCGCGGCACGAGGGGGCGGCCTTCGTCGTGGACGTCATCGACGAGGGGCTCGCCTTCAACCCCCTGGCCGTGGCTGCCCCTGATCCGCGCGCCCTCCTGGAGGATGCGACCCTCCGCGGGATGGGGATCCACCTCATCCGCCAGGTCGCCGACGAAGTCCGTTACTCCCGCCGCGACGACAGGAACATATTGACCTTGACGATGAAAAACGGGGCCTAAATCTCCGCCACGCGCTTGGCGAAACGGGCGTCGTCGAGCAGCCTCCGGGCAAAGACGAGGTACTTGTCCACGATGGCCCGGACGGCCAGCTTCAGCGTGTAGGCCTTGATGGGCTTTTGGAGGAGGTAGGTGATGTGCGAAGCGAGACACACGTTGACGATGTCGTCGCTGGCCCTTCCGGTGATGATGATCGTGTCCTCGGCGGCCCAGGCGTACCGATCGGCGATGGCGTCGAGAAAGTCGAAGGCCGTCTCCTTTCCCAGGTAGACATCCAGGACGAAGATGGCGATCCCGCTTTTCCTCCGCCTACAGTAGGTCAGGGCCTTCCGGTAATCGGTGAAGGAATGGACCTTGCCCCAGACGTAGAAATCCTCCAGGAGCTCGGTGGTCACCGCACAGTTCTGCGGGTCGTCGTCGAGAACGATCACGTCGAGATTGTTCGACATCGGCAGTCCCCCTTTCGGTTGCAAGAATCGCTGGTGAGTTCCCCCCGCCGGAGATCCCGGGTGGAGACACTATAGCCCCGATCGCGCGGTATTGCAATCCCCCTCTACGCCGCCGCGCCGGCGACCCGCCGCCGGTCGCCCGGCGCCGCGCTATTGAACGCGGATGACGAGAACCCCGTCGCGCTGCCCGTCGTTGGCATGGCCTGCGGCCACGATCCGGCCGCCGGGCTCGAGGGCACAGGCGGCAAGGCTGTCCTCGCGGCTGCCGGGCACGGCGAAGGTGAACACGCCGCCGGAGGCAAACCCCCGGTCCAGGGTCCCATCGGCCAGGTAGCGCAGGATCAGCGCGTCGTTGTCGGCGCCGTTGGAGGTCGCCCCGGCCAGGAGGATCTTCCCGTCCGGCTGGATCGCCAGCCCCCAGGCGTAATCGTACAAATCGCCCGGACGGCCGAAGGTCGTCGCGCCGCTGCCGGCGAACGATTCGTCGCGCCTCCCGTCGGCCCTCAGGCGCAGCAGCAGGATGTCGAACTGGCCGCCCCTGCTCGACGCCCCGGCGATCACGATCCGGCCGTCGGGCTCCAGGGCCACGGCGTTTCCGTAGTCCGACTCGTCGCCCGGACCGCTGTAGTTCACGACGCCGCCCGCGCCGAAGGAGGGGTCGAGCCTGCCGTCGGCCGTGACCTTCAGCACCAGCGCATCCTCCTTCGCCGCCACGATGCTCGACCCGGCGAGCACGATCCCGCCGTCCGGGGCGATCGCCGCGGCAAACCCCTTGTCCGCCGCGCCCGGCCCGCCGTTGTACGTAAACACCCCGCCGGCCCCGAAGGTGCGGTCGAGCGTGCCGTCCGCGTTGTACCGGAGAAGGAGCGCGTCCTGGGAGTCCTGATGCCGCGCCTCCCCGACCACGACGATCCGGCCGTCGCCCTGCACGACCACCCCGAAGGCGATGTCCGTGCCGTCGCCGGCCCCGGCGTAGGTCACGTACCCGCCTATCCCGAAGGTCCCGTCGAGGCCGCCCGCGGCGGTGAACCGCGCCACGAGCGCGTCCCGTTTCCCGTTGATGCGGACGTACCCCGCCACCACGATCTTGCCGTCGGCCTGCAGGGCGAGGCCCAACCCCTTCTCGTCTTCCGAGCCGGGCACGTCGAACACCGCCGCCCCGGCCGTGCCGAAGGAGGTATCGGGAGAGCCGTCGGCGTTGTACCTGAGCAGGAGGATGTCGTTGTTCAGGCCGTTATGGCGGTAGCCCAGCACCACGATCCGGCCGTCGGGCTGGAGCGCCGTCTCCACCCCCCGCTCCTGCTGGCCCGGAGCGCCCTGATGGAGCGCATACCCGGCCGGCGGGTTGAACGAGCGGTCGAGCACCCCCCGCGCCCCTTTCGGATCGTTTTCGGAACACCCGATAAGCAAAATCGCCAGCAATGATAGTAAGATCCGTTTCAGCATGCTTCCCTCCCCGTTCCTTCCGCAGCTCCTTTCGCACATCCTACCGAAAAACGATCATTTGTAAAGGGTTGACAGGCGCAAGAGAACGGTATATGCAGTGGTAAAGCTTTTCCCTTTTACACAACAGCAGGTACCCATGTCGAACATCTCCGATGTAGCCCTCAAGGCCAACGTCTCGATCGCCACGGTGTCGCGGGTGGTCAACGAGAGCGACCACAAGGTCAACCCCGCCACCCGGGAGAAGGTCCTGGCCGCGATCCGGGAGCTGGACTACCGTCCCAACGCCCTGGCCAAGGGGCTCCTGATGAAAAAGACGATGACCATCGGGATCATCATCCCGGACATCTCCAACCCCTACTACGCCGAGATCGTCCGGGGGATCCAGGACACGGCCGACGGCGCGGGCTATGCCGTCATGCTCCACAACACCGACCGGAAGCAGGAACGGATCATCCGCTACATCTATCTGCTCAGGGAAAAATCGGCCGACGGGGTGATCTTCAGCGGCGGGATCATCAACGAGTACGAGACCCTCTCGATCCTGAAGGAGCTCAAGGAGCGGGTCGTGGTGGTCGGTCGCCACGCAGTGGACTTTCCCGCGGTGATGGTGGATAATATGGGCGGGGCGACCCAGGCCGTCCAGCACCTGATCGGCCTCGGCCGCCGGCTGATCGGGTGCATCGCCGGGCCGGAGGGCTCCACCACGGCCGAGGACCGCCTGACGGGATACCGCAATGCCCTCGCCCAGAACGGGATGGCCTTCGACCCGCGGCTCGTCCGGCGGGGAACCTGGAGTCCCGAGAGCGGCTACCGCCTGGCCCGGGAGCTGCTGGCCGGCGACCCGCGGCCCACGGCGCTTCTGTGCGCCAACGACCAGATGGCGATCGGGGCGATCAAGGCGGCCCGGGAGCTGGGGTTGCGCATCCCGGGAGACCTGTCCGTCGTGGGGTTCGACAACGTCCCCACGGGGTCGTATTTCGACCCCCCGCTGACCACGGTCGAGGTCCCGATGTACGACATCGGCGTGGCTGCCATGCGGATGCTGATCGACCTCCTCGGCGGGGGAATGTTCGAGAAGCTGCGGCTTTTCAACACGAAACTCCTCGTGCGGGGATCCACAGCCTGAGGTCGATAAAATAGACGTTGACAAATGGGGTGCCCCCCATTATGCTCTTGGAAAAGGTTTACCATAATCCCTCAACGAATCGCACTACCTACATCAGAAAGGAGAAACACAATGGCAAAATCCACAAAAGCAATCCCGAAGAAGTACGACCTGAATGAAATCCCCTGGACCGACGTCGCCGCCTACATCAAGGCCGGCAACGACACGGTCATGATCCCGGTAGGCTCCATGGAGAAGCACGGTCACCATGTGCCCCTGGGGGTCGACTCCTACACCACGATGGGGAGCGTCGAGCTCGCCGCGAAGAAGGCCAAGGTGCTGCACACGCCGCTGCTCCCCTTCGGCGTTTCCTCCCACCACATGGGCGAGCCCGGCTGGGGAACCGGCACGGTCACCTTCCCGCCCGAGGTCTACCGCCAGGTCCTGTACTCGATCGGGCGCAGCATGATCTTCGCCGGGTTCAACAAGCTGGTCTTCGTCTCCCACCACGGCACCAACATGGGCTCGCAGGGCGACGCGCTCCGGACCCTCCGGGCAGAGACGGGCTGCTTCTGCGCCTACTACAAGACCCCCACGGAGCGTGACTGCGCCGTCGTCGCCGACCTGATGACGGGCCCCCCCGAGGAGACGCCGGGCTGGCACGCGGGCGAGTTGGAAACCTCCACCACCATGGCCTACATGAAGGACAAGGGGATCTACGACGGGTCGGTCTTCATGGAGCGCGCCAAGCAGGACCGCGCCCACGCCCCCAAGTGGATGGGCAAGGCCTTCTCCAAGAGCGACGGCACCAACACCGTCAAGTTCCAGGGCTCCGAGAACATCTTCATCCCGATGCTGCACCATGAGTACTCGGATACCGCAACGATCGGGAACCCACTGCGCTCCAGCGTCGAGCAGGGCTACGCGGTCTTCGAGCGGATCGGCAACCACCTGGCCGCCTTCCTGGAGGAGGTCAAGAAATTCAAGTTCAAGGTCGCCGACAACAAGCGGGATTGGCCGGGGCGGTTCTGGAGAGGCTAACGGCCCGATCCTCGCGTCACAAGGCAGCAGGGAACCATGACCCCGAGATGCAACATCGCCATTCTGGCAACGCTGGACACGAAGGGTGCGGAGGTGGCCGCCATGCAGGGGCTCCTCCAAACCCTGGGCTGTACGGCGACGGTCATCGACATCGGCCCGCTGGGTCCGCCCGCCGTCCGGGCGGACCACGCCAGCGACGAGGTGGCGCGCCTGGGCGGCTGGAACCTCGCGGAGCTCGTCCGGACCGGACGACGCGACGGGATCATGGAAGCAATGGGGAAAGGGGCGGGTAAGCTCCTTTCCCTTCTTTTTTCCCAGGGGAAGATCGACGGAGCGATCGGCCTGGGCGGCAACCAGGGGACCGCGGTCTCGGCGATGGCGATGCGCTGCCTCCCCTTCGGGTTTCCCAAGTACCTCGTCTCCACGATCGCCTCGGGCAACATCCGCCCCTACGTGGGTGATCGGGACATCGGGATGGTCTTTTCGGTGGGCGATTTCCTGGGCGGGCTCAACCCGGTGACCGGACCGGTCCTGGCCAATGCCGCAGCGGCCGTGGCCGGGATGGCGAAGCACGGCGCCCGCATCACCCCCCGACCGGGCGAGCGGACCATCGCCGTAACCGCCCTGGGGAACACCGAACCTGCGGCGAGCCGGGCCGTGCAGGCCTTTCAGGAGCGGGGATTCCCGGCAGTCGCCTTCCACGCCTCGGGGGCCGGCGGGTCGGCCATGGAGGACCTGATCGCCGCGGGCCTGATCCAGGGGGTGCTCGACCTGACCCCCCACGAATTGACCGAGGAGGTCCTGGCAGCGGGGGTCTACCAGCCCGTCAACCCCGGCAGAATGACGGCGGCGGGGAAAAAGGGCATCCCCCAGGTGGTCTCCACGGGAGGTCTGGAGTATCTCTGCTTCGGCCCCCGGGAGTCGATCCCCCCGCGGCTCCGCCGCAGAAGGATCGTCATGCACAACCCCTTCAACGCCAACGTGAAGGTCTCCCGGGCCGAAATGGCCGCGGTGGGAGCGGTTATGGCCGAGCGCCTGAACGCCGCAGCCGGCCCGACGGCCGTCCTGGTGCCGCTCCGGGGGTGGTCGGTGTACGGCTCCCCGGGCGGACCGCTGCACGACGGCGCGGGGAACCGGCGCCTCCTCGGGGCGCTCAAGAAAAACCTCCGCCCGGGGATCGCGGTCACGGAAATCGACGCCCACATCAACGACGCGGCCTTTGTCGACGCCTGCGTCGACCGCCTGGCGTCCTACCTAGAAAAGGAGCGTGCCACACCATGAGCAAGGAACTGGAAATCATCCGCCTCCGGAAGGAGCTCACCGAGTTTTCCCGGCGTTCGTTCAACCGGGGGCTCGTCAGCGGGACCGGGGGGAACATCAGCGTCCGTATCCCCGGCACGGACACCGTCCTGATCACCCCGACGGGGATCTCGCTCGGGGACATCGAACCGGAGATCAACCTCCTGATGCGGATCGACGGGACTGTCCTGGAGAATCCCTGCAACCTCAAACCGTCGAAGGAGACGGCCTTCCACCTGGCCGTGTACCAGCTCCGGCCCGAGGCGGGCGCCGTCTCGCACGTCCACCCCCCCTACGCGACGGCCTATTCGAATTGCGTCGACAGACTGCCGATGGTCACCGTCTCGGCCCAGGGGGTCCTCAAGGAGGTGCCCCGGATCGAGAGCGCCATGTCGGGTTCGGCGGAACTGTACGAGTACGTCAAGGCGGGGCTCCTGAAATACCCCGCCGCCCGGGTGCTGTTGATGGAGGAGCACGGGATCCTGGCCGTGGGCCAGGACCTGAAGACCGCCTACTACCTCTCCGACCTCACCGAGGACACGGCGAAGATCGCCTTCCTCTGCGGTCAGATCAAGAAGTGAAGGAGGAAACCATGAACGGAGCATCACCGGCGAAATCGCTGACCGTTCCCCAGACGATGAAGGCCTGGGTCCTCGACGACCCGGAGAAACTCCGGCTGACGGAAAAGCCCGTGCCCGAACCGGGGCCTGCCGAGGTCCTGGTGCGGGTGGACGCGGTGTCGATCTGCGGGACCGACGTGGAGATCATCACCAAGGGGCTCCCCGCCATCGTCCGGGGCGGCTCCCCCTTCAACAAGAACTTCACCCCGGGCCATGAGTACATGGGCACGATCGTCAAGCTCGGGGCGGGCGTGGACGAGTACAAAATCGGCGACCGGGTCGCCGTGGAGATCCACGCCGGCTGCGGCCGCTGCGAGCGCTGCCGTCAGGGGATGTACACCTCCTGCCTCAACTACGGCCTGAACTACGAGGGGCACAGCAAGGGGCACCGCGCCAACGGGTTCACCACCGACGGCGGGTTCGCCCAGTACGCGGTCAACCACATCAACACCCTGGTCCATGTCTCCCCGGAGATGAGCGACGCGGAGGCGACCCTGATCGTCACCGCCGGCACCGCCATGTACGGGCTGGACGTCCTGGGGGGCCTGATCGCCGGCGAGAGCCTCGTGGTCACCGGCCCCGGCCCCATCGGGTTGATGGGGGTCGCCGTGGGCAAGGCCCTCGGCGCCGAACCCGTCATCCTCACCGGCACGCGCGACTCCCGGCTCAACCTGGGGCTCAAGCTCGGCGCGGATCACGTGGTGAACATCAACAAGGACAACGCCGTCGAAGCGGTCAAGCGGATCACCCACGGCCGCGGCGCCAACTATGTCCTGGAGTGCTCCGGGGCCCCCAACGCCCTGAACGAGGCGATGGACATGACCCAGCGGGGCGGCCGGATCTGCCTGGCCGCCTTCCCCCACGAGCCAACCCTGGTCGACCTGGCCAAGATCGTCCGGAACAACATCTACCTCTACGGGATCCGAGGAGAGGGGAAGAGCGCCACCCACCGCGCCGCCGCGATGATGAACCAGAAGAAGTTCGACGCGAAACTGATGCACACCCACACCTTCCCGCTGGAAGAGCTCCCGACGGCGTTTCGGTACGTGCGCGAGCGGATCGAGGATGCGATCAAGGTGGTGGTGAAGGTATCTTAGGACAAGGAGACGCTATGGAAAACTTTTCGATCTACAAATACATGAAGCTCGGGATCGTCCACTTCAAGGCCTACCCGGAGTGCACCAACGGGGAGGGGCAGGTCATCGTCGACACGCTCCGCAAGATCGTGGAGGACGACTTCTGGACCGCCGTGGAGGTGGGCTGGATGAAGGACCCCAAGGTGCGCCACGAGGCGACCAAGCTCCTGGAGACGTCGCACCTGGAGGTCTGCTACGCCAACCAGCCCCGGATGTTCACGCTCAAGCTCAACGTCAACGACCCCGATCCCAAGGAGCGGAAGAAGGCGCTCGGCGCGATGCGGAACGGCGTCAACGAGGCCTTCCAGCTCGGGGCCTCGTGCATGCGGGTGTTTTCGGGAAAACACCCCGGCGAGGAGAAGAAGGAGGAGGGCAAGAAGATCCTGATCGACTCCCTGAAGGAGATCTGCCAGTACACCAAGGAGCAGGGCCCGATGGGGATCTATATGAAGGTGTTCGACAAGGACATCGACAAGAGCTTCCTGATCGGCGATTTCTCGGACGCGGCGGACGTGGCCAAGGAGGTGAACAGGGAGTTTTCGAACTTCGGCGTCCTGGCGGATCTCTCCCACTTCGCACTGCTCAGGACGACCCCCGAGGAGGCGATCCCGCTGGTGAAGAACTACCCGATGCATTTCCACATCGGCAGCGCCGCCTTCCGCGACCGGCGCCACCCCGGTTACGGGGACCTGCAGCCCCGGTTCGGCATGCCCGGCGGAGAGGTGGACACCCCCCAGGTGCGGGACTATTTCCGGCTCCTGCTCGACCTGAAGCTCCTTGACCCGGCGAAGCGCCCGGTCCTCAGCGCCGAGGTGCGGCCGCTGCTCGCCGAGGAGACATCGGAGGCGGTCATCGCCAACACGAAACGGGTCATCAAAGAGGCGTGGGCGATGGTATAACCCCACGAACAGCACAGCCCAAGACGATGAAGGGAGAACGACCAATGAACGGAAGAAGAGACGTATTCAGCCCGGTCCGGGTAATCCTGGTCCTGATTGCAGCCCTCCTGTCGCTCGGGGGCATCGGCACCGCGGCGGCGGCGGAGTGGCCCGCCCGGCAGGTGGAGCTGATCAACCCCTTCGCCGCCGGTGCAGCGGCCGACATCCAGGCCCGGAAGCTCGCCGAGATCATCTCGCGGGACCTGGGACAGCCGATGGTGGTCCGCAACGTGCTGGGCGCGGGCGGCGCCATCGCCTACACCGAGGTGAACCGGGCGAAGCCCGACGGCCACATGCTGATCTGGTATTCCGGCGCCATCAACACGCTGGCGGCCCGGAAACAGATCGCCTTCGACTACACCGCCTTCGAGCCGATCGCCGGGGTCGGGATCGAGACGGTTTCGATCGCCGTGGCCAAGAACGCCCCCTGGAAGGACCTCAAGGAGTTCGTCGCCTACGCGAAGGCGAACCCCGGCAAGGTAACGATGGGGAACTCCGGGATGGGGAGCGTGACCCACATGGTGCCCGTCGCCATGGCCTCCAAGGCGGGGATCAAGATCACCCACGTCCCCTTCGGGACCGGGCTGGCGATGGCGGCCCTGATGGGCGGGAAGATCGACTCGTCGAGCCAGCACCCCGCCGAGGTGTTCAACCAGGTCAAGGCCGGCGAGGTGCGCATCCTGGCGGTGAGCAGCGAGAAGCGGATCAACATCTGGCCGAACGTCCCGACGATGAAGGAGATGGGGGTCGACCTGGAGTTCGATCAGTGGCGGGGCATCGCCGCCCCGAAGGGGACGCCCCAGCTCGTCGTCGACAAGCTGAGCCCCCTGGTGAAGAAGGCCGTGGAGAGTAAGGAGTGGATCGACTTCGCCTCCGGGCTCGGCTCGACGCCGCGGTACCTCAGCCCGGCGGCCTTCGCCAAGTTCGTCGCAACGGTCGACAAAGAGACGCGGGAGATCATGGAAGGGGCGGGGCTCCTGAAGAAGTAACCGAACCGGAGCCCCCCGCCGCGGCGGGGGCGCTCCGGGATTTGGCCCCGGGCCGCCCCCCGGGGCCAGAAGGTGCGGCGGCATGGTCAACCCTGTGGACCGGCACAAAGAGATCGCCAGCAGCCTCGTGCTGATCCTCTTCAGCGCGCTCTTTCTGGTCTATACGACGCGGTATCCCCTCGACGATTGGGAAAATCCGGGCCCTGCGGTCTTTCCGCTGATCCTGGGCGCTCTCTTGCTGTTGTTGGCCGCGGGGGTATTGCTCCGCGCCCTGCTGGCGCCGAAGGCGCCGGACAAGGCGGGGGCGCCGGAAGGCCGGATCGGCAGCCTGAAGCGGTTCCTCAGGGAAAACCAGGGAGAGGCGAAGGTCATCACCCTGACCGCCCTGCTCGTCCTGTATCTCCTGCTGATGCAGTGGGTCGGGTTTTTCGTCGCCACGAGCCTCTTCGTCGCCCTGGTGAGCAGGCTCGTGGAGGACCGCGGCTGGGGGAGGCCCGTCGCCCTCGCCGCGGGCGTGGGCCTGTTTAGCTATCTGCTCTTCGAGGTCTGGATCAAGCTGTCCTTTCCGCGGGGGATCTTGTTCTAAGGGGGAATGTTCCCGGTGTCCGAAGGCGTCCTGTCCCATCTGCTGATCACGCTGCAGCCCGCCAACGTCATCGCCTGCTTTGCCGGCGCGCTGATCGGCACGCTGATCGGCGTGCTGCCCGGTCTCGGCCCCGCCGCGGCCATGGCCCTGGTCATCCCCCTGACCCTGCAGCTCGGCCCCACCGCCGGGCTGATCATGCTGGCGGGGATCTATTACGGCTCCATGTACGGCGGCTCCACGACCTCGATCCTCGTCAACGTCCCGGGCGAGCCGGCCAGCGTCGTGACGACCCTCGACGGGTACGAGATGGCGAAGCGGGGGCGCGCCGGGGCGGCGCTGGCCGTTGCGGCGATCGCCTCCTTCGTCGCGGGGACCTTCAGCGTGATCGCCCTGCAGTTGTTCGCCCCCCTGCTGGCGCGGACCGCGCTGGCCTTCGGCCCGGCGGAGTACTTCGCCCTCACCGTCCTGGGGGTCGTGCTCCTGTCGAACCTCACGGGGAAGTCCCGGACCCGCTCCCTGATCATGATGATGGCGGGGCTGATCCTCTCTGCCGTGGGGATGGACCCGATCGGCGGCCTGGAGCGCTTCTCCTTCGGGATCGTGTCCGCCCAGGGCGGCATCAGCTTCATCGCCATCACCACGGGGCTGTTCGGAGTCGCCGAGGTGTTCGAGGTGGTGGCCGCCCGGGAAAAGCCGGTGGAGATCCTGGCCGTGAAGTTCCGCGAACTGTACCCCGACCGAGAGGAGTTGAAGCGGTCGGTGGCCCCGATCGCCCGCGGCTCCCTGCTGGGATTCCTGATCGGGCTGCTGCCCGGGCCAGCGGCCACCATGGCCTCCTTCGCCTCCTACGGCATGGAGCGGTTGGTCTCCCACCACCCCGAGCGGTTCGGAACCGGCCAGATCGAAGGGGTCGCCGGTCCCGAAGCGGCCAATAACGCCGCCTCCGGCGGGGCCATGATCCCGCTGCTCTCCCTGGGGCTCCCCTTCACCCCGGCCACGGCGGTCCTCTTGGGCGGGATGCTCCTGCACGGGATCACCCCGGGCCCCTTCCTCCTGCGCGACCGCCCCGACGTCTTCTGGGGGGTCATCGGCAGTTTCTACCTCGGCAACATGATGCTCCTGATCCTGAACCTGCCCCTGGTCGGCCTGTTCGCCAAGCTCGTCCGGGTCCCCCCCCGGTACCTGATGCCGATCATCCTGGTCCTCTGCGCGATCGGCACCTACGGGGACAACGGCGCGCTGTTCGACGTCTGGGTGATGCTGGGGGCCGGGGTGATCGGGTACGTGATGCGGAAGTACGGCTATCAGCCGGCCCCGCTGGTGGTGGGTCTGGTCCTGGGTCCCGTGATGGAGCGCTCCTTCCGGCAGACGCTGATCATCTCCGGCGGGCGCGTCGAGAGCCTCTGGGAATCCCCCCTCTGCATGGTCATGTGGGCGGTGGCCCTCCTGTCGATCGTCCTGCCGGGGGTGATCCGCCTGGTCAAGCGGCGGCTCGCGACCCGGTAGAACGAACGGGCGAGCGAACGCGGGAAACGGTTGCGGGGATCCCGCCGGCGATCAGGTGCGGGAGAGCTCTCCGAGCAGCGCCGGGTCGGGGACGAAGCGGACCGCGTCGTGGGTGCAGGACTCCCGGCAGGCGCTGCAGAGGTTGCAGCGCTCCGACAGCAGCTCCGGGGGGATGCCCGGCTTCAGGGCCGCGACGGGGCAGGCATCGACGCAGGCCGTGCACCCGGGGGTGCAGCACTCCGCCCGGAACACCGGCCGGTAGCACACCCGGTCGGCGAAAAAGGTCCGGCTGGTCTTCCCCCCCCCGACGCCGGAGAGGTAGCAGTAGGTCGACTCCGGGGTGACCGTGGGCCGGTTGAACCCCGCGATGGGCGCGCAGTCGCCTTCGATCCGGATGGCGTCCAGGTCGGTCTCGCCGAGCCCCTGCTCGCGGGCAATCCGCAGGTACGGCACCTCGTCCTTGGCGAACCCCATCATCCGGGCGATGACCGCGTCGAGCGCCACCGCGTCGTTCGAGGCCAGCACCTTGTTCACCCGGCGGACCTCGGGGGAGCAAGGGCCGTACCCCTCCATGGCGAGGATCCCGTCCATGATCACCAGATCCGGCACCGCAAGCCGGTACATCTCGATCAGAATCTCGGCGAACAGCTCCGGCCGCTCGGAGTAGTAGTGGTACCAGGACTTCTGCGCCCCGGCCAAGAGCCCGTAGTTGTTCTTGACCGCCCCGCTGAGCATGGTCATGCCGTGGGTCTTCATCTTCGCCAGGGAGATGTAGACGTCGGCCTCCAGGACGTCCCTGAGCACGGCGACGCTGCGCTTGAACGGCCGCTCCACATCCACCATCTTCAGGTTGAGAGACAGGTTGCGGTAGTGGGGCCCCGCGGCGGCGATCAGCCCCGTGGTGTCGAAGACCTGCCGGGAATTGCCGTAGGACTCCGTCCCGACCGAATCGCCGACGATAATCTCGCGCGGCCCCAGGGTCTCCAGCTTCGCGATCACCGCCTTGAGCAGCGCCGGATGCGTCACGATGGCCGAGTTGTCGGGATCGCAGGCGCGGATGGCGTTGACCTTGACGACGACGCGCTTCCCTGCCACCGCCACCGGAAAGGCGGCAAAGGCCTGCTCCACCGCCTGGGCGCACGTGGCATAGGTGCTTTCGATGATGACGACTCTACTGCTGCTTCCCATCCTCTCCCTGTACCTCCCGTGCTTTCGGCAGGGGCCGCACCCCCCCTGGCTACGTGCAGGGGATGGGCGAGCGACTGCCGAAGGATATCGTTCCCGAAGCAGTGAAGCTCCCCGGGGGATGCCGCGGAGAGCTTCACGCCGTACTGCCTGAACCGCCGCTTACCGCTTCAGCATCGTGCTCCCGAACAGCCCCGTGGGCTTCACCAGGAGGATCAGGAGCATGATGGCGAAGGGGGCCATCTGCGCCAGCGGGGCGTAGATGAGCGAGCCGATGGAGACGACCTGACCGACGAGCAGCGCCGAGATCAGCGTCCCCTTGATGCTGCCCAGGCCGCCGATGATGACGACCATGAAGATGAACGGCATCACCTCGAGCCCCATCTGGGGGTCCACCATGATCAGCGGGGCATGCAGCCCCCCGGCCAGGCCGGAGAGGGTCCCGGCGAGGATGAAGGTGATCGTGAACAGGCGGTAGACGTTGATCCCGAGCCCCTCGACGTGCTCGACGCTCTCGATGCCCGCCCGGATCGCCTTGCCGGTGATGGTCCGGTTCAGGAAGAGCCAGATGCCGGCGTACACGAGGGCGGCGATGACCACGACGATCAGGCGGTAGACGGGAATCTCGGTGCCCAGGATCGTCCATTGGGCCATGACCGGCATCACCACCGGCCGGGGAACGAGTCCCCAGATCGCCTTGATGATGCCCACGCCGCCGATCAGGATGCCGAAGGAGGTGATCATGGTGAAGGCGATGTCCCGCTCGTAGATGCGCAGGAAGATGAACCGCTCCACGGCAAAACTGAGTACCCCCGCGACCACCAGCCCCACCAGGGCCCCCAGCCACACGTTGCCCGTGTACAGGCTCACGGCATAGGTCATGTACGCGCCGATGGCATAGTAGAACAGCTGGTCGAGGCTGATGATCCGCATCAGACCGAAGCAGAGGGATAGACCGATGGCCGTCAGGAAGTAGATGCTCCCGATGCTCAACCCGAAGATGACGCCGGAAATCAGCAGTTGTGTGTCCATAGCGAACCTTGTTTCCCCTCGTCGTTAATTCTCAATCCCGTTCGACATGCCGTCAGGCGCTCTTCCTGGAAAACAGCTTCGCCAGCCGCGGCTCCAGCGATCCCCAGATGCCCCGCTCCCCGGCGAGCATGATGAACACCAAGAGGAATCCGATGAACAGCTCCCAGTTGCCGATCAACCCCGCGATCAGGTCCTTCATTCCCGTAAAGGCGACCGAGCCTACCAGGGGACCGTACAGCGTGCCGACGCCGCCGAGGATCGTCACCACGACCGGGTCGGCGGCGCGGTGCGCGCTGGTCATTTCGGGGCTGACGAACCCCAGGTAGATCGCGTACAGCGAGCCGGCCAGGGCAGTCGTCACGTTGGCGATGATGAACCCGAGAAAGCGGATCTTGAAGTTGCTGTAGCCGAGAAACTGAACCTTGTCCTCGTTTACCTTGGAGGCCAGGGCCAGGGCG
>CAIYSL010000012.1 GCA_903928915.1 uncultured Syntrophobacterales bacterium | reverse complement strand
GGGCACTTCCCCGGCTGGCCCACGATGCGGGCAAGGATTACCGGGTGATCACCGTCAGTTTCGATGAGACGGACAGGCCCCCAAAAGCCCGGCATGTCAAGAAGAACTATACCAAGGCCGCCGGCTCCTCGCTCCCCGAAGCGGGGTGGAGATTTCTCACGGGTAATCGGGAAAACATCGAAGCATTGACCCGCTCCGTCGGTTTTCGCGTCCGGAAGGAGCTCCACGGGTTCAACCACCCGGTCGTCCTGATCTTCCTGTCGCCCGAGGGGAAGATCTCGAAGTACCTTCACGTGACGAAGTACCAGTACGGCGCCGAGTACCCCATCACCTTCTCCTCCTTCGACCTGAACGTCGCCCTCGCCGAGGCCGCGCAGGGAAAAGCCGTGACGGGATTCAAAAAGGCCCTTCTGTACTGCTTCTCCCACGAACCTCCGGGCCAGAGCAAGTTCTTCGCGTTCATCGCCGCGGTCGGCCTCGGCACCCTCGCCGCCATGGTAGGCTTCTTCATCTACCTGCAGGTTTCGACAAGAAGATATCGAAGGGGCACAGCCTATGACGCCGAAAAGTGAACCACCTTCGGACGCCGGCTTCTATGCACGAACCGGCGAGTACCGGTGGGTAGTAGCGGAGTGGATGATGTCCACCGATCACAAACGGATCGGTGTCATGTACCTGATGGCGATCCTCTCCTTCTTCTCCGTCGGCGTCGTGCTGGGGTTCATGATACGCCTCAGCCTCCTCTCCCCGGGGTGGCTCGTGGATCAGCAGGCCTACAACGAGCTCTTCACGCTCCACGGCGTGATCCAGATATTTCTGTTCATCATTCCGGGTATCCCCGTCGCCTTCGGGAATATCTTCCTCCCGATCCTGATCGGCGCTCAGGATGTGGCATTCCCGAAGATCAACCGCCTCTCCTGGTGGCTCTACGTGACCGGCGCGTGCATCATCCTCCTTTCGCTCTTCCTGCAGGGCCGGCCGCCAGACACGGGGTGGACCTTTTATGCCCCCTACAGCATCCAGACCCCGGCCAACGTCTCGACGGCGGTCCTTGGGGTCTTCATCCTGGGATTCTCCTCGATACTCACCGGGCTGAACTTTGTGACGACGATTCACCGGATGCGGGCGCCGGGGATGCGGTGGTTCCGGATGCCCGCGTTTCCCTGGACGCTCTATGCCACGGGCTGGGTACAGATGCTCGCCACCCCAGTACTCGCCATTACGCTCCTCTTCATCGTCCTGGGGCGGTACTTCGGCGTTGGCTTTTTCGACCCCAGTAAGGGGGGGGACCCGATCCTGTACGAGCACCTCTTCTGGATGTACTCCCACCCGGCGGTCTACATCATGGTCCTGCCGGCCATGGGGATCATCAGCGAGATCGTGCCCGTCTTTTCGCGAAGGACCCTGTTCGGCTACGTTGCCATCTGCCTGTCGGCCCTGGGCATCGCCGTCGTCGGGTATGCGGTCTGGGGCCACCACATGTTCACCAGCGGGATGAGCGACACAGCCCGGGTAATCTTC
>CAIYSL010000011.1 GCA_903928915.1 uncultured Syntrophobacterales bacterium | reverse complement strand
TCGACGATGTTGCCCGCGAGCCGGATGACGAAGAGGTTTCCCAGCCCCTGGTCGAAGATCACCTCCGGGGGAACCCGGGAATCGGAACAGCTCACGATCGCCGCAAAGGGGTGCTGCCCCCCGGCGATCTCCGCCCGGCGCCCGGCCGTCTGATCCGGGTGGGCCATCCGGGCCTCCACATACCGCCTGTTGCCTTCCAGGAGCCGCTGCTGCGCCGCCTCTGCGCCGAGCGCGGGAACCGCGCCGGAGGCGAACGCAATCGCCCCTGCGGCCGCCCATACTGCCAGACATAGTATCGCCCAACCGATCCTCTTCATCCCGTGCCTCCCTGAATGGTTGTTAGCGTGCCTGCGTCTGTATATCTTCTTTCCCGGCGTATTTCCAGCTTCACAGGGATCCCTTCTTGCTGCTTGACGGGAGCTGACCCTTCCGTTATAGACTCCGACCGCAAGGAATCGCGGCGCGCAGGGCCAGTCCCATCTCTATCCGATCGAGCGAATCTGATGACAGCGGTGCAGCGGGAGGAAGTCATGAAGAGGCTCGGGGCGTGCATTTTCGGGATCATTCTTCTCACGGTTTCGACGGTTGCCTCGGGCGCGCCGCTGGGCAGGGCGGTGCCGGCCACGGGCCAGACGAAATGCTACGACAACAGCGCTGAAATTGCCTGCCCGGCGACCGGTCAGCCATTCTTCGGCCAGGATGCAACCTACAAGATCAATCCCCCGTCCTACATCAAGCTCGACGAGCGCGGGAGCATGCTGCCCGATTCGGCCGCGTCCTGGTCGATGGTGCTGGACAACGTCACCGGCCTCATCTGGGAGACGAAGGGGCTGGAGAATTACGCCGACCCGCACGCCGGGGAGAACACCTACTACTGGCGCGACACCAACCCGGCAACGAACGGCGGCGATCCCGGCGCGCCGGCCCCCCGCCCCAAAAGCGGCTTCAACGGGTACACCGAGGAGTTCATCAAGGCCCTGAACAGCGCCGGATTCGGCGGGTACCGCGACTGGCGGATGCCCACGGTCGCAGAGTTGGCCTCTCTCGTGGATTACGAAAATAGAGCGCCCGGTCCGGCCCGGATACACCGCTACTTCCGGGATAGAGAAGACACCATGCCGGGCCAGTTCTGGACGAGCGCGACCGTCGCGGGCAATCCCCATGCGGCGTGGTACGTGGACTTCTACGACGGCGTGGTCCACATGGCGGGGAAGTACAGCGATGTCACGACCGTCAAGATCCCCATCAACCCTCCCTATTTTATCAGCTACACATTCGCCCCCACGTTTCCGAACCGATACGCCCGCGCGGTCCGCGGTGAAATGTCCGTCGGCGCCGGATACAGGAATAACGCCGACGGTACGGTCACGGATCGCGCCACGGGCCTGACGTGGCAGCAGGCGGGCACTCCCGAACCCATGACCTGGCAGGAAGCGCTGGCCTATTGCGACACCTTGAACATCGGCGACCCCGGGGAGTGGCGGCTGCCTTCCATCAGGGAGCTGCTGAGCCTCGTGGATTACGATCGCTCGGCCCCCTCGATCGACGCTGCCTTTTTCCCCGGTACGGCCGCGTCGCCCTATTGGTCGAGCACCACCGCCGCCGGGTCAAAGGCATACGGCATCGAGACATTCGACGGCGCGTGGGCCGTGAATTTCAGCCACGGCGCTACGGCTACCAGCAAGTCCTCCGGCGGTATCTATACCTACGAGTCGGCAAAGAAGAAAACCAAGCAGTCCGTTCGCTGCGTTCGCGGACCCGCGAACGTCTGCCTCGGCTGCACGCTCTTCGAATGCACGGCGACGACCGATGCGAACTGGACGATCCACCTGCCCCTTCTCGAACATGTCTCCCTGATCGACCGGCGCAATTCCGCGGTCTTGATCAAGGAGGCTCCCAACGTCTACCGATTGGAGGAGGAGGGGGGAGCCGTACAGAAGCCTTCTCCTTCCTGCGCGCCGGCGACGGTGCTTTCGCCGAGCCTGTCCTACGACTCCTCGGCGAGGATCCATATTCCGGAAGTTCTGTTGCCGGACAAGATCACCCGCCTGTGGCTCGACCTGGAATACAATCAACTCCTGGGCGCCTGGTCCTTGAAGAATGGGGGGCTCGTTCCCAAATCCCGGGCCCGGCAGCCCTAGGCCGGGACTTCGGAACTCCGGGAGCGAACGCCCAGGCTCGGAGGCAGCGGCCCGGCCCCGTTTCCATCGGACAGGAGCAGGAGGGGAGAGAAGGATGAAGAAAAACGGCTTCGCGGTTCTTGCGGCATTGTCGGTTCTGATTCTGGCCGCACCGGTCTGGGCATGGCAAGGGAGAATGGCCGGCTTCGGCGACGCGGAGGGGCTGGCCCCGGACGAGTCGGACTTTCTGGCCCATCCCGCGGCCATTGTCAAGGGCGCGGGGTCGAGCTTCTACGGGCACTACCGCCTCACCTACGACAAGGCAACGAGCTGGGACTACAACCTGAGCCTGATCCCCCATTCCACGAGCTTCGATTATTCGGCCTCCGGCCGGACCTGGAAGAACGAGGCGCAGCTGGGAGCGGCGTTCGCCGCCGGGGCGGGCAGAATGGGGATCTTCCTGGAATACGCCGCCGCACGGGGCAAATACGACGGCCGGGAGAACTATCGCCTCGGGCCGTTCGGCGCTGACGGCATCTCCTTCGACATGAAGGACGACCTGGACCGGTTTGCCCTCAGGATGATCTATGGCCTGCCCGTGGGCGGCTCCAGGCTGGGCTGGGAGCTTCAGGTTGCGTACCGGAACGAGGAGAAGGAACAGCGCCTGATCGACCGCGACTGGTCGGGTTCCTGGACAGCGACGTACAAGAACGAACCCTGGGCCGCCGAGGACTCGCCCTATTCGAGCCTCTATCCCTACCTGATTCCGTTCCAGTCGAAGTACTGGGAAGCCCAGGCTAAGGCATCCGTGGAAGGGCTGCTGGGGCCGGCAGCCTATGCCCTCACGCTGAAGGCCGGCCTCCCCTTTGCCTCCGACAACCGGTATTCCTACGACATCGACTATGTCACCGCTGCGGAAACGGATTACCGCGCCGATATGGACGGCAAGGTGAGGGGGTTCAACGTCGGGGGAGATTTCTGGCTCAGGGTCCCCTTCTCCGCAGCAACCACCCTGCCCTTCGTCATCAGTACGGAATTCCGGACGGTCAAGAGAGACGGTTCCCGGGCCGGGGCGGTAACCGTCAACTATGACCACGAAGCAACGAGCCTGCTCATCAAAGCGGGCGGCGGCATGGATTACACCCCCGCCAAGGCTACGCGACTGGCCGCAGGGCTGTACTACGACTATCGCTCGACCAGGCAGAGCGCGTACAACGACTACTCGGGAGGCGGCGAGTTCCTGCAGGACATCTATTGTCAATCGGCATTGAAAGTTGACCCACCATCGGCATCCAATTTTGACCCACCCCCAGTAAAGAAGTTTTCTGTTTGACCCTGCCCGAGCAATCGTTTCAGGCGGCCCGGTGTTTCATTCTCCAGGAGTCGTTTCCCGTTT
>CAIYSL010000010.1 GCA_903928915.1 uncultured Syntrophobacterales bacterium | reverse complement strand
TTCCCGGTTCATGTACCGAAGTCATCTCTGGACGGCCCGCAGGGCCGATCCTCATCTCTGCGTGAAAATACGTTCCGGAAAGGGAAACGTTTGCGCATGTTCCGTAAGGCGTTGCCGGGGAAGCTCATCGCAACGCTCGTCAGATTCCTCATCCTCGCTGCCGCTGCGGCCTGCGTTGCCGCCTGCGGTCCTGCCGCGGCCACGGTTGCGCGCATGGACGGGTTCGACGCGCAGTGGCGCGGCTTCAACTCGTTGAAGGGTGATCCCAACCTCTACCACGAGACCGAGATCAAGGTGAAGGTGATCGTCGTCGGGGACCTGGCGGACATCGGATATCCCGGCGCGGCGGCGACCTATTCCCATCCCGAGGGGGTCATCCGCATCATGGGCAAGAGGATCAACGGGAAGATCGTCCTGTGCCCGTCGGTCATCGGCCACGAGTTGCAGCATGCCCTGGAGTACCAGGACGGCAGTTTCGTCAACCCCGACCGACTCGAAGAGTACGGCTACTGATTCCGGTACCAGGCGATGGTCTTGGCGAGCCCCTCGCGGAAGTCCGTCCGGGCGCGAAACCCGAATTCCCGCGCGGCGCGGGACGTGTCGAGCATGCGCCGCGGCTGGCCGTCGGGCTTAGCGGCGTCCCACACGATCCGCCCCCGGAAACCGGTCAGCTCCACGATCAGCCCCACCAGCTCGCGGATCGAGATCTCGAACCCGGCCCCGATGTTCACCGGGTCGGGCTTGTCGTAGCGCTCCGTGGCCAGGGCGATCGCCTCCGCCGCATCCTCCACGTAGAAGAACTCCCTGGTTGCCGCACCGGTCCCCCAGACGACCACCTCCCCTTCGCCCTGCCGCTCGGCATCGACGCACTTCTTGATCAGGGCCGGGATGACGTGGGAGGAGGCGGGGTCGAAGTTGTCGCCCGGGCCGTAGAGGTTGACCGGCAGCAGGAAGATGGAGTTGAACCCGTACTGCTGCCGGTAGGACTGGGCCTGGACGAGGAGCATCTTCTTGGCCAGGCCGTAGGGGGCGTTCGTCTCCTCGGGGTAGCCGTTCCAGAGGTCGTCCTCCTTGAAGGGGACCGGGGTGAACTTGGGGTAGGCGCAGATCGTCCCCAGGGAGACGAACTTTGCGATCCCGCGCAGATACCCCTCGTGGAGGAGGGGCACACCCATCATGATGTTTTCGTAGAAGAGCGATCCGGGGTTGGCCTGGTTGAACCCGATGCCCCCCACCTTGGCCGCGAGATGGACGACGATGTCGGGCCGCTGTTCGTCGTAGAGGCGGCGGATGTCTTCGGGCCGCAGGAGGTTGTACTCGGGCAGGTCCGCCACCGACACGGCCGCGCAGCCGCGCGCGGCGAAGGCCCTGACCAGGTGCTTCCCCAGAAACCCGTTGCCGCCGGTTATGGTGATCCGTTTATCTTTCATCCCTAGAGCTCCCGATACTGCTATTCCTTGATCCGATAGGCCTTGGGGTGGGCCTCCGTGTCTTCCCGGTGGGCCTTGAGGTCTGCTGCAATGCTGTCGACCTTCTTATCCATCGCATCAACCTTCTGGTTGAGGGCGTCAACCTTGAAATCCACAAATTGGATCTTGTCGCCCAGCTCAGTCCTGGTATCGCGAATTTCCTTGCGAAGTACCTCGTGCCCCTCAAGGACCAGATCGAACTTTCCCCGAATATCTTCCCGCAGAATCTCCAAATTATCCTTTTCCATAGTTCACCTCATTCTTATATGCGGCCGCTGCAGGTGAAGCCGGCATCGACGAGGGTCTTTTCCTTCCCGGCGATCTCCAGGTCCGCGGCCACCATCATGGCGATGAGCTCGTCGAACCCCACCTTCGGCTGCCAGCCGAGGGCCCGGCGGGCCTTTGCCGCGTCGCCCAAGAGCACATCCACCTCGGTCGGGCGGAAATAGCGCGGGTCGATCTCCACGTGCTGCTTGTAGTCGAGGTCGAGCCGGGCGAACACCTTTTCGACGAATTCGCGGACCGAGTGGGTTTCCCCGGTGGCGATCACGTAATCGTCGGGCCGCTCCTGCTGGAGGATCAGCCACATCGCCTCGACGTAGTCCCCGGCGAAGCCCCAGTCGCGCTTCGCTTCGAGGTTACCCAGGTACAGCTTCTCCTGCAGGCCGAGCTTGATCCGCGCCGCCGCGCGGGTCACCTTGCGGGTGACGAAGGTTTCGCCGCGGCGCGGCGACTCGTGGTTGAACAGGATGCCGTTGGCGGCGAACATCTTGTAGGCGTCGCGGTAGTTGCGGGCGCAGTAGTAGGCGTAGACCTTGGCGGCGGCATAGGGGCTCTGCGGCTGGAAGGGGGTCGCCTCGGACTGGGGGGGCGGCGCCGCGCCGTACATCTCGCTCGACGACGCCTGGTAGAAGCGGGTCGCGATGCCGGTCTTCCGGATCGCCTCGAGGATGCGGATCGTCCCGAGGCCGGTCACGTCCCCGGTGTACTCGGGCATGTCGAAGCTCACTCGGACGTGGCTCTGGGCGCCGAGGTGGTAGATCTCCTCGGGCCTGATCTCCTGGAGGAGGTCGGTGAGCGCGCCGGAGACGGTCAGGTCGCCGTAGTGGAGATAGACGCGCGCCTGGGGGTCGTGGAAGTCCCGGTAGAGGTGGTCGATCCGGTCGGTGTTGAAGGTGCTGGCCCGGCGGATAAGGCCGTGGATCTCGTACCCCTTGCAGAGGAGGAACTCCGCGGTGGCTGCCAGCGGCAGCGGAAGATCAGCCACCGGCGACTTGTTTTGAAACTCCTCCAGGCCTGTCGTTTGCCGCATGGATCCATTGGTGCCGAGCATGTGCAAGACACATTGACACTCGATTGTCGGTGTCGCTCAGCTCCGGAAACAGCTTCGCCATGCCACGGCAGACACGACAGCCAGCGGCAGTGCCACACCGACCTCACATCCCATTTCAATGGAGGTCCGAATAGGCATACTCACACGAGGCATTGCCCCAGAGTATTTGATGGTGCAAACATGGTTTGTGTGACATCGTTGCCGTTTCTTGTTTTGAGGATGTCCTTTGCTGGGCCT
>CAIYSL010000009.1 GCA_903928915.1 uncultured Syntrophobacterales bacterium | reverse complement strand
GGGGTTGTCCATCCCGGCTATGTAGGCGACGGTAAATGCTTCTCCGCCGTCCTTTTTCATCGCCAGCATGAACCGGTCGTAGGGGATAAGCTTGCCGAGTTCGAGCGCCAGCCGCTCATACACTTCGTTGAGGTTGAGGGTTGCGCCGATGACCCGGCCCAGCTCGGCGATCACCCGGTTTTCCTCCTCCGATTTCTGGCGTTCCGTAATGTCCTGGATCGTGCAGCGGATTCCCTTGATGGCGTTTCCCTCGTCCAGGACCAGCCGGTCTTCGATCAGCGCCGGGAAGGTTGCCCCGCCCTTTCGCTGGTAGGTGCGCTCGACGTTCCGTCCTGGGGGGTGCTCGCCGTTCAGCTTCGCCAGGACCTGGCCCCGGACGGTCTCCGCGTCGAGAGAGAGATCCCAGATGTACCGGCCGAGGAGATCGTCCGGTGAGTTGTGGCCGAGCATCCGCAGGGCGGTTCGGTTGATGTTGGAGATGCGTCCGGTCCTGTCGTACTCGATATAGCCGATAGGCGCGTCGTCGAAGAGTTCCTGGAACAGGGCTTCGCTTCGCCTGAGCTCACGCTCCGCCCGGGACTGTCGGTTCCGCGACACGAGCAGGCGGCCGATCAGCCAGGTTTGCAGGATCAGCAGGGCGCACACGACCCAGATCCAGTGTTTGTACTGCTCGTAGACCGAGAAGGGTTTGCGGAGCACCCGACTCCCGGCGGGGAGGTCCGCCTCGGGGATGCGGAAGCGTTCCAGCGCTTGCCAATCGAACATCGCAGCGTTCGGGCTTTTCCGCAGCACCGGGATGGCGGCAGGGGGTTCGCCCGCGAGGATCCGCCGGGCCATCGCCGCGGCCGCTTCCCCCTGGAGGAACCCGTCCACCATGATTCCCCCCAGGATGCCCGTGCCGATGCTCGTCGACCAGAGCGAATAGACCGGGGCCGGGGAGTTTGCGGCCAGGAACCGGTCGCTCGCCATCCGGTCGAGCACCGCCCGCTCCCGTTCGAGCAGGTTTGCCAGGCGCAGGACGATGCTGTCCGGGGGAATTGCCCCCAGGACTGCTCCGGCGTCTTCGGCCTTCAGGTTCTTGAGTTCGCGGGTTTCGATGCGGCCGGCGAAGGAAGGGGCGGTCCGCAGGAACAGCTCCCGATTCACCGCGCCATTGGCCCGCAGGTCGCTCGTCACGGCGACGACGCGCTTGGCGCCGGGGTGGAGCTTCAGGGCAAGGGCGATCGTTTCTTCCAGGTCGATCGCCTCATTGACGCCGGTAATCCCGCTGTGGCCGGCGATGCGGGCGTCCCGGAAATCGTTGACCCCGCAGAAGACGACGGGCGTCGCCGGGAAAAGGTCCCTGCGGCGTTCCAGGATTATGTTCAGGGACGGGTCGTCCACGGTGACGATAACGTCGAAGGGCGCGCCCAGATGCTGACGGCCGAGCAGGTCGACGATGCCGCGTAAATAGTGCGGGTCAGGACGGCGTCGCGCGTCAAGGTAGTGGATGAAGGTTTCCGCGCCCGACGCGTCCAGAACCGAGTTCACGCCCCGGACTACCTGGTCCGTCCACTCATCGCCCTGATGGTACGAGCAGAGCAGAAGGACTCGTTGGTTCTTCGCGCCGGCGAAGAGAGGCTCCGGTGCCGCGAGGGAGGAAAGCACGAAGAGGAAGCCGAGCAGCGCGATTGCCGCCCGCGACAGGGTACAGCGGTTGGGGGGCCGGTTCATATCAGGGAAAGCCTCATCTTTCGTACGAACCGAGTATAGGGAAGCCGGGAAGGGGTGTCAAACGAAACTTCATCGGCCGGGCCGGGGACGGGAGGCGTTCTCCGCAGCGCCGCAGACGGGACAAAAGGTTTGACAGATCCCCAAGTCTCCCCTATATCTTTGTTCAACGGCCGCGGATTGTCCGCACAGGCGGGAGCAGGACAGGGCATGGGGACCACGGGGTTGAAGGCGGCGCAGGGGATCGGTTGACCGGAGCTCAGGAGGCAGGCGATGGCGGAAGAGACGAAACAGCGGCTGACGCGGGCCGAGCGACAGGAGCAGGAGCAAGAGGCCAATTTGAAGCACTGGGAGGAGCAGGACGAACTTCTCCTCGACCACCGGCAGGAGGCCTACGACATCGGCGGGCCGGACCAGGTGGCGCGGCTGGCCAAGCAGGGCAAGAAGCCGATGCGCGACCTGATCGGCATGTTGATCGACCCGGGGAGCGCCTTTTTCGAGGTGGGCCTCGACGCGGGCTACCACATCGGCAGGAAGACGCTGTACGGCGGTCCGGCCTACGAGGAGGAGAAGCGGGGGCACATCCCCGGGGCCGGCGTGATCACCGGGGTGGGGGTGATCCAGGGCAAAGACTGCATGATCTTTGCGAACGAAAATCGCTATGCCGCAGGCACCTATTTCCCCATCACCTTAAAAAAACACATGAGAGCGCAGGCGATCGCCGAGGCGTGCGGGCTTCCCTGCGTCTACATCGCCGACTCGGGGGGGATCAATCTGCCGCTCCAGGTGGGCGCCTTCGCCGACGACGGCCACTTCGGGACCATGTTCTACAACATGTGCCGGATGTCCGCCAAGGGGATCAAGCAGTACACCCTCTCCACGGGTGGAAACACCGCCGGCGGCGCCTACATCGTGTACCTGGCCTCGGAATCGGTGATGATCGAGAAGCTCGCCTACGCCTTTTTGGCCGGGCCGCCGATGGTCAAGTCCGCGATCGGCGAGACCGTGTCGATGGAGGACCTGGGCGGCGCCTATGTCCACACCCAGCACTCGGGCGGGTGCGACCATTTCGTCCGGACCCAGGAGGAGGGGATCGCAAAGCTCCGGGCGATGATGGAGTTCGAGCCCGGTCAGCCCCTCTGCATCGAACGCCGCGAACCCCGGCCGCCCAAGTTGGACTTTCGCGAGATGATGGCTGCAAGCCCCGTCAACACCTACCAGCACATCGACATCCGCAGGACCATCGCCTGCCTGGCCGACGAAGGATATTTCCATGAATACAAGGCCACCTACGGCCCGGGCCGCGGCGACTCGATCGTCTGCGGCAAGATGTGGCTGAAGGGGATTCCCATCGGCGTGATCGCCTCGAATGCCAGCGGCGTGATCTACATCGAGGCGGCCCGCAAGGCCACGGAATGGATGATCCGCTGCGGCAACTCCCGGATCCCGGTTCTGTTCCTCCAGGGCTCGCCCGGCTACATGGTGGGGAAGAACGAGGAGTGGGGCGGGATCGGCAAGTACGGGGCGGACATGGTGCGCGCCTGCTCCTGCCTGGAGGTCCCCAAGGTGACCTACGTGATCGGGCCGGACCACGGGGCCGCCAACTACGGGATGTGCGGCCGCGCCTTCAGGCCCCGCTTCGCCTTCACCAACATGCGCGGCCGCACCACGGTCATGTCCGGGGAGACGGCCGGGTTCATCCTCGAGACCGTCCGGCGGAAGAACATCACCGACCGGGGGGGCGCGGTGGACGAGGCGGAGATGGCGCGCTTCCGCCAGGCCATGCGCGAGCGGTATGACGAGGAGGGGCATCCCTTCTACACGGGCTCGCTCCTGTTCCACGACGGGGTCATCGCCTTTGCCGAGGCCCGCGACAAGCTTGCCCGGGCCTTCGAGATCAGCCTGCGCGTCCCGGTCCGCGAGTCGATTTGGGGCGACCTCAAGGTGTAAGGGGTGTCGGTGTCATAACGGCACCGCTCGGGCATCCGGATGATACGTAACGCAACCCTGGAGGAACTGAAATGCCGGAAATCCTGTTACAGGAACGGACCGAAGAAGGGATCCTGATCCTCACGCTGAACCGTCCCGAGGCGATGAACTGCTTCAACGTTGAGCTCCTCGGTCTCTTGGCAGATGCGGTCCGCGAGGCCAATTTCGATATGGGTCTCCGCTGCATCGTCATCACCGGCGCCTCCGGCGACGACCCGAAGAAGGCCGCATTCTCCACCGGCGCCGACCTGCGCGAGCGCCGGACCATGACCGACGACAAGGTGCGGCGCTTCATCTTCACGATCCGGAACACCTTCACCGCCGTGGAGCAGGTGCGCGTCCCGGTGATCGCCGCGATCAACGGCTTTGCCTTCGGCGGGGGGACGGAGCTGGCCCTGGCCTGCGACATCCGCATCGCCGCCTCCACCGCAGTCATGGGGCTCACCGAGACCAGCCTGGCAATCATCCCCGGGGCCGGCGGGACCCAGCGGCTCCCGCGGATCATCGGGATCGCCAAGGCCAAGGAGCTGATCTTCACCGCCCGCAGGATCGACGCGCGGACTGCCATGGAGATCGGACTCGTGAACCAGGTCGTGGAGCCCGACGGGTTGATGCCGGCCAGCCTGGAGATGGCACGGGAGATCGCCAAGAACGGCCCGATCGGCGTTAGCCAGGCCAAGTTCGCGATCAACTACGGCTTCGACGCCCCTCTTGGCGTGGGCCTGCCCCTGGAGTCGAAGGCCTACGAGGTGACCATCCCGACGAAGGACCGCCAGGAAGCGCTGGCGGCATTTGCGGAGAAACGGAAGCCGGTGTTCAAAGGGGAGTGAGCTTGGATTGCTAAAGATCTAAAGTAAACTTCAGTCTCAGTCCGGAGAGAAGCGAACGCTTCAGCATGACCGCTCACGAGATCCTGCAACAGGAAAATAAAGCGATCTTGCAGTCTGTTCGTTTGGACGAGCTCCTGCTTGTTTCCGGTTATTCAATATCGTTCAAGATGTCAATGTGAACCCCTTTCTCTTGTACGTAGGGATATCAATATCGCTTTCAAGAAGATCGCTCTTCTGCGGTGCAGACTGCTGCTTCTGCCTGTCTGCAACGGTCATTCCGAATGTCTCAAAATGGGCTTTTTCGATACAGTCCTGCAATTCCTTTTGATATACGGCATGGAGTGTCCTGGCTGCGGCCATGAAACCTTCGATAAAATGTTTGTGTTCTTGGGAGGAAATTCCCGTATCTTTCATAATCTCATAATGTTCTCGGAGGAGTTTGCATAATTCATCAAGATAGATTTCCTTCATCATGACCTGCAACCTTTCCCGTGTATCGGACTAACTTCCGTCTGGCCCATCAGGTTGTTCATCTGTCCCCTCAGTATCACGATACAGGATGGAGCATATTCACTGGCTTCACCAAATCTACCACCCCTGAGGTTCCTTCTTAAGAAAAGTCAAAGCGTCGAGCTGCCGCACAAGATTCTCCTGCCGGACGGCGTCGAGGCTGCAGACCGGGGGGCGGGGCTTGCCGCAGTCGCGGCCCATCCGGACCATGGCTGCCTTGATCCCGGCCAGGCCGTCCTTCAGGCCCGAGAAGCCCGCCTCTTTCACCGCATGGTGGAGTGCGGCCAGGTCCTCCTGCGCCTCCCGGGCCTCCAGGTACCGCTCCGCGCGGCAGAGTGCGTAGAGCTCGCGGACGCGGCGCGGCGCGATCCCGGACAGGGGCGAAAAGGATCCGCACCCCGGGCCGCCCAGGATGAAGGTCGAAACCATGAACTCCGCGCCGCTCAGGATCTGGAAATCGGGATGGTTGCCGCGGCCGTTGAGCACCGCCTCTTCCAGGAATTCCCAACTGAAGCTCGAATCCACGATCCCTGCCAGGTTGGGCAGCCGCTTTGACAACTGAAGGATTATTTCTCCGGAGAGCGATACCCCGGCAGTTTCCACGGAAGGGTTGCAGAGGTAGAAAGGGAGGTTCACTGCCGATCCGATCGCTGCCAGGTGCTCGATTATCATGGCCGGCTTGGGATGCCAGAAGTAGGGTGGATGGGAGACGACCGCGGCCGCGCCCAGCCGCCCCGCCTCTTTGGCCCGGGCCACGGACAGGGCGGTTCCCGCGTCGCTTACGTGGGCGATCACGGGGGCGCGGCCCTTTACCCGGCCGATTGCGAAGGCCAGGAGGTCGCGCTGCTCCTGGTCGGTAAGGCTCATGTCCTCTCCTTCGGGCATGGGGAGCGCCAGGGCTTCCGCGCCGTGGGCCAGATGAAAGTCGATCAGCCTGGCGTAACGATCATAGTCGATGCCCTGGTCTTCCTTGAAGGGGGTAACCGGGGTGTGTACCATTCCTAAAGGTATCATGGCGCCTCGTTGATGACTCCCGGTTGTCACCGGGACGATATCTGGGTTCCGGGTTTTAGCCGGAGCACTCCTGCCTTACCAGCCCTGCGGTTCGGTCTGGAGGATCCCGAGCTCCTCGAGCTGCGTGCGCAGGAACTCAATCCGTTCCCTGGTCGCCGTGGGCAAGGGCGATCGGGTCGGGCCCACGGGGCGGCCCATCATGATCATCGCCCCCTTGAGCGACGAGGGGTACTGCTCCTTGAACATGCGCCAGAGCCGCGCGATCGTGAGCTGGCACTCCCGCGCCGTTGCCCAGTCGCGCGCTTCGAGCGCAGCGAAGAAGCGGTTGCAGAGGCGCGGCGCGATCGCCCCGGAGGAGGAGAAGGAGCCGCAGGCCCCGAGCGGGTAAGCAGGAAGCAGGTGCTCCACGCCGATGATGATCGCAAACCCGGGCCGCATCGAGAGGGCGACCCGCGAGATCTCCATGAACTTCGGGCTGTGGAACCCGGCGTCCTTCATCCCGATGTAGTTGGGAAGCTTCTCGATCAGCCTCCGGACCATATCGGCGGTGAACTCCACCCCCTCGCCGTTTCGCCAGGGCGAATTGTAGGTGAGGACCGGCAGGTCCGTGTGCGACGCGATCCGGAGGATGGAGTTCATGGTCTCTTCGGTGGAGGGACGCCGGCAGTAGGGCGAGATGGTAAGGATCATATCCGCCCCGGCCTTTTGGGCATGGCGCGCCAGGTCGAGCGAATCCTCCTCGGAAAGCGTGCCCACGAAGATCGAAACCGGGACCCGCTTGGCTACGGTCTTGACCGCGATCTCCGCCCCGAGCTTCCGCTCCGCGATGGTCATGTTCAGCGACTCGGCCTTGTGGTGCGGCCAGGCGATCGCCGGCGCGCCGTGGCGGACGTGGAAATCGACCATCTTGGCGAACCCGTCGCCGTCGAAGCTGAAATCCTCCTGCATCGGCGTAACCGGCGCCTGCATGATTCCCTTGAGCGTGAATGACATACCTCTACTCCCTGTCCCTGATCTGTTCGGCAACCGGGTATTTCATCGCGCGGCCCTGGGCAGCGCAAGATCGGCCACTGAGCACACCTCCGGCCGGTCGGCCAGAAGTTCGTAACAGCGCACGGCAAGGGCCAGATCCTGGAGCGCCGTGCCCACCGACTTGAAGACGACCAGCCCCTGCTGCGGTACGGAAGCCGCGCCGCCGACCACCTGCGCCAGGGTCGCCCGTTTCGATTCGCTGATCGCGCCGCTCTGCTCGGCAGTTCTGAGCTCGCCCGCTTCTTCGAAGGCATGCAAGGAATCAACACAGACCAGGGCTGCGTCGCGAAGCGTCGGCACGTCGATCTCCACGAATTGGGACCGCGTGTTGCCCACGGCGCACAGGAGACGGCATCGGTCGAGCCATTCCCGGCGCACGAGGGGATCGCTGCCGCGGTAGCCGCTCGCCGTGGCCACAACCGGACACCCCCGGACCGCGTCATCCACCGAGCCGGCAGTTCGCACCGGAATCCCGAGCCTGGCCGACATCTCGGCGGCGAAGGCCTGCCGATGGCCCGCATTCGGGCTGTACACGCGCGCCTGCTCCACCGGATAGGCCGCGGCAAGGCTTTCGAGCTGGGCGCGGGCCTGGTTGCCCGAGCCCACCACGCCGACCGTGACCGGGCCGGCGATCGCTGTCCGGCGGGCGATCACCCCGCTAGCCGCGCCCGTCCTCAGGTCGGTGATCATCTGGCCGTCGAGGAGCGCCAGCAGTTCGCCATCGCTCAACCGGTACAGGGAAACCACGTAGCGCGCGCCCGCCCCCCGAGTCAGGTTGTACGCCTTGGTGGCGAAATAGCCCGCTTCATAATCGGCAGCCATGAGCAGGCGCAGCGAGCCCCCGGTGAAATCGGTGACGGTCTTGGGAGAGACGAAGGTGTTGCCCCGCCCTTCGTGCGCCAGTGACGCCTCGAGCAGGTCGATGGCTCCGGCCATGTCGATCAGGCCTGCCAGGCTATCGTACCCGAGCATCACCGTCATAATCCCACCCCGCAGGCAGCCGCGGCCTGCGCTTCACGGCGCGGCGGTTCAATAGGCCGCGCATCCCTGCAGCCGTTACGGCATGACTGCCATTTGCCTGTCATTCAGGAGTTTGCCTTTCCCGCTGCGGTCGAAGATGCGCCGGAGCGCTGTGTGATCACCGATCCCTGGCAGTTCATTGGCCGGCCTTGATGTTGGCCTCCCGGATCACCTTGCTCCAGCGGGGGATCTCCTTCTTGAGAAATTCCAGGTATTGCTCGGGCGTGCTCGCGAGGGGCTCTTCGCCGACCTTCTTGAGTCTCTCCCGCGTGTCGGGCATCGTGGCGGACTTGGCCCAGACCGCGTTCAGGCGGTCGATGATTTCGCGCGGGGTCCCTGCCGGCGCCAGGAAACCGTACCGGCTGATGACGACCAGGTGCTCCATACCGGCCTCCTTTGACGTCGGCACGTTCGGGAGCAGGGCTGAGCGTTCGTCGCCGAGGACTGCAAGGGCCTTCACCTTGCCGGACTGGATGTGGGGGGCCGCCGCAGGGGCGCTGGAGGCCTGTACCTTGACCTCGCCGCCGATCAGGCCGACCATGGCCGGGCCGGCCCCCTTGTACGGTACATGGACCAGGTCGATCTGGGCGAGGCTCTTGAGCAATTCGATGGCGAGATGGCCCGGATTGCCCACCCCGCCGGTACCGAAATTGAGCTTTCCGGGGTTTGCCTTGGCATAAGCCACCAGCTCCTTGAGGTCGCTTACCGGCAGCGACGGGTGGACGAGGAGCACCTGGGCGCCCGTGGCGCACATGGCCACCGGGGCGAGGTCCTTGGTCACGTCATAGCTGAGCTTGTACAGGCTCGGGGTGATGGTGATCGAGGCCGATCCCATCACGAGGGTGTACCCGTCGGGCTTCGACTTCACCGCCAGTTCGGTGCCGATGGTGCTGCCGGCGCCTGGCTTGTTTTCCGGAACCACAGCCTGGCCGAGCCCGTCAGACAGCTTCTGGGCGATGATGCGGCCGATGGTGTCCACTGCGCCGCCCGGGGCGTAGGGAAGGATGAACCGGATCGCCTTGGATGGATAGGTGTCGGCGCAGACCGAAGGGACGAATGGCCCGCTGAGGAGGAACGCTGCCAGGATCACTGCTGCGGTCATCGCAGGCCGTGGTGGCCTGCGCGTGCAGCCGGAAGGTTTGTGTCCGAGAACCGGCGTTTTCACCCTTACATTCCGCAACGCTCCTCCAGTCATGACCGTCCTCCTCCGGGGCTGTAATCGTGTGTCATAAGGGCCGTTTTTGGCAGAATCTCAGGTCGGCAGCGCGATTTCTGGCGGGAGTATAGGAAGAAGCGTCCTGTCTGTCAATCGAATACTGGCGTCCTCACTTCTGCTTGCCAAATCAGCCTGCGTGATGTATCAGCAAATCCTCGACCTACCAGGAGGTGTTGCGATGAAGGTACTACGGTTGGATGAGCTGAAGCGGATCGTGAACCCCACCCCGGAGATGCGGCACCGGCTGTACGTCCTGACGGAAGAGGACAACGCAAAAGCCCTGGCCGGACACCTGAGCATCCTCCCCCCCGGCGGAGACGTGCCGAACCACTACCACGAGAAGCGCGAGTCGCTGATCTTCCTGTTCGACGGCGAAATCGTCGAAATCATCGACGGAAAGGAGTTCGCCCTCCAGGCGGGAGACGCGGTGTTCATCGCGGCGGGGGAACGGCACCGGATGGAAAACCGGACCACCCGGGAGGCGCGGTACATAGAATTCTTCAGCCCGATCGCGAAGGACTTCATCACCGTAACCTGATCATCCGCCGGTCGGGGGTGCGCCCCTGCCGGAGAGGCGCAGTGAAGCGGGAGGGGAGCGGGGCCCGGCGTCCCGGAGGGTGTGCACCCTCGGCATACTCGGAAGGCCGTGCACGGCGAAGGTACAGGAGAAAGAGATGGAAACCCGTTGCGTGGGGAAGTCGGTACCGCGGCTCGACGGTAGGGATAAGGTGACCGGCAGGGCGGTGTACAGCGTGGACGTGGAGATGCTGGGGATGCTGCACGGGGCGGTTCTCCGGAGCCCCCACGCCTCCGCCCGAATCGTGGAGATCGACTGCGCAGAGGCGAGACGTTCACCCGGCGTTCGGGTCGTGATCACCGGAAAGGACGCCCCGTATACCTTCGGGAGCACCATCAAGGACCAACCCTTCCTAGCCTGCGACCGGATCCGGTTCGTCGGAGAGCCGGTTGCGGCAGCGGCCGCCGAGACCGAGCGCCAGGCCCAGGAGGCCCTCGCCAAGATCCGCGTCCGGTACGAGGAGCTGCCGGCGGTGTTCGACCCGCGCGAGGCCCTCCGCGAAGGTGCGCCGATCCTCCACCCCGCTTTGGGGGACTATACCCGGGCGAGCCAGTACGAGGTGGTCCCCGGTACGAACATCTGTATGATCAGGCGGTACAGCCTCGGCGACGTGGATGCGGGGTTCCGGGAGGCGGACGAGGTCTTCGCGGACGAGTTCGCCATCCATGCCGTGGCCCACACGCCGATGGAGACCCACGCCGCGGTGGCTCGCTACTCTCCCCTGGGGGATGACCTTACCGTCTGGTCCGCCACCGACGGGCTTCACCGCCGCGCCAAGGAGCTTGCCGACTCCCTGGGGCTCTCGCTCAACCAGGTCCGCTGTGTGGCGGAGACCTCCGGCGGCGGATTCGGCGGCAAGGGGACCCTCGTGGCCGAGGTGATCGCCGTGGCCCTGGCGAAGTTCGCTGCCGGCCGGCCGGTGCGGGTGGTGTACTCGCGCGAGGAGGAGCTTGCCGCATCCCAGACGCGCCACGGCGCCTTCCTGAGGCTGAAGACGGGGATGCGGCGTGACGGCACCTTTACGGCCCGTCAGGCGGACATCGTCTGGGACAAGGGCGCCTACGCCTCCAAGGGGATCGACGTGGCCTACCGCGGGATGCTCACTGTGGTCGGCCCCTACCGGATTCCGAACGTGGAGCTCCTCTCCCGGGCAGTCTACACCAACAAACAGGCCGGCGGTGCATACCGCGGGTTCGGAACCACACAGGTTACCTGGGCCTGCGAATCCCAGCTGGACATAATCGCGGCGCGCCTCGGGATCGACCCGCTGGAGCTCCGCCTGAAGAACGCCTACGTGGACGGCGACCGGTACATCAACGGCCAGCTCCTGACCCGGGTGGGGCTGGGGGAGACGCTCCGGACCGCGGGCCGGGCGATCGGCTGGGACCGGCCCCGGCCGGAGCCCCGAGGTCCGAAGGTGCGGGGCAGGGGCATCGCCAGCGTCATCAAGCCGACTGCCACGCCCACCGATTCCTCCTGCCTGCTGAAGATGAACCAGGACGGCAGCGTCAGCCTCTTCAGCGCCGCCGTGGAGGTGGGGGGAGGCCAGACAACGGTGCTCGCCCAGATCGCGGCCGATGCGATCGGGGTGCCGCTGGCAGCGATCTCGGTTCCCGCCGCCGACACCGCCGTCGTCCCCTATGACTCGGGCGTCACGTCGAGCCGGATCACCTTCCACATGGGAAACGCAGTGCGGAAGGCGGGTGAGGAGGTGCGGCGCCGGATTCTCGCCATAGCCGCGGAGCTCTTCAAGACCGACCCGGGCTGCCTGGCGCTTGCCGAGGGCGTGGTATCGGGGGAAGGAGTCACTGCCCCGCTTACGATCAAGGCGCTCCTGGAGAAGAAGTACCCCCGGGGGTGCACCCTGATGGCCGAGGGGCACTACTCGCCGGCGGGCTCGTCGCTCCTGGCCGCCATGCCGGGACGGGAACGGTTGAGCAGCATCTTCTGGATGTTCGCCACCCACGCCATCGAGGTGGAGGTGGACAGGGAAACAGGGGTCGTGAAAGTCCTGAAGGTTGCCGCAGCGCACGACGTGGGCCGGGCGATCAATCCGCAGCTCTGCGAGCAGCAGATCGAGGGGGCAGTGGTCATGGGGCTATCCAACACGCTGTTCGAGGAGTTCCAGATGGAGAAGGGGAGAGTCCTGAACGATAACCTAGCGGATTACAAACTGGCCACGATGATGGATCTCCCGGAGATCGAGACCTTCCTGATCGAAACGGACCATGAAGAGGGACCCTTCGGCGCCAAGGGGGTAGGCGAGCCCGCGGCCGCCCCCACGGCGCCGGCCATCGCTAACGCGGTGTACGATGCAATCGGCGTCCGCATCAGGGAGCTGCCGATCACCCCACAGAAGATCCTGGCGGCTTTGAAGGGTAGGGAAGGGGCGTGTAGGACCGGGTGAGGCGGTAAATCCGCCTTTGCCGGCGATCGGGGCGGGATGCCTCTCGGCCAGGGGGCGCGGTGCCGGAAGGGGCTCGGTAAGACAATGTGGATCAACCGCCCGGTTTAGCCGCCGGCAGGGAAAAGTGGAACGTGGCGCCGCGATCGAGCTCCGCTTCCGCCCAGACCCGCCCGCCGTGGCGATGGATGATCCGCTGGACAATGGCGAGCCCCACGCCGGTGCCCTCGAACTCCTCCTCGCTGTGGAGTCGCTGGAAGACGGTGAACAACCTGTCGGCGTACCGCATGTCGAAACCCGTTCCGTTGTCCTTCACGAAATAGTAGTTCTCCTCCCCCTGCCGGCTGCCGCCCATCTCGACGACGGCTATTTCCCGGTTCTTCGTGAACTTCAGGGCGTTGGAAAGGAGGTTCGCGAGGACCTGACGGAGCAGGGTGCGGTCGCCGTATGCGGCGGGCAGCTCCTCCCGGCGCAGTTCGATCCGGCGCTCCGGGCTGAGTTCGCGTAACTCCTCCCATACCAGGTCGGCCAGCGCCCCCACGTCGAGAAGGGCCGGCGAAAGGGATGCCCGTCCGGATCGGGAGAAGGCCAGGAGGGCATCGATCAGCTGTTCCATCTTCCGGACGTTGTCGCGGATCGTCCGTAGTTTCCGTCGGCCCTCCTCGTCGAGTTGATCCCCAAGACTCTTGGCGAGCATCCGGGAAAACCCGTCGATGGCCCGCAGCGGCGCCCGCAGGTCGTGGGAAACGGAATAGGCAAAGGCCTCCAGCTCCCGGTTGGCGGCCTCGAGGCGGGTCGATTTCTGCCGCAGTTCCTCCTCCATTTGTTTCCGGCCCGTGATGTCGCGGGCCACGTGGATCGACCCGACGACCCGGTTCTGGTCGTCGTGCAGCGGCGTCGTGGTCACGAGGAAGTTTCCGCCGAGGACCGGCTCGTACACCTCGGCTGTGTGCTCCCCGCCATCCTGACAGGTGAGGGCGTGCGGACAGTATCCGGGTGCATGGGACATCCCGTGGACCGCCTCGTGGCAAGCGGCGCCGATACAGCGGTCGGGCGCGATTCCCAGGCGGTCCGCCATCGCCTGATTCACCCGGAGCACCCGATGCTCTTTGTCCAGGATGGTGATCAAATCGGGGATCGCCCGAAATGTCCGCTCCAGCAGTTCCTTGGTCCGCTCCGTTTCCTCAACGGTACGAACCCGCGCCAATGCCACGGCCAGGCAACCGGCGAGGGCTTCCCCGTGGGCAATGGAACCGGGCGAGAACATGTCCCGGCGCCGGTCGCTCAACTGGAGCAGTCCCAGACGCTCGGCGCCGACGGCAAGCGGGAACAGGGCCACCGATTCGTACCCCTCGCCGGCGCAACCCGCAATCGCCCCGCTCGCCCCTTCCGCAGCAGGCAGGGAGGCAAGCAGATCGGTGGTGCTGTTCGTCCAGAAACTCCCTCCGGCGGTGAAGAAGGGGCGGGTAGGATCGGTTCGACCGAAGATTACCCGGTCGCAGATGCACCCGCCCGGGGGGATGCAGGGAGTGCCCGGGCAGGAAGCGACTGCCCCACCCGGGTCACAGGGATGATGCGCGCACAAGGAGAACCCTTCGGGAAATCCGACTGCGGTGTCGGAGGGGGCGTCATCCTTCCCGATCAGGCGAACGCCGACCGCCTCGCACCCCGACATATCCCGGAAGAGACGGACCGTAGATCGGAGCAGGTCCGTCTGCTTCGTGCTGTTGAGGACCATCATGAGGAATTCGACCGTCATATCCCGTTCTCAACCTTCTCGCTTCGTGTTAGCGCTTCCAGAAACTCCCGGCCGCTTTGCCCCTGCCATACCCCATGAGGTCGTCGCCACGCAGGAGGATACGGTTCAGCCGCGGGGTCTGGGCGATTAAGGACTTGACCAGCCAGTGGCCCGGTCCGGAAGGTTTGTTGTAGGGGCAGGAGGCCAGGCAGATACCGCAGTTGGTTCCGATTTTGGCCTGGACCTTCTTGCAGCGGTCGTGGTCGACCTGCCATACCAGGACCCCGGGGTTGCCGAATTCCCCCGCGGGATCGAAGGAGCGCCCCCCTGCCGGGATCGCGCCGCCGGGGCAGGTGCGGGCGCATTTCCCGCAGACGTCGCAGAAGGCGGTTACGCCGAAGGAGAGGGGGGTATCGACCGCCAGCGGGAGGTCGGTGATCACCTTGGAGATCCGACAGCGGGGGCCGAACCGGGGATGGATCAGCTTGGCGTTGCGGCCCAGCTCCCCCAGACCGGCATCGATGGCCAGGGGGATGTTCAGGGCGGTGCAGTTGGCGCTGGGGATGGCGTGATACCCGAGCCCCCGGATGAACTCGGCAATCGAGATCGCGGTCAGGGCGATCTGGGAATAGGTGCGCAGCGTCGTGGCCATCTGGGTCAGGGTCGGGGCCGTGGCGATTCCGTCATAGTCCATCTCGTGGATGAAGACGAGGACGTACTGCATACCCGCGGGGATGACCTGGGTGCGGTCCGCCAGCGTCCCGGGCTCGGTGCAGTGGCTGTACCCCTCTTCATCGCTGAACCGGATCGGGTAGGATTCGCGGGTCTCCGGGTCGTAATACCGGGAGTAGACCCAGCGGCGATCCAGCCGACAGACCCCTGCGTCATCGGCCCCGAACAGGGAGGCCATTCGCTTCAGGACGCGTGCGTTGGTCTCCGGCGAGCCGGAGTAGGCGGGTAATCCTTCGACGGCTTCGCTGCCGATGGCCGCTTTCGCGATCCCCCGCCAGGAGGTGCCGCCGCTGTTGGGGACGTTGATCACAAACCGCGCGGCGTCGCAGTTGGCAGTCGCCGCCATCTGGTACGCCCAGTCCAGCCGGGTGAACCCGGGGATGCCCCGCCTGAGCTTCTCCTCCCGGGCCCGCTTGAGGTCGCTTCGGGAGAGGCCCGCGAAGGTCGGATTCCATTCCCCCTGGTAGATCAGGTTTCGCTTCTGGTCGAAGCGCCGGTAATCCTCCCGCACGGCGTAGCGGATAGCCGCGCCGGCCGCAGGGACAGTTCCCCATGGATGCATCGTTCGTCACCTCGTCTGATCTTCTCCGCCGCCAGCGCGGTTTTCCCCTGCTCCGTGCGGGGAACATACGGGCAATCGGCCGCGCTGTCAACGGCAAAGAGCGCGGGCGAGCAGGCGGGCGTTCCCCGGGTGTGCAAACGGATGGTCCGGTCCGCTGGCCTCGCGGCGTGTTCCGTCCACAGCCCCGGTGGGTCAGGATTCCCCGTCCGGCAGGAGGAGCGCCTCACGCCATGACCGGACGGAATTGACCAGGAAGATCTTTTCCGCGGACCGCAGCTCGCCGATGGTAACCCGCTCTTCCCGGATCTTCCCGCGCTCCAGCAGCTCCGCGCGGAAGGTTCCCGCCAGGAGGCCGCAGCTGAGCGGGGGGGTGACCAGCCGGCCCTCCCGGAGGATCACGACGTTGGCGATGCACGATTCCGTCACTTCTCCCGCTTCGTTATGGAGGATAACGTCGTCCGCGTCAGGAAAGGGGGCCCGCGCCGCTTCGTAGTGATCGCGCCGGGTCGTCTTGTTCAGGATGAAGGGATCCCTGCGGGCGATCGGACGCAGGGCGAGGCGCACCCGGAGGGGACTGCCGTCTCCCGGTTCCAGGGGGGCGGAGTCGCATGCCGCCCCGCCGTCGGAAAAGAGGCGCAGGCGGATGCGGTGTTCGCCCGGGCCGAGCCGTCCGGCCGCCTCGGCCAATGCCGCCTCGATCCGGGCTTCATCGTAGCGGTAGCCGAAATGGCGAGCCGAGCTGCGCAGGCGCTCAAGGTGGCGCGCGCGGAGGAAATAGCCCTCTGCCGGGCTCCAGCGCAGCGTTTCGAGCAGTTGGAACTCCCCGGGCTCTGCGGAGGTTGACGGCTCCGCACCGGGACCGGACGGCGTGGCTCGATCGGGCAGCTCCCGGACGGGGCCGCGCTCCCCCTGCGCGTCTGGGGCCTCGCAGGGGGGAGGGGTGGGCGGGGCGAAGAGGATCCGGGCCTTGATCAGGCACTCCGCGTATTCCTCCTCGGCCGTGGAATCCCAGACGATGCCGCCGCCGAGGCCGTATTCGGCGGCGGCGGCGGCCTTGTCGATCAGCACGGTCCGGATGGCGACGCTGAACCGGGCGCGGCGACCGGGGGCCACGAGGCCGATCGCGCCGGTGTAGATGTTGCGCGGCGTCGTTTCGATTGCCGCAATGATCTCCATGGTCTTTACCTTCGGGGCGCCGGTGATCGAGGCGCAGGGAAACAGCGCCTCCATGAGTGCGGGGAGCCCCGCCTCTGTCCGGGCCTCGACCGTGGAGGTCATCTGCCAGAGAGTGGGGTACCGTTCGAGGCGGTACAGCCGGGGCACCTGCACGCTCCCGGTGCAGGCGATCCGTCCCAGGTCGTTACGGATCATGTCGACGATCATCACGTTTTCCGCCCTGTTCTTTTCGGAGCGGTACAGCCAGCGGGCGTTGGCGCGGTCGGAGGCGTGGGTTTCCCCCCGGGGCGCGGTGCCTTTCATCGGCCGGGAATGGATCCGCTGGCCCGCGAGTGCGAAGAAGAGCTCGGGCGAGGCGGAGCAGAGGGCAAAGGCTCCGGTGTCGATGAAGGCCGCGTAAGGGGCGTCGCGGCAGGTCGTCAGAAACAGCTCCCAGGGGTCTGCCGCAAAAGCGCTCGCCAGTCTCAGCGTGTAGTTCACCTGGTAGGTGTCGCCCCGGGCGATGTGCCCTTTTATGCGGCCGATGGCGGCTGAGTATTCGTCCCGGCTGACCGTCGGCTGCCAGTCAGCGGAGCGGGGGAGGGGGCGGGGGGCGGGCAAAGCCTCCAGGACCGCGGGAGGGCCGAAGATGCCCAGGCAGGCCGGAGGAAAGGCGGTTGCCGGCCGGGTGCAAAAGGCGCGGTCGAAGGCCGGCGCCGCCTCGTAGCCCACCCAGCCGGCCGCGTAGTTCCCGGCGACCCGGACCAGGCGCTCGGCTTCTTCAAGGAGCGGGAGGACGTCGGAGACGTTCCGGGCCTGAAGGACGATCCGGGGACGATCAAACAGCAGCCAGTGACCCGCTTCGGGGTCGCGGATGACCAGCCGGTTCATAGGGGCAGACCAGACCGGGCGACCCCGCACCCCGGATCATCCCCGCCGGGGAACGTTCTTGCGGCGTTGCCGTTGGGTAGGGCCGCACCGCCTGCCGCTTTCCTGCGCAGTGGCCGTTGGGGGCTTTGGGCATCGCAGGCCCGGGAATCTCCGCACCGGACGAGGGGCCGCTCACCCAGGTTCTCCCTGCGGGGCCTTCGGACTGCCGCTGCGAATGAGCGCACCGACCGATTCATCGTTTGAGCGGCCACTCGCCGCGTTCGGTCAGGACGTCGCGGTACACGGCCAGCGCCTCGTTTACCGCCGGCATCCCGGCGTAGGTTCCGATCTGAAAAAAAACCTCGGCAAGTTTTGCCGGGTCACAGCCCACGTTGAGCGCGGCGTTGACGTGGAGTCTCAGCTCGTCCGCGGCGCGTAGGGCCGCCAGGGCGGCGCAGGCGGCCATCTGCCGCTCGGGGAGAGAAAGGATGGGCCGTGAGTACAGATTCCCGGTGATGAACCGAGAGAAATCGTTGGCGAGCTCGCGATCGAAGGCCTTCCACAACAGATAGGGCGGGTCCATCTTGATCCCGCCCCCGAACAGTTTCTTCGCGGTTTCCTGGGTCCTTTGGGTGATTTCGTCTGCCATCTGCTCCTCCCGTCCTGCGCTGCGCTGTGGGGCGGCCCCTGCGGGGCTCCTGCCCCTCATTTCGTCAAAAAAAGGTCCCGCTCCCGGTCCTGGAAGTAGACCCGGTCGTATTTGCCGCGGTTGGTCCGCTCGAAGAACATCTCTCCGTTTTGCCTGCAGACGGGGCAGCACCTGCCCGGCAGGATCACGGCGAAGATCCGCCGGCCCGTATCGGCGCTCGACTCGATCATCACCAGGCCGCCGCAGTCGTCGCAGACTCGCACCGTTTCTTCCTGCTGTTCGCTGATACCGTCCGTGTCGTAGTAGACGGCTTTTCTCCGTTTCACGTACCGGGCGCTGCCGATGAGGTTCGCCTTCAGGCCGGCCCGGTTTTTCCAGAGCTTCATCACCCGTTCGGTCTCCTCGGCGACGGCCCGGGTGATCTCGGGGGGCTGCCGGAAGTCGGCGGGGTCGTAGTCGGGTTCCCGGACATGGCTGTAATCGAGACCGGCCATGGCGAGGATGATTCCCACATTGACGTAGGGAAGGGCCTGTTCGATCGAGTATCCGCCCTCGAGGACGGCGATGTGCGGGGCAAGCCGCTCGTTGAGCAGGGCATACCCCTGGGCGGTGAACCGCATGTTCGTGATCGGGTCGGTGTAATGGTTGTCCTGCCCGGCGGAGTTGATCACGAGATCCGGCTTGAATTCTTCCAGGATGGGGAGGATGACTCGTTCGAGGGCCATCAGGAATCCCTCGTCCCCGGTGCGCGGGGGGAGCGGGATGTTTACGGTGGCGCCGAGGGCGTTGGGGCCACCGAATTCGTCGGCAAAGCCGCTCCCGGGGTACAGCGTCCGACCGTCCTGATGGAGTGAGATGCACAGGGTGTCGGGGTCGTTCCAGTAGATGTCCTGCGTTCCGTCGCCGTGGTGGCAGTCCGTGTCGACGACGGCGATCCGCTTCGGGCCGAAGCGGCTCCGGATGTGTTCGATCATGATTGCTTCGATGTTGACGTTGCAGAACCCCCGGGCGCCGTGGACGACGAGCATCGCATGGTGCCCGGGGGGGCGGACGAGCGCGAAGGCGTTGTCGACCCGGCCGGTCAGGACGTTCTCGGCAGCGGTGATCGCGCCGCCCGCGGAGATCAGGTGCGATTCGGTTACGACGGAAAGCGCGTCGGGGACGCAGATGTGGGCGCGGTTGATGTCCTCGGCGGTGGCGAGCCCCGGCTTGTACTCGATCACCCCATCGCAGTCGAGAAGCCCCTCCTCGAACACCTGGTCCTGCGTATACAGGAGCCGCTCCTCCCGTTCGGGGTGGCTGGGCGAGATCGACCAGTCGAAGGCGGGAAAGAATACCAGCCCGGTTCGTTTTCGCGCGCTGCTCATCGTACTCCCCCTGCCGCGAGACCGGCGATCATTCCGGGCTTGATCTGGAGTTTCACGCGGATGTTCTTCCCGGAGGTCGTGTAGCCGCGCACCATGCTGAATTCCTGAAATTCAACGACTTCGATTTCCATGTCCTCCTCCGCGGCGCCGATCTGCCGCGCCTTTTCGCGGAGCATCTCCGTGCCGATGCGGACGGCGTCTTTGCCGGTGAACGCGGATTGTATGGGGCACTGGAGCCCCTCCTCCGCGGCGGTGAGGAGCCGCTGTTCCGTATCTGCGAGGAGGGTCAGCTCCGCAGTCGTGCGGGCAAGGGCGGCGCCGATCGCGTTGGCGACCTCGGCGTGGGGGGGGATGCAGGCCTCGCAGTCGAGCAGCCGGCCAAGCTCCGGCGCCAGGGCCTGCGCAGGGCCGCCCACTACGTACAGGCGGCGGGGGGTGAGGCGCTTTCCTGCGAGCATCTCATGGATCGTGTAGACGGGCTGGTTGTTGATCTCCGCGATGACGGCGCGGACGTGCGAGGAGATGGCGCCACAGGTCGCGGCAAAGATGGCCTCGGCTGCTTCCGCGACGGGAAGCTGCAATCCCTCGGCAAGCGGACGCAGGAAAGCAGCGGCCCGGTCGCGGTCGCCGATCGCCGTCAGACCGAGGCAGACAAGGGCGTCGGTCGGCGTGGGTCCGGGGCCGCCGAACGCGGCGGCAGGGCCTTGTCGCTCGGGCCCGATCGAGAGTCTCCCCCCGCGCAGGGAAACGACGCTGTCTCCGCCGATACCGACGGACTTGGTGCGGAGTCCCCGGATAAGCGTTCTGCGGCCTTCGATCGTCACGCCGAAGGGTTCCAGGAGCGGGACGCCGTCGGCGAACAAGGCGATATCCGTCGTCGTGCCGCCGATGTCCAGGGCGACGGCGTCTTGGCTGAACTCGGCCATGGTGACGATACCCATGACGCTTGCCGCGGGGCCGGAGAGGATCGTCTGCGCCGGAAATTCCACAGATTGTTCGATGTCGAAGGTCCCGCCGTCGGCCTTCAGGATGTAGATGGGAACATCGATTCGCCGTTCCTTGACGAAGCGGAGCACCTCGGATACGAAGTGACGGTACCGCTCCCAGATCGCCTCGTTGAGGTAGGTCGTGGCGATGCGCCGGGGGAAATTGAGATGGCCAGACATGCGGTGGCCGAGCGAAACATGGCGCATGCCGGGTGCGATGATCGATTTGAGCCTGTTTTCCTGGTGAGGATTCCGCGGCGAAAATTTACTCACGACGCCGCAATGCTCGATGCCCGCGGCGCGGAACGAGGCGCCGATTGCTTCGGCCTGGGAAGAATCGACCTCTTCGACCTGGATGCCGCGATGGTTTACGTAACCGGGAAGAAAGCGCGTTGCCTCCGGTGCCCCGAGGAGGGAAGGGGGGAGTCCGGGGCCGCTGACAACGATCATCCCGACGGGATCGACTTTGTTCTGCACGATCGCGTTGGTGGAGATCGTGGTGCTGAGGACGACCCGTTCGAGCCTGGCTACGGTGTCCGCGTCCACGAGCTCAGTCGTGACTGCCAAAAGCGAGGTGAGGAGGTTCTTTTCGTCGGTGACTACCTTGGCTTTCCTGCAGACCGTGAAGTTATCGATCAGAACCGCATCGGTATGAGTCCCCCCCACATCTATGCCCAGGATCATGCCCCCTCCTCCCCGTGGGGAAAATCTATATAATGAGAAAAATGTCTTGACAAGGTAAAAAAAGAGCGTATTGTTCCGCCCGTCGCGCTCGACGGGCAGTTCTCCCGCGCCGCGATAATTCTGCGAAAGGAGGATGTGTTTATGAAGAAGGTATT
>CAIYSL010000008.1 GCA_903928915.1 uncultured Syntrophobacterales bacterium | reverse complement strand
GACCTCGGGGTGAACAAAGCAGACCGAGGCCGTGCGGGACGCACTGGCCAGGCTCAACGCCCTCGGAGCGGACGCCGTGGGGATCAGTCCGGACGCGGCCGCCGTGCAGAAGAAATTCAGCGACAAGCTCGCCCTGAACTTCCCGCTTCTGTCCGACTCGGACCACGCGGCGGCCGAGGCCTACGGCGTCTGGGGGGAGAAGTCGCTGTACGGGAAGAGGTACTTCGGCGTCACCCGTTCGGCCTTCCTGATCGATGAGAACGGGAAGATGATCGCGGCCTGGCCCAAGATCAGTCCGGACGAGACCGTTCCCCGGGTTCTGGCGGCCCTCACTTCTCCACCTTCGTAAATGTCTTTCCGATCCAGGTCGCGGCGGCCACCAGGCCCGTGGAGATGAAGATCATGATGATCCCCAGGGCGGACAGTCTCCCCCAGAGCCCGTCCTCGGAGAAGCGGAGGATCTGGACGGCCAGGACCTCGGTCCCCGGCCGGGAGAGGACGACCGAGAGGCTCAGCTCCCGGACGAACATCGTCGCCATCAGGATCCACCCCGAAACGATCCCCGGCACGAGCAGCGGCAGGACGATCCGCCGCATCGTGGTGAGCGGCCCGGCCCCGGAAACCCGGGACGATTCCTCCAGGTGGCCGTGGACCTGGACAAAGGCGCTCGTCAGCGGCCGGATGCCGTAGGGCAGGTAGGTGGCGATGTAGCCGATCAAGAGCGCCCAGATCGTGGCGTACAGCGGCGTCTGGACGAAGAACCACATGAACCCGATCCCCACCACGATCCCCGGAAACGAGAAGGACAGGAAGCTCAGCGACTCCAGGAGCCCCGCGGCCCGGGTCCGCACCTTGACGATCACATAAGAGACGAAAAATGACAGGCAGATCCCCAGCGTCGCCCCGCCCACGCCGAGGATGAGGCTGTTCTTGAGCGACAGGAGCGAGACCGGGTCGTTGAGGACCGCGGTCCAGTGCCGGGCGCTCATCATCGCGAAGGCCCGGGCGCTCGGCACCATCGAGTAGGGGACGAGCGAGGTGTAGATCAGGACCAGCACCGGCAGGACGATCAGGACGAAGGAGAGGACCGCCACGATCCCGAAGAGCGGGTATCTGGCCCCCTTGAGGTCGATCACCGCGGGCCGGTAGCCCCGGCTGGAGATGGTCACGTACTTCTCCCCTTCGCTGGTCAGCCGCCGGTACAGGAAGATGAGGATGATCGAGGCGGCCAGGGCGCTCATCCCCACCGCCGCGGCCAGGCCGTAGTCGGCGGCGTATCCGGTGGCCACGACCCGGTAGATATGGGTGGCCAGTACGTAGATCCGCCCGGGCATGCCGATCACCGAGGGGACGGCGAAGGAGGCGAGGCTCCGGACGACGACCAGCGTCGCGGCGGCGAGGATCGCGGGCCGGAGGACCGGCAGGGTGATCCGGGTGAGCGTCCGGAGGTTCGCGGCCCCTGAGACCCGGGAGGACTCCTCCAGGGCGACGTCGAAGGCCGACATGGCCGGGGCGATGACCAGGTAGGCGATCGGCATGTCCAGGAGTCCTTCCACGAGGATCATCCCGGTCAGGGTGTAGATGCTCAACGCCGCCCCCTCCCAGCCGAGCTGCCGGAGGACGAGATTGAGCATCCCGTTCGAGGGGTTGAGGAGCAACACCCAGCTCGCCGCGAAGAGGATGTGCGGGACCATCATCGGGATGAGCGATATGATTCCGAACAGCGACTTGCCCGGGATGTTCGTCCGGGTGTTCAGGTAGGCCAGAAACAGGGCCAGGAGCGTAGCCACGACCGCCGAGCCGGCGATGAAGATGGCGGTGTTGACGAGGATTTCGGCGAAGGCCGGGTCGGTGTAGGCCTGGACGTACTTCGCCGTCGTGAAGGTGCCGAAGGCGCCGAGTCCTTGGCTGAAGCTCCCCAGGACGAGCATCACCACGGGGCAGACCGTGAGGAATCCCACGATCGCGATCAGGGACGGCGTCAGGGCCGATCGGTTCTTGTGCATCGCGCGTTCCCCGCTCTTAGTTCGAAAGGAGGGAGCAGTGGCGCGGATCGAACCGCAGGGCGATCTGGCCGCCTACGCGGATCGGCGTCATCGGTTCGACCCGGAAGATCAGGAGGGTCTCCCCGACCCGGACCTCCCCCTCGTAGGCGTCTCCCACGAAGACCAGCGATTCGACGGTTCCCGTGAAGACGTTCGGCCCCCCAGCGTCTGCGGCCACTACCCGGATGAACTCCGGCCGTACGCAGACGCTAACCGTGGCGCCGGCTGCGGGGGCGCCCTTCCGCTCGCAGGCGATCCTGCCGATTGCGGTCTCGACGGCGGTCTCCGTGCCCGAAACCGAGGCGATCGTCCCGGCGATGAAGTTTGCCCGGCCGATGAAATCCGCCACAAACCGCCGATCGGAGTCGAAGTAGATCTCCCGGGGCGTCCCCAGCTCGACGATCCGGCCGTTTTTCATCACCGCAATGCGGTCGGAGAGCGACAGGGCCTCGATCCGGTCGTGGGTCACGTAGACGGCGGTGATCCTGAGTTCCGTGAGAAAGCTCCGGAGCTCCTTGCGCGTCTCCTCCCGGAGCTTGGCGTCCAGGTTGGACAGGGGCTCGTCGAAGAGGATCACCTTCGGCTCGCCGACCAGCGCCCGGGCCAGGGCGACGCGCTGCTGCTGGCCGCCGCTGAGCTTTGTGGCCGGCCGTTTCTCGAACCCGTCGAGCTGGACGAAGTGGAGCGTCCGGGCGACCTTCCGGCTGATCTCCTCCCGGGGTTCGCCCCGGGTCTGGAGGGGGTAGGCCACGTTGTCGAAGACGTTCATGTGGGGCCAGATGGCGTAGGTCTGGAACACCATCCCCAGCCCCCGCTTTTCCGGGGGGACGTACAGGCCCCTGGCGGCTGAAAAGACCACGTCGCCGCCGATGGCGATCTCGCCCGTATCGGGCATCTCCAGGCCGACGATGCAGCGCAGCAGCGTAGTCTTCCCGCAGCCGCTCGGCCCGAGGAGGGTGAAGATCTCGTTGGCCGGGATCGTCAGGTCGACGTCGTCGAGCGCCCGGATCGTCCTGCCCTCGGAGGTGTAGTGCTTGTTCAGCCCGCTGATTCTGATTTCCATGGCGTATCCGTGCGAATGACCCCTCACCCTGAATCCCTCTCCGCCTCCTGTTACGCCTCCTCCTCGAAGGGGGAGGGCAGGGCGGAGGTGTCCGGAGACGGGTCTACTTCGCCGTCTCGAAGATCTTCTTGAACTCGCCGCCCCACTTCTTGATCTCGTCGTCGCTCAGCTCGCGGATCGGGATCACCTTGGCCTTGTCGATCCCGGCGATCGGCGGATAGACGCCCGGGGCGAGGACGTACTCGCCCACCTTCTCGGCCAGGATCTTCATCGAATCCTTCGCCAGCCAGTAATCCACGAACAGCCGGGCGGCGTTCGGGTGCGGGGCGCCCGCGGCGATGGCCATCCCGCGCGGGGTCCCCAGCATCGGCTGGGAGACCTGAGCCCAGGAGAGCGGCGCGGGGGCCTTGGTGATGATGTACTTGGGCATGGAGATGCCGATCAGCTTCTCGCCACTCTCGATCGGGGCAGGGGTGGGGCCGAAGGAGGCGACGAACATCGGCCTGTTGGCGGCCAGACCCTTGAGGAACTTCATCCACTCCGCGTCGGACTTGATGACGTTCTCCTTCAGACCGACGAGCCAGGAGATCGTCGTGGCGTGGGAGGAGGGGTCGGCCATGACGATCTTCCCCTTCCACTTCGGGTCGGTCAGGTCCTCGTACTTCTTCGGGACGTCGGCCGGCTTGACCAGTTCCCTGTTGTAGATCAGGGCGACATACTCGATTCCGAAGCTCTGGATCTTGCCGTCGGTGTTGGCCCACTTGGGGTAGCCGGACGATGCGGGGGAGGTGTAGGAGGCCAGCACCCCCTTCTCCTTGAGCAGTTCCAAGACCGGCATCGGCGCCTGGAGGACGTCGGCGGTGAGCTTGCCGGCCGCGTGTTCCGTCAGGATCGTGGCGATGAACTTCGTCGTCGAGAGGCGCGTGTACTCCGCCTTGACGCCGGAGCGCTTCGTGAAATCAGCCAGGATCGGCTCGACGGAGGTAATGTTGGCGTAGAAGGTCACCTTTCCTTCCGCCTTGGCCTTGTCCGCCAGAGCGGCATCCGGCCCCGCCGCGAAGACGGTCACGGCCGAAAACAGAATCAGCACCGCACAGATCGTCAGCTTCTTCATCGTCATCCTCCTTCCGTAAATGAACCCGAGAATTCCCCCCGGCCTCGCAGGGGGAACATGCTGAGCTAAGAGAGCTGTCAACTTCGCGCATGACGGCTGCTGGATAGCACCTCCGCGCTGGATTGTCAATTTCATCGGCCCGAGGGGCAGGAACTCAGAGTTCCGATGGAGCCGGCCCTCACGTGCGCCGCAATCCTTTTCGACCCTGCACCGTCTCGCTCCGCTGCAACGGCAAAACTCGCGCCTGCCGGCGCTCAGACAGCTGCCGCTGCGCCTTGGCGGCAGGTCCCGAAAAATCTTCGCATCGCGGCCGCGACTCCCCTCTCCTCAGAGCTGACCGGCTACCACGGGAGGGATGCCGGGGCTGCCGGGGAAGTTGCATAAGAACCGGCAGTATGGTAAAAAAGACACACAAGGACAGCGGCGGGGGGCCGGCGCGGGGCGCTCGGCCTCCCCTTTGTATGGATCAACCGGCGGGGTACCGTTTTGTGAACCTGTTCCTCCTGACCTTCTTCCTGCTGTACGGCAGTCTGCACGCCTACTTCTTCCTGAAGGTCCGGGCGGCCTTCGCCCCCGGTCCCGCCGTTCAGGCTGCCCTGGCGGCGCTGCTGTTCTTCGGGTTGATCGCCCCGATCGTCGTCCGGGCGGCGGAGCGGTTCGGCCTCGAGCTGCTGGTCAAGGTTGTGGCCTGGACCGGCTACATCTGGATGGCGGTCCTGTTCCTGTTCTTCGCGACGGGTCTGTTGATCGACCTCTACCGGCTGGTGATTTCCCTTGCCGGGCTCGCCCTGCGCCGGGAGGTCGCGGGGTTTCTCCCGACGGCGCGGATGCTGTTCTTGATTCCCTGCGCACTGGCGGTCGGTGTGTCCTGCTACGGGCTGTTCGAGGCGCGCCATCTCCGGACGGAACGGGTCGTCGTCCGCTCGGCGAAGCTCCCGCGGACGATGGAGCGGCTGCGGATCGTCCAGATATCCGACGTCCATGTGGGTGTCCTGGTGCGGCAGGGAAGGCTCGCCGCGATCCTCCGGAAGGTAGCCGAGGCCTCGCCCGACCTCATAGTCGCCACCGGCGACCTCGTGGACGGCCAGCTCGACAGCATGGCCGAAGCGGCGGCCCAGTTCCGGGAGATCAGGCCCCGGTACGGGAAGTTCGCCGTTACCGGGAACCACGAGTTCTATGCGGGGCTCGACGACGCCGTCGAGTTCATCAGACAGGCGGGGTTCACCCTGCTGCGGCAGGAGATGACGGCCGTGGCCGGGGTGATCGACCTGGCGGGGGTCGACGACCCGACGATCCGCCCCTTCGGCCCGCGGGGAGGGCTGTCGGACCGGGACGTCCTCTCCGGCGCCGCCGGGCGCAGCGGCCGCTTCGCGATCCTCCTGAAGCACCAGCCCTACGTCGAGGCGGACGCCCCCGGCGCCTTCGACCTGATGCTCTCGGGGCACACCCACCAGGGGCAGATATTCCCCTTCAGCCTGCTAACGAGCCGTTTCTTTGCGTACCACACCGGGGACTACCGCCTGGCCAAGGGCGCCCTGCTCCACGTCAGCCGGGGGACCGGGACCTGGGGGCCGCCGATCCGCTTCCTCTCCCCGCCGGAGATCACGGTGATCGATCTGTTCCCGGGCTGAGCTCTTCCTTTCCGCGGAGGGCGTCGTACCGGGAGCGGATCGCCTCCACCCGCCGCCGGTTCACCCCCAGGTCGGAGGTGCCGACGCGGGAGGCGGACCGGAGGTGGATCGTTTGCGTCTCCTCCTCCAGGAGAAACTCCACGTCATCCACGAACCGGAAGATCAGCGACGTGAACTCGGCGTGGAGGTACCGCTCCCGCACGGTCGTGATGCGCGCCCGCTTCATCCCCCGGATGACCTCGATCAGCCGCTGCATCGCCGCGCCGGCCGCCCCTTCGTATCTAAGCGGGGCGACGGCATGCCGTTGATCCGTGCTCTGCGACGAGACGCAGTTGGGCGTGCCAGGGCAGGGGGCGAGCCCGCCGCCGTCCGGCCCGGCCGGGGAGGGACGACTTCCCGCGCAGCCGATCACCAGCACGGCCAGGATTAACCAGTTTCCGGACACCGGCGCCACCTCCTTTTTGACGACGGTACCACGGATCGGCTGCTGCGGGCAATCGAAACCCGCCCTTGTGTTACCGGCCGCATCGGTATACAAAAGGGACAGACGGGGTCGGTGAAGGGACGATGTCCCGTGATCCCGGCGAGACCGGCACAGAAAGGAGACGTCCGCCATGTGGGAAGAGATCCGGAAGGTCGTCAACGGGAACGACTTGTGCGTCCTGTCCACTGTCGCGGAGGGCAAACCGCACTGTTCGCTTATGTCCTACGTGACCGACGACGACTGCCGGGAATTCTACATGCTCACGCTGCGGACGACGAAGAAATACCGGAACCTCGAGGACAACAGCAGCGTCAGCCTCCTGATCGATACCCGGGAGGCGGACGCGGAGCGGAAACGGCAGGACATCCGGGCGCTGACCGTGCACGGCCTGTTCCGGAGCATCGACGAGGAGGAGCACGAAGCGGCGATCCTGAGAAGACTGCTGCTGCGTCATCCGCACTTGAGGGAGGTTGCCGAAAGCGGTCAGGCCAGGGTGTTCGCGGTGCGGGCCGAGTCGTTCCAACTGCTGGATGGGGTCAGCCGTTCCCGGTTCGTCGAGGTGCCCTAAGCGGGCAATCGGGGTGACCGGTCCGCTGCCGGGGCGGGAGTCGGCGGGCAGACGGAAGCGGCGGCGGGACCGATCGACGGACCGGCATGCGGCGTAAAACGGAAGCGGGCAGCCCTGAGGGCTGCCCGCTTTTTCGTGCCTCCGGACTGGGGGCGGACGGGTACGTTACTTGGCCGCCGGTGCAGCGGGCGCGGCGGGCGCGGCAGGCGCCGGCTCGGGTACAGGCGCGGGAGGCGGTGCCGGCTGGGTAGCCTTCTTTTCCTCCTGCGGGGCCATGGCCCTCTCGGGGCACCCGGCGACGGCAAGACACAGCAGGACCGCCAGGACGAGACTCATGACTAACGATACCGTTTTTTTCACTCTGTTGTTTCTCCTTTCGTAAGTAAATGATGACTCACAAATTTGTTGCACCGCGGGGCGATATCTGCTAGATAGTGCCCGTAGAAACAAGAATACGTATTCATGAACAAAAATTCATGCATCTTATTTCATGCTTGGAGGCCGTTGTCAACTGAAATGTAGCCTGCCCTGGAATTCCTACCGCGGAAACGGAAGATGTTTTTCGGAGGAGCGATGAAAGACTGGACCTTCATTACCCATCATGCCGCTGTCCTGGTCCTGCTGGCCGACCGGCCCAGGATGACCGCACTGGATATCGCCGGCAAGGTGGGGATAACGGAGCGGACCGTGCGGATGATCATCGGCGATCTCGTGCGGGAGGGGTACGTCGAGAAGACTCGCGAGGGGAGGGGGATGCGGTACGCCATCAGGACCGAGCGTTCCCTCCGCCATCCCACTGTTCGCGAGAAGAGCGTGGGCCAATTCCTCGCTATGATGGGCCAGAATCTTCCTTTGCCCGACAAGGACTGCACCGTCTGATATTATCCTTGAAAAAAGCGGCGACTTCGGGCATGAAGGGAACCGGCGGTTGTGGAGGAGCGCTGCCGCCCGGGAGTGCCGCCGTCTCGCCTGAGGCCCCACACCGTAGATCATCGACCCCGCGACGCCGTACCTTTCCCCTCTTTGCAGGGCAGCGCCCCGTCCGTCCGGCGGAGGCAGTATGATACAATGAACGACAGAAGGGAGAATGTCTATGCAGATCAAAGATGTCATCGCGGTTATCACCGGGGGCGCCTCGGGTCTCGGGGAGGCGACCACCCGCAGCCTGATCGCGCTGGGCGCCAAGGCGGCGATACTGGATATCGCCGGAGAACGCGGTGAGAAGATCGCAGCCGAGCTGGGGCCGAACTGCCTCTACGCCGCCGCCGACGTGACGAGCGACGAGCAGTCCCGGAAGGCGATGGAGAAGATCGCCGCCGCCTTCGGGACGGTCAACGTAGCGGTCAACTGCGCCGGTGTGGCCGATCCGGGAAAGGTCCTGTCCAAGAAGGGGCCGATGTCGCTGGAGTTCTTTAGCCGGGTCGTCCAGATCAACCTCGTCGGCACGCTGAACATCATCCGCCTGGCCGTCGAGCAGATGACGAAGAACGCCCCGAACGAGGAGGGGGAGAAGGGGGTGATCATCAACACCGCCTCCGTCGCCGCCTTCGACGGGCAGATCGGTCAGGCTGCCTACAGCGCCTCGAAGGCGGGTGTCGCCGGGATGACGCTGCCGATCGCCCGGGAGTGCGCCGACTACGGCGTACGGGTGATGACCATCGCCCCGGGGCTGTTCGACACGCCGATGATGGCGGGACTTCCCGAGAGCGTGCGGGTGCAGCTCGCCCAGACGGTGCCCTTCCCGAAACGTCTCGGCAGGGCCGCCGAATACGCGGCGCTGGCCCGCCACATCATCGAAAACCCGATGCTGAACGGCGAGTGCATCCGTCTCGACGGATCGCTCCGGATGACGGCCCGATAGCCATCCCGGCCCTGACCGGCCTCGGTATCAGTAACGGCGACCGTCTCAGTTGTCCTGCTCCTGGCATGATTCGCGTTGATCGCGGTACGGTTTGATGCAGCCATAGAGATACTGAACCACGTAAGCGATGGGGAGGTGCGCGATGGGCAAGGTATTCAGCATGGTGGTGGAGCAAGCGGGGATCGGGGTCGTCACCTTCGACGTGGTCGGCGACCGGATGAACACCTGGACCGATGATGCCTTCCGGAGCTTCGCGGAGCTCCTGGCGGAGCTGGAATCCGCCCGGGGGGTCCGCGGAGTGGTATTCATCTCAGGCAAGCCGGAGAACTTCCTCGCCGGCGCCAACCTGAAGCTGATCTCCCAGGTCGAGACGGCCCCGCAGGTGGACCGGACGATGGAGCATTTCCACAGCTCCTTCAACCGGCTCGCCTCACTTCCCATCCCCACCGTCGCGGCCATTCACGGCCACTGCCTCGGCGGCGGCCTGGAGTTTGCCCTGGTATGCACGGGGAGGATCGCCAAGGAGGGGAAGAACACCCTGATCGGCCTGCCGGAGATCAACGTGGGGCTCTTCCCCGGCGCCGGCGGCACGCAGCGTCTCCCCCGGCTGATCGGCACTCCGGCGATCGAGCTGATCCTCAAGGGGCAGATGCTCCCGGCGGCAACGGCCTCCGAACTGGGGATCGTCGACCGGCTTGTCCCCGCCGGAGGCGACCTGCTCGCGGCGGGAAAGGCCTTCCTCGAGGAGATCATCGCAGGAACCGCCGGCCTGAAGCGGCCCGTACGGGACTTCAGCCAGCTCGACTCCGTCGTCGAGCAGGCCAGGGCGGGGATCCTCAAGGCGACGCGAGGGCGTGAGCTCCCGGCGCCGATGCTCGCCCTCCGGGCGATGCACGAGGGGCTGAAGGTGTCGCTCAGCGAGGGGCTGGCGATCGAGCGGAACTACTTCACCGAGGTGGTCCTCTCCCGGGAGGCCAAGGGAAGCATCAACACCTTCTTTCTCAAGGGGATGACCGACAAGCCCGCTGCGATGATGACCAAGGGGTTCGTCCCCAAAGAGCTCAAGCGGGTCGCGGTTCTCGGGTTCGGGACGATGGGGCGGGGGATCGTCATCGATACGCTCCGGAACACGCGCCTGCCGGTGCTGGTCAAGGACATCCCCGCGGCCCTTGAGCCGGGCCGCGCCTTCGTCCGGAAGATCCTCGACGGGATGGCCGAGAAGAAGCGTCTGACCGAGCCGGTGGACGCGGTCATGGCCCGCCTCACGACCACCTCCGCGTACGACGACGGGTTCCCGTCGGCGGACCTTGTCGTCGAGGCGGTGTTCGAGGAGATCGGCGTCAAGAAACAGGTCTACGGTGAGCTCTGCCGGGTTATCCGCGACGACTGCATCGTGGCGAGCAACACCTCCTCGATCCCCATCACCGCGATGGCCCCCTTCGTGACGAACCCCGGCCGGTTCGGGGGGATCCACTTCTTCTCCCCGGTCTGGCTGATGCAGCTCGTGGAGGTGATCCGGGGCGAGAAGACCAGCCAGGAGACGATCGACAACCTCCTGAACTATGCCGCCCTGATCAGGAAGCGGCCGATCGTCTGCCGGGACAACGCGGGGTTCGTGGTCAACGCCATGCTCTTCCCCGAGATGATCGAGGCCCTGCGCTACATCGAAGAGGGCAACCCCATCGAGAAGGTGGACCGGGCGATGACCCGCTTCGGGATGCCCGTGGGGCCGATCCGGCTCATCGACGAGGTGGGGATCGACATCCCCCACAAGGTGTTCATCGGGATGGGGATCGACCAGCAGACCCTGAAGAACGTGGTCGGCGCCGGCAGGCTCGGCCTGAAGAAGTCGGGGAAGGGGTTCTTCCTGAAGGACGGGAGCGTCGATCCCGAGGCCCTCGCGCTGATCGCGAACCGGCCTCCCCGGGAGCTGAGCGAAGAGGAGATCCAGAAGGGCCTGCTCACGGCGATGGTCCGGGTGGGGAAGGACATCCTCGACCGCGGGGTCGTGGACGACGTTCGGATGATCGACGTGGGGATCATCTGGGGGCTGGGGTTCCCGGCCGACAAGGGCGGCCCGATGAAGTGGGCCGACCTGACCGGGTTGAGCATGGAGCTCTTCGGGAAGAAGTTCTACCCGGCGTAGCAGGGACGCCGCCGGAGGGTGTCGCCGCCGCACCGTATTTTCGACTGGCGGAACGGAGAGTACGCGCGCCGGTGCTGCAACGCCGCGGTGCGGGAGTACAACAGCGCCGCGGCGGTCTTTCCGACGAGCATCGTGCCGCGTCGCCTTCCGTGCCCCGCGAAGAATTCTTCTCCGGGTCCATATTTCATTGACACGCAGCCCCGTTCCCCTTATATTCCACCCGCTGAAAAGCAATGCCGTATCAACCAACGCGAAGGGAGTGTTCAATGACGGTACAGATCTGCATGGGGGGCTACGGCCCTGCGACCACGACCCACAGCCGCAGTCTGAAGATGATCGGGGACAGCCTGATCGCCCAGTTCGGCGACGAGGTGGACATCAAGTATGTCTGGAACGTGATGGACTTCGGCTACAAGTCCGAGGACGTGCTCTGGATGAGCGAGCGCGGCATCCTGACGGTCGCCTACCAGTCCACCAGCTACCTGACGAACCGCGTGCCGGAGCTGGAATTCATCGACCTTCCCTTCTTGTTCGGAAGCCTGGAGCAGGCGCGGTCCGCCATGGACGGGCCGCTCGGGGCCTACATGACCCGGAAGATCGAAGAGCGGATCCCCGGGTACCGCATCCTCGGCTATTTCGAAAACGGCTACCGCCATGTCTCGAACCGCATCCGGCCGGTGCACACGCCGGCGGACATGCAGGGGCTCAAGATCCGCTCGCTGCCGAGCCGGATGCACGCCCGGGCGTACGAGCTGCTGGGCGCGGTCCCCCTGGTCATGGACCTCCGACCGGCCATCGCGGGGCTCACCTCCGGCGAGATCGACGCCCAGGAAAACCCCCTGGCCAACACCGTCGATTACGGGGTCCACAAGCTGCACCGCTACCACACGCTCACCGGCCACATCTACCTGTCGCGGGGCATCTACTGCAACGCCGCGGCCTTCGCGGGCTGGCCCGAGGCGCTGCAGGAGGCGATGACCAAGGCCGTGCGCGCGGCCGTCCTCGCCCAGCGGGAGCTGGCCGTGGCCGAAGAGGAGATCGCCCGGAAGGCGATCGTCGCGGCGGGCGGCGAGATCGTGGAGCTGACCCCCCAGGAGCGGGCGCTGTTCATCGCCCGTGTGAAGCCCCTGCACGACGAGGCCCGCACCCGGTTCCCCGAGGCCTTCCGCCTGCTGGAGCGGGGATAGGGCGGCCCGTCGGGATGCGGAGGGGCAAGGGCGGCGCGCGATGACACTCGGCGGGGGCAGGCGGATCTTCTGGGGCTGGTACGTGGTCATCGGCGCCCTGTGCATCATGGCGATCAACTACGGCACGCGGTTCATCTTCGGCGTGTTCGTCGCACCGATGGCCGAAGACCTGCGGTGGTCGCGCTCTGCCGTCTCGGCCGGCATGTCCTTCCTGGTCCTCTTCTACGGGATCGGAGGGATCTTCACGGGCCGGCTGGTCGACCGGATCGCCCCCCGCTGGACGATCACCGCGGGGGCCTGCCTGATGGCGGCGGGCATCTTCGCGACGACCCTGGTCCGGGAGCCCTGGCAGTTCTACGCGACCTACGGCCTCGTGGGCGGGACGGGGGCCGCCTGCTTCGGCGTCGTCGTCTGCAACTCCTCGGTGGGCAAGTGGTTCGTCCGCAGGCGCGGGCTCGCGATCGGGACCTCCTCGGTGGGGCTCGGGGTGGGGACGATGCTCCTGGCGCCGCTGGCGGGGTTCGTCGTCGAGAACTGGGGCTGGCGCGCCGGGTTCGCGATGCTGGCCGCGCTCATGCTGATCGTCGGGGTGGGGCTGGGGCAGACCCTGATGCGGAAGACCCGCCCCGAGGAGCACGGGTTGCTGCCCGACGGCGACCCCGCCGGGCCCGCCGCGGGGGAGGGGCGATTCGCCGGACCACCTGCCCCGAGGCCGGCCCTGCGGCCGATCCTCGGGGACAGCCGCTTCTGGATCATCGCCTTCTGTTACGGGGTGGCGGTGATGGCCGAGCTGGCGGCCCTGGTCCATCAGGTGGCCTACGCCCAGGACCGGCAGATCGACAAGCTGGCCGCCGCGGCGTCGATCGGCCTGATCGGCGTGACCGGGACCCTGGGACGGTTCTTCTTCGGGTGGCTGGCCGACCGGGTCCGGGACGCCAAGCACGTCTCCGGGCTGGGGCTGATCGCCATGGCGGGGGGGATGTTCCTCCTGCTCAGGGCGGATACGGCGGCGCTCCTGTTCGCCTCCTCGCTCCTGTTCGGGTTCGGGATGGGGTCGATCGTGACGATGATGCCCTTCCTCCTGGCCGACCGGTTCGGCCGCGACGTCCTGGGAACGGCCTACGGGATGATGAATTTCCTCTGCGCCGGGATCGGGGGAGGGCTCGGTCCGCTGGTCACGGGGTGGCTGTACGACCTCCGGGGGTCCTACACCCTGGCCTGGTGGGTCCAGCTTGCCGCCCTGCTCGCCGCCACGGGGATGATCTTTACCCTGAAGCGGGACCGGCGCAGGGCTGCGTGACCGGCCGCGGGGCGGTCAGCCCGGCAGAACGCACGAGGCCCTCGCTCAGCGGTTGTCCGGCTCGACGACCACCTTGATCGCCGCGGGATCGTTGGCCGCGGTCTGGAAGGCCTCGGCAATCCGGGAGAGCGGAAACCGGTGGGTGACCAGTGGCTCGACCTGGAGCTGGCCCTGCAGGACGGGGCGCAGGGCCAGCGGGGTCCAGAGGGTCCGCTGCGTGATCCCATGGTGGACCAGGCCCGTGTTGATCACCTCCAGACTGTTGTTGTGCCAGCGGGAGATGTTCACGGTGATGTCCTGGGTGATCCAGCTGTAGAAGACCATGATCCCGTTGTGCTTCACCGAGGCGCTGCAGAGGTTCACCGAGTCGGCGGAGCCGGCCATATCGACCACCACGTCCGCGCCGCGGCCGCCGGTGATCTCCATGACCGCGGCGAGCGGGTCATCCTTCGCGCCGTTTATGGCGTGATCCAGGCCGAGCTTCTTGGCGAGGGCCAGCTTCCCGTCGACCACGTCGACGCCGATCACCTGGCACGCCCCCTTGGCCTTGGCGACCTGGGCCATGATCTGCCCGGCAAATCCCATCCCGTAGACGGCGACCACGTCCCCGAGCTGGATCTTGGACATCAGCCCCGAGAAGACCGCGCAGCCGATCGGCTCCCCGAGGCACGCCAGGTCCATATCCATACCCGCGGGCACCCGTTCGAGGTCCTCCTCCTTCCCCTTGAAATAGTCCGACAGGGTCTCGATCCACCCGAAGGAGATGACCCTGTCGCCGACGGCCAGGTCGCGGACCCGTTCACCCACGGCGACAACGGTGCCGCCCCCTTCGTGTCCCAGGAAGTACGGGTAGGCGAAGACGGTGCGCATCTCCGTGTTCAGCCCGCCGGAGGGGGGGATGATCCCGCTGTAGAGGTTCTTGTCCGAGCCGCAGATCCCTGCCAGGTGGGTCTTCACGAGGACCTCGTCCGGGCCGATGGTCAATTCCCGTGCTCGTACTTCAATCCGGTTGATCCCGGTCAGACAGGCGCTTCTGGTATTCATCTCCGATTCTCCCTCTGCGGTTATTTTGAAAAGGTACCGTGTTCTAGCGGACGGCGGGGGAAAAGTCAAGGCGCGATGCAGAAGCCGCCGCTCTCCCCTCAGGGGCAGAGCGTGCGGAGCGCCGACAGGAACATCTCCACGGCGACCGTGGTCAGGATCATCCCCATCAGCCGCTCGGTGGCGAACAGGACACGGTCCCCGACGAGACGGATCAGGTTGCTCGCGGAGAAGAGGATGAGCCCCGACAGGAGGCAGGCCGCGGCAAGGGCGGCGAGCCACTCCGGCCAGCGGCCGGGATCGCGGGACATCAGCAGCAGCACGGCGGCCATTGCCGACGGGCCGGCGACCGAGGGGATCGCCAGCGGGACGATGAAGGGCTCGCCTTCCCGGGTGTCCTCGAACACCTTCTCCGACCCCAGGAAGATCATCCGGAGCGCGATGATGAACAGGATGATCCCGCCGGCGATGCTGAGCGAGGGCTCGGAGATCTGGAGCAGGACCAGCAGATACTGTCCGAAGAACAGAAACAGTACCAGGACGGCAAAGGCGATCCCCAGTTCCCTGAGGATGATCGCCTTCCGCCGGCGCTCGTCTACTTTGTTGAGCACGCAGAGAAAGAAGGGGACGTTTCCCAAGGGATCGATCACCAGAAACAGCAGCACTGCGGCGGACAGGACGGACATGGCGCCTTCTCCGGATGGCTGTATGGATTACCCGTCATCCCGGCGGAGGGCCGCCGGTTCGGTCCCCGCGGCGCCGGTTACGGCCGCGGGCTGTGCGAGTTTCCCCGCTCATCCGCGGCGCCGTTCCCGCTTTGCCGCGAGGAGCTCCTGCCAGGTATGGCGACGCAGGAACGATCCCTCCACGTTCGCCTCCATCTCCCGAAAGAGGGTGAAGGGCATGGCGAAGGTCATCAAGTCGTCGCCGAGTTGCTTGCGTACGGCGAGGCGGGCCGAGAGGTCGGTCAACCCCACCACCGCCCGCGGCCGGCCGGTCTGCGCCTCCCGGTAGGGGTAGATGCCGATCTGCTGGCAGCCGGCGGCGAAGGGGATGGTGACGTTTTCGTTGTCCCCCCGGCCGTAGTTGGCCAGGACCACGAGGGCGGAGAGCTCGTCCGGGTCGGCGAAGAAGATCACCGTCTCCGGCGGCGACTGGGCCGGATCGACCTCGGCCAGGGGCTGGAACACGACGAAGCGCTTCGGGATCTGCACGATCGGCAGGGACGCGACGAACCGCCGCACCAGCGCCGGCGTCTTGAGGTACCGCTCGCCGTGGATGAAGTTTTCGTACGCCTCGCCCCGCAGGAAGGGTTTGACCATCTCGGCCACGGCGGCGCCTTCCGCCCACCCTTCGATCCCCGAGGAGAGGAAGTGGCAGAACCCCTCCTCGCTGCCCGGAAAGCTCTTGTACCGGTCGCCGAACCCCATCCCGACCCCGCCGCCGATGCAGCCGAAGGTGGCCGCATCGCAGGCCGCCGGTTTCCCCTTGGCGGCGGACACGGCAAGCCACATGACGCAGCCCCACTTCCCCGTCTCGAACTGCATCGCCCCGGCGGGCTTTTCATCAGCCCAGAGCAGGGCGATGGGGGGGTGTTTGGGTTCGATGGCCTCGGCGATCCTGCTTTCCATAGAGATGAGCTCCTTTCCGAACGGTGTAGCGCTGCGCGTCAAACTAGTCCACTGCGGGGCAGGCGACCGGGCGGCCCTGCTTCTGCACGGAACCCGCGCCCCGCGGGCCTGTTCCTCTCTGCGCGGAACAGGCCGGAAATCTATTCTACCCGAATAGAGAGGCAAGATCAAATGGCGATGCGCTGCCGGCGTGCCGATAGCCCTCAGACGGGTATCGCACGGAACAGCGGTCCTCCCCCGCAGTGCCGTATGGGGTTACGCCTACCAATATGCTTCCATCCGGCCCGTATTGTGGTTGTCCTCAGCGCATCCTACGCTGAAGTCCCCGGAAGGGAGAATAGTGCCTCGTCGAGAAGACAGATGTGCAGGTACAGCCCAACGCCGCTTGTGCGATCGGGGGAAGAACCCGGCCGTACCGATCATGCCGCGAAGCGAAAGGAGAAAGGATGAAAAGGCCATGAAGAAAATCAACCGTGCGTTCCTGTTGATTTCCCTGCTCCTGCTTGCCGCAGGCTCGACAGAGGCCGCGCCTCTGTACTTTCCCCACGTAGACACGACCCCCCCCTGGCAGACGGAGATCGCCGTCATAAATACGAGCGCCGTCCAAGGGGTGACCGGTACGTTGCTGGCCCTGAGCAATCAGGGCCAGCTCGTGGAGAGCAGGGCGGTCGCCATCCCCGCCCTCGGGCGCAGACAGGTCTCCGTCGCCGATGAGTTCGGCAATGACACGGGCATAGGTTACATCGTCTTTGAAACAGACGCCGACACGGTGGAGGGGTACACGAAATTCTTCATCGACGGGTCCTACCGGGCGGCGATTCCCGCGGTGAAGCAGCTCAACGTCTCGGATATCCATGTCACGCACATCGACTCCGGGACCCAATGGTGGACGGGGTTGAGCCTGGTCAACACCACGGCGGAGGTGAAGAATACCACGATTGCCTTCAACACCGGCGAGACCCGGGCCCTGACCCTCAACGCGAACGAGCACAGGGCCTTCACGGTCGCTCAGCTGTTCAACGGCCAGCCCCGACCGGACATCCGGTCGGCGGTGATACGGAACGCAGGCGGGGTCGTGGGGCTCGAGCTGTTCGGCACGCACGACGGCAACCGACTGGAGGGCATCCTCCTGACGGATCAGACCGCCTCCACCCGGTACTATCCCCACGTGGACAGCAACGGCTGGTGGACCGGCATCGTGGCCAGCAATCCGTCGCCCCTGGAGAGCACGATAACGATAACGCCCTATACTGCGGAGGGGACCCCCCTGCCGACCATCACCGATTCGCTCGCGGGCGGGGGGAAGACCGTCGGAACCGTGGAGCAACTCGGCCTCCCCGCAGGTACGGCGTGGTTCAAGATCGTCTCCACCCAGCCCCTGGCGGGGTTCGAGCTTTTCGGCACCCTCGACGACCGACGGCTCGCGGCGTACGCGGGAGACGGCAGGGGAGGGGCGAAGGCCGGGGTGTTCGCCAAGATCGAGAAGAACGGCTGGACCGGCATCGCCTTCGTCAACACGGAAATCAACGCCGCAACGGTAACCCTTACTGCCTATACCGACGGGGGGATGGCTGTGGCCACCCGGGTGCTCGTCCTCGGCGGAAACGCGAAGGTGGTGAACCTGGCCGAAGCGCTGTTTATCCAGCAGGACATCAGCAGCGCCACCTACATTGCCTTCTCCGCGGACAGGAATGTGGTGGGGTTTCAGCTCAACGGGAGCGCGGACGACGCGATGCTCGACGGGCTGCCCGCCCTGGGCGGCCCGCCACGGGTGGCGGTGAGCGCGGTAAGTCCCGTAAACGGCGCGACGGGCGTTCCGCGCACGAACGCGGTTTCCGTGACGTTCAACCGGACGATGGATCCGGCGACGATCAACGCCGCGACCTTCCAGGTGACGGTGGGCGGGACGCCGGTGGCGGGCACGATTTCCGCGGCGGGCACTACGTACACGTTCACGCCGGCGGGAAATCTTGCCGGCGGCGCCCTGTACACGGTGACGGTCACCACTGGCGCGATGGATGCCGCCGGTAATGCCCTGGCGGAAACCTTCACGTCCACGTTCGCGACGGCGGGCGGGGCGGCCACCGTGGCCGTTGCGATCGGGGACTTCTTCTTCGCCCCGGCGTCCGTCACGGTCAATGCGGGGGATACGGTGGTCTGGACCAATACGGGGTTTGCACTCCACGCAACGACCAGCGGGGCGACTCCGGTCGCCGACGGGGTATGGGGGGGCCCGTTTTTGGGAAACGGCCAGTCGTTCTCGTTCACCTTCGCTTCGGCCGGCGTGTTCCCCTACTTTTGTGCGGTACACCCCTTCATGACCGGGACCGTTACCGTCCAGTGATCTGCGAAGGCGTTTCCCGCGAAGCCTGCTCTCCGCGGCGCGCCGCGGGGAGCAGGGCGATCCGACCGGTTTCCGAAAGCGACTACAGGCTGTCGAACAGGGCCGGCAGCTCTCCCGGGGCATACCCCGCGGCCAGGGCGAGGATCAGCAGGAGCCTTGCCTTGGCGCTGGGAAGGCTGCCGCCGAACACGACACCCAGGTCTTTCAGGGAGGCGCCGCCGCCGGGATACCCGTAGAAGGGGATGACCCGACCGTGGGGGCAGCGGGTCGTGAGAACCACGGTCAGTCCCGCTTTCCGGACTTCTTTTATCCCGTCGTAATACGCCTTGTTCACATTGCCCATGGCCAGACCTTCGACCACCAGACCGGCCACGCCGGACCCCAGGGCCGTGCGGAAGTATTTGCCGTCCGCCCCGCTGTAGAAGGGGAGGATGTCCACCGCGGGAAGCTCAGCCGCGGGCCACCGGAGACAAGACCGGTCGCGGCGCGTTCCTGCGATGACCACCCGGTCGGGATACACGAACCCCACCTCCTGGCCGGCGAAGGCCTCCAGCGCCGTGGAATGGACTTTTTGTGCCTCACGGCCGGCGAATATCCGCTCGGCAAAGGCGACGAGCACACCCTGATCGACGGCCGCAGGGTCGCAGGCGATCCGAAAGGCAGCGGCGAGGTTCGCAGGTCCGTCGGGCCAGCGGGCGCTGGCGGGCCGCTGCGCCCCGGTGAGCACGACCGGTTTCCGGGTGGCCAGCAGCAGGTCCAGCAGAAAAGCCGTCTCCTCCAGCGTGGCCGTGCCGTGGGTGACGACCGCCCCGGCGATCTCCTTCCGGTGGAGGTTGTCCCTGAGGAGCCCTCCCAGTTCGAGCATGTCGAGCGGCGTCATGTAGGGGCTGTTGATCTTCCGGAAATCGATCGTCTCCACCCGGACATCCCGGAGCGCGAGTCCGGAAAGCAGCTCTTCCCCGGTCCGTTTGGAGATGTACCCCTGGATTGCGTCGTCCCGCTCGGTCGATATCGTTCCGCCGGTGGCGACGAACAGGATTTTTTTCTTCATCGACATACCTGCTCCTCCCGTATCCCCCTGCCGATTTCGTAACGGTCGGGACGGCACCTCGCCGCCCCGCCCGAAGGGAAGTAAACCACAGAGCGGAATTCCTGTCAAAGCCTCGGTGCCGGGGGAGGGTCATCTCCCGCGGAGGAACGAATCCCCGGACTTGACATTTTTCCCCAACCGCTCTAGGCATAACGCGTGTCATGACTATTCCTGCAGGAGGGGCCGATGCCATACGCGGTGACTGACGACGGGGTGAGGCTGTACTGTGAGGAAACCGGGACCGGTACCCCGGTGATCCTCGTCCATGAATTCGCGGGCGACTACCGCAGTTGGGAGGCGCAGGTCAGGCATTTCGGCCAGCGGTACCGCGTCATCACTTTCAATGCCCGCGGCTATCCGCCCTCGGACGTACCGGAGGCGGTCGCGGCCTATTCCCAGAACCGCGCCGCCGACGACATCCTCGCGGTGCTCGACCATTTCCGCAGCGACCGTGCCCATGTCGTCGGCCTGTCGATGGGGGGATTTGCCACCCTCCATTTCGGGTTCCGCCATCCGGCGCGGGCCCGCTCGCTCACCGTGGGCGGCTGCGGATACGGCGCCGAACCGGCGCAGCGGGAGGCCTTTCGCGCCGAAGCGGAAACGATCGCCGCGTTCATCAAAGACCGGGGCATGGCCGCCTTTGCGGACAAGTACGCCGCCGGCCCCTCCCGGGTGCAGTTCGAGAACAAGGACCCGCGGGGCTTTGCGGAATTCAAACGCATGCTTGCCGACCATTCCGCGGTCGGTTCGGCCAACACCCAGCTCGGCTGCCAGCGCGAGCGGCCGTCGCTGTACGACCTGGTGGAGCAGATGAACGCGCTGAGCGTGCCGACGCTGGTCCTGACCGGGGATGAGGACTTTCCCTGCCTCAGCCCGGGGATCCTGATGAAGCGGAACATCCCCACGGCGGCATTGTCCGTCATGCCGAATTGCGGCCACGCCGTCAACTGCGAGGACCCGGACGGGTTCAACGCCATCGTCGGCGCATTTCTGGCCCAGGTGGACAGCGGCCGCTGGCCCAGCCGCGATCCCCGCGCCATGTCGGCGTCGCTGACGGGCATGCGGTGACGAACCGCTGACCGAGGGTTCGGCTGCTCGGTCTTGCCCCGCCATGTTCGGTTCCTGGTCTGCGGAGGTCGGTTGAGATGGAGAAGTCCCGTTTTTTCGGCAGAAGCCTCACCCTGTGGTGTCTGGCCCTGGGCCTGCTGTTCTCGGCGGCCTGTTCGAGCCCGGACTCAGGCCCCCCGGCGCGGATGTTCACCATCGCCGTGCCGAGCGAAAGCGAGCGCACCTTCGGCGAAAAGCGGGATTTGTACGTGGTGGGTTTTTTTGCCGACGGCGTGCCGAGGATCGGCGATGTGCGGATAGAGCTTTTCCGCGGCGAACAGGCGGCGGGAACCCCCGTGCGGGTGATCGCAAGCCATGTGGATGCGACGGGCGTGACCCCCGACAGCGCCGTCGAGACCGGCTACCCGGCGGGCGAGGCCCATAACCTGAACAAGGCCCCGGACCTGGTCAATGCCCCCGGGGGATTCTTCTTGCCGGGCAACAAGGTGCTGGTCACCAGCACCTATTTCGGGGGGCTCATCCTGGGCGGGGCCACGAAGGATTTCGACACCAGCTACCGCGATTCCTCGGGCGCGCTGCTGCAGGACCTTACCGAAGGCGTCTACACCCTTCGGGTCGCGATCGTATCCGGTGACGCGGTCCTCCAGAGCGAGACCGTGCAGATCCATTTCAAGCCCCTGTTCAAGCTGTTCGGCCGCTTCAGCCCGGACAACCACCTGACGAAGTTCAAGGCCTTCGCGGCGGCGCAGGGGTACCGGATATTTCTCGATCCCTTCGCGGGATACTTCTTCCCCGAGACCTTTTCCCGGAGCTACGAGATCAAGAAGCGCTGGCGGGCGCAGAACTCCCTGGAGGTCGTCAATACCGTCGCCGGCGTTTCCTACGGAACCCCGGACAACGCACTGCTCGGCTTCATCCTGTACAACGTGGACGAGACGAAGAGCGCCACCTCCTACCTCGAACTGGGCAAGGCCCTGCTGACGGGGGTCATCGACAGCCCGAATACCCTGTTCTTCCATTACGACATCGGGGAGCCGGACATTACCTACCGGACAACGGCAGCGGAGAAGCAGCGCCTCGAAGGGGCGATCGTCCGGTTCGAGCACGGCGACCGCCTGGTGTTGACGAGGGCCGAGATCAGGACGGCCGGAGCCGGGGACGGGGATAACCGCTATACCGTGGACGAAGAAACACCCAAGACCATCGATCGCGACCTGAAAGACGGCATCCGGATCGCCGCGGGCGAGGAGTTCAGCCTGTTCGGGGTCGTGAAGCCGATCCCGTCTTCGGTGACCGAGACCGCCTACCTCTGTTATCTAGCCGACAACCGGATCGCGAAGGTCCGTTACCGGATCAGAAGCGCGCAGGGCGCCGAGATCGCCGTCACCACCCGTGAACTGAATTTGGGCAGGAGGTACAACCGGGGGATGCCCGACCAGCTCTCCTATTCGGTCTATGAGTTCGCGCATGAATTCGACTTCACCGTCCTGGCGGCCGCCCCCGGAACCTATACGGTGGAGCTGATCGCACTGGACAAAGGCGGGAGTGAGGTTCCGGGGACACACGAGACGTTCCGGGTTGTCTACGCGCAGGACGCGCAGTAGCGCCCGCCCGCTGCCGACCGGGCAAACGATTCCGCCTCAACAGCACAGGGTTGGGCTGTGCCGGCTCGGACCGGCCGGGCCGGCCGCGGCAGGGGCTTCCGGGGAACGGAACGGTTCAGGCGTCTCCGGTGCGGGAATCGTCGGGCCTGCCGAGGAGGACCCGGCGTTCGGCGAACCGCCGGGCGCTTGCCGTCAGGAACGCGGCGAGGAAGGGTGCCTCGAGCGGGGCCGCCGCGGCGCGGATGCGGTCCGGTTCGGAATCCGCCAGGCGCGCGGCGTCGTGGACGATGCGGAAGTTCAACCGATCGCGGAGACGGCTGTCGCCGGTGACGATGCCGCACACCTCGGCGATAAAATCGTCGGCATACCCCAGCGTGCGGATGATCTCCGGGACAGCGGCGGGACATTCGCCGGCGGGCCGGTCGGTCTCCGCCGGGGCGTCGCCCAGGGTGAGCAGGACGGCCGCCGCGTACACCACGTTGGGGTCGGCCGCGGGCTCCTCGGCGAGGATCAGCTCGCTGTAGCCGGCGACCTTCTTGGCCCGACCGATCCGCTCGGCCGCGGCGCCGGAGTGCTGGGGCGTCGCCCGGGTTATCGCCTGGGTCATCGCATTGATCAGGGCATGCTTCCGCATCGCCTCCTTCATCTCGCCGTACTTCTTGTACTTGTCCTCGCCGAGACACTCTTTGGCGTGCTTGCACCAGTCGACGCAGGACTGACTGGCGTACCGGACGACGGTGGCCCCGCAGGCGGGGCATTTCCCCTCGGCCTCGTCGCTCCAGATTTCGGTCTCGGCGCCGCAGGCCACGCAGGGGATCATGTCCGGCTTGGGCTGCATGAACACCAGGCTGCCGGGGCACCGTTTGAATTGTGTTTCACGTTTCATGGGGGCCTCCTTGCGACTCATTATACCAGCAGCAGAGGTCAGGAGCAACTCCGGCGGGCCCGTACGGTTCGACAGGGCCCCGGAAGAGGGAAGGGCGAGACGGGGGAGCGCTTCGTGCCCGGACTGCGGCAAGCGGAGAATCTCCGGTGGAGGCTGTGACCGCCCCGCGGCAGGCCCGCGGGGCGGACGGGTGCCTATCCCTGCCGGTACGCCTTGAGGTACGAGTCGCTGTAGATCGATTTGTTCAAGAGCAGCTCCGCCGTGACCATGGCGTTGGTCAGCTCTTCGTCGAGGGGATCGTGGATGCTGGCGTCCATGCCGGCCCCGATCGCCATCACCAGGAACGTCCGGTTGATCAGGTGCTTCTCCAGCGCCCCCTGACCGAGGTTGCTCAGCCCCACGACCACGTGCGGGGCGGGGTCGGAGAGCATCTTGATCTGACGGATCGTCTCCAGGACGATCCCCGGGGCCGTCTGGTTGACGTTCACCGGCAGGACGATGGGGTCGAGGTAGACCTTCTCCACATCCACGCCGGCCTCCATGGCCGCGGCGATGGTGCGCATCGCGATCTCCAGCTTCTCTTCACAGGTCGCGGCGACCCCCTTCTCGTCGATCGACAGCCCGATGATGGAGGCGTCGAACTCGTGCGCCAGCGCCATGAACGCTTCGAGTTTGTCCTGCTGGCCGATCGTCGAATTGATCACGACCGGGAGCCCCCCTTTCGCCGCGGCGGCCACCCCAACGCGCATCGTCTCGAGGGCGGGTGTGTCGACACAGAGGGGCTTGTTCGTCACTTCACGGACCGTTTCCACCAGCCACTGCATCACGGCGGCCCGGTCCGCCTTGGGGACGCGGGTACCGACGTTGATGTCGAGCGCGGAGGCGCCGGCGGCGAGCTGTTTCTCGGCCATGGCCTGGACGGGCTTCTTGTCCTTGGCGGCGATGGCGTTGCCGATGTCCGTGAACATTCCGTTGATTCTCTCGCCGATGACGTACATGCGTTCCCTCCCTATTTCGTGAGTTTGGTGATGACGTTCTTGATCGCGGCGACCGACTCGGGATGCCGCATGACCATGATGTCGCTGCCGGCCTGGAGGAGCGCCGAGGCGGTGGCGATCTCCCAGAAGACCCCGCGCATGTTCTCGTCGCCCAGCCCCGGGGCCTCTTCTGCGGACGCGCGGGCCTCTTTGGCGCGCCAGGCTTCCTGCCCGATCATGCAGATGACCGGCATGGACATCATCTTGTCGCCGCCGAGGGCGGCGATGCGGCTGCGCTCCTGGATCGAGTAGGCGTACTCCAGGCCGTATCCCAACGCGCCCGTCGTGGGGTACATCACCAGCCGGTCGAGCGGGAAGCCCATCTCCGACACCAGGATGTTGACCTGCTTGGCGATGTTGATGTCGATCGGGGAGAGCCCGATCAGCGAGTGGCCGTCGGCCAGGCAGAAGGAGACCAGCGTCTTGTAGTTGTCCTCTTTGACCGCACCGATCACGCACTTTTCCCCCTTGGCAGCCTCGCTGCACCGGGGCAGGACCTCGTTGTCCTTCTCGTCGTGGTCGGAGCCCCAGATGATCAGCGGGACCCCCACGGCCGCGAGCACCGACTTCACGGTGGCGGCGGCGGCCTGCGGCGAGGCGTTGCCGAAGTCGGGATGGGTCCCCTGGAGCTTCAGGCAGATCAGGTCCGCGCCGAACTGGTCGACGCACTTCTTCGCCCACTCGGCGGGGGATTTTACCGCGTCGCCCAGGGCGTCCGTCAGCGGTTTCGGCCAGTCCTCCGGCACGCGGTCGAGGATCTCCATCGCCACGACGGGGCGGTTCTTCGTCGGACCCTCGTACGCCAGAAACGGCAGGGTCTTCTCGCCCCCGACCGTCACCGTGGACGTGCGCGTGCCGCCCTGCTCCTTGGTGGCGCCGATGACGACCTCGTTCAATGCACCTGCCCATTTCCCTTTGGCCTCTTCCAGCATCTTCATACGCTCCTCCTTGCGAGAATCTTCTCCAGTATTCCATCGACGGCCTCGGCGGCCTTTGACTCGGCGGGGGCCCCCAGCAGGGACTGCGCCTTCAATTCATACTCGCGGACGATCGGATCGGAGGGGATGAACCCGGCGAGCTCGATCCCCGTGCGGCCGAATTCGGCGGCGAGCTCCCCGTCGAGCTCCCCGTCCGCCTGGTTCAGGACGAGGAAGCTCGCGCCCACGTCCAGGTGGAGGCTCTTGGCGATCTCCATGATCCTGCGGGCGGTCCGCGCCCCCGTTATGGTCGGATGGGCCACCACGATCAGGACCTCGACGCTTCCGTTGGTCCTCCTGCTCAAATGCTCGAGTCCGGCCTCGTTGTCGATCACCACAGCCGCGTACTGCTTTCCCAGCCTCTCCAGGCACTGGCGCAGCAGGTTGTTGATGAAGCAGTAGCAGTCGGGGCCCTCCTGGCGCCCCATCACCACCATGTCCAGGCCGGTGGACTCGATGATCGCCCGGTTGATCATCCCTTCCATCCACTCCCCCTTGGGGACGCCGGCCGGTTTCTTGTCGGGGTCTTTGCGGAGCTCCTCGCGGAGCTCGCCGATCGTCTGCTCGGCGGCGATCCCCAGCTTCTCGGGCAGGCAGCTGTTCGGGTCCGCGTCCACGGCGAGGAGCGGCTTGATCCCCCGCGCCAGGAGGCTGCGCAGCAGAAGGGCCGAAAAGGTCGACTTGCCGGTCCCCCCCTTTCCGGCGATGGCGATTCGCAGGCTCATGCGCGTGCCCGTGCCCCTTCCGCCTGCGCCGGCTTTCCGTATTTCCCCCGCAGCGATGGGAACTTCTCGATGTTCGTGTGCGGCAAGAACAGGCAGGACGAGTACTCGTTCATGTACTTATGGTCGGAGCTCAGCTCGAAGTCGGTCATCGCCGCGGCGATCCGCACCTGGAGATAGGTCAGGGCCTCCTGGGAGAGGAGCGCCATCTTCGCCCCCTGGACGGAACCGTTCCCGACGAAATGGAACCGGCTCCTCTCCACGTCGGGCAACAGCCCGATCTCCACGGCCCGTTCGATGTCCAGGTAGTTGCCGAACCCGCCGGCGATGTAGATGTGCTTCACATCGTCAAAGGTCATGTCCACATGGGCCATCAGGCACTCCGCCGCCATGTAGATCGAACCCTTGGAGTGGATCAGGTTCGAGATATCGGGCTCGGTGAGGACGATGTCCTTTCCGAGCGCCGTTGCCTTGCCGGGGAACAGGACGAACTCCCGTTCCCCCGTCTCCGCTTCCCGGAGCCGGTTGCCGCATTCGGTCTTGACGAAGCGGCCCCGCCGGTCGATGCAGCCGACCCTGAGCAGTTCGGCGATGGCGTCGATCAGCCCCGATCCACAGATTCCCACGGGTTTCCCGCCGCCCACGACGCTGTATTCGTCGATCCGGCCGTCGGGCTTGAGCGAGATATGCTCGATGGCCCCCGTCGTGGCCCGCATCCCGCAGGTGATCCCCCCCCCTTCGAAGGAGGGGCCGGCGGAGGCGGAACAGCAGACGAGCCAGTCCGCGTTGCCGATGACCAGTTCCCCGTTCGTGCCGAGGTCGATCAGGAGCGACAGCTCCTCCGAGTCGGTCATGCCGGTGACCAGGACGTCGGCGACCACGTCGCCGCCCACGTAGCTCGAAACGCAGGGCAAGGCCAGAAGCAGGCCCCGCGGGTTGATCTTGACCCCGATCTCCGCGGCACGGATGACCGGCAGCGTCGCGGCGCAGGGGACGTAGGGTTCGCGGCGGATGTTCGCCGGGTTGAGCCCTAAGAGGAGGTGGACCATGGTGGTATTGCCCGCGCAGACGACGTAGGTCACGTCGTGGAACTTGGCCTTGACGTCCATGACGAGCCCGGTGATCAGGTCGTTGATGTCGCCCACGACCATATCGCGCAGCTGCTTGAGCCGCTCTCCCGTCCGCGAGTACATGATCCGGGAGATGACGTCGTCGCCGAGCGATATCTGTGAGTTGTACTTTGCCTTGGTGGTCAGCGTCTCCGACGTGTTGAGGTCGACGAGGTGGGCGACCACGGTCGTGGTGCCCACGTCCAAGGCGATTCCCAGGTGCCGGGCGGAGGTGTCCCCCGGCTCGACTTCCATCACTTCGGTCGTCCGGCCGCGGTAGCCCAAAAGCGCCGTGACCTTCCAGCCGCTCTCCCGGAGGAGTTCCGGGAGCTTCTGCAGGACGGCAAGCCCGATATGCATCGTGGGCATTTCCCGGTGCCGCGACAGCTCGCGATAGATCCGCTCCTGGTCGGGGATGTTGTCGGTGAGGTTCGGTAGCGGCAGTTCGAGGTACGCCTTCCCCGAGAGCGGGGCATGGGCAAAGGCGGCGCCCTCGCCCACCCGCTCGGAGATCCGGCCGAACCGGATCGCGTCCTCGCTCGCCAGCTGGGGGACCCCGCTGATCCGCGATTCGAGCGGCACCTCCACGACGACGTCGCCGTGGATGTAAGTGTGGCAGGCCAGCGCCATGCCGCGCTGGATGTCCCGCCGCGTCAGGAAGCTGTTTGGCTCGGCTTCAACCTTTCCCGACTTCACCAGGACGCGGCATTTCCCGCAGACGCCCTCCCCGGCGCAGACGCTGTTGACGGGGATGCCCGCCACGATCGCCGCTTCGAGGATCGATTTTCCCGCCGCCGCCTGGACGGTCTTCTCTTCGGGCAGGAATGTGACCGAATAGGTTTTCATTCACTCTTCCACACGGTCTTGAGGTACTTGGGGAGCGCGCTCGCCTCGCGCGGCCCGACGAGCACCTGCCATCCCGACTCCTCCTCCAGCGCACCGCTCATGACCGCGATGTACCCGGGGATGATCACCTTCTTGTGGGTCACCTTTCCCTGGACCGCGTCCGACTTCAGGAACGCGGCGACCTTCTCGGCGGTCAGCTTGTCGGAGGCGAAGGCGGTCAGGACCGAAGTCCCGTCGGTGTCGATCGCCGCGATGAAGGCCGGGACTCGGCTCGCCTCGACCTCACCCTCCACGGTGTAGTAGGTGAGCGAGAAGTTGGTGGTGATCAAAAGCGGCGATTGCGCCGTGGCCGCGCCGACGGCGTTGAGCTTCGCTTCCACCTGGATCGGCTTGCGCGGGTCGGTGTACAGGTTCATGCGGAGCGTGAGCAGCGGCAGGATCTGCTCGGGGCCGTACAGCTCCGTCAGGACGATCCCCGCGTACTTGGCCACGTAGGTGCAGCACTCCGCGACCTGCTCGCCGGCGCTCTGGCCGGCAGCGCTGATGGCCAGGCAGGGATAGCCGAGGCTGCGCACGTTCTTCTTGAGCGCCAGCTGGCGAACGGCGGTCAGCGCCTGGAGCGTCTCCGCGATGCTGCCGGAGGAGAGATCCAGGACGATGTCCTCGACGCCGGCGGCCTTGACCTTCTCCGCCGCCGCGGCGAGCGCGTCCAGGTCGGTCCCGGACAGGGCAAGCGGGCAGCCCGCTTCCTTGGCGATGGCCGCATACTTCTCCCAGTTCTCCGCGGTGGCGCCGTGGATCAAGGGCTTCTTGTCCTTGCAGCCCGCCAGCGCCTTATCGAGGTGCGCCGGCTCCTTCGACATCAGGACCATCGGCAACTCCAGCTTCTGCACGGCGGCCACTGCCTTCGCGAATGCGTCGGCCTTGCCGCTCGTGTTTGCCACGGCGACGATGTCGGACTGAATGTGGGTGCCCACCCGGACGAACTGCAGCTTCCCGATGGCCTCGACGCGGGCGGCGAGATCGGCGTCGCCGAGGGTGTCGGGAACGATCACCCCGATGCCGGGGGGATGGTAGAACGACTCCTCGTGTCGGAACATCACGGTCTCGTTGCCGATCTCGAGCTTCTTGGCGCCAGCGCCGATCGTCACCAGCCGGATGGGCGGGGCCGCGGAGCCTTCCAGCATGGCCTTGGCTTCGGCCGTGACGTCCGGGCATTGGTCGAGACTGGCCTGCTTCTGGGCGAGCTTCAT
>CAIYSL010000007.1 GCA_903928915.1 uncultured Syntrophobacterales bacterium | reverse complement strand
TGCGGCCTTTCGTGATCGAGGAATGTTCTCGGCGAGGGGCCCGGCAGGCGGTGCGCATACATCGCTGGGGGATCGTTCAATGGTAGGACAACGGACTCTGACTCCGTGAATCGTGGTTCGAATCCACGTCTCCCAGCCAAAAACAAAGGGGTTCCCGAGGGAACCCCTTTTTCGTGGGCTCTACAAAGCTCTACGGTAGTTGCGAATGATGATCCGTATGCATCATAATGCAGTGACGTTACCCGCGGAGCCCTTTCCTTCCCCGGCGTTCTTCTAGAATCGACCCCTCCGCGAAGAGAAATACAATCCCGATAAGACCGACAACACTACCGGCGAAGGCACAGATGATCTGGACGAATATCGGCGGCTTAAGGTCACTGGTAACGTATAACACCGCAACCGCAAGGGCAATGGCCACTACCCCACCCAACTTTTCTGCCATGTTTCACCTCTCTGATACCTGATTCAGAAAAATAGTAGCCAGCTCCGGGAGCGAGCCCGTGCGGAAGCCGAGCCGGAACGGAAGTCAGTCGCCGCTTTCACCCTGCGCATTTTCTAATGATGGAGCCGACAGCGATCAGAACGAAAAAGAGGAACCCGACTATCCCTACGATTTTTTGGCCCCAAGACAGTTTCCCATTTGCCGCTTTCTTTTCGTCCTCCCCTGTTTCATCAGGAGCGACTTCTGCTTCTTGCATAGAGATCCTCATTTCCCGTACGCCTATTCCTGCAACGCACGATGCCCCGTGCCCTCCTCTTTTTTTGACTTTTTCGTTCCGATTATAGCCATCGAGATTATGAACAGACATACCGCCAGACCGACGATCACAACGGTCACGAAGGCGTTCAAGTGCAGATTAGCCATGAGGATGATAATCGCGAGCGCTCCGAAAATTCCGATAAGCGGAATGATGATATCCATTTCGGCCCTATTCCGATACCGGCTGCTTTGCGAAGATCCTGGCAAGGCGCGATTCGCCCTGCCTGGACACCGCGGGCGGGATTCTGGCCAGCGTGTAGACGAAAAAAAGGACGACGGGGACGACAATGCTTGCTTTGATCCAACCGTTCAGATTCGCACTCGTGCCCACGAGCATCACTGTCAGGGCAGACCCGATTAAAGAAAGAAACGCGATAAGAGATGCCATGGCTATACTCCTCACCATTCATTTCCCCCACGGCAATTGAGACTGGGGGAGGCCTTTTCAAATCGTAGAGAGTTTGGAAATTAGTTAATGCTTACTTGCTTTCATGTATAGTGAACACTAACTCACATTGTCAAGATGAAACTTATTTCATGATTAGAATGGGCCATCCGAAATCTTGTACTTGCGCACAGGTCACAGGAGATAGGAACCAAGCATGAGCCTATCCCCTTCGTCGGCTCGTTCTCAAGTCCCTACGAGAGAGTAAGATAAGATTAGATGAACTCGGTGTGATGAAAAGAGTATCGCTCCAAGCGGCCGGGGAACTTGTTGATCATAGGTGTAGGCTGTTCGACTCTGACTTTGTGAATCGTGGTTCGAATCCACGTCTCCCCGCCAGTTGAAATCAAAAAAGGATTAAGCCGCGATGGCGTAATCCTTTTTTGATTTTGGTGCGCCGGTCATCCGCCGGCGCTCTTATGCAAAGGAGCGCGCGAACAGGTCGGCGATTGCCTTTTGGCCGTTTGCCTTGAGAAAACGCGTCCCCGTTCCCGTGACATGGTTGTGGCTGATGACCGGCCCCTCGCCGTCTCTGTATTCGCGCCACTCCGTCTTGTTCCAGCTGAACCAGCCGTTACGCTGCTGGTCGAAGACCCTGAGCTCCTTGTTGCAGAGCTTTGCGAACTCGGCGCCCCAGCCCGTGCCGCCCTTGACGGTATTGTCCGCCAGGATCTCGCCGATCACGTAGATCTCCTGTCCGCTGTTCACCTGGTACCAGATGCTCTGCAGCACCTTGCGGATCGCGGGGCTCTCTGAATACAGGCGGTTCATCAGGCGCGAGACGTATTCCAGGCTCACGTCGCCTTTCTGCAGTTCTTCGGGGGTGAGGACGCGCAGCCCCCGGTGCCGGACGATGTTGTGCCCCTCGAATGAAAAATTGACCTCGGCGATGCCGAAACGCTCGGCAGCGGCCCCGAACTCGGCCTCCGCCCCTTGAATCCCGCCGCTGAAAAGAACCACCTCTTCCCTCTTCACGTCTTCCTCCCTTTCTTCGCTGGCTGCACTCGACTGCCGCAGCACCAATAATAAAAAAACCACCGATACTCTCACAAGTATGGTGGCCACGCCTCAGACGGCAAATGTCTTGATCCAAACTTATTCGTGGGGCGCCTTATAGAGGATACGACAATCCCTGTCAAGGATTATTTCCCCATCTTACCCCCGCCGTCGGCACGATCGTCTCCTGCCCCGGGTCATTCGGCTGATTCGACAAGCGTTCGCAACAGAGGGTCGGCGGCGAGGAAGATATTGGTGGTCTCCGTCTCGTCGTCGAAAATGAGGACTGCCGATCCGTCTTCCAGTCTGTGTTTAACCTGCATGACCTTCGTTTCCCGGGAGGCCTCGACTGCGCCGTAATCGGTCCCGGAGCGGGAAACCAACTCCTCGATGACGCCCCGCAGGGCCTCCGGGCTCAGTCTATCGACCGGAATCTTATGGACTGACATCGGGGCGGTTCACTCCAGGTAGAGATAGAGCGGAGGGGCTTTGCCGTCCCGCTCGATCCTCGCAAAGTTTACGGCAGCAGGGAGCGACCCCAGGTGTTGCAGGAACTCCCGGGCGGAGGTCACGGCCTTGCCGTTCACATTCCGGATAACATCCCCCGCGCTCAGCCCGATTTGCCTGAGCGGGCTCCCCTCTGCAATGTCGGTGATGAGAATGCCGCCGGTACCCGCGGCATCGTAGAAGAACGTGGCTGCCAGATGGCCGGAAAGCCGTTCCTCCCCGTTGAACTGTTCCCGGAACCACGCCAGCTTCAGGGAGATGTTCGGATGGGGCCCCTCCGGAGCCGGAGGCGCCCCGGCCGTGGCGGCGCCGCCCGTTGACGATGGCTGCCGCGACGGGTCGGTCCCCACCACGATCAGCCGTTCCGGCAGGAACCTGCCCGCAGGGGTCTTCCGGTAGGTCAGGGCGTGGTTGTGACCGGCCAGCAGCCGCCGGACCGCTTCCTCCAGCGTCACCTCCCTGAGGTCGCAGGAGAGAGGCTCCGTCAACGGCTTTGCCAGACTGAGCGACAGGCCGGTCTTCTCCGCCAGGGTCCGCAGGATGACGACGAGCGCTGTTTCCCGGGACTCGATGTCCAGGCCCGAATCCCGCACCGCGATGCTCAGACCGTTCGCCCGGGCCGTTCCCCAAGGCAGTATGCAGACAATCGCGACCAGCAGGACCGCCGCTCCGAGGGCCTCCGCGCGGAACCCCCTTCTCCCGGACTCCCCCGGGGATCTGCGAATCGGTCCGTTCACTTCCCCTTCTCGGCGATCTTCGCCCAGGAATCGCGCAGCGTCACGGTCCGGTTGAACACGAGCCCTCGGGCGGATGAATCGACCGGATCGGCGCTGAAGTAGCCCAGCCGCTCGAACTGGAAGCAGCTCCCCGGCGCCGCGGAGGCAAGGCTGGGCTCCAGGCGGCACTCCTTCCGGAGCTCCCGGGAGTCCGGGTTCAGGTACTGGGTGAAATCCCCCTCGCTCCCCAGCGGGTCGGGAACCCGGAACAGGCGGTCGTACAGCCGGACCTCGGCCGGGATGGCATGGGCCGCCGACACCCAGTGGATCGTTGCGTCGACCTTGCGGCCGTCGGGCGCGAACCCGCTGCGCGTCTCGGGGTCGTAGGTGCAGTGCACCGCGAGGATTTCACCCGTGGCCGGGTCCTTGTCCGCGCCGGTGCAGCGGATGAAGTAGCCGTAGCGGAGCCGCACCTCCCTGCCGGGGGCGAGCCGGAAGAATTTCTTCGGCGGGTTCTCCTGGAAGTCCTCCTGCTCGACGTACAGCGCCCGGGAAAAGGGGACCTTCCGGGAACCCATCTCCGGACACTTGGGATGGTAGGGACAGTCGAACTCTTCCGTCTGCCCCTCGGGGTAGTTGTCGATCACCACCTTCAGCGGCCTGAGCACGGCCATCACCCGCGGCGCCCGTTCGTTCAGGTCGTCCCGGACGCAGTTCTCCAGGAGCGCCATGTCGATCAGCGAGTCGTTCTTCGACACGCCGATCCGCTCGCAGAAGGCGCGGATCGCCTCGGGGGTGTACCCCCTGCGGCGCATCCCGGCCAGGGTCGGCATCTGCGGGTCGTCCCAGCCGGCGACGACCCCCCTTTCCACCAGCTCCATCAGCTTGCGTTTGCTCATCACCGTGTAGCTGAGGTTCAGGCGGGCGAATTCGTACTGGTGCGGCCGGGGCTCCAGGCCGAGCTGTTCCAGGAACCAGTCGTACAGCGGGCGGTTGTTCTCGAACTCCAGGGTGCAGATCGAGTGGGTGATCCCTTCGATGTAATCGGAGAGGCAGTGGGCGAAGTCGTACATGGGGTAGATGCACCAGGCGTCGCCCGTGCGGTAGTGGCTCTCCGTCTTGATCCGGTACATGATGGGGTCGCGCATCGTGACATTGGGCGAGGTCATGTCGATCCTGGCCCGCAGGACCCGGCTCCCGTCGGCGAACTCCCCGGCCCGCATCCGGGCGAAGAGGTCCAGGTTCTCCTCCACACTCCGGTTGCGGAAGGGGCTCTCCCGGCCCGGCTCGGTCAGGGTGCCTCGATACTCCCGGATCTGCTCCGGGCTCAGGTCGCAGACGTAGGCCTTGCCCTTGCGGATCAGCTTCAGGGCG
>CAIYSL010000006.1 GCA_903928915.1 uncultured Syntrophobacterales bacterium | reverse complement strand
TGCGTCGGCCTTGCCGCTCGTGTTTGCCACGGCGACGATGTCGGACTGAATGTGGGTGCCCACCCGGACGAACTGCAGCTTCCCGATGGCCTCGACGCGGGCGGCGAGATCGGCGTCGCTGAGGGTGTCGGGAACGATCACCCCGATGCCGGGGGGATGGTAGAACGACTCCTCGTGTCGGAACATCACGGTCTCGTTGCCGATCTCGAGCTTCTTGGCGCCCGCGCCGATCGTCACCAGCCGGATGGGCGGGGCCGCGGAGCCTTCCAGCATGGCCTTGGCTTCGGCCGTGACGTCCGGGCATTGGTCGAGACTGGCCTGCTTCTGGGCGAGCTTCATCGCAAAGGCCAGGCAGGTCGGGCAGCCGCATTTCTTGCAGTTGGTCTTGGGGAGCAACTTGAAGATATCCAGTGCTTTCAGTGCCATAACACTCTCCTTCCGGTATGCGTTGTTCCTACATTAACGGTTCCATTTCCAGCGCCGGATGTCCCGACTTCGTCAGGAACTCGACGAGCTCCTCGGAGGTGGTTGCCGTCGATTCGTCGGCGATCCGGTCGAGCAGGTCCGGCACGCCCACGGCGTTTGCCCTGGCCGCGAACCGCTCGCGGTAGAAGTCCTTCAGCGTCTTGGGCATCCAGACGAGGCGTTTCAGGCCGCCGTCGGCGGAGACGAACTTCTTGCTCAGGACGTACAGCCGGCCCACGCCGAGGAACCCGGGGATCTGGTTTCCGCCGCCGCAGGACCCGGCGAGGGTCGAGAAGTTCATTCCGCAGGGGGTCATCCCGGCGTGCTCGCGGTTGACGATCATGAACCCGTTGGCTTCGGGGACCAGGGCGATGATGCACTCGAAACAGCCGCAGGAGGTCATCGGGGCGTCCATCAGCGAGTAGAGGCTCATCCGTTCGATCGTCCGGTTGGAATGCTGATAGACGAACTCGTTGATCCCTTCCCATTCCCCGCGGACGGGGTCGATGGTGCGCCCCCTGAGGACCGGCTGGTTCCCGCCGGTTGGGTCGATCTTGAACCCGGCCTTGCCGTCGAGCCAGTTGACGGCGCCGCAGAGCCCCAGCCGTTCCGGGCTCACCACGCAGATGTGGTTCGGGGCAAAGGACTGGCAGAGCGAGCAGGAGTAGAATTCGTCCACGCTCTCGTCGGTCATGTCGGCGATCCGGGCGTCGCGCTCGGCGTAGGCCTTCCGCGCCTGGGCCAGGGCCTCCTTCATCTTCTCGGTGTCGGTGTACACAGTCACCTGGACCTTGTCGACCAGCTTGCCGTAGACGTCGTGGATCCGGGCGTGGATGATGGACCCGAAATGCTTCAGCCGGAACCCGGAGGCGAAGGCTGCCTTGTTGAGCCTGATCCACAGGAGGTCGCGCTGGCTCATGTGGAGAACGCCCATCGCGTAGTTCAGGAAATGGTGGAGCTGCCGTTCGATGAGGGACTCGAAGTCCTGCTGCATGCCGCGGCCGGCCACCTCCACGACGATCCCGAGGTTCATCGGGCTGCCCGGGGTGATCGTGTCGATGTCGGGTCCGATGACGTCGATCTTCCCGTCCTCGACCTCGTCCATCTCGCGCATCCGGACGTACTCGAAGGCCTGGGCGTTCTTGCCGCCGAATTCGGCGTGCATGTCCTCGCGCCGGACGCGCTCGCCCTCGAAGGCGGCGGAATAGGAGACGGGGATGTCGATCTCCGAGACCGTCACCTTGACCCCCCGGACCTCGATGCAGCGGGGCACGATCCTGTCGTAGTCGAACTCGTGCACGACATGCTCGTAGGTGCAGATGCCCGTGGGCAGGATCTGGGGAATGTCGGTGTCGGCGATGATCGGGAAGCCCATGTCGATCGCGCCGGCTCCGGTCGCGTACTTGAAGTCGTCGACCTCGCCGAGGGTGAGCCCGAAGGCGAACACCCGGTTCTTGCAGTACTCGAGGCATTTCCGCGCCTGGCCGGCCTTGATACCGCCGAAGGTCATCGCGGCCCGGATGGCGAAATTGAGCGGGTAGATGGCGCTGAT
>CAIYSL010000005.1 GCA_903928915.1 uncultured Syntrophobacterales bacterium | reverse complement strand
GCCTGTTTATGAAAACGACTTCCCGCGCAGCGAATGGATGCAATTCATCCCATCGGGTCATGTGTCGCTCGACAACGTTATGTTTGCTCCTCTTCCGCTGGAGGGCAGCGTTGTCGGTGTGATCGGACTGGCGAACAAGCCCGGTGGATTTGATGAAAACGATGCCAGAATGGCAACCGGATTGGGCGAAATTGCAGCGGTCGCTCTTCGCAACAGTATGAACCTTCAATCTCTAGAGGAAAGCGAAGTGAGATTCCGTTCTGTTGTGGAGACCGCTTCGGATGCCATCATAACGATCAACCAAAAAGGACACGTGATTTTATGGAATAGCGGGGCGGAGAAGGTCTTTGGATACACCCCTGGAGAAATAATGGGCAGAGACATATCCTCGCTGATTCCCGCAGAATACAGCCAACACCATCGTGACGCTATAGGGCATGTTACTGAATCGGGGTTAAGGCATTGCGGTAGGATATTGGAAGTGACCGGACTTCGAAAGGACGGCAGTGAGATTCCGATAGAATTCACCGCGACTAAATGGCAAACAAAAGAAGGAGTCTTCTTCACCAGTGTTATCAGGGACATCACCGATCGCAAGCGCGCAGAAAATGAAATAGTTATCCGTAACAGGATTGCGCAAGTATTTCTCACTGCTTCCGACGAGGAAATGTATAAAGGTGTGCTGGAGATTCTTCTCTGTGAGTTTGAAAGCCCTCACGGATTATTCGGTTTTGTCGCGGACAACGGCGATCTGGTGATTCCCAGTATGACGCATCATATTTGGGACGATTGCAATATTCCAGAAAAATCAATCGTCTTTCCACAATCAACTTGGAACGACTCATTATGGGGTTGTGCGCTCCGAGAGGGCCAATCGAAATACGCCAACAGAGAATTTAGAGTGCCCCAGGGGCATGTTCCAGTCACTTCTTTTCTGACAGTTCCTATCAGGTTACACGGTCGATCGATTGGCCTTCTTTCATTAGGGAACCGGCCGGGAGGCTATACAGATGAACATCAGAGGTTGCTGGAGAAGATTGCCGATTTCATTTCTCCGATACTCAGTGCCCGTAGGGAACGCGATCGTTATCAGCAGGAAAGTCGTAAGCTCCAGGAATCGTTAGCCCGTTCGGAAAAGATGGAATCCCTTGGCCAGATCGCCGGCGGCGTGGCTCACGACCTCAACAACGTACTGGGCGTTTCGATGGCCTATGCGGAACTTATCTACGAACAGCTTTCGGAAGAGAGCCCGCTGCGAAAGTCTGCCGAAAGTATCCTCTCATCGACTCAGAAGGCGGCCGCCCTCATCGAGGACTTTCTCACCATGGCACGCAGAGGGGTGATGGTTTCAGCGGTAACAAACCTTAACCACAATGTCACGGGTTTTCTCCACAGCCCCGTGTTTGCGAATATCAAGGCGATGAATCCCGGCGCAACCATCTCGGTTGAGCTTGCCGAGGAAATCATGAATATCAAGGGATCGCCGATCCACCTGGAGAAGACGCTGACAAACCTGGTCTCGAATGCGGTAGAGGCGATTTCCGGCGCGGGCACCGTGACCATCAGGACGGAGAACCGGTATATTGACAGGCCGGTTGCAGGATACGACGCGGTGCACGAGGGAGAGTATGTGGTGCTGACTGTATCCGATACGGGTGCGGGGATTCCGCCCGACCACCTAGGCAAGATATTCGAACCCTTTTACACCCGCAAGACCATGGGGAAGAATAGCGGCACGGGCCTAGGCCTGGCGATCGTCTGGGGGACGGTGAAGGATCATCACGGCTACATTGATGTCACCAGCGAGGTGGGTAAAGGGTCCATATTCACCCTGTATTTCCCAGCGACGCGGGAGGAGACAGCGCATGATGCGGCCAGCGTCCGGGGCGAAGAGTATGCCGGTCAGGGTGAAGCGGTGCTGGTAATTGACGATTCGGCGGACCAGCGGCAGGTGGCGACTGCGCTGTTGACCAGGCTCGGCTATCGCGTGAGCAGTGTTTCCAGTGGCGAGGAGGCGATCGAATATCTGAAGGTCAACAAAGCAGACGTCCTCGTACTGGATATGATCATGGACCCGGGGATGGATGGGTTGGATACGTACCGGGGGATCATCAAACATTTCCCTCATCAGAGAGCAATCATCGTAAGCGGCTTTGCAGAGACCGAGCGAGTGCAGGAGACCCAACGACTAGGTGCCGGGGCCTTTGTGAAGAAGCCTTACATGAAGGACAAGATCGGCGTGGCGATTCGGGCTGAATTGAAGCGGAAATAGGGAACAGCATATTCAAGAGTACAAACGATATTCATTGTTCTTATAGACTCCTCTTATCATTGACTTGTAGGTGTAAGCATCACATCGATCGAGAACGCTTATCGGTCCTTTGTCCTTCGACAGCCTCGCCCGATGTGGTATCATTTCGTAGCTGCGGCAGTAGCATCATCGTCCAAACAATTCCTGCGGGGGAACGATGGCGCACCGTCTCCTGGCTGATCTGGTGGTCCTCATCCACTGCGCGTTCGTCCTGTTCGCGGCCCTTGGCGGGTTTCTCGTCCTCTGGCGCGCCCGCTGGGGCTGGGTGCATCTGCCGGCCTTTCTTTGGGCGGCGTTCATCGAACTCTCCGGCGGGATCTGCCCGCTCACGCCGCTGGAGGACCGGCTCCGCCTCCTGGCCGGCCAGGAGGCCCGCGGCGGGGAGTTCGTCGACCGTACCGTGATGCCCCTGCTCTACCCCGACGGTCTCACCCGGGATCATCAGCTCATCCTCGGGGGGCTGATCCTTTTCCTCAACGGCGCGATCTACGCCGCGGCCTGGCTGCACGGCCGAAGAAAGCAGGGCAGCGCGCCATCGGTTTGACATTTCCCGCCGGCTCGGCTATGGTTTGCGCACCGCGCGAGGCTTTCGGGCGCGCAGCAGGGACCCCGGACGTACGAGCGGGCGCCCTGCCGCACGCCGCGGAGGGTCCGATCGCCGGCCACGATTCAGCGGAGAGACAGCAATGACCCATCCGGAACTGTTCAGCGCCATGAGCCGGCCCGAATTCTACCCGCACCGGCCGGAACGAGTAGAGGTCGTCCAGACCCACATCTCCTTCATCTTCATCTGTGGAGAGATGGTGTACAAGGTGAAGAAGGCCGTTGACTTCGGGTTTCTCGACTTCACCACCCTGGAGAAGCGCAAGTTCTACTGCGAGGAGGAGCTCCGACTGAACCGGCGGCTCGCCCCGGAGGCCTACCTCGGTCTGGAGCGGATAACCGCAGACGCCCACGGGCTCGGCCTGAACGGGAGCGGCCCGGTCGTCGAGTACGCCGTCCGGATGAAGAAACTCCCCCAAGAGCGCATGCTCAAGCGCCTCCTGGCCGAGGGGAAATGCGATCACGCCATGATCGACGCCGTGGCGGCCAAGCTCGCCGACTTCCACGGCAGGGCCGAAACGGGCGGAAGGATCGACGAGCTCGGCGGCGTGGAGACGATCCGGTTCAACCACGAGGAGAACTTCAGCCAGACCGCGGCCTACGTGGACGTCACGATCCCTCGCGGCCGGTACGCCTTCATCCGCGCCTTTGACCGCGCGTTTCTGAAACGGCAGGGGCCCCTCCTCGAGAACCGCGTCGCCGCGCACCGGATCCGCGACTGCCACGGCGACCTCCACCTGGAGCACATCTGCGTTGCCGGCGGGATCACGATCTTCGACTGCATCGAGTTCAACGAGCGGTTCCGGTTCGGCGACGTGGCCGCCGAGGTGGCCTTCCTGGCCATGGACCTTGACTACAACGGCTACCCGCAGTGGGCGGAGGTCTTTGTCGCGGCGTACATCCGCCACAGCGGCGACACCGACATCCGGCGTCTCCTCGACTTCTACCGCTGCTACTACGCCTACGTCCGGGGAAAGGTGGTGGGGTTCCGGATCAACGACCCGGCGATCGATGCGGCCGGACGGAATGAGGCGAACGGGACGGCAGCCCGGTATTTCGACCAGGCCTTCACTTACGCGGCCCGGCCCGAGCGGCCGCTCCTCATCCTGACCGCAGGGCTTACGGGGACCGGCAAGAGCGTCCTGGCGCAGAACCTGGCCCCGCGGCTGGGCGCCGAGGTGATCCGCACCGACGTCCTCAGGAAGGAGCTCTTCGCCGCGGGCCCCCAGGAGCGGCACACCGAGCCCTTCGGCCAGGGGATCTATTCCGACGAGTTCTCCCGCCTGACCTACGAGAAGGCGCTGGAGATCGCCGCGGGACGGCTGAAGGAGGGGCGTTCGGTGATCATCGACGCCTCGTACAAGCGCCGTCCGGAGCGGCTCCGGGCCGCAGAAACGGCAACGGGGCTGGACGCGGGTTTTTTCCTGATCGAATGCACCGCGCCGGAGGAGACCCTGAAGCGGCGCCTCGACAGCCGGCAGGCGGCCGGGAGGGACCCCTCCGACGGCAGGTGGGAGATCTACCTGGCGCAGAAAACGGATTTCGATGCGGTGACGGAGTTTCCGGCAGGGACGCACCTGCTCGTGGATACGGGGAAGTCACCGGAGGAGTGTCTGGAGGAGGCCCTGGCAAAGATCAAGGGGCTGGATCCGGCAGCGGGTTAATACAGCGGAGGCTGCTCCCCGCCCGCGCGCCGCATCACCGGCGGGGTCAACACCCCCCGCTTTTCGTCGGACTTCCGGTTCACATCGGCCTCGGCGAGACGGCGCTTGGTTTCGATCAGATAGTAGCTCACCTTGTAGTCGAGGCCCACGTTCGGATAATCCCGGGCGACCCGCTCGAATCGCTTCAGGGCCGCCTGGTAGTTCTTGCTGTTGAAGTAGAATTCGCCCACGTAGAACTCCTGCTCCCCCAGGACCTTCTTGCACTCCCGGATCATCTTCTCGGCCATGAAGGCGAACTTGCTGTTGGGAAATCGCGCGGTCAGCCGCTCGAACTCCCGGAGGGCCTTGCGCGTCTCCGACTGGTCGCGGTCGATCGTGGCCATCTGGTTGTAGTGGCACAACCCGAGCTGGTACAGGACATAGGGGAGGTTCTCGTTGGTCGGGTGGAGGTTGACGAATTCGCTGTAGGCCAGTTCGGCCTCGGGCCACGCCTCGTCGCTGAAATGGGAATCGGCGATCCCCAGCTCCGCCATGATGGCGAACTTGCTCAAGGGGTATTCCTCCTTGAGGCGCTGGAATACTTCGACCGCCTTCTTGTAGCTGCCGTTCTGGTAGTAGGCGACCCCCTGCTGGTACAGCCCGTCCGGGGTCGCGCGGGTGAGGTCCACCCGCTTCTGCCAGGGCCAGCTGAACTGGCACCCGGAGATGATCACCACCAGGACGATAAGCAGAGGAAGGATTCTTCTGTTACGCACGGTCGCCCCCTTTCGCCGCAGCACCCTACAGCGCCTTCTTGAGGAAGTTCTCCAGGCGGTCCTTGGGGACCAGGCCGATCAGCGTGTCGAGAACCTTCCCCTCTTTGAACAGCAGCACCGTGGGGATGCTCCGTACGCCGTAGGAGGCGGCAGTCTTGGGATTTTCGTCCACGTTGACCTTCGCCACCGTGACCTGCTCATGGTACTGGTCCGCCAGTGCCTCCACCAGGGGACCGAGGGCCTTGCAGGGGCCGCACCAGGGGGCCCAGAAATCGACCAGGGCGGGCTTGTCGCCCTTCAGGATCTCCTGTTCGAAGTTCGCGTCGTTTACGTTCGTCAGGTTTGCGCTCGCCATATGCTCCTCCTTTTGGTTATGTACCACTATGCACACTCGGGCTGCGGATGTCAAGGCTGACGCCGGCACCTTTTCCGCGCCGGAAACAGGGCACGCCGGCCGGTCCGGCCTTCGCCGGCTCGACCTCCGCTTTGACAAGGAACGGCAAAACTGCTATAGGCTGGACCGCATGCGGGATAGGCTTCTGCGCCATCGCCGAGGCCGGAAGGAGGAGGCATGAAACCCCTGGGCATCATCTCGGGAACGGTCTTTCTGCGGGGCAAGGGGATCTTCGCGGAGCTGCGCGAAGAGCGACTACAGACAGTCTTCGGCCCGGCGCTGGTGCTACGCTCCGCCGAGGTGGTGTTCGTCCCCCGCCACGGGATCGACCCCGACCACCACATCCTGCCGCACCTGATCAACCACCCGGCAAACCTGCAGGCCCTCAAGGAGCTGGGGGTCGGGGCGGTCCTGGGGGTCAATTCAACGGGTTCGCTCAAGCGACGCCTGAAGCCGGGGATGCTCGTCGTTCCCGACGACTACCTGATGCCGCAGCCGGGGCCCACCGCTGTACAGGGAAAGGCCGTTCACATCGCGCCGGTCTTGAACGGGGAGGTGCGCCAGACGATCCTGACGGCGGCGCGCGCCTGCGGCGCCGAGGTGGTCGACGGGGGGATCTACTGGCAGACCGCCGGCCCCCGCCTCGAGACGCGGGCCGAGATCGCGATGATGGCGCAGTTCGCCGACATCGTGGGGATGACCATGGCGAGCGAGGCGATCGTCGCCCAGGAGCTGGGGCTCCCCTACGCCTCGCTCTGCTCGGTGGACAACTTCGCCCACGGCCTAGAGGACAAGGAGCTGACCATGGAGAAGATCCTCTGGCACGCCCGGCGCAACGCCGAGACGATCCAGAAGATCCTGGGCTGCTGCCTGGAGAGGGCCCTGCAGGCCACCGACTGACACCCCGCTTCTGGGGCATACCTCTCGTCTAGCGGCTGTTCAAAAATACCCGGATGCAAGGCCCCCGCTATCCTGAGCCGTGAGGCGTACCTTGGGTACGTTGAACGGCGAAGGATGAGGGAAACGCCGCAGGTGGCGTCTTTCAACAGCCTCCTAGAAGGCCCCGAGCTGGCAAGGCTTCACCTTGATCTTCAGCTTCTCGCAGGCGGAGCACACGTCCATCCGGGCGAGCTTCCGGTCGGCGGCGATCTTCCAGGCCGTTGCGCAGGGAAGCCTGCCGTCGGCCAGGCCGGCCCGGATGGCCGCCTCCAGACCCTCGTCTACCGCGGTGGCCGGCTGCACGGTCCTGCCGCCCGGGGCGTCGTACCCGAACAGTCCCAACTGGCAGCGGCCGATCCTGATCTCCAGCAGGTCGGCGGTCCGGCCCACCTCCGCCATGGCCACGCCCAGCTCGGAAGCGATCCGCTCCGCGCTGGCGCAGGCCAGTTCCCCGGCCGTGAGCTTGGCGCGGACCGCCGCGGCTATCCCCTGGTCGAGTGTTCCGTTTCCGTGTTTGGCCGCATACCGTCCCGCGTCGGAGTGTGTCATCGCTTCCCCCTCATCGCTTCGGGTTATGGATCGGTTCGATCGCCGACAGGGACTGGCTGTCCAGGGTCTGAAACCCGTGCGCTTCGAGGAGCTTCTCTGCCGCCTCGACGCGATCGACGCTGACCACGAATATCGCCTTCTGCCCCCCCTCCAGGACGAACCCGTAGGCGTTGTTGATGTTGATCTTCTCGGCATACATAAGCTGCGTCAGCCGGTCGAGCCCGCCCGGCTCGTCCGGTATCACCACGGCCAGGACCGGGCTCAGCCGCACCGTCATCCCGGCCTTCTTCAGAACCGCCTCCGCCCGGGGAGGGTCGTCGACGATCAGCGTGATCACGCCGAAGGTGTCGGAGGTGGCGATCGTCGTCGCCCGGATGTTGATCTTTTCCCTGCCCAGGGCCTGCGTCACCGCCGCCAGCCGGCCCGGCTTGTTCTCGGCGAAAATCGATAGCTGATGGGTAATCATGGCCCCTCCTTTCACTCCTTCCGGTTATCGATGACGCGCACCGCCTTGCCCTCGCTCTTCGGGAGGCTGTCCGGCTCGACCAGGTCCACGTGCGGGGTGATCAGGATGTCGCTGCGGAGCTCCTCCACGACCCTCCGCCGGAGCGCCTCGAGCTCCCGGAGGTCGCCGCCGAAGAACTCGCCCTTGATCTCCACCTTCACGGTCAGCGAGTCGTTGTACCCCTCCCGGTCGAGGATGATCTGGAAGTTGGTCCCCACCCCGGGGATCTCCATCAGCTTCTTCTCGATCTGTATCGGGAAGATGTTCACCCCCTTGAGGATCATCATGTCGTCGGTACGCCCCTTGATCCGCTCGATCCTGCGGTGGGTCCGGCCGCAGGGGCAGGGGCCGGGGAGGATCCGAGTCAGGTCCTTGGTGCGGTAGCGGAGGATCGGCATCCCCTCCCGCCGGAGGGTCGTCAACACCAGTTCGCCCTCCTGGCCGTCGGGGAGCGGCTTTCCCGTTTCCGGGTCGATGATCTCGACGATGTAGTTGTCCTCCCAGATGTGCATCCCCTGCTGCTCGGGGCACTCGAAGGCCACCCCCGGCCCGTTCATCTCGGAGAGGCCGTAGGAGTTGAACCCCTTGAAGCCGTAGAACTCCTCGATCTTCAGCCGCATCTTTTCCGAATGGGGCTCCGCCCCGAGGAAGGCGATCTTCAGCCGCGTGTCCCGGCGGGGATCGACGCCGGTCTCGGTGAACACCGTCGAGAGGTGGAGCGCATAGCTGGGGATGATGTGAATGACCGAGGTGTCGAAGTCGCGCATCAGCTGGATCTGCCGCTTCGAGTTGCCGGCCCCGGCGGGGATCACCAGCGCCCCGATCTTCTCCGCCCCGTAGTGGAACCCGAGCCCGCCCGTGAACAGGCCGTAGGTCATCATGTTCTGGAACACGTCGGATCGCCGCATCCCGGTCATGTACATCGACCGGGCGAGCAGGTCGGTCCAGGCGGCAATGTCGGAGGCGGTGTGGAAGATCACCGTGGCCCGCCCGGTCGTGCCGGAGGAGGAGTGCATCCGCACCAGCTCGTCGCGGGAGCAGGCGAGAAACCCGTAGGGCCACTGTTCGCGCAGGTCCTCTTTCGTCGTGAGCGGGAGCATCTCCACGTCCGCAGCCGACCGGATGCGCGCCGTATCCAGCCCCGTCCGTTCGAAGAGCCCGCCGTAATGGCTCGACCGCTTCGCCTGCTCCAGGGTCGCGGCGAGCCGGGAGGCCTGCAGCTTCGCGAGGCTTTTCCGGTCGATCGTTTCTATCTCTTGTTCCCAGTACATGCACATCCTCCGCGTTCGTAGTAGCCGATTTTCCTACCGCCGATGGCCGATTTTATCAAGACAAAGTTTCCGGCACCCGTACCCCCCGCGGGGCGAAGCGCGGCCAGGCGTCGCGGTTTCGCCGCAAAGCGCCGGCATCCCGGCACGGCCAGCCCGCCGGCCCGGGGAGCATCAGCCGCCTACTTGGTGAATTCCGCGTCCACGGAGATGGCGATGCCGCCCCGGACGGCGAAATCGGCGGTGATCTTGCACCACCGCGGGCTGAGGGCGGCCACCACATCGTCGAGGATCACGTTGGCCACGTGCTCGTGGAACGTCCCGGCGTTCCGGAAGGATTGCAGGTAGAGCTTGAGCGATTTCGATTCCAGGATCAGCTTATCGGGGATGTACCGGATTGCGATCCGGGCGAAGTCCGGCTGCCCGGTGAGCGGGCAGACGCAGGTGAACTCCTCCGTCCGCAGGGTGACCGTATAGTCACGCCCGGAATGGTGGTTCGGGAAGGCCTCCAGCGACCGGCCCGGGGCACCCCTCCCCTTCCCCTTCCCCTTCCCCGTTGTCCCGAGGAGCGTCAGGCTCTTCAGGTCCCCCTTCGCTGTCAACCCCTTCTTCATCGGATCACCCTGGTCGTCCTTCCTGCCGGTCTCCCGCAGCGGCATGCTTCCCAAGCGTAACTCTCGGCTATGCCTACCATAACTCGCTGCGGCGTTCAAATCTTTTCACCGCTGATCCCCGCTGACCGCGGCCTTCCCGCAGCCTAGGCCCCCCGTCCGGACCGGGGGAGACGAAGGCAGCGGAAAAACCATTGCCAAATAAACCGGGGTGGGCTAATAATCCCTGCCGAGCACCACGGCGGATTCCGCGGCGCAAGACCAGAGGGAGGAAGGCATGACCGGTATCGTCCTCGCCGGCGGCGGCAACACCCGGATGGGACAGGACAAGGCCTTTCTCACCGTAGGCGGCCGGCGGCTGATCGACCGGACCGTCGGTGTGCTCCGTTCGCTCTTTCGCGAGGTGATCATCGTTGCCGCGGACCCGTTCGCCCATCTCGACCAGGACTGCGCCCTGGTCACCGACATCCTCCCGGGCACGGGCGCCCTCGGCGGGCTGTACACCGGCCTGTTCACCGCCTCCGACGATTACGCCTTTGTGGTAGCCTGCGACATCCCCTTCCTCAACCGCCCCTTCATCGAGTACATGACCTCCCTGGCTGCGGGGTACGACATCGTGGTCCCGGCACCGCCCGACGGCCTCCAGCCGCTCCATGCCGTCTACTCCCGGCGCTGCCTCCCCGTCATCCGCAGCCTCCTCGTGAAGGGCCGCCGGCAGATCAAGGAGCTGTACCCAAGCCAGCGGCTCCTCAGGATCGAGCCCGAGGTCCTGAACTCCTTCGACCCCGGCGGCGCGATGTTCCTTAACATCAACACCCCGGAGGACCTCCGGAACCTGCCCCCGGACTGAGACCGCCGGCCGCAGCGGGGAGAGGCCGATCCCCTTAAATCCGTTCGACATCTCCCCGGGAATATGATAGGGGGGCTCTCGGGAATTACGGGGTGGAGGCCGGGGCCCGCACCGGGGCCGGGCGGGTCAAGACTACGACAGACGGAGAGCACAGGCAATGAAGAAGCATCAGGTCGTGTTTCAACCCTCCGGCAGGCGAAGCGCCGTACCGGCGGGGAGCACCGTCCTCGAAGCTGCACGGTCCCTGGGGGTGGACATCGAATCGGTCTGCGGGGGAACCCGGAGCTGCGGCAAGTGTCGCGTCGTATGCGAAGCGGGAACCGCCAATCTTTCGCCGTTCACTCCTGAGGAGTGCCGCTTCATCGAACAGAAGGAGCGGGCCGAGGGGTTCCGGCTCGCCTGCGCAGCGGAAATACGCGGGAACGCCGTCCTGTTCGTGCCGGAGGAAAGCCGCAGAAGCACCCAAACGATCAGAAAAGAGGCCGGGAAGCTGCCGATAACGCTCAATCCCGCAGTCCGTCTCTTCCCGGTGAAGCTTCTCCCCCCCGACCTGACCGATCCCCGGGGGGATTACGAACGCCTCGCCGCTACCCTGGCCGAGTGCTACCACCTTCCCCGGCCCACGATCGATCATACGGTGCTGCGCGAGCTTCCCGGTGTCTTGCGGCAGGGAAACTGGCAGGCTACGGCGGCCCTCTGGCTCGAACGGGAGATCGTCGCCATCTATCCCGGCGAGGTGGAGGAAGCCTACGGTTTGGCCGTCGACATCGGCTCTACCACCGTCGCCGCGTACCTCTGCAGCCTCTCCGCGGGGACGGTCATCGCCGCCGAGTCGGCCATGAACCCCCAGGTCGCCTACGGCGAGGACGTGATCGCCCGGATCACCTACGCGACGGAGCACCCCGACGGCCTCGAATCGCTCCGCGGCGCAATCATCGGCTGCCTGAACGGCCTCATCCGCAGCGTGACCAAATCCGCCGGCCTCGCTCCCGGTCATATCCTCGAAGTGACGGTGGTCGGGAACACGGCGATGCATCACATCTTCCTCGGTGTCGACCCGCGTCCTCTGGGGGTCGCCCCGTTCGCTCCGGCCATCCACCGCAGTCTCGACATCAAGGCGCGCGACCTGGGTCTTGCGGTCCATCCGGCAGCCAACTGCCATGTGCTGCCGGTGGAGGCGGGGTTCGTCGGTGCGGACAACGTCGGGGTGCTGATCGCCCTGGAGCCCTACCGCCGCGAGGAGCGGGTGCTGATCATCGACGTGGGTACCAACGGCGAACTGGTGATGGGCAACAGGACAAAGCTTCTTTCCGCTTCCTGCGCCACCGGCCCGGCCCTCGAAGGGGCGCACATCAGCTTCGGCATGCGCGCGGCCCCGGGGGCGATCGAACGGATCCGGATCGATTCCGAAACGCGGGAGGTCTCGTTCAAGATCATCGGCGATGAGCGGTGGAGGCCGGAGTTCCCGCTCGCCGGCGCCAGGGGGATTTGCGGTTCCGGGATCATCGATGCGGTGGCCGAGCTCTACCGGGCCGGCATCATCGATCAGAGCGGCCGCTTTCGAAGCGACTGTCAAACGCCGCGACTCCGCACGACCGACGGGAGACAGGAGTTCGTCATCGCCTGGCCGGAAGAGACTCAGCTGGATAAGGCGATCACGATCAGCCAGCAGGACGTCCGCAGCGTCCAGCTGGCCAAGGGCGCCCTGTATGCGGGCGCAAAACTGATGATGAAACGGCTGGGGATCGCGATGCTGGACCGGGTGATCCTGGCAGGGGCCTTCGGCAGCTATATCGACAAGAAGTCGGCCATGCTCCTGGGAGTGTTCCCCGATTGCGACCTCGACCACGTCTCGTCCGTCGGCAACGCGGCGGGCGACGGGGCGCGGGCCGCCCTGCTAAACCGTGAGAAACGGCGGGATGCAGAGGCCGTTGCACGGGAGGTCGAATATCTCGAACTGACCCTTGCGAAAGACTTCCAGGAGGAGTTCATGGCCGCCATGTTCATCCCCCACGGGGCCGATGCCTTTCCGCATCTCCCGGGGCCGGGGACAACAGCTACGGGACCATCTCCGGGGTGAAGGTCTGCCCCGGCCGGAGTCGCAGGAATTGCTCCTCCCCGTACGGGCCGCAGAGGAGTGCGCGGAAATAATCGAGACTGCCCGGGATCTCCGCATACCGTTTCTTTAGCACGGCAGCGTTCTCCCTCGCCCGTGCCCGTAGCGGCGCCATCTCCTGAACCCCCGTATCGATCAGGGCGATATGAGTGTAATGCTTCAGCTCTTCTTCGACCACCCAGCGAGCCGTCTCCCGCCCGAACCTGGGTACCTGCTCCTCAATGATCCCCAAGGGATCATTCTTTTCCGCGAGCCAGCCGGGAGTGAGGTAGTATGTCCCTGGTTTTTCACGGAATATTTCCCGATAACTGTTTGGTGAACCGAGAAACAGGGCGATGCAGTCGTGGCAGCGGGGAATGAGCAACTCCGCCGTCCGTGCCGTGATCCCCACAACTCCTTTGGCGCAGAGACCGTAGCCCAGGACGATGCTCGCCGCCGTGCGGGCAGCCTGGTCGATCTTTTCCTGGACCTTGGCACGCAGTTTTTCGGGCGTTCGGTGGAGGGCCTGTTCGAGGTAGAGGATATTCGGGCGCTCTCCCGCCTCCTTCCGCTCGGCAGCGGCATGGGCCAGCTCCGGCTCCATTACACGGCAGGCAATGATGACCCTCCGGTCGTCGCGACCCGTTTCATCCGCCGACACGGCATCCTCCGCTATTCGAGACGGCCTTCGCGGAACGAGCGAATGTAGTCCATGCAGAATTCGTCCTTGCCGACGACGAGCGTGGCGGCTTTCAGCATCGCATACAGGAGCTTGTCCGTCGGATCGATGATGGCCGAATCCAGCCCCCTGCTGATCGCGGCGGCGAGAAAGGCCCGGTTGACCAGCTTCCGGGCGGGAAGGCCGAAGGAGACGTTCGTCAGGCCGCAAATCGTATGGACACCCGGAAATCGCTGCATGATCTCGCCGATCGCATCCAACGTCGCATTGGCCGACTGTGGATCCGTCGACAGCGGAAATACCAGGGGATCGATATAGATGTCAGCGAGCGGAACGCCTGCTCCCGTGAGCTTTTCCACCAGCTGCCCCGCCAGGGATACCTTGCGTTCGGCGGTGTCCGCCGACCCGTGCTCCGACTGGCAGAGCGCGATCACCTTGGTCTTGTGCGCGACGACGAGCGGTAGAATCCCCTCGATGCGCGAAGGCTCCAGAGTGATGGAATTGATCAGGGGAGGCTTTTTCGTGAGCGGCAGCATCGCTTCGATCACCTCGGCATCGGGACTGTCGATCGACAGGGGGAGGTCCGTAACCTCCTGGACGGCCTCCACGATCCATTTCAGCTTCTCGGTCTCCTCTCCGATGAAGGTACCGGCGTTGACGTCGATGTAATCGGCGCCGACACGGGTCTGCGCTTTCGCTTCTTCCTGGATGAAGGAACGGTCTCCGGCGGTGATGGCCTGGGCAATCGCTTTTCGTGATGTGTTGATTCTTTCGGCAATGATGAGCATGACGCTATCCCTTTCAGAATCGGATTTTGACGATGCTGCTGTTCAGTCATTTCCTCGCTGCGGGAACCGCTTTGAACTGGCTCTCCGCCGGCAGGAATGTATGAGTTGTGTATCAAAGAGTGATGTGTCATTCAAGATCGATTTGTCGGCCGGGGGAATATTTTCGCAAGAACGGCCTAATCTTCACAAAAAGTCCATAGACAAGGATGCGGTTCCCTCGCATAAGTTAATCTGAAAACGATCACCGGGGAGAAGGCTCGTATCTTCTCCGGTCATGCCCGACATCTTCATTTTTCTCCGGACGCAGCAATCCGGTTTCTTCCTGTTTCACAGCATCACCCGCTCGCCGGAAAACCGCAACGGCAGCATCGCTACACCAGACTGGGGGGGATCGATGAGATTCACAACATCACTGACAAGGAGGTGAAGAGGTATGAAGAAATGTGTTTTTTTGATGGTCTGCATGTCGGTGTTGGTTTCACTTGTCTTCCTTCTGGCTCCTTCGGCCCGGGCGCAGACGAAGGAAGAAAAGCAATTCATGAAGCAGCACGACAAGGAGATGACGACGTTCATGGAGAAATGCTCCGGCTGCCATAGTCTGCAGCGGATACTGGCAAAGAAGGCATCGAAGGAGGAATGGGACAATCTCCTCAAGATCATGGCGGGCAAGCCCCATGCCAATATCACCCCCGAGGAACTCAAGCGGATCCAGAAATGGCTCGATTTCATGCAATCGACGTTACCGCCGGGACCCTGATGACTCGCGACTGTTTGGATGAGCAAAGGAGGCAGCATGGACAGTTTAAAAGGGATCGAAGAAGCAATCGTAAAAGGACGGATGGATGAAGTGAAGCTCCTGACCAGGCAGGCCCTTGAGCAGAAGATACCGGTCAACGATATCCTCAATACAGGGTTGATCAAAGGTCTCGAAACCGTCGGCAAGCTTTTTGAATCTCAGCAGATATTCGTTCCCGAGCTGCTGATGGCCGGGATGGCCATGAAGGATGCCCTCTCGATCCTCAAACCGATCATGGAGAAAAGCGACATCCCGCCCGTCGGGAAAGTGGTCATCGGCACCGTGGAAGGGGACGTCCATGACATCGGGAAGAACATCGTCTCGATGATATTCGTTGGATCCGGTTTTCAGGTTACGGACCTGGGCATCGATGTGTCCGCGCAAAAATTCGTCGATACGGTGGAGAAGGAGAAACCGGATGTTCTGGCCCTCTCCTGCTTGTACACACCGACCCGTCTTGCCATGAACGACGTGATGCGGCTGCTCAAGGAGCGGAATGTGCGTAACGACGTGAAAGTCATCATCGGAGGGGCCCCGATAGATCAGAACTATGCGAACATGATCGGAGCGGACGGGTATGCGCCTGATCCTCCTTCCGGCGTCAAGAAAGTGATGGGCTGGCTGGGCAAATAGGACAAGCCGATGGCCGAAAAACAGAAGGGAGGCGGCGATGAAGGAAGACAGAATCTTTCAAGAACGGAGGGCCCGGATCAATGAGCTGCGGGCAAAGAACGAGCGGCTGACCTGCCGGGAACGGGCGCTGATGTCCGTTAAACATCAGGAGCCCGATCGGGTCCCCATCGACAACTGGATGGTCCCGGAGATCCAAAAGAAGACGATGGAGTATTTCGGGTGCGACTCCTACAACGAGCTCCTCGATTTTCTGGGGGTCGATTTCAGAAACAACTACGGCCCAAGCTACGTGGGACAATCGTTCAAGAAACATCCCGACGGAACAGTCGAAGACCTCTGGGGAGTGAAGAGAAAGACCGTCGTTTACGGAAAGGGAACGGCGCACCAGGGAAGCTATTCGGAAGTCGCCGAGTCTCCCCTGGAAAAGATTCAGACACTCGAGGAAATCAAGAAATACGACCATTGGGCCAGTCCCGAGTGGTGGGACTATTCCAAAGTCAAGGCCGATTGCCAGCTCTACCACCCCCGGTACTGCGTCATCAATGTGGGCGACCGCATGGACAGAACCGCCCAGCTCAAACCGATGATGTACCTGCGGGGGATCCAGCAGATCTTCATCGATATGGTGATGAATCCCGCGGTCGTCGAGTTCATCCGAGATCGTATCATCGAATACTTCGTAACGTACAACCACCGCGTCTTCTCGGCCGTTGAGGGCGAGATCGACATCTTCATGATGGGCGATGATATCGGCGGCCAGACCGGACCTCTGCTCAGCCTCGACATGTGGAGGAGATACTTCAAGCAAGGGTTCAAGACCTACATCGAGATCGCCCATACCTACGGAATCCCCGTGATGTATCACACCTGCGGTGACGTCAGGCAGTTCATACCGGACTTCATCGAATGCGGACTCGACATCCTTCAGTCCCTCCAGCCCAGGGCCACCAATATGGATATCAAGAAATTGAAAGAGGAGTTTGGGAAGGATATCACCTTCCAGGGGGCGATGGATATCCAGCAGGTCCTTCCGCTCGGCAAGCCGGAAGATGTCAAGGCAATGGCAAAGTACGCCCTGGATTCGGCGAAGAAGGGTGGCGGGTACATTATCTGCACCGCCCACAATATCCAGGTCGACACCCCGATCGAGAACGTCGTGGCCCTGTTCGAGACTTACCACGAGCACGGGAACTATTAGACGGGACAGGGGGGATACCGTGATCGTTTCCTAACATCCAAAGCGAAGGAGGGTATTATGCCGATAGACATATCCACACTGAAACCCGAAGAGCAGGCGCAATGGGCGGAATGGGAAAGGGGATTCGCCCGCTGGCGCAATCAGATCTTCATCGTGTTATGGATCACCTACGGTGCGTTCTATCTCTGCAGGGTGAATTTCTCGATTGCCATTCCGGGAATCATGAAGGAGACGGGATGGTCGAAAACGCAATTGGGGGCCGTCGGTACGGCCCTCTTCTGGGCCTATGCCGTGGGACAGTTCGTTCATGGCCAACTTGTGGAACGCTATTCCGCAAAGCACTACCTGTTCGCAGCCATCATGCTGTCCGCATTGATGAATGTCCTGATCGGGCCGTCCGTAGGACTGGGGATTCTCGCCGTCGGTGTGATCTGGTGTCTGAACGGATTCTTCCAGGCGGGGGGCTGGTCCAACTGCATTAAGACTCTCTCTCAGTGGTTCCCCCCCAAAGCCCGGGGGAAACGCATGGGCTGGTACGGTGCCTGTTATCAGCTCGGCAACACCCTTTCCTGGCTGTTGGCGGGATACCTGATTGCCAATTACGGCTGGCGTGCGGGTTTCTGGGGCCCGGCGTTGATCTTTGCCGCCATCGGATTCCTCCCGCTCCTGCTTCTCAAGAACAGGCCAGAGGAGGTCAATCTCCCGGCAATCGAAATCTATGAGCAGCACGGTGAGTTTGCCGGGATGACGGTGGAAGCGATCAAGGCCAAGATCAAACCGAAAAAGGAGAAGGACGAACATGCAGGATTCGCCTTCACCCTGAAGCAAACCGTCGGGAATCCCCGGGTCTGGGCGGTATCATGGGCCTTCTTCTTCGTCGATATCATCCGCTACGGGTTTCTCCTCTGGGCACCCACCTACATGTTCGAGATTCAGAAAGCGGCCATCGACAAGACGGCCTACAAGGTGATCGCGATACCCCTTTTCGGGATCGCCGGGGCGATCTTCTCCGGCTGGGCCAGCGACCGGTTCTTCCAGTCCCGCCGGGCACCGATCGCGGCCCTGCTCATGGGAATACTGGGGTTCATGGCCATCTTCTTCTACTACGGCGTGCCGAAGGATGCCTGGGTCTTGGGATTTCTGACACTGGGGATCATCGGTTTCTGCGTCCTGGGTACCCAGGTCATCCTGATCGGAGCGGTGCCGATGGATTTTGGAACACGCAAGGCAGCCGGGTCGGCCGCCGGATTCATCGATTTCTTCGGATACATCGGCGCCGGTATGGCCGGGGTCTTCACCGGGGTGCTGACCGACAAATGGGGCTGGGAGTCCGCCTTCTGGTTCTGGATCATCTCGGCATTCATCTCCTCCGCCATTCTGTTCGGGCTTTGGAAATATAAGCCCGAGGCAGGAAAGTATCTCTAATCCGGAGCGATGACGGCTGCCGACATACGGGGGGGCTCCCGCCCCCCCCATTCCACTTTTTTTAGAACTGTGGTAGCCTTACGCACCTTACGGTCACAGAGTGGAGTGAATCGGCCTGTGATCGCGTACCCCGCGAGTCTCCGCGGTGTACCTGTGCAGTGATAACGAACGTCGATCCTTGCAACGAGCGGGACAAGCTTCGCTGAGCGGGAGGTTCACCTGCGATAGTCCTATGAGATCCATTCGCCAGCTTGAATGCGCAATCGTGAAGGGGGATGTCAATCGGGCAACCGCTCTCACGGGAAAATGTCTCCGTGAAGGTCTGCATCCGGCGCACATCATCGAGCAGGGCATCCTGCGTGCCATGGAGATCGTCGGGGAGCGGTGGAAGACCTACGAATACTTTCTCCCCAATGTCCTGGTCTCGGCCATGGCGACAAAACTCTCCCTGGGCACCCTTCAGCCCGCCCTGATGCGGGTACGGTCGCGCTCCGCGGGAAAAGCCGTGGCCGGTACCGTGAAAGGCGATGTTCACGATATCGGCAAGAACATCTTCTTGATGTTCCTGGAGGCGAACGGGTTCGAGATCATCGATCTCGGCATCGATGTGACGCCCGAATCATTCGTCAAAGCGGTAAGGAAAGAGAGACCAGACCTTCTGCTGCTCTCCTGTCTCTACACCGTCACCATGCATTCCATGGAAGATACCATCATCGCCCTGAAAAAGGCGGGACTAAAGGGGCGGGTAAAGATCCTTGTCGGGGGAGCCCCCATCACCAAAGGTTTTGCCGACAGCATCGGAGCCGATGAATTCGGGATGGACGCACTGGACGGGGTAAAGAAAGCGAAGGAGCTGACCACCGAAAGAACGGCCGGGAGGAAAAAGAGTGGTCTTGAACCCTGAATCCGCCGGCGGGCTCAATCTTCGAGTCCCGCTGCGGAGCAAGCGGGTCCGGACGAGGGGGGACGTTACCCGTCAGGATCGCAGATTCTCCGCCGCGACCGGCGAGAGCCTTCCCTCCATTCCTCAGGTGCCGGACGCCGACCGGACCAGGGGAAATGCCTTCGTCCGACTCCTCGATTCTTTTCAAGAGGCGATGAAACTGCAGGTCCGTCTCCTCCCGCTGAGCGGTCACGGAGTCGTTCAGTCGATCACCGGACAGGGCCATCCCTTCTGTGAAATCATCCGTAGCAGCTCGCTGGGGAGAGAACGCTGTCTGATCGATATCAACCGGGCCATCCAGATAGCCTTAAAAACAGGGGAACCCTATGTTTTTCAATGTCATACCGACATGATTGAATTCACTGCTGCTCTTCCCGACGGAGCGAAAAGCGCATCCGCCTTTGTGTGCGGTCCGATTCTCTTGCGACATATGAATCCCCAGACGGAGCAGACCATCCGTACCAAGGTGAAAGACCTCTCGCTTGATGAGCCATCGCTTCTGCAAACCCTTTCGGAGGTGCCCGTTTTTTCGGAACGAAGGGTGCAAGCAGCCGCAGACCTCCTGTTCATGACGGCAAATTACTTCTCGCGGGTTGATTCCACGTCCCATCAGATACGGCAGGAAATAACTCGGCAGCAAGCGGTTCTGGCGGAAGGTCTCTTCTTGAGTAAACAGAACGACCCGTCTGAACCGTCTTGCGCGCCCGCGCAGCCATACTCCCGGAGCGATCTGTACAAGGAAAACGAGCTGATCGACCTCATCAAGATGGGGGACCGGAAGAAAGCGAAAGAATTACTGGACGAGCTGCTGGGAACGACCCTCTTTCGGAGTCACGAACACATCGGAGTGCTCAAGGCCAGGGCGCTGGAGATCATCTTCATCATTGCCCGCGCTGCGGTTGAGGCAGGTGCCAATCTCGAGGAGATCCTCGGGTTCAAGTATCAGTGCATTCAGAACCTTTCGAAAGACGATTCCCAGGAGACCCTGTATTACTTTCTCAGGAAGGCCTTTGACCAACTCTTCGAATGTATCTATCAAAACCGAAACATCCGGCACACGCGGATCTTCATAAAGGCAAAAGAATTCATCTGGGGAAATTACAATCGTGACATCTCGTTGAAAAAAATCGCCGCGGCAGTGGAAATTAATCCCTTCTACCTGAGCCATCTTTTTCGAAACGAGATGGGGATCTCCTTTCTCGAGTATCTGACGTCGGTCAGGATATCGATCGCAAAAAAACTTCTGCAACAGACGGACCTGAGTATCATCGAGATTTGCCTTGAGGTCGGGTATCAGGATCCCAGCCACTTTGCCAGAATCTTCCGGAAGCAAGAAGGCATCCGTCCGCTCGAATACCGGAAGAATCTGCTCGAACAGAACTACCGGTAACAGCAAATCTCCTGCGGTTCCTGCGGAAATCAGCGATCATTACCCGAACGTTCGCCCCTGTCAGCCTGTCGTCCGCCGCGCCGCGGGTGAATGCGTCCGCCGGCGGCTGCTGCATCGTGTCTCGGCTGTGCCGCGGCCCTGGCGGTGAAACGCGGCGGAATTGCCGGCGATCTCAGAGGTCGTTTCCGGCATAGGAGAGGTTGAAGCTCTTGTTGATCAGCGGAAAATCGGGCACCACGTTGCCGACAGCCGCGTAACTCAGGGCGGTCCAGTTCAGGAAGGAGGGGTCCCGGACGTCGACCCGGCTGATCTTGCCGCGGGCATCGGTGGCCGCCAGATAGACGATGTCGCCCCGCCACCCTTCGACGATGCCGAGCGCGTAGGCGTTCGGCGCGAGCGCACCGGCCTCCGGTGCGACGGGATCATCCGCCGCGGACAGCCCCCCCAGCGCCCGCCGGGCGAGGTCGAGGGAGTTGCGGACCTCCCGGACGCGCACGGTGAACCGCGCCAGGACGTCGCCGCCCGTTTCGGTGACGACCTCCGGGACCAGGGTGCCGTAGGCGGCGTAGGGGTAGTCGACCCGCGCGTCGGCGGAAAACCCGACCGCTTTGCCGGCAACTCCGATGACGCCGTGATCCCGCGCGGTCTGCGCCGCGAGGGTGCCGGTATGTTCGAGGCGGTTCAGGAGCGAATGGCTGTTGTCGGCCACCGCCATGACCGCGGTGAATTCGGCGAGCAGCCCCCGCAGCTCGCCGTCGATCAGCCGGGCAGTCTCCGCCGGGATCTGCCGGGAGATCCCGCCGCCGATGCGGTTTACCCCCCGCAGGAACCGGCTCCCGGTCAGGGCGTCGTTCATCCGCATCACCGTTTCGCGCAGACGCGCCCCCTGGGCCCCGCCGAAATTGAACCCCGCGTCGGTCATGATCGCGCCGATGTCGCCCAGGTGGTTGGCGATCCGCTCGAGCTCGGAAAAGAGGACCCGCAGGAAACCCGCCTGTTCTCCCGGCCGCGTCCCGCCGAGCTCCTCCAGCGCCAGACAGAAGGCGAGCGAATGGCTGTAGGAGCTGTCGCCGGAGATCCGCTCCGCGAGCCGGAGCCGGTCCGCCGGCGCCAGCGTCTCAAAGAGTTTCTCGCACCCCCGGTGGGAGTACCCGAGCCGCGGTTCGAGGAACAGGATCTCCTCCCCGGCCACGCTGAACCGGAAATGGCCCGGCTCGATGATCCCCGCGTGGACCGGGCCGACCGGGATCTCGTACACCCCTTCCCCGCCGATGCGCCGGAAGGGGAATTCCCCTGCGGCCTCGGCGGGACGCGAATCCCCGGGAAAATCCTTCCGCAAGGGGAAGAGCCCCGCAGGCCAGTTTTCATGCAGGATGATCGATCGCGGGTCGGGATGGCCCTCCGGGATCAACCCGAAGAAGGTCTTGATCTTCCGTTCGTACGTGGACGCCTCGTGGATCACGGGGGTGAGCGACGGGAACGCCTCCTGCACCCGGATGAAGGGCGCCAGGAAGCGGTTCTCCCGGGGAACGCCGAAGAGGTACATGATCCGAAACGCCCCGGTCTCCTGCCGCTCGTCGAAGGCCGTGATGATCTTCAGCGGCAGGTCGCGGTACAGGCGCCGGCACTCCTCCACGACTTCGCCGGGCTGCAGTTCGTAGGCGGCGATGCGGCCGTACTCGCTGATGGCCGCCTTCGGCGGCAGGTATCGATCCCAGGCTGCACTCCTGTCCATGGCCCGCTCCTTCATCGGAGGATCTCCGCTGCCGCGGTGATCCACGCCTCCAGCGGCGGCGGCAGGTAGATGCCGATGGTCAGCAGCAGCGCCAGCAGGGCCACCGGAGGGACGATCGTCAAGGGGTTCATCTCGCCGCGCACCGGCGGTTCCGGGGCGGCGCCGAACACCATCGCCGCGATGAACCGCAAGAACCCCACAAAGATCAGCGCCAGCAGGAACAGCGCCACGACCACCACCAGCGGATGCGCGGCGATACCGGCGGTCAGGATGTACACTTCGGTCAGGAACAGCCCGAACGGCGGCACGCCGGTTATTGCCAGAAACCCCACGAGGAGGACCTTTCCGGTGACCGGCAGCGCGTCCAGGGCCCCCCCGACGCGGTCGATTTTCGTCGAGCCGTATTTCAGCAGGCAGTTGCCCGCCGAGAAGAACAGCACGGATTTCGCCAGTGAATGGTAGATCATGTGCAACAGCGCGGCGAAGGAGCCGAGTCCGCCGAACCCGAACCCGAGCGTGATGATCCCCATGTGTTCGACGCTCGAATAGGCGAACAGGCGCTTGTAGTTCTTCTGGATGACGATGATGAACGCGGGAATCGCGATCGACACGAGCCCGAAAAAGATCAGCAGATTCTGCGCAAAGGCCGGCCCGAGCGCGGCGTCGGCGATCACCTTGAACTTCAGGATCGCCAGCAGCGCGCAGTTCAGCAGCGCCCCCGACAGCAGGGCGCTGATCGGCGACGGGGCCTTGCTGTGCGCATCGGGAAGCCAGGTATGCATCGGCACCAGTCCCGTCTTCGTGCCGTAGCCGATCAGGATGAACAGGAAGGCAATCTTCACGAGGGTCGCATTGAAGGCGCCGGCGCCGCCTCCCAGCGCCTCCCAGGTGACGAAGGCGCTTTGGGCCCCGGGCGAACCGGCGGCGAAAAAGAGGAGCGTCCCGAAGAACCCGAGCAGCAGCCCGATGGAGTTGATGATCAGGTATTTCCAGGCCGCCTCCATCGCCGTGGGCTTGTTGTAGAAACTGATCAGAAAGGCCGTCGACAGGGTCGTGGCCTCGACGGCGATCCACATCATGATCGGGTTGACGGTGCAGACGCCGTACAGCATCGCCATCAGAAACAGGTGCAGCAGGACGTAATACTGCTTCACCCGGCGGAACCCGATGATCCCTTTGGCCACCTCCTGGCGGAGATAGCCGACCGAGTACAGGGATGCGGCGGTCCCCACCAGTACGACGGTCGTCAGAACGACCATCCCGAGGCTGTCCAGTGCGAGGGCTCCGGACCCGTACCGGCCGGCTGCGGAAACCGTCACCGCCGCCACGGCCGCGGCGCCGCATTCCAGAAGCGCTGCCAGGACCGCGAGCACCTCCAGCGGTCGGACCGCCCGCATCGCCAGCGAGGCGAGGGCGGCGATAAGCGGGGTAAGCGTCAGAACGAGCAGTGCCATGGTCTATTCCGTCAGCCTCTTCATCGCGGTCACGTCGAGCGACCCGAATTGGCGGTAGATCATCGAGATGAACACCGTGGCGATGATGATCCAGATGAGGATGTTGAAGGTTATGCCCAGCTGCAGGCCCGGGCTCTGTTCGAGACCGGCGAACAGGGCGAAGGAGACGATGCCGTTTTCCAGGGAGAGTATGCCGAGCATCTGGGAGAGCGCCCCCTTCCGGTTGATGATCAGAAACAGCGAGATCATGATCGTCGCCACCGACAGCAGCAGGCTGCGATCGCCCCCGGCGGCGAGCTGCGTCAGCGGCCTAAACGCCTCCGTCTGGGTGAAGGCCGCCAGCGCGGCGATGATCAGGACCGTGACCGGCGTGTTGAGATAGGTGCTGACCGAAAATCTCAGCCGGTGCCGCCTGATCAGGCCGAAGAAGAAATAGGGGGCGACGAGCAGTTTGACCGCCACCGTCGCGACGAGGGCGGTCAGCAGCAGCGCCGAGGGCTCCGCGAAGGCCGGCACCATAAGCAAAAACGACACTGCCGCCGACTGGGCGACGTACAGGCGCACGGCGGAGGAGTTCTTCTTGGTCAGGTGGAGGAACACCGCGGCGCTGAAGATCGCGATCTCCAGGAACAACAGGGTCTGCGGCGCTATCGGTCTCATAGGCTATCCGATCAATCCTATCGCGATGATGCTGAGGATGAAGGAGGTGAACAGGAGGTCCGGTAACCGGAAGATCCTGAATTTGGCGATCGTCGATTCCAGCAGCGCCACGGCAGCGCACAGCACGAGCGCCTTGCCCAGAAACACCGTCAGGGCCAGGGCGATTTCCCCGAGGGCGAGCGATCCGGCGAGCCCCCAGGGGAAAAAGAGGTTCGCCCCCAGGGCGGTGAACAGCAGGTATTTGTTCGCGCTGGACCATTCGATCAGGGCGAGCCGCTTGCCCGAATACTCCAGGATCATCGCCTCGTGGATCATCGTCAGTTCGAGATGGGTGGCCGGGTTGTCGAAGGGGTACCGGCCGGTCTCTGCCAGGAGCGCCACGAAGAACCCGACGAAGGCAAGGATGACGGGCGCCAGATCGGTGACGGGAAGCGAGGCGATGCCGCCCGCCAGGGCGAACAGGTCGGTGGTCCGGCCGAGCAGGGCCAGTGTCAACAGCGCGAGGATCAGTCCGCCCTCCGCAAGGGCTGCGACCAGCATCTCCCGGCTCGAACCGAAGCCGCCGAAGGCGCCCCCCGTATCGATTCCGGCCAGCGCCAGGAAGAAGGTCCCCAGGGCGAGGAGGTACACCACCACCAGGAAATCGCCGGTGGCGGGATTCCCGAGCGCCGTCGATACCAGCGGGATCGAGGCCCCTGCCGCGACGGTGAGGGTGAACAGGAGGTAGGGGGTGACCCGAAACACCCAGGAGGCGTCACGGCTGATGACCTCATCCTTCCGGAGGAGCTTGGCAAGGTCGCGGTAGGGCTGGAAGGGAGAGGCGCCCTGACGGTTCTGCAGCAGGGCCTTCAGCTTCCGGGTGACGCCGACGGCCAGGGGCGACAGCGCCGGAATCAGGAGGAACTGGATTGTCCAGACCAGGGTCGTCTTCATGGCCGGGCCGCCAGCATTATGAGTAGAAAGGTCAGGGTTACGAGGATATACCCGATGTACACGTTGATGTTGCCTACCTGGATCTTCTTGATCTGCCCGGCGATCCCCAGGGTCATCTTCTGCAGGGGCTGGTAGAAGAACTGGGCCCAGATGTCTCGGAATTCCAGCCGCACCAGGCCCGATTTGGGGAAATACCGCAGCCGGGCGTCGTGGTAGTCGATCTCGGTCTGCCCCGTGGGCTTCAGCACCCCGCGGAATACGGTGACGATCGACCGGGAAAAGGCGGTCGCGGTGATCTCCATCCGGCCCGTGAGGTCGGCGCCGCAGTCCCAGGTGCGGCCGAGCGTGACCCGCCGTCCCCGGGTGAGCAGGTGCACCGCCCCGGCGACCGCGGCCGCTACCCCGACCAGGACCGCCGTGAGCGCCGGCAGGGAGACCGCGGCGAATCCCGTATCGACCCGCAGGAGCGTATACGAGGCCGGCTGGAGCGCCCCGCCCTGAAATGCCGGCAGCGCCTGGACGATCGCCCCCACTGCGCGGGACACGCCGCCCGCGATCACCCCGAGGAGCAACGTGGCCAGCGCCAACGCCGCCATGGCCAGCCGCAGCGACAGCGGCGCCTCCGTTGCCCGCCCCGCCTCGGGGCTGCGCGGCCTGGCCAGGAAGGTGACCCCGAAGGCCTTGACGAAACAGGCCGCCGCCAAACCGCCGGTGAAGGCAAGGCTGCCGACGCCCAGCAGGAAGACCGCCTTGGTAACCAGCGAAAAGGTCCCTACCCCCGCAAACAGGGCCTGGAAGGTCATCCATTCGCTGAAAAAACCGTTGAACGGCGGCAGCGCGGAGATGGCCAGGGAGCCGGCGAGGAAGAACAGGGCGGTTTGCGGCATGGACCGGATAAGCCCTCCGTATTCCTCGATGTTCCGGGTATGGGTTTGGCTGATCACCGCGCCTGCCCCGAAAAACAGCAGGGCCTTGAAGGTGGCGTGATTCAGGGTGTGGAACAGGGCAGCGATCATTCCGAGCAGGGCGAGCGCGGTGAACCCCGCGGACAAAAACACGAGCGCACTGCCGAACCCCATCAGGATGATGCCGATGTTTTCGATGCTGTGATAGGCGAGCAGCCGTTTCAGGTCATGCTCGGACAGGGCATAGAGTACCCCCAGGAGCGACGAGACCGCTCCGCTGCCGAGGATCGTGAGCCCCCACCACAGTGGCGGCGGCCCGGGCAGGAAGTCCGTGCAGACCCTAACCAGCATGTAGATGCCGGTCTTGATCATCACCCCCGACATCAGCGCCGAGACGTGCGACGGCGCCGCCGGGTGGGCGCCCGGAAGCCAGATGTGGAACGGGATGATCCCCGCCTTGGCCCCGAACCCGATCAGGGCGAAGAGGAACACCCCGTCCCGCAGAAGCGGCGAAGCGGCGGCCATCCCCCGGCCGATGGCGCCGAAATCGAAGGAGCCGGTCGCGCCGTACATCAGCAGGAAGGCCAGGATGATGAAGGCGGTGCCGATGTGGGTCATGATGAAATACAGCGATCCTGCCTGGATGTTCTCCGGCTCGCGTCGTTCATAGATGACCAGGAAGTACGACGTCAGCGACATCAGCTCCCAGACGATCAGAAACCAGAGGGCATGATGCGCCGTCACCACGAGGATCATCCCGGCGATGAAGGCGTTGGTGAACAGCCCCAGCGACCCGAGGGGGTATCTGCCGTAGTAGTGGCGAACGTAGCCCAGGGCATACACCGCGCTGACCAGCGCGACGAGCGAGATCACGAGCAGGAAGAAGGCCGACAGCGCGTCGATCCGGAAGGAGAGCGACAGAAGCGGAAAGGAGGTGGCGACGCCGAAGGCGGGTACATCCCCGGTGATCAGCGCGGTTGCGGAATACAGCAGCCCCAGGAGCGATCCCCCGGCGGCCCAGAGGTTTCCCCACAGACCCGCCGCCCGCTCGTGCCTGCCCAAGAGCAGTGCGCCCAGGGCGCCTACGGTAAAGGCCGCGATGATCGCGGAAAAGCCGGCCGGGGAAAGGATCAGGGCGGTCATGCCGAACGAGGCGCCTCCTTTCCGTCCAGGTCGGCGAGGATCGCCAGGAGCGAACAGAGGATCGTGTATGCGGACGGCGGATCGCCGGGGATGCGGTAATGAACCGGGACCACTGCCTCGGCGCCGTCTAGGACCGCGTAGCCTCCGCGGAATATCCCCCCGTCGGCGGCATCGTCACCCAGGGCGACGACGATCTTCGGTCCGGGCATGGCCTCGTAGGTACGGCGGAGGGGCTCTCGCATGTTGCGGCTGACCGGGCCGGTCACGATCAGCATATCCGCATGCCGGGGTGAGGCGACAAACCGGACCCCGAACCGCTCCACGTCGTAAAAGGCGTTCCCCAGGGCTACCAGCTCCTGTTCACAGGCGTTTGTCGAGCCGGCGGTCACGACCCGGATCGCCAGCGACCGGTGAAACAGCCTCTTCACCCGCTCCCGGATCTCGCGGCCGGCTGCGAGCACCTCGGCGGTTCCGGCAGCGGGCTGCGGCGCGATCAACGGATTCTTTACACTAAGTATCTCGGATAACATCGGTTTCAACCAGCAAAGGTTGGCCGCTTCTACACCCATTTCCGTCAATAGGCAACCGTTTTTTCACCAGGGGGCACATTTTTTCCCTTTTTTGCGGCCCGGACGGGTGACCGGTTTTCCTGTGGAAAGGGCTAAAGCTTTCCCGCGGATTGCCGATACTGTGCTTGTAGAGTCGGTCGGATCGCAGCCGGACTGCCCGCCCGTACCCCGGATCTTCTGCTGCCGGAGCGCCGCCACGACGGCACGTGCCCATTGAACAAACACGGGAGTTCACGTATGGCCAATATCCTGATCATCGACGACGACGTTGTGATGTCGGAACTGCTTTCCCAGGCGATCAAGGACCGGGGGCACGACATCCTCTGTACCCACACCCTGACGGACGGCATCGCCGCGGCAAAGGCCAGCAGCTTTGCCGTCGTCTATCTCGACGTCATCCTGCCCGACGGAAACGGCCTGGACGCCATTCCCGAGCTCCGCAACACCCTCTCCTGTCCGGAGGTGGTCATCATGACCGGCGCGGGCGACCCCGACGGGGCCGAGCTGGCCATAAAGAGCGGCGCCTGGGACTATCTCGAAAAACCCTCCTCGATCAACATGATGATCCTCCCCCTGGTGCGGGCGCTCCAGTACCGCGACGTCAAGTTGTCGCCTAAGCCGCTGATGACGCTCAAACGGCAGGGGATCGTGGGCAGCTCTGCGAGCATCACTGCCTGTCTCGACCGGGTCTCCCATGCCTCGGAAAACGACACCAGCGTGCTGATCACCGGGGAGACGGGGACGGGCAAGGAGGGGTTCGCCTGGGCGATCCACGACAACAGCCGGCGGGCTGACAAGAACTTCGTCGTGGTCGACTGCGCCACCCTTTCGGACACCCTCGTGGAAAGCGTGCTGTTCGGCTACCAGAAGGGGGCCTTCACCGGGGCCGACCGGTCCCGCGAAGGGCTGATCAAACAGGCGGACGGCGGGACGCTGTTTCTCGACGAAATCGGGGAGCTTCCCCTTGCCGTGCAGAAGGCATTCCTCCGGGTGCTGCAGGAACGCCGGTTCCGGCCGCTGGGCGGCAAAGAAGAGCTCTCCAGCGACTTTCGGCTCGTCGCCGCCACCAACCGCGACCTCGACGCGATGGTCCGGGACGGCCAGTTCCGGAGCGACCTGTTGTACCGGATCCGTTCCTTCACCATCGAACTGCCGCCGCTTAGGGAGCATCCCGAAGACATCCCGGCCCTGGTTTCCTACCATGTGAGCCGTCTGGCGGAGCGACACGGCGAAAAGCTGATAAACTTCTCGCCGGAATTCATCGATTCCCTGAAGGCGTACCACTGGCCGGGCAACGTGCGCGAGCTGGTCAACGCCCTGGAACGCGTCCTGGCCGAGGCCGGCGCCAATGCCACCGTCTTCCCGAAGGATCTGCCCTCGCACATCCGGGTGCAGATGATCCGCTCCGCCCTGGTCGGCAAGTCCGCATCCGGCCGGCCGCCCTCTCCGGCTGCCGCGCCGTCGCCGCTGCCAAAGCTCCAGGACCTCCGGGACGAGGCGATCGTCCGGGTGGAGAAGCAGTACCTCAAGGACCTGATGGCGGTGGCAGGAGACAGCATCAAGCAGGCTTGCGCCATATCGGGCCTCTCCCGTTCCCGCCTGTACGAGCTGATCAAGAAATACCAGACCCCGCAGGTGCAGGCGTACCGCTACTGTCCTGCATTGCCGGACGATTTCCACTCCGGCCGGACGATTTCCGCCCCGGCCGGATGAGATCGGCCGCACCCCGCTGTCCGCCCCCCCCTGCGCGCCCCGCGCAGGGGGGCGACGGAAGAAAATATATCAAATACATTCAGAAAGTTAAATAATTTATCCACAAAGACCGCAGCTCTGGCACGCCCCTTGTATTATCACATTCAGACAGGCCGCTCCCCTGTTCATCCGTTTACGAAGGAGGCTGATGGTACCCCATGAATGTGCTGTTTTACTCGGCGTCGCTGACGGGAATCGGCAAGAGGTTTCTCCGGATCGTCGTCTCCCACATCCCGCGAGACCGGATCGAGATCTGCCGGTCCCTGGCCGCTCTCGACGCGCGGCTCCGCAGACCCCTGGAAGGTCTGGCGATCGCGGTATTCCACATCACCCTTGTGGATGAATTGGGTGCATTGATCACCCGGCGCGATCTGCTGGCCGATTTTCGCACTATCCTGGTCCTCCCCAACTGCGACGAGGCCACCACGGCCCTGGCGCACGTCCTCAGGCCGCGGTTCGTCGTCTACAGCGATGGGGATCTGCCGGATGCCTCGGTCGTGCTGGGAAAGATGCTCCAGGGGACGAAAAAGGGGATAGTGCCGAAGGGCTGGGACGGCCTGGTTCCGGAAGTCACGACGCTCCAGTAGCGACGCGGCCGGGGGGTTCGTTCCCGGGGAAATACAATCAGGGCCGCGGACGATCGACCGATCATCCGCGGCCCGCGCTGTTCACTGCAGGGGGCGTTCGGGGAGCGGCGGTATCAAACCGCCGGCCCCTATACCGCTGGGATTCCCGCGGCGAGCTTCGCCGCCTTGACGGTATTGAGCATCAGCATCGTGATCGTCATCGGCCCCACGCCTCCGGGGACCGGCGTGATCAGCGACGCCTTCTCCTTCACCGCCTCGAAATCCACGTCACCGCAGAGCTTCGCCTTCCCCTCCGGCGTCATCCCGATCCGGTTGACGCCCACGTCGATCACGACCGCCCCTTCCTTGACCATGTCCGCCGTGACTGCGTTGGGCTTTCCGGCGGCCACGATCAGGATCTCCGCCCGTCGCGTGTGAAAGGCCATCTCCTTCGTGCCGGTGTGGCAGACCGTCACCGTCGCGTTGGCCCCTTTCTGCTTCTGGATGAGGATGTTGGCGATCGGCTTGCCCACGATGTTCGACCTGCCCACGACCACCACCTCCGCCCCGTCGGTCTTGACGCCGGAGCGGATCAAGAGCTGCTGGATCCCCGCCGGGGTGCAGGGGAGGTAGTCCGCCTCCCCGATCATCAGCTTCCCCACATTCACCGGATGGAACCCGTCCACGTCCTTCTTCGGATCGATGGCGTACAGCACCTTCGTCTCGTTTATGTGCTTCGGCAGCGGGAGCTGCACCAGGATCCCGTGGATCTGCGGATCCCGGTTGTACTTCTCGATCAGGGCCAGCAGATCGCCCTCCGAGATGGTTTCCGGCTGGTTGTCCTGCACCGAGTGGAACCCCAGCTCCTTCGAGGTCTTCTGCTTGGCGGTCACGTAGCTCATCGACGCCGGATTCTGCCCCACGAGGATCGTCACCAGTCCCGGCGTGACGTTGAACTTCTCCTTCAGACGGTCCGTCTCTTCCTTCAACTCCTCCCGGATCTGCCGGGCAACTTCGGTGCCGCTGATCAGTTTTGCGGTCATCGCATTTCCCCCTTCGTTAGAATAATCCCTTCACCTTTCCGGTCTTCACGTCCACATCGACCCTCCGGTAGGCGGGGTCGGAACCCGTCCCCGGCATCAGGCTGATCGTTCCCGTCACCGGGCAGAGGAACTTTGCACCGGCAAACACCAGGATGTCGCGGACCGGCAGGATCCATCCCTTGGGCACCCCCTTGCGGGCCGGATCATGCGACAGGCTCAGATGGGTCTTTACCATCATCGTGTTGAAATCCCGCATGGCAGGGTCTGCCTCGAACCGTTTGGCCTTGGCCTCGGCCTCGGGGGTCCAGGAGACGCCGTCGGCGCCGTAGACCTCTTTGGCGACGAGCTCCACCCGCTGCCGCAACGGCAATTCGAGCGGGTAGAGGAATTTGAGTTTGACCTTTTCGTTGCAGGCATCCATCACGGCGTCGGCAAGCTCGAGGGCGCCGTCCCCGCCCTTGAGCCAGTGCTCGGAAAGGGCGCAGCGGGCGCCGGCCGCCTCGGCATACTTGCGGACCAGCGCGATTTCCCGCTTCGTGTCGGTGTGGAAGGCGTTGATGCAGACCACCGGATTGATCCCGGACTTCCGGATCACTCCGATGAGATGGGTCATGTTGCAGAGCCCCTTTTCCAGCAGCGCCAGGTTCTCCTTCGTGTACTCCTCGGGCAGCGGCCGGCCGGGAACCACCGTCGGGCCTCCGCCGTGCATCTTCGAGGCGCGGATCGTCGTCGTCAGGATGGAGACGTTGGGGGTGAGCCCGCTCAGCCGGCTCTTTACGTTCCAGAACTTCTCGAACCCGATGTCCGCGGCGAACCCGCTCTCGGTGACGTGGTAGTCGAACATCTTCAGTCCGACCCGGTCGCCGATGATGGATGACTGCCCCACGGCAATGTTGGCGAAGGGTCCCGCGTGGACCAGGCAGGGCTGATATTCCGTGGAGGACATCAGGGTGGGGTTGATGGTGTTGCGCATCCACGCGCACATGGCGCCCGCCACTTCGAGGTCGCTGGTCGTAACGGGCTTGCCTTTCTTATCGTAGGCCACCACGATGTTGCCCAGCCGTTCCCGCAGGTCCTTCAGGTCCCGGACGATGGAAAGGATGGCCATCAGTTCGGAGCTTACGGCGATCCCGAACCGGGACTGCATCGTGAACCCGTCCTGCTTGCCCCCCAGACCGATGACGATGTTCCGGAGCGACTGGGCGCAAAAATCCATGATCCAGCCCATCTCGACGTTCGTCGGATCGACGTCGAGCCTCCGGAGTTTCCGTTTCGCCAGCTCGGCGTCGTCATAGTTCCGCTCATGCTGCATCCGCGAGGTCAGGGCGACCATGGCCAAGTTGTGGGCGTTGACGATGTCGTTGATGTCCCCGGTGAGGCCGAGCGAGAATTCGGTCATCGGGATGAGCAGGGATTTGCCCCCCCCCGCGGCCGTTCCCTTCACGTTCATCGTCGGGCCGCCGGAAGGCTGGCGGAGGCAGCCGCCCACGTTTTTCCCGCGCTTGCCGAGCCCTTCGATCAACCCCATGCTGGTCGTCGATTTTCCCTCGCCGAGGGGGGTCGGGGTGATCGCGGTCACTTCGATGTACTTTCCGTCCGGCCGTTTCTTCAGCCGCTCCATGATCTTGATATAATCGAGCTTGCACAATTTCCCCATCGGGATGATCTCTTCCGGCTGCAGCCCGAGCTTGTCCCGCCACTGGTCAACCGTTGGCATGTTTTCTTCCGCGATGTCCGCGATCTGCCAGTCCGCGAGCTTTCTGGGATCCGCCTTCAGGTACTTCTTCGAGATGTTGAAACCCATGTCAATTCCCCCTCCTTTTTTAAAATATGTGTTACCCGTACCCTACTGTTTTCCGTTGAACCTTTGCGCCGCGGCGCCCCCGCTCACCCTTCGGTCCCGGCGGAGGACCGCTTCACCGCGTCGAGATAGGCCGGTATCCGGTCCGCGGCGCCGATCGGGATCAGGTGCACCCCCTGACAGAGCTCCCGGAGCCCCTGGACGACTTCGATCACGATCTCCACGCTCGCCCGTTCCGTATCCTGGGCCGCGGCCAACCTGTCGATGATATGCCGGGGGACCAGACCGCTCCGGACGTACTTGTTCAGGAAAAGACCGATTTCCGCCGACCGCACGAGGATGATCTCGGCGATAACCGGTATCTCCAGCGGATGCACCCGGTTCATGAACTGGCGGAAGGAATCGAGATCGAACACCGGCGTGGTCAGGAAATAATCGGTGCCGAGACCGGCCAGCGACTCCATTTCCTGAAGCTGCATGTCCGGCACGCCGCTCCCCCAGCGGGAATCGATTCCAGCGCCGACGCAGAACTGCGCCTGCTGGGGCAGTTCCCGGCCGGCGATGTCCTGCCCCTGTGCGATGGCGTCGAGGACGGAAAACAGCTTTCCCGAATCCACATGGAAAAACATGATCTCCTGGAGGCTGTCGCCGGTGATCCGGTAGTCATCCGTGAAGACGAGGAGGTTGTCGATCCCCGCCGCAGCCGCCTTCGACAGATGGGCCTGCAGATCCACCCTGCTGTGATGCCGGCAGGCGGTCTGTAGGATGGGGTCGAATTTCTGCTCCCGGAGGATCCTGCACGTCCCGATCGTGTCGGCGACGACCCCTTCGATCTTCAGGTCCGGAACCCTCAGGTTATCCACGCTGCCCCGGAGGCGTTCCACGTTCTTCACCAGCTCCCCGGCGTCCGCATCGATCGTCGGTTGGATCTCCGTGGTCACGACGAATTTCTTCTTCTTCAGATTCTCACAGAGGATCATGGCCGCCTCACTTCTCCAGTCCCAGCATCAGTGCTACCTCGCGCTTGAGCTGGGCCAGCGGCAGGGGTTTGGAAAAACAGGCGTCGGCGCCGTAGGTCCGCATCTGTTCGAAGGCCTCCGCGTCGAGGTAGGCGGAAAGGACGATGATCTTGGTCGCCTTCCCGGCCGGGTCGCTCTTCACCTTCCGGCACACCTCGTAGCCGTCGATGTCGGGCATCATGATGTCGAGGATCAGCAGGTCGGGTTTGAAGTGGCTGATCTGCAGCCGCGCTTCGAACCCGTCTGCTGCAGAGTACACGTCGTATTCGTAGTCGTCCTCCTCCAGGGCCTGGACGAGCGTCTCCACGATGATCCGGTCGTCGTCCACCACGAGGATCCTCTTGCGCCCCTCCCGCTTCGTCGCCCCGGGGAGCGGGAGGCCCAACTCCGTAAGCAGGCGCTCCAGGTCCCGCTTCCCGATCAGCCGGTGTCCGTCTTCGGTCTCCTGCGCGCGAAGCTTGCCGGTGTCGAGCCACTTGATGATGGTTCCCTTCGGTACGTTACAGTATGCACTTGCCTGAGATACGGTGTACACGTCCATGGTCTCACCCTCATGCATGAATTGCCCGCTCGGATCCGGCGGGTCCCGACACCGCCTTCACGGGCAAGCGTATGATGAAACTCGTACCTTTCCCGACTTCGCTTTCCACCTTGATTTCCCCGCCGTGGCCCTTGACGATGCCGTAACAGACCGACAATCCGAGTCCGGCCCCCTTCACCTTTGCCTTGGTCGTGAAGAAGGCATCGAAGATCCTGTCCTTCACCGCCGCGGGGATCCCTTCCCCCGTATCCCGAACCGCGATCAGGACGGAGCCGTCGCCGGCCGCCGTTTTGACGAAGAGCTCTCCTCCCGCGGACATACTCTCCTTGGCATTCTTCAGGACGTTCAGCACGACCTGCCGCAGCTGGTTTGCCGAGGCCATGATCTCCGGGACGTCGCCGAAGGAGACGGAAACCCGGACGTTCGCCTCGCGGATCTGCTTGTCCATCACCAGCAGGATGCCCTCGATCAGTTCGTTGATGTTCACGGGCACCCGCTTCTCCTCTTCCGGTTTGGAGAAACTGAGCATGTTCCGCAGCATCTCCGACAGCCGCACCGTCTCCGCGAGGGAAAGCTCCAGGAGGCTCCTGCGTTTGCTTCCGGCCGGCACCTCTGTCTTGAGCAGTTCGAGGGTGTTCATGATCCCGTAGATGGGGTTGTTTAGCTCATGGGCGATCTGGGAGGTCAGCCTGCCCATCGCCGCGAGCTTCTCGGCCTGGAGGAGCGCCTCCCGGGTTTCGCGGAGCTCCCGTTCCATCCCCCGCTTTTCCCGCATATCCTTGAACACGCCGACGGTGACCGATTCGTTCCCCTTCTCGTCGTAGACGATGGAGGCGGAAAACTCGCTTTCGATCAATTCCCCGTCTTTCCTTCTCAGCAGCAGCGGAAAGGAGGCCATCTTCCCCCGGCATCCGAAGTAGATGTCGCGGATGCTCATCTTTCCCACCGCCTCTTCGGCGCGGTACCCGAGCAGGGCTTCGGCCCCGCGGTTGAAGATGAGGATCTTGCCCTCCCGGTCGGCAACGACGATGCCGTCCACCGAGGATTCGATCAGCTTGTCTTCGACCTGCCGGCGCAGCTGGATGTTTTCCTGCACCAGCCTTCGCTTCTCCACGGCATTTCTGACCAGCCGGCCCAGGTCGTCCGGATCGATCGGTTTGGTGATGTAGTCGAAGGCCCCGTCCTTCAGCGCCCGGACCGCCGTATCCACGGAGGCGTGCGCCGTGATGACGATGGTTACGATGTGCGGATCGATCTGCCTGATCCGCTGCTGCAGCTCGATCCCGTCCATCCCGGGCATTCGGATGTCGAGCAGGACGATGTCCCAGGCCGCGTCCTGAAACTTCCCGAGTGCGGCCTGGCCGTCCGCGGCGGTATCCACCCGGTACCCGTCCGCCCTGAACCACTGGTACAGGGAATCCCGCACCGAGGCCTCGTCGTCGACGATCAGTATGCCTGTCTCATGCTGCTGCACCGGTGTCTCCTCGCCCGGAGGCGCGTCGGACCCAGGCGTGGGTCCGCGGCCGCGTGCGCCTCCGAGGAACCGTTCGGCTCCGGGGCCTCCCGCCGGCGCCCCGGCCGGCTATTCGGGACGGGGGAGAAGACCCGCGGCCTTGACGATCTCGGCCACCCGATCCTCCCATTCGATCGCCATGAGGTGGATGCCCCGCACCCCGGGGATCTCCCGGAGTTCGGCGATCGTCTCCACGCAGATCCGGATCCCCTCCTCGGCCTGCTTCTCCTTGGGTACCCCCTTCATCCGGCTGATCATCTCGTCGGGAACATCCATCCCGGGGACGTTCTTCTTCATGTAGTTAGCCATCCCCGCGGTCTTGAAGGGGGTCACCCCCGCCAGGATGGCGCACCGCTCATGGAGACCGCGTTCGCGGACCATCTCCATCCAGCGGCGGAACCGCTCGATGTTGTAGATGCACTGGGTCTGGACGAACTCGCAGCCCGCCTTGACCTTCTTGCCCAGCCGGGCCGCCCGTATCTCGAAGGGATCGGCAAAGGGGTTCGCCGCCGCCCCGACGAACAGCGCCGGCTTCCCCTTGATCTCTTCGCCACCCAGAAACTTCCCTTCGTCGCGCATCCGGCAGACCGTCTGGATCAGCTGGATCGAATCGATGTCGTAGACGTTCTTCGCCTGGGGATGATCGCCGAACTTCTGATGATCCCCGGAGAGGCACAGCACGTTGCTGATCCCCAGGGCCCCCGCGCCCAGCAGGTCGCTCTGCAGCGCGATCCGGTTCCGGTCCCGGCACACCATCTGGAGGACCGGCTCCAGCCCCATCCCCTTCAGGATGACCGCCGCGGACAGGGACGACATCCTGACCACCGACGTCTGGTTGTCCGTCACGTTCACCGCGTCCACGACGCCCCTGAGCAGCTCGCCCTTCCGGCGGATCACCTCGGGGTCGGCGCCCCGGGGCGGGCCGCACTCCGACGTGACGACAAAGGCCCCCTGCCCCAAGAGTTTCTCAATCCGGGAATTCGTCTTCACAGCTTCAAATCCTCCCTCACCCGCTTGCGGGGTCCTCCGTCCCGGCCGGTGCGCCAATCCTTGACCGGCTGGATCTCCTCGTACCGTTCCATCTGTCCCGACTCGGTGAGCCGGTCGACGATCAACTGCCAGGCGCAGTCGGTGTCGCGGTCGATCTCGCATTTTCCGCCGGAGGACCCGCCGCACGGCCCGTTCAGGAGGCTCTTCGCGCAGCGTGCGATCGGACAGACGCCTCCGGTCATATCCACGATGCAGGAGCCGCAGCCCTGGCAGCGCTCGCTCCAGACCCCCTGTTCGAGCGTCACCCCCAGGAAGGTCGTGTTGACCGCCGGGATCACCAGTCTCGGTTTGTACGCCTCGGCAACGTACTGCACGCCGGCGCCGCAGGCCATGGAGAGGATGACGTCGTACTCCCCCGTGAGGGGCCGGATCGCATCGATGTACTCGTAGTCGCACTGGCGCTCCAGGGTGTGCTCCTTCACCGCGAAGTCCTGCCCCTCCTTCTGCCAGTACAGCCGGAGTTCAGAGGCCAGGACGCCCACTTCGCGCTCCCCCCCGACACCGCAGACGGTGACGCACTCGTTGCACCCGAGCACCAGGACCCGCCTGGCTGTTCCCAGTTTTTCCAGTATCTCGCCGAACTCCTTGCGATTTCCCACTATCATGGCAGAACCTCTTTGTTTTTCTTCGCCGGCGACGGCCCGAGCGACCGGATCCGTTCCGTCATCTCCCGGGCGAACTGGGCGAACCGCTGCCCCTGCGAGGCGCTCATGTTGAACATCTCCACCCGCTCGCCCCCCAGACCGACCTCGTCGAGCAGCTTCTTCACCTGCTCGACCCGCCGCCGCGCCCGGAGATTGCCGCGCAGGTAGTGGCACTCGCCCTCCATGCAGCCGGCCACGTACACGCCGTCAACCCCGCTCTCGAAAGCCTTCAGGATCAGCAGCATATCCACCCGGCCCGTGCAGGGGACCTTCACCACCTTCACGTTGCTCGGGTAATTCAATCTCATCGAACCTGCCAGGTCCGCAGCGCTGTAGGCTCAATGCTCGCAGCAGAATGCGATGATCTCCGGTTCGAACCCGTTGGGTGTCGTATCAGCCATATTCCCTGTCCATCTCCCCGTCTGAGCGCGTTGCGCCCGCGTTGTCCCTGCGTCATATCCCCGGTCGATACCAAGAAAAAGCACCGCCTCTCACCCCTCCCCTCTCCCGCAGGGGGAGAGGGGGCAATAAGGAGGCGGACGACCCGGTCATCCTTCCACCAAGGCCCCGATTTTTGCCTCGAGCTGCTCGCCGCGGTAGTGCATCAGGTCGATCGCCCGGGCGGGGCATTCCGCGGCGCAGGTGCCGCACCCCTTGCACTTGACGATGTCGATCTCCGCCTCGCCGCGGAGGTTCACCACCGGCACGTCGTAGGGGCAGACGCGCACGCAGGTGAGGCAGGCGGCGCAGCGCTCCCCATCCACCACGGCCACGACGCCGCCCACCATCAGGTTCTCCTTGGAGAGGATCGTGCAGGCCCGCGCCACCGCGGCATAGGCCTGAGAAACGCTCTCGGTGATCAGTTTCGGGGCGTGCGCCGATCCTGCCACGTAGATGCCGTCGGAGGCAAAATCTACGGGACGGAGCTTGGCGTGCGCCTCGAGGAAGAACCCCTCGGCGGTGCGCGGCACCTTCAGCAGGTTCGCCAGTTCCCGGTTCTCCCGGGGGACGGTCGCACTGGAGAGCACCACCAGGTCGGGCTTCACCGTGGCCTGCTCCTGGAGGATCGGCTCGGCGAAGGAAACCGTGAGGCTGTCTCCCTCCCGGGCGACCACCGGGGGAGCCTCGGGTTCATACCGGACAAACAGGACCCCCTCCCGCCGCGCCTGGGCGTAGTAGGGCTCGAGCATCCCGTAGCTGCGCACGTCCCGGTAGAGGACCCGGATCGTCGCCGCGGGGTTGAGCCGCTTCAGCGCCAGGGCGTTCTTCAGGGCCGTGGCGCAGCAGGTGCGGCTGCAGGAGGGGCGCTTCTCGTTGCGCGACCCCACGCACTGGATCATGACCACCTCCCGCAGGCCGGCGGCCTCTTCCCCGCCCGCGGCGAGGCGCCCCTCGAACTCCTGCTGGGTGCAGACGCGCGGGTCCTCGCCGTACAGGAACCCCTCGGGGCGCTCCTCTTCGGCGCCGGTGGCCACCACGGTCACGCCGTGCTGGATCTTCTGGGCGGTCATGGCGGGCGCGGTCGTCACGGCCGTGGTGAAGTTCCCCCGCACCCCGCCGAACTCCGTGACCTGGCTGCCAGTGAGCACGTGGATCCGGGGCTCGGCGGAAACGCGGTCGATCAGGTCGGTGAGAAAGGCCTGCACGTCCTCTCCCTCGATCGTCCGGTGGATGTTCCGGAGGTTCCCCCCCAGCAGCTCCTCCTTCTCGACGAGGTACACGGCGAAGCCCTGCCCGGCCAGGCGCAGAGCCGCGGTCATCCCGGCCACGCCGCCGCCGATGATGAGCGCCCGCTGCGCCACCGGGACCGCCGTTTCCCCCAGCGACCTGTTCAGGCGGGCATTGGCCACGGCCATGCGGACGAGATGCTTCGCCTTCGCGGTGGCCTCCGGCTTCTGGCGCATGTGCACCCAGGAGCATTGGTCGCGGATGTTGGCCATCTCGAACAGGAACTTGTTCAACCCCGCGTCCCGGATCGTCTCGCGGAACATGGGCTCGTGGGTGCGGGGGGAGCAGGAGGCCACGATCACCCGGTTCAGCCCGTGCTCCTGGATGGCCTTCTTGATCTTCTCCTGGGTGTCCTGCGAGCAGGTGTACAGGTTCTCGTCCGCAAGGACCACGTTCGGGAGCGTTGCCGCGTACTCCTTCACGGAGGGAACGTTCACGACGGAGCCGATGTTGATCCCGCAGTGGCAGACGAACACGCCGATCCGGGGCTCCTCTGCGGACGCTACTTCGGTCTCCGGCGGATACTCCTTCTTTGTGGCCAGGGTCCCCCGGCCCGCGGCGATCCCGCCCGCAGCCGCGGCGGCGGCGCCGCTCGCCTGGGCGACCGTCTCGGGGATGTCCTTGGGCGACTGAAAGGCGCCGCAGACGTAGATCCCCTCCCGCGACGTGGCCAGCGGCGCCAAGGGGTTCGTCTCGCAGAACCCGTACGCGTTCAGCCGGACCCCCAGCCGCGCCGCCGTGTCGCGGACCGCCTGCGAGGTGGTCATCCCCACGGACAGGACGACCAGGTCGAACACCTCTTCGGCGGCCTTCCCTTGATCGTCCAGGTAGGTGACGATCAGGTTTCCGGTCCCCTGCTGCTGCCGCACCCGGGAGACCATGCTCTTGACGAACCGGACCCCCTGGTCGGCCTTCGCCCGCTCGTAATAGGCGTCGAACCCCTTCCCGTAGGCCCGCATATCCATGTAGAAGATCGTCGGTTTGATGAAGGGGACGTGCTCCTTGGCGATGACCGCCTCCTTCACCGAGTACATGCAGCAGACCGACGAGCAGTAGTCGTTGCCGCACTTCTTGTCGCGGGAACCCACGCACTGGATGAAGGCGATCCGTTCGGGGATGGTGCCGTCGGAGGGGCGCAGCACATGGCTCCGGTGGGGGCCGGTGGCGCTCAGGATCCGCTCGAACTCGAGCGAGGTGATCACGTTGGGGTAGACGCCGTAGCCGAACTCGGGCCGGCGCGCCGCGTCGAACACCTCGAACCCCGGGGCGAGAATTACCGAACCGACGGCGATCTTCTCCTGGCATGCTTCGTCGGCGTAATCGACGGCGCCCGCCAGGCAGACCCGCTCGCAGAGGCCGCAGCCGATGCAGGCCTCCCGATCGATCAGGTATACCTTCGGAATCGCCTGGGGGTAGCGGAGGTACACAGCCGCGCGGCGGCTCATCCCTTCGTTGTAGCTGTCGGCGATCGTCACGGGACAGTGCTTGGCGCACTCGCCGCAGCCGGTGCACTTGTCAGGCCGGATGTACCGCGCCTTGCGCAGGATCGTGGCTTCGAAGTCCCCCGGATCTCCCGCGACCTCCTTCACCTCGGCGTGGGTGATGACCCGGATGTTCCGGTGGCTCCCGGTTCCGACGAGCTTCGGCGACATGATGCACATGGCGCAGTCGTTGGTCGGGAAGGTCTTGTCGAGCTGCGACATCACCCCGCCGATCGTGGGCGCGTTGTCCACGAGGTAGACGTAGAATCCCGACTCGGCCAGGTCGAGGGAGGCCTGCATCCCGCCGATCCCGCCGCCCACTACCAGCACGGCGCCGACCGGTTTGGCCTGCCCACCCTTCACTTCTTCGTTCTCTACTGTCGCCATCTTCCCTCTCAAACCCGTCCCCTAACCGCTTTTCACGTACCGCGGCTGGTGCGACTCCTCCGCCGGCTCGAACCCGATCCTTCCCTCCCCCACCAGCGCGACCAGCTGGGGAAGCGTCTCCTTCAGCGGGACGGCGAGCTTGCCGCTGATCTCCGCTGCGGTCAGGGGGCCTGTCTCGAGGAAGCGGAGGATGCGGTTCTTGCGGAGTTCGTCCCGGACGGTCGCCTCCAGCACCTCCCGGACGCGGTCGGGGTCCGACCGCTCGCCGTAGACGTTGTCCTTCTCCAGGAGCTCGCCGGCCTTGCCGGTCATCCAGCGGATCCTCTCCCCCTCGAGTGCGGTCTGGATGGCCCGGAGCGTCCCCTCCGCTTCCGGGGTCACCCGGAACGGCCCGAGGCTACGAATCTGCCCGGTGAAGTCGCGGACCAGCTCGGCGAACCGCTGTCCCTCGCCTGCCGAGACCCAGTCCAGGATCAGCCTCCCCGCGCCGATCCCCTCGCCGGCCAGGAGCTTCTTCAGGAAGGTCATCTTCCGCTCCGCCTGGATGTTGCCGCTCAGATAATGGCAGTCGCCGGGGTGGCATCCGAGGATCATCACCCCGTCGAACCCGGCCAAGAGCGCCCGGGGCACGAAGGCGGGATCGATCCTGCCGGAACACATCACCCGGATCACCCGTGTGTTCGGGGGGTACTGAAACCGCGAGATCCCCGCCAGGTCGGCGCCCGCATAGGCGCACCAGTTGCACAGGAAGGAGAGGATCCGCGGTTCAAACCCCGCCTGCCCCTCTGCCTGATGCAGTTTTGCATCCGCCTGCACGGCACCCGTCTGCGCTGCCCCCTGTCCGTCGATCATACCACCCCTCCGGCCCCGGCACCGGGGATATCCTGCAGCGCCTCGATCTGGGCGCACAACTCTTCATCGCTGAAATGGCGGATGGTGACGGCCCCCTGAGGACAACTGGCGCTGCAGATGCCGCACCCCTTGCACGACGCGGCGATGGTCTCCGACTTCTTCCCCTTGTCGGTATCCACGACGCGGATGGCGTTGAAGGGGCAGAGGGACTCGCAGAGGCCGCAGCCGACGCACTTCTCCCGGTTCACCTCCGAAATCGTCGGGAGGATGCCGATCTCCCCCTTGGCGATCACCGCGGTCGCCCGGGCCACGGCAGCCCCCGCCTGGGCGATCGTCTCGTCGATCGTCTTGGGGAAATGGGCCATGCCCGCCAGGAACACGCCGTCAGTGGCGAAATCCACCGGCCGCAGTTTCATGTGCGCCTCGAGGAAGAACCCGTCCGCCGTGAGCGGAATCTTGAGCATCTTCGCCAGGACGGCGTTATCGCGCGGCAGAACGGCGCTCGACAGGACGACGAGGTCGGGGGCGAGGGTCGTCTCCTCGCCGACCAGGATGTCCCGCACGGTAAGCGCCAACCCGCCGTCCTGAACGGTCAGCCGCGGCTTTTCCTCCGGGGCGTAGGGAACGAACCGGACCCCGTGCTCCCGGGCCACCTTGTAGGCGTGCTCCATGAACCCGTAGGTGCGGATGTCGCGGTACAGGACGGTGACCTCCGCGTCGGGGGCGAGCGCTGCGAGCCGCAGGGCGTTCTTCACCGCGACGGAACAGCAGATCCGGCTGCAGTTGGGGTGGGCGGGGGTGCGCGACCCCACACACTGGATCATTGCCACACTGCGGTATTTCTTCACCGCCTCCGGGCTTTCGGCCAGGAGCTGTTCGAACTCGCCCTGGGTCACGACCCGCGGATCGTTACCCAGCAGATATTCCTCCGGCCGGCTCTCCTCGGCCCCCACGGCCACGATCACCACGCCGTGTTCGTATTCCACCTCCCTGCCGTCCTGCGCGATCAGGCTCCGGAAGTTCCCCAGGTAGCCGTCGATGCTCTTCAGCGAGGCCCCGGTGTAGACCGTGATTTCCGGGGTCGCCCGGACCTCCCGGACGGTCCGCGCCAGGAGCTCCTGCACGTCTTCCCCTGCCAGGGTGCGGCTGATGTGGCGGAGATTCCCGCCGAGGGCCGCCTCGCGCTCCACGAGGGCGCTGGCGAACCCCTGGCGCGCCAGCCCCAGGGCGGCCTTCATCCCGGCCAGCCCGCCCCCGATGACGAGCGCCCGCTTCGTGATCGCCATCGTCGGCTCGTCCAGCGACTGGATCAGGCGTGTCTTGGCGACCATCATGCGCAGCAGCTCCTTCGCCTTGGTCGTCGCCTCCGCGGGAAGCTGCATGTGCACCCAGGAGCATTGATCGCGGATGTTGGCCATCTCGAACAGGTACTTGTTGAGGCCCGCCTCCCGGATCGTCTCCTGGAACAGGGGCTCGTGGGTCCGGGGCGAGCAGGAGGCGACCACCACCCGGTTGAGTCCGTGCTCGTCGATGGCGGCCTTGATCTTCTCCTGCGTGTCCTGCGAGCAGGTGTACAGGTTCTCATCCACGTACACCACGCCGGGGAGGGTAGCCGCGTACTCCTTGACCGCGGGGACGTCGACGACCCCGCCGATGTTGATCCCGCAGTGGCAGACGAACACGCCGATCCGGGGGGGCTCGCCCGTCACGACCCGCTCCGGCGGATACTCCTTCGTCCGGGTGAGCGTGCCGCGCGCCTCGGCGAGGAATGCGGAGGCGGCCTCCGCCGCAGCGCCGGCCTGCACGACGGTCTCGGGGATGTCCTTGGGGCCCTGGAATACGCCGCAGGCGAACACCCCCTCCCGGGACGTGGCCAGCGGTGCAAAGGGTTCGCTCCGGCAGAATCCGTCGGCGGTGAGCGCAAGCCCCAGCATGCCGGCCAGTTTGCGGGCCTCGGGCGCCGGCTGGACCCCCACCGACAGGACGACCAGGTCGAACTCCTCGTCGCGGGGCCTGCCCTCGCTGTCGATGTAGGCGACGAGAAGGTCGCGGCTCCCGGGCCGTTCGGCGATCCGGGAAACCTGCGAACGGATGAACCGGACGCCGTAGTCGTTCTTCGCCCGTTCGTAGTAGATATCGAAATCCTTGCCCTGGGCGCGGATGTCGGTATAGAAGACCGTGGAGCGGGCAGCCGGGAGGTGCTCCCGGGTGATGACCGCCTCCTTGATCGCGTACATGCAGCAGACGGAGCTGCAGTAGCCGTGGTCCTTGTTCCGGGACCCCACGCATTGCAGAAAGGCGATCCGTTTGGGTTCGACGTGATCGGAGGGGCGGGTGACGTGGCCGCCGAAGGGTCCCGAGGCGCTGAGCATCCGCTCGTACTCCATGCTGGTCACCACGTTGGGATACCGGCCGTATCCCAGCTCCGGCGAGAGCGCGGGATCGTACAGACCAAACCCCGGCGCCAGGACCACCGATCCGACGAGCAGCTCCTCCTCGCGTGAACTCTGGCAATGGTCGATCGCCCCGGCCTTGCAGACGCTCACGCAAAGCCGGCATTCGGAACAGACGCCGCAGGCCAGGCAGCGTGCCGCCTCTTCCCGCGCCGCCTCTTCGGTCAGCGCCTGCTCCACCTCGCGGAAGTCGTGGCCGCGCGTCGCGGGATCGGCCGTGGGCACCCCTGCACGCCCCGCCCGGGAGACCCGTCCCGAGGCCGCGATCCGGTCCGCCTCCGCCTGGGAGAGCTCGGCCACGGGCGGCGGGGCCGCCTCCGCTGCGAGCGGTTCGATCCCCCGGAGGTAACGGTCGATGGCGCCGGCGGCGCGCTTACCGTCGGCGATCGCCTCGATCACGATCGCCGGGCCGCGCCGGGCATCTCCCCCGGCGAACACGCCGGGGCGATCCGTGGCCATGCTGAGCGGATCGACGGCAAAGGCCCGCTGGCCGTTCACCGCAGGCGGCCGGGCGGCGGTTATCGCCGCGCTCGCCGGGGTCTGCGCCACCGCTGCGATCAGGGTATCCGCCGCGAGCGTGAATTCGGAGCCCGCCACCGGAACGGGGCGCCGTCTCCCGCTGGCGTCGGGTTCGCCCAGCTCCATGCGCTGACAGCGGACCGCGGCCACCCGGCCGTCGCGTGTCTCCACCGCCACCGGGGCGGCAAGGAGTTCCAGGTTGACCCCCTCGGCCTCGGCCTCTTCCACCTCCCAGTCATTGGCGGGCATCTCGGCCCGGGAGCGGCGGTACAGGATCGTGACCGTTCGGGCCCCGAGCCGAAGCGCGGTCCGCGCCGCGTCGATGGCGGTGTTGCCGCCGCCGACGACCACCACGCTATCGCCCACCGGGGGAAGCTCGGCGCTCCCGCAGGCCAGGCCCACGGTGCGCAGAAAATCGATCCCGTGGTACACCCCCGGACTCGCTTCGCCGGGGATCCCCAGCCGCTGCGGCTCATGGGCGCCGATCGCCAGAAACACCGCCCGGTACCCTTCGCCGAACAGCGCATCCAAATCCCGGACCGGGGTGCTCAGGCGGATCTCCACCCCCTCGGCGGCGATCGCATCGATCTCCCGCTGGAGCACCTCCCGCGGCAGGCGGTACTCGGGGATCCCCACCCGCATCATCCCGCCGGCCACGGGGAGCGCTTCGAACACCGTGACCCCGTACCCCATCCGCGCCAGGTATGAAGCGCAGCTCAGCCCTGCCGGCCCGGCCCCCACGACGGCGACCCGCGCCGCAGGCCGGTCGGTTCTCCCGTCCGCGGCGGATGCCTTCGGCCGGTCAGTTCCGTGCGCGTGCACCCAATCGGCGACGAACCGCTTCAGGCCGCAGATCGCCACAGGGGAATCGACCTTCGCCCGGCTGCAGGCGCTCTCGCAGGGATGGGTGCACACCCTCCCCACCGAGGCGGGGAAGGGGTTGTGTTCTCGGACCACCTCCAGGGCCTCGGCGTAGCGCCCTTCCCGGATCAGGGCCACGTACCCCTGGGCGCTCGTCCCGGCGGGGCAGGCGGCCTTGCAGGGAGCGGTCCCCCGCTTCGTCACGAGGAAGGAGTTGGGAACCGCCTGGGGGTAGGGGCGGTAGATGGCCCGACGCTCGTCCAGGCCGGCGTTGAATTCGTTCGGCAGGCCGATCGGACAGACGGCCACGCAATCGGCGCAGCCGGTGCACTTGGCCGTGTCCACGTACCGGGGACGGCGCCGCACCCGCGCCGTGAACCGGCCCGGTTCGCCCGTCAGGGCCAGCAGCTCGGAATCGGTGAGGATCTCGATGTTCAGGTGCCGGCCGGTCTCGACGAGTTTCGGCGACACGATGCACATGGCACAGTCGTTGGTGGGGAAGGTCTTGTCGAGCTGGGCCATGCGGCCGCCG
>CAIYSL010000004.1 GCA_903928915.1 uncultured Syntrophobacterales bacterium | reverse complement strand
TCTCCCCTCCTTGAAATTTTCGCTCCAGCTCACGGGGATGTCGAAGCGCGCGTTCGCGACGGCGCCCCTCCAGAGGTTGAGATAGTAGTCGGGTTTGACGGAGAGCAGGTAGTCGAAGACGCCGACTTCAGTGCCGACGTACGTTTTTAACCCCGGGTAAATCGCCAGTTCAGACCTCAGCCGGGACGGGCTGACAGCGGCGCCGCCGCCGATAAACCGAACCGCCGCATCCTCGGTGACTTCGGGTGTCACTTCCAGGCTGCCGTAGAGCTTTGTCGATTTGCCCGTGCGGAGAAACTCCCGGAAGTGGGTGATCGGGCCGCCCACCTGGAGAATGGGGAGCCCCTTCTTCAGGATGATCACCCGGATCACCTCGAAATCTGCCGCGACCGTGTCGACGACCAGACCGGCCGCCACGCCGAGGCCGTCGAGTTCGTTGTGGTTGTACCGGCCGTTCTCGTACTCCACAACGAGCAGCCCCTTGGCGCGGTCGGCGCCGACCCGCACGTTCAGGAACCCGTCGTCCGTGAGTTCTTGCCGCAGACGCTCCAGGCCGCCGTCGGGGTCGTCCTGCCCGGAGGCGATGACGGCCCGGGAAACTCCTTCCGGCGCCCGCTCCGGTTGTGTGGTCTGAGCATTCGTATCCTCAGGCTCGCGAGTCCGCTTCGTGAGGTAATCAACCCCCAGGGGAAACTGCAGGCCGACGGCAAATTCCGTATGCCCGGCGCGGTAGTCGAGGGAGGTCTTGGCAGTTGCCTGCACGCTGACCGGAAACCCGAACATCTCCGGGGTGACAAGCCTGACACCGACGTTTTTCTCCTTCGTGTCGTGCTCGCCGATCAGGTACAGCCAGTCTAAGGTCTTGAACTCCACCCCGCCGAAGATGCCGTGCATGCGGTCGGGCCCGGTGCCGTAACCGGCGCTCACGCGAAGGCGCCACAGCTCTTTCGTGGCTACGGCGTACTTTGTCTGCAGGTTCTTCGCCCCGCCGCCCATATCCTGCATGCCGAAGGCGATGTCGGGCAGGTACGGGGTTGCGGAACTGAAAGGGAGCCGGATCTTTGCATTGGCGGAGAGATCGCGCTTCACCCCGGGTGCCTCGGTGAGGCGGCCGCCGATCTCGGCGAAGGAGAACAGCCCGATCGAGAAGATGTAGCTCTCCTCGCGGGGGACTAGATCGCGCCATTTGTCCTCCTTCTGGTTGGAAAAGAGGAGATAGGCCGTTCCTTCTTTGGTCACCGCGGCGTTGGGGGTGTTCAGCAGGCCGGTGAACCCCTGCAGCGAGAGGGCGTTGTGGAACTCCCCGGCGTGGCATGGCTGGTGGCAGAGCAGGAGGAACAAACAGAGGATGCCGCAGTGAAAAAACACCCAGATGGAACGGTTATCCGCCTTTCGCGACATGCACACTCCCCCTTAGGATACGGACCCGCTTCCTCGGCCCTGCCTGGCGGCGGGTAAACAGCGCGGACGAACAGGGAGGACAGGTGTCGTTCTGCGCCAGACGGCCTGGAGCCGGCTTCCGATACGGACGACTCATTCTGCCTTTTTCAGCGATTGATTCAAGAGGAATGTTGCACTGAGCGGATTATGGATGGGGTAGGAACAAAACCGGCGCCTGCAGGCGCCGGTTTTGTTCCTGGTCAGGTTAAGATCCACCGCCCGACCCGGTGGTGCCGGTAGGCGTGGTGAATGTGGGATCGCAGACCTTCCAGCTCAGGCTGGTAACAGGGAAGCTGACGAACCCGGCAGTCGTGACCGGGAAGTTGCCCAGAAGCGTGTAGGTCGTCCCGGCAACGGTGTAGACCGCGACCGTCGAACCGACCGCCTTGCCCGGGACCGGGATCGTTATCGTTATGGCCGGATTGAACGTCGCCGAGGCAGCGCCGGTGAGCTGCACATCCACTGCGCCGACGGTCGAGCCGACAGCCAGGAAACCGGACGGCACCGGAACGCCGCTCGTTCCGGATTTGGTGGCCGTCGAATCCACCGGAGCGGTGAAGGTGAAGGAAGGCGGCGCGGTCAGTGCCTTCGTGGTCCCGTCGGCGTTCTTCGCGGTGATTATCGTGCTGGGGGGCAGAGTCGTGGAAACGGTTGCCAGGTACCCCGTCGTTCCCGGGGCAGTGGTGACCGTCGTTGCGCTCGTGCCGGTTGTTGCGGTGCCGTTCGGATTGACGGTCGCCGCGATGGCAGGTGTCGTCTGGGAGATCGTTTGAACGGCAGGTGCATCGTCTCCGCCTCCTCCGCATCCGCCTGCCATGATTAAGGCCCCGAGCAGGGCCGCCACGCAAACCGTTCTGAATAATTTACTCATATTTCATGCCTCCTTCTATTAGGAAAT
>CAIYSL010000003.1 GCA_903928915.1 uncultured Syntrophobacterales bacterium | reverse complement strand
GCCGTACTCGTCGACGGCCTTGAGGATCTCCTCATCGGGCTTGAGCCCCCCGGTCGTCAGGAGCTTGCGCGTCGGGTGGACCACCGTGGCCACCCCCATGCCGTGCAGGAGGTCGATCGCGGTACGGTCGAAGATGAAGGAGTCCGTAGCCGCCGCGGAACCCGTAAGCGGGACGGCAAACTCGCGGGCGCGCTCGTTGGCGAATTTTGCCGAATCCTCGCGGTTCGTCTGCCCGCCGCACTGGGCCAGCATGACGGCGTCCTTGACGAACACGAAGGAATTGGACTGGATCGCCTTCGCCCCGATCCAGGCGATGTGGGCGTCGCCCATCTCCGTTGCGGTGGGCTGCCGCCGGGAGAGGACCTCGATACCGTACCGGCAGTTGAAGAACGAGGTGGTATCGACCTCCGTGATCACCGGCTTGTTGCCGACCGTCCATTTCATGTTGTACCCGAACAGCCCGGAATTGATCTTTTCCCAGGTGTCGAGTGCGGAGACATCGACGATGCGCAGGTTCTTCATCACCTCGGAGAGCTTCGCGACGGCCCCTTCGGCAAACCCGGGTGCGGCCAGGACGTCCAGGACGAACCGTTCGGAACGGTTCTTCTCCACCAGGATGTCGGTCGTCTGCGCGGTCAGCCGGGACGAGGTGGCCATCACCCCGCCGAAGGGCGATTTCTTGTCGGTGGAGAGCGCCGCCAGGAGCGCATCATGCTGCTCCGTGCGGGCGGCGCAGACGGCGGGGTTGGTGTGTTTGTTGATGACCACCGCTTCGGTGCGCTTGTCCTTCAGAAAGGCCAGCGTCTTGCTGATCTCGACGGCCACCGAGTACCCCGTGAGGTCGATGTGGTTGGTGAACCCCATCCCGCGGCCCTCGATCAGTTCGCGGTAGGAATCACCCGGTTCTCCCACAAACCCGGCCTGGTGGGGGTTGTCGCCGCTCCTGAGCGGAGCGAGACGGTAGCTTACCTCCTTGCGGCTGCCGTCGTCGAAGATCATCGCTACGTTCATTTCTTTCGGTTGTGCCATGGTGTTCACCTCGCGAATGGAATAGGAAAGAATGGCTGCACGACGCGACAACCGTCGCGTTGTGCCGGCATATACGAGCAATGGCGGCAGCTGTCAACCCATTTTTCGCGCCGCCGACCTGCCGGGCCTGCGGTCGGACCGACGCAACCCCCTTCCGGCGGGGCGGTCCCGCTTCGCTACCGGCTGAGCACCTCGCGGAGCTGGCGGGACGTTTCGGGTCCCGCGATCGCCTTTTCCAGGGCGTCGGACAGCACGCCGTTGATCTGCTCTTCCAGCTTCTCCTCCGAGAAGAGGATATGGTCGAGCGAGGAGCTGCTCTCCGACGTCACCCGGTAAAAGATCCTCCGCTGGCGGACGTCGGCGAAGATCAGGGTGAGGCGCGCCTTGGCGCGGTAGCGCTTCATCGTCAGGCTGTCGAGACAGGTCACGTCGAGTTCGTCGATCGACCCGCCGACGAGGATCGTACCCCACTCCGGGCGGATCTCCGCCTCCGTAAGGTTCCAGGCCGGCCTGTCCGGAGAGACGAAGTAGCCCGATTTGAACAGCAGTTCGCGGAGCGCCCCGGCGACGGCGTCGGGCGGCTTGACGTACCGCGGGAGGATGGGGACGGAAGCCCCGTCCGACTTGACCACCCTGCCGATCAGGAGCGTGTCCTCCATCTTTCTCAGGTCGAGGAAGGAGGGCACGGTGACGCTGTATTTCCGGCCGTCGGTCGCGACCGGCCCGGCGGCCGTTGCCGCTTCGTACCGCATGTTGACGCTGTACAGCGCCGGTGCGCACCCCGTTGCCGCGATCAGCAGCATCAGGCAGGCGACGGTCCCGATCAGACCCCGGCCGGGATTCTCCCTTGTCCTGCCGTGTATGGCGGTGATACCCGCCGCGATGGTCCTGCGCATGGTCACAACCTCCCTTCCCGGCTGTAAGAAACGCTACTTACCCATTCCCCCCCTTTTTTCGACCGCTCCCCCCTTCTTTTCGATCGCCAGGAGGCTCTCCCCGGTCTTCTTCAGCTCCTCGCCGAAGGCGGCCCAGTTCCCCTGGCGGAGGAACTCCTGGGCCTTGCGGAGGTGGGCCAGCGCCTCGAGGGCGTTCTGGCGGTCGCCCGTCTCCGGCAGGGCGGTCGGCCGTTTCGTCTCCGGCAGCGCGTCCCGATCCTTCAGCGGCCCGCCGCCGAAGATCCGCTGGAGGGAGAGGTCGAGCGTCTCATCCATGGCGATGGTGTTCCCGTAGGCCACGATCACCCGCTTGAGCTCGGGGAGCTGACCGGTCGTCGCAGACAGGTAGAGGGACTGGATGTACAGGATCGATTTCTCGATCGGGATCGCCAGCAGGCTCCCGCGGATCACGTTCGACCCCCGCTGCTGCCAGAGGGTGAGCTGCTGGGAGATAACCGTGTCCTGGTCGATCCGGGCCTCGATCTGGCGCGGGCCGTACACCAGCTTCTGCTTGGGGAACTTGTAGACGATCACCTTCCCGTAGTGGGGGGCGTCGCAGCGGGCCGCCATCCAGGCCGACATGTTGTCCTTCATGCTCGGGGTGAAGGGGGACAGGAGGATGAACTCCTCCTTGGCGGTCCCCGGGAGCTTCATGATCGTGTAGTAGGGATCCATCGTCTGCTGGCTGCCGGCGACCTGCTTGCCGGGGATCGACCAGAGGTCCTCCTTGTTGTAGAAGACCTGCGGATCCTGCATGTGGTAGGCCCGGTACATCCGCGCCTGTATCGCGAGCAGCCCTGAGGGGTAGCGGATATGGTCCCGGAGCGCCGCGGGCATCTCGGCAAGCGGCTGGTACACGCCGGGAAAGATCTTCGTGTAGGTCTGGATGATCGGGTCGGTCGGATCGCTGACGTACAGCCGCACCGTGCCGTCGTAGGCGTCGACGAGGGCCTTGATCGTGTTGCGGATGTAGTTTCCCATCTCGGGGATCGGCTCCGAATAGGGGAAGCGATCGGTGGTGGTGTAGCCGTCGACGAACCACACCAGGCGCCCTTCGGGGCTGATGACGAGATAGGGATCGCCGTCCAGCCGGGCGAAGGGGGCGATCATGGCCACCCGTTCGCGGACGTTCCGGTGGTAGACGATCCGGCTTTCGGAAGTGATGTCGTCGGACAGCAGCATCGTGATCGAGCCGAACCGGACCGCGAAGATCAGCTTCTTCAGGAAGGAGAGCGGAACGCCGCCGGTTCCTTCGTACCGGGAGTAGACGTTCTTGTCGCCCACGGGGTAGTCGAACTCGGGCTGTTTCGACCGGACGAACACGTACTCGTTGGAGTTCTCCCCGAAGTAGATCTCGGGGCGCGTTACCTTGAGCGGCGTCGTCGAGACCGGAGGGATGTCCTTGATGAAGAATTCCGGCAGCCCCTCATGGGAAACACGGTTCACCGGTCCCAGGACCACGCCGTAGCCGTGGGTGTAGGTCAGATGTTCGTTCACCCAGGTCCGGGAGGGGAGGGCGGGATAGGAGATCTCCCGGGGGGAGAGCATCACCTGCCGGTATTCGCCGTTGATGGTGTACCGGTCGTTGTCGACGCCGGTGAATTTGTAGTAGGTCCGCATCTCCTGGAGCTGGCTATAGGTCTGGAGCAGCGGCCCGTGGTTCCACAGCCGGATGTTCTTGATGGTGAGGTTGTTCTTCTGGAGGTCCTTCGCCGTGAGGTTCTCCTCCGTCGGGAATTCCTGCTCCTCCATCTGGGTGAGGCCGTAGGCGAGCCGGGTGTACTTGATGTTCTTCTCCAGGTAGGGGGTCTCGGCGACGACCTCGTTGGGGACGACCTGGAATTTTTGGATCAGGGAGGGGTAGATCCCCCGGCCCAGGACAGAGACGGCGACGAGCACGAGGACCGCCGCCGCCGGGAAGCGCCAGTCGGGGCGCACCGCATAGAACAGCGCGGCCAGCCCCGCCAGCCCGTACAGCCCCATCAGCAATTGCAGGATCCAGACCTGGGTGGTCACGTCGGTGTAGCCCGGGCCGAAGACCACCCCCCGTTTGGTGAACAGGAGGCTGCTCAGGTCGAGCCAGGTCCCGAAGACGCCCCAGAAAAGGAACAGCGCCGCCAGGAGGGCCAGATGGACCCGCGCGGCCGGGGCGATCCTCCAAATCCGGGGAGGGATGAACAGGAAGGAGCGGCGGATCAGGTACACAAACCCGGTCGCCGCCGCCGTTAGAACGAGCACGAACTTCATCCAGCCGTACAGGTTCAGGAGGAACGGAAACTGGAAGACGTAAAACCCGATGTCCTTCTGGTACAGCGGATCGGCGACGCCGAAGGGGGTGGGGTTCAGAAACAGGAGGAGCTGTTCCCACTGGGCGGCGCCGTTTGCGGCGGCGAACAGGCCCACGAGGAGGGACCCCGCGATGATCAGGGTCTTGAGGACGCCCGGCTCCATCTCCCGCTGGGGGATGCCGAAGGTCCCCGGCCCCGCCTGATCGCCGAACAGGGGGAACCGCGACAGCCGGAAGGCGGTCAGGAGGTTCCCGCAGAGGATGAGGAAGAAGACCGCCCCGAACAAGGCGCCGGCCTTGATCTTCGCCAGGAGCGTCACGGTAAAGATCGTCTGGTAGCCTACCTCCTGAAACCAGAACCATTCCGTGATCAAGCCGATGATCCGCATGAAGACGATGAGCAGGACCAGAAGCGCTATGAAGACGATCATCCCGCGCATCGGCCGGGGTTGATGGGTACGGATGGTGGCCATGGAAGTATCTCCTTATGAGGGTTGATCACTGCATGCCGTGCATGCGGTCATTCAGCGGGGAGCGGCGCCGGACAGGGCCTGTCGGTATTCCCGGACAAGGACCGCGCGATCGACGCCGTGGTCGATGAAATCCCAGGGCAGGGTTTCGTCGATTTCCTTCGGGCGGTAGACGTAAAAGTCGGGATTCACGTTTACCTCTTTCAGCGCCTGCGCCCAGTTCCCGGAGCGCCGGTGTACCGCCGCGAGGAGCTTCCCGACCCTCCGGTCGCCCAGGGCGAGCAGGGCCTGGATGTAGTTCCACTTCGGAAGGTCGTGGGTGACCGTGACCGCCTTCTCGCCGGCCAGGCCGGCGACGATCCTGCGAATGCGCCGCTTGACGAGAGCCACATCTTCCAGGGGATGCCATTGGAAGGGGGTCGCGGGCTTCGGGATGAACTGGTTGACGCTGAGCGTAAGTTTCCGGAATTTCCCCTTGCCCCCCGAGGCGTGGCGGACCCGGTGTTGAATCCCCTTGACCAGACGGATGATCTCCTCCACATCCTCGTCGGTTTCGGTCGGCAGACCGACCATGAAATACAGCCTGAGGTTCACTATACCATATTCCCGGAGATTGTCCACCGCGGAGAGGATCTCCTCTTCCGAGATCCCCTTGCGGATCACCCCCCGGAGGCGCTGGGAGCCCGCCTCGGGGGCGAGAGAAACGGTATCGACCCCCGTTTCCTGCAGGAGTGCCGCCACCGGTCTGCTCAGCCTGTCCAGGCGCAGCGAGCCGATAGCCGCGGACCCTCCCTGCGCCAGGATGGAGCGGCACAGGGCGACCAGCTGCGGATGGTCCGACACCGCCGTACCCACCAGGCCGATCGTCTTGCCCGCTTCGATCCCCTCCCGGAACGAGTCCGCGAGGGCCGCGGCGCTCCGGAACCGGGCGGGCCGGCAGACGAACCCCGCGGCGCAAAAGCGGCAGCCCCGGGAGCACCCCCGGCTGACCTCGGTCAGGAACATGCCGCCGAATTCGGTTTGCGTGGTCATGATCGTCTGCTGCGTCGTAAATACGTCGATGTCGGGGGCCGTCTGCCTGACGATCCGTTCGGGGAAGGCGGCGTCGAGGGGTTCCCGGCCGGCGACCCGCCCCTCCGGATCGGTGGAGACCCGGTAGAGGCGCGGGCAGTATGCCCCGGGTACGGTCCGCTGGATCTCGGCGAGCAGGTCCCAGCGGGAGTCGCCGCCGCGCAGGCGCAGCGCAGCGCCGAGAAACGCGGGGAGCAGGGGCTCGGCCTCGCCGATCAGAAAGAGGTCGAAGAAGTCGGCGAGCGGTTCGGGGTTCAACGTGACGGCGATGCCGCCGGCGATGACGAGCGGGTCGCGCCCGCCCCGGTCACCCGCTGCGAGCGGAATCCCCGCCAGTGCGAGCATCCTGAGGACATTGGGGTAGTCGTTTTCGAAGGAGAGCGAAAAGGCCAGGATGTCGAACTCGGCCAGGGGGCGCTGCGATTCGAGGCTGAGGAGCTGCTCCGGAGAGGTCTCCCGGGTCCCCCTGTCGCCGGGATCGGGCAGAAAGGCCCGTTCGCAGAGGCAGGCGGGGTGGCGGTTGATCAGGCTGTAGACGGCCTGGAAGCCGAGGTTCGCCATCCCCGTCCGGTAGAGGTTCGGATAGGCCAGCGCCACCGTCAGGCTATCGCCCCAGACCTTCCGGACCGCCCCCTCTTCCCCAGCGAGGATGTCGAGGCATTTCTTCTTCAGCTTCCAGGACATGCGCGATCCTGCGCTTCCTCGCCTTTACCAGCAGGCGCTTCCCCGAGTCCCTCTTCATATGAAAATGCCCCCACCCTTCCCTCCCCCGTCACGGGGGAGGGAAGGGTGGGGGTGTCTTTCGGCCGTCCTTATGCCCGCTCCCGGGTTCTGGATGTCAGTCCGCCTGGCGCCGGAGGAACGTCGGGATCTCCAGGTCGGGGTTCTCCTCGGCCTCGTCCGGTCCCGCCGGTCCCGCCTTTGCCGCTGCTGCCGGGTCCACCGGCTTTTCGTTCCGGATGTAGGCCGGCACGTTCAGGTTGCTCCGCCGGAGGCTTCCCAGCGGGGTGACGTTGCTCCGGCCGAACTCGGCGCTCTCGAAACCGGTGGCGATCACGGTGATCCGGATCTCGTCGCCCATCGTCTCGTCGACGACGGTGCCGAAGATGATGTTGGCGTCCTCGTGCGCCTCCGCCTGGATCAGCGAGGAGGCCTCGTGGATCTCGTACAGGGTCATGCTCGGTCCGCCGGTGATGTTCAACAGGACGCCGCGGGCCCCCTGGATGGTGTTGTCCTCCAGGAGCGGCGAGGAGATCGCCCGCTGCGCGGCCTCCACCGCCCGGTTTTCCCCGCCGGCCGTGCCGGTTCCCATCAGGGCCATCCCCATCTCCGCCATGATGGTCTTGACGTCGGCGAAGTCGAGGTTGATCAGCCCCGGGACCATAATAAGGTCGGAGATCCCCTTGACGGCGTGGTAGAGGATGTCGTCGGCCTTCTTGAACGCCTCGACCAGCGAGATGTTCCGGCCGCCCAGGCTCAGGAGCCGCTGGTTGGGGACGATGATCAGGGTGTCCACCATCCGGCGCAGCTCGGCGATCCCGGCCTCGGCCTGGGCATTCCGGCGCTTGCCTTCGAACTGGAAGGGCTTCGTCACGACCGCGACGGTCAGTGCCCCCTGCTCGCGGGCGACCTCCGCCGCGATCGGGGCGCCGCCCGTGCCGGTCCCGCCGCCGAGTCCGGCGGTGATGAACACCATGTCGGCTCCCGTGAGGGTCTCGCGGATCTGTTCCCGAGCCTCCAGCGCGGCCTGTCTGCCGATATCGGGGTCGGAACCGGCGCCCAGCCCCTTGGTCACCTCGGCTCCGAGCTGGATCTTGGTCGGCGAGGCGGATGCCCCCAGCGCCTGCGCGTCGGTGTTGGCCACGACGAAATCGACCCCTTGCAGGGTGTAGGAGATCATGGTGTTGACGGCGTTCCCGCCGGCCCCGCCGATGCCGATCACCTTGATTTTCGCCGCAGACAAGACCCCCGTATCCGACAATTCGAACATAACGTCTCCCTCCTAAAAGAATTCAAGAATCCAACGCTTGAATCTCCGGTACATCCTCCCGATCCAATTTCCCTCGTTCCGGCCGAGGTTTTCCCGCACGATGTTCTGGCTCCCGTACACCACGAGGCCGACGCCCGTCGCGTACAGGGGACTGTTGACCACGTCGGTGAGCCCGCCGATCCCCACGGGGCATCCCCGCCGCACCGGCATGTTGAAGATCTGTTCCGCGAGCTCCGGGACCCCTTCGAGGATCGAGGCCCCGCCCGTGAGGACGACCCCCGCGGCGAGGATGTCCTCGCATCCCGACTTGGTGACCTCCTTGTAGGCCATCGTCAGGATCTCGTCCATCCGAGGTTCGATGATCCGGCCGAGGATCTGCCGGGAGACCTCCCGCGGCTCCCTCCCCCCCACGCTGGGGACCTCGATCGATTCGTCCTTCGGGATCAGCGGCATGAAGGCGCAACCGTAGCGGATCTTGATCTTCTCCGCGTCGGCGATGGGCGTCCGGAGCCCCGTGGCGATGTCGCTCGTGACATAGTTTCCCCCAACGGGCAGGACGGCGGTGTGCTTGATGCTCCCTTCCGAGAAGATGGCGATGTCGGTGGTGCCGCCGCCGATGTCGATCAGGGCCACGCCGAGGTCCTTTTCGTCGGTGCTCAGGGCCGCCTCGCTGGAGGCGAGCTGCTCCAGGACGATGTCGTTGATGTCCAGCCCCACGCGGTTGACCGACTTCACGACGTTCTGGATCGAGGTAACGGCGCCGGTCACGATGTGGACCTTTGCCTCCAGGCGGACGCCCGACATCCCCACGGGGTCGCGGATGCCGTCCTGCTCGTCCACCACGTAGAACTGGGGAAGGGTGTGGAGGATCTGCCGGTCCAGGGGGATGGCGATCGCCTTAGCCGCGTCGATCGCCCGCTCCACGTCGTCGTCGTCCACCTCGCGCCCCTTGACGGCGACGATTCCGAGGCTGTTCTGCCCCCGGATGTGGCCGCCGGCGATCCCCACGTACACCGAACGGATCTCGTAGCCCGAGACGCGCTCCGCCTCCTCCACGGCCCGTTTGATCGATTCCACGGTGCTTTCGATGTTGACGACGACCCCCTTACGCAGCCCCTCCGACGGGTGGGAGCCGATACCGATGATGTCGATCCCCGCCTCTTTCACCTCGCCGATGACGGCGCAGGTCTTCGTCGTACCGATGTCGAGCCCGACGATGATGTTATCGCGTTTCCCCATGGATCCTCCCGCCCCTCGCAGGCGCGCTGCGGTATTTCCTCACATCCGGTGTCCCTTCCCGGCGCCGGCAGCGACCCGCGGCCCGACGGGTTTCAGGAGATTGCGCTGCTGGACGTTGATCTTCGCCGGGTCGCTCAGGTCGATCAGCAGAAACCCGACCTTCAGGTTCTTCCGGTCCAGGTCCGCCATCACCGGGAGCAGCCGTTGGAACTTGCCTTCGTACCCGTCGAACCCCAGCTGCAGGCAGAGCCCCGTGTCGGTGAACAGGGAGAGCCCGAAGGTCTCGTTCCCATGCACCTCCGATACCGCCCCGATGGCGGGAATGGCGTTCGGCCCCGCCAGGTAGCCGAGCAGGGCGATCGATTTCTTCACCAGGACGTCGTTCGTCCGGCCGCCGGCGACGAACCCGGTGAGGACTGGGAGGTTCGCCTCGTCGCCGGTCTCCAGCTTCTTGAACGGGGTCCCGTCGCTGTCGAGGATATGGAGCCCCTCCTCGCGCTGGAGGAGGGCGACGGCTGTCCGCTCCCGGACCACGATCACCAGCCGGTCGGGGAACTCGCGGCCGATGAACACCTCTTTGATCCAGGGGTTGGTCCGGATGCGCCTGCTGATCGCGTCGGGGTTGACGGCGAGGATGTTCGCCGCCGGCCGGACGGCGGCCAGGGCGAGGATCTCCTTTTCGGTCAGCTCCTTGCATCCCCGCACGATGGTTTCCCGGACAGCAAGGCGGGGGGCGCTGAGGACCCAGTCGTATCCGGCCAGGAGACCGGCGGTGACGACGACGATCGCAGCTAGGAGGGAAATCACCTGGATGACCTCGCGGATGACCCCGCCCGCACGGCGCTTTGCCCGGTGTTTTCTTGCCTCCAACTGGAAATGGAATCCCCGTTTCATCCCGTGCCCCGCGCCGAACAGCCGCCCGTCACTCCCCGATGATCTTCACTTCCCGCTCCAGGGCATGCCCTGTTTGCTCGTACACCCGCTTCTGGACGATCTCGATCAGCCCCAGGAGCTCCTCCGCTGTTGCCCGCCCCCGGTTGACGATAAAATTACAATGTTTTTCAGATACTTGCGCATCGCCGATCCGCATCCCCTTCAGCCCCGCCGCTTCGATCAGCCTGCCCGCCGGGACCTCCCGCGGGTTCTTGAAGATCGACCCGGCGTTCCTGAATTCCAGGGGGTGTTTCTCCCGCCTGAGCGCTATGATCTCCTGGATGCGCCGGGCGATCGCGTCGCCCTCTCCCCGCCGCAGCGAAAAGGCTGCGCCGATGATAATGGATTCTGCGGGCAAGTCAAGATTTCTGTACGAAAAAACGAGGTCGGCCCGCCTGACGCTCCGGGTCGCCCCCTGCGGGTCGATCAGACGGACCGAGCGGCAGACGTCCTTGATCTCGCCCCCGTAGGCCCCGGCATTCATCCGGACTGCGCCGCCGACGCTTCCCGGGATGCCCGCACAGAACTCCATCCCGGTGAAGGCTTCGCACAGCGAGAGGTTCACCAGGTCGGCGAGCGGGGCTCCGGCCTGGGCCTCCAGGCGGACGCCCCCGTCCGCTTCGTCGCGTACCGTCAGCGAGCGGAGGTCGGTCGTCGAGATGAGGGCGCCCCGGTACCCGCCGCTCAGGACGATCAGGTTGGTCCAGTTGCCGACGGCCAGAAAGGGGACCCGGCGCACCCCGAGAAAGGCGACCACCCCGGCGAGTTCGTCTTCGCTTTGGGGGAAGCAGAGGGCGTCGATCGTCCCCCCGACGCCGAGGGAGGTGTGCCCCTCCGCCGGCTCGTCGAAGAGGATCCGTCCGGTCATCCGCTCCCGCAGCTCGCCGCGCCATGCCGCCTTATCGGCCATCGGCCTTCTCCTGTCCGATCCGGTTGAGGAATGCCTCGCCTACCCGCCAGATGCTCCCGGCCCCCTGGGTCAGGACGACGTCCGCCGGCCGGGCGATCTCGGCCAGATGATCCACGATCGCCTCGCTGTCGGAAAGATGGCGGCAGTCGGGATGGCCGGCCCGCCGGATCGCCTCGCAGAGCGCCTGGGCGGTCACCCCCGGGATCGGCTCCTCGCTCGCCGGGTAGATGTCCGTGACGACCAGACAGTCGGCGTCGCCGAAGGCGGTGAGAAACTCCTCGAACAGCGCCTTGGTCCGGGTGTACCGGTGGGGCTGGAAGACGCAGATGATCCTCCCCGGCCACGCCTGCTTCGCCGCGGCAAGGGTTGCCCGGATCTCCGTCGGGTGATGGCCGTAGTCGTCCACCACCGTGACCGCCTTCGCCTTGCCCCGGACCTCCAGCCGCCGCTGGACGCCGGTGAATGCCGCGAGCCCCTTGCGGATGGCGGGAAAGGCCATCTCCATCTCCCGCGCCACCGCTGCGGCTGCCAGGGCGTTCAGGACGTTGAACAGCCCCGGGACGTTCAGCTTCACCGAACCCAGCAGGGTATTGCGGTGGAGCAGGGAGAACCGGGTGGAGGCGCCGGCAGCAGAGATCTGCTCCGCCCGGTAGTCGGCATCGGGGGAGAGCCCGTAGGTGATCACCCGGCGTTTTATTCGGGGCAGGATCTCGCGCACGTGCGGATCGTCCAGGCAGAGGATCGTCGAGCCGTAGAAGGGGACGATGTTCGCAAACTGGAGGAAGGCCTCCTTGATCTCCTCCACGTCCCGGTAGTAGTCGAGGTGTTCCCGGTCGATGTTGGTGATCACGGCGAGGCAGGGGCTGAGCTTCAGGAAGGAGCCGTCGCTTTCGTCCGCCTCGGCCACGATCACCTCCCCGTCGCCGAGCCGCGCGTTGCTCCCGATGCTGGCGAGTTTGCCGCCGATCACCATCGTCGGGTCCAGTCCGCCCTGGGCCAGGAGCGTCGCCACCATCGACGTCGTGGTGGTCTTGCCGTGGCTGCCCGAGACGGCGATGGAGAACTTCATCTTCAGCAGTTCGGCGAGCATTTCGGCCCGCGGGATGACCGGGATGCCGCGCTCGTGGGCGGCAACCGCCTCCGGGTTGTCCGGTCGGACCGCCGTGGAGGTGACGACCACGTCGGCGTTGCCGATGTGCGCGGCGTCGTGGCCGCGGTGGATCGCCGCCCCCATGTCGTCCAGCCGCTGGGTGATGTCGGTGGCACCCAGGTCCGAGCCGCTGATCTCGTAGCCCAGATTCAGTAGGACCTCGGCGATCCCGCTCATGCCGATCCCGCCGATCCCGACGAAATGGATGCGCCGGATCTTCCGGCGCATGCTGCTGCCCTGCAGGGTATCTTTCATGACCTCCTCACATCCGCCCGCCCGGCCGGATCAGCGCCAGGCAGGCATCGACGATCTCTTGGGCAGCGCGTCTGTTCCCCAGGGAGGCGGCCGCCGCTTCCATTCGCCGGATCGATTCGGGTTCCCGGGCGAACCGCGCGATCGCCATTGCCAGCCGCTCGCCGCTGAGGTCCGTTTCCCGGATCAGCTCCGCCGCGCCCGCCCCGGCGAGGATCTCGGCGTTCGCCCGCTGGTGGTCGCCCGCGGCGAAGGGGAAGGGGACCAGGATGGCCGCCTTCCCGGCGGCGGTAATCTCCGCGATGGAGGTTGCGCCGGCCCGGCAGATCAACAGGTCCGCCGCCCGGTAGGCGGCAGCCATGTCGACGATGAAGGGGGTGACCTCGGCCGTGAACCCCCCCCTACGGTAGGCCGCCTCGACCTCCCCCCGCTCCTTTTCCCCGGTCTGATGGATGAACCGGATCCGGTCTTTCAGCGGTCCCAGTCCGCCCAGCGCCTCGCCGACGCACCGGTTGATCGCGTGGGCCCCCTGGCTTCCCCCGAAGATCAGGACCGTGAAGAGCGCGTCGCTCCGCACTGCCGGCGGTCGTTCCGCGAGGAAGGCCGCCCGGATGGGGTTCCCGGTGACCTGGGTCCGGTCCGCGGGGAACCACCGGCCGGACGCGGCGAAGGAGAGGAAGATCCGGTCGGCGAACCGCCCGAGGATCCGGTTGGTCAGGCCGGGAAAGGCGTTCTGCTCGGCGATGGCGGTCACCGTGCCCCGGAGGCGGGCGGCGAGGACCGCCGGCCCGGAGGCGTACCCCCCTACGCCGAGAACGATCGCCGGGGCGAATTCCCGCAGGATCCGGAAGGAGGCGGCAAGCCCGGCAGGGACCTTCGCCAGCGCGACGGCCGCCCGGAGCGGCCCCCGTCCCTTCACCCCTTCCGCGGGGATCGTCCGGAGGGGGAACCCCAGCGGTCCCAGGACCCGCCGCTCCAGCCCCCGTTCGGTGCCGATGAACAGGACGCGGTTGTCCGGGGCCCTGCGGAGGAACTCCTCGGCCACGGCGATCCCCGGGAAGAGATGGCCCCCTGTCCCGCCGCCGGCGATCACCATCCCCCGGCCGCCGCGGCTGTGTTGTGGCTGCGGTACGTAAGTCGATTCTCTCTGCCCGCTATGCTTCATGGTAATATAATACGCGCTCTGTGAAAATCGTGATCCCTTCGCACGCGGGACCATGAATAGTGAAGGGCTTCGCAAATGGCGTTAGAGGCAAGGCGCACGACGCTCGAGGAGTGAGGCGTACTGTTCTGTACGCCGCAACGACGAGGCGGAAGCGCAACGCAGCATATGACGCCATTTCCGAAGCCCTCATCCTTCATAGGAGGAAATATTCAACAGTATCCCCACCGATACCAAGGACATCAGCAGCGATGTCCCGCCGTAGCTCAGGAAGGGGAGGGCGAGCCCCTTGAGGGGGATCAGCCCCATCACCCCCGCGATGTTGATGAACGCCTCCAGGGCGATCATCATCGTCAGCCCTGCGGCGAGCAGGTTCCCGAAGAGGTCGGGCGCTTTGAGCGAAATCTGGAACCCCCGGACGATCAGGACGACGTACAGAAAGAGGATGAGGGTGACGCCGATGAACCCGCTCTCCTCGGCGATCACGGCCAGGATGAAGTCGGTATGGGGCTCCGGGAGATAGAACAGCTTCTGCATCCCGTCGCCGATCCCCACCCCCAGGGCTCCGCCGGAGCCGAAGGAGATCAAGGACTGGATGATCTGAAACCCGGAATGGCGGGGGTCCTTCCAGGGGTCGAGGAAGGTCATCAGCCGCGCCAGGCGGTAGCTCTTACGGACGAGGAGCCAGATGGCCACGGGAAGGGCCAGGGCGGCAAGCCCCGCCAGATGGGCGATCCGGCCGCCGGCCAGGTAGATCATCAGGAAGGTGATGACGCCGATGATCACCGTCGTGCCGAAGTCGGGCTGGAGCAGGATCAGCCCCACCATGACGCCCGTAACGGCAAGCGGGATGAGCAGCCCCTGGCGGAACTCCTGGATGCGGTTCACCCGCTGAGTCAGGAAGTGGGCCAGAAAAAGGATCAGGGTGACCTTCACCAGTTCGGAGACCTGGAAGGAGAAGACCCCGAGGCGGAGCCAGCGCACGGCCCCGCCGGCACGGACCCCCAGCGGGGGGATCCAGACCGCGCAGAGCAGCAGTGCCGAGACGAGGATCCCCGGCCAGGCGAGCTTGCGGAGCTGGTAGTAGGGGATCCGCGTCATCAGGACCATGGTCAGGAACCCCAGGACGACGAAGAAGAGCTGTTTCTTCAGGAAGAACTGTCCGTCGCGGAACCGTTCCGTGGCGAGGATGGAGCTGGAACTGTAGATCATGACCGTTCCGACGGTCACCAACAGCAGGGTGACCAGAAGGAGGATCAGATCCGGTTTCTTCTCCCGTCCCGCGCGCTTCATCGTTTGAGCCGCCGCACCATCTCCTGGAACCGCTCTCCCCGCTCCTTATACCCGCTGAATTCATCGAAGCTCGCGCACCCCGGGGAGAGCAGGACCACGTCGCCGGGGGTGGCGATCTTCCCGGCCGCCTCGACGGCCTCGCGGAGCGTCGCCGCCAGCGCCGTCGCGACGACCCCGCCGATGCAGTCGTCGATTTTCCCGCGTGCTTCGCCGAACAGGACCATTGCCTTGACCCGCTGCCGCAGCAGGGGGATGAGCGTCTCGAAATCCCCCTCCTTGTCGCGGCCGCCCAGCAGGAGAACGACGGGGGCGGAGAAGCTCTCGAGCGCCCGGACGACGGCCGCCACGTTGGTCCCCTTCGAGTCGTCGTAATAGCGGACGCCGCCCCGTTCGTCCACGTATTCGATCCGGTGGCCGATTCCGCGGAAGCGCTCCACCGCGCCGGTGATCTGCTCCGGGGTGCAGCCGCAGGCGCGGGCCGCGATGATCGCGGCCATGACGTTTTCGATATTGTGGCGTCCCGGCAGGCGGATCATCGCCCGGGGGTACTGTTCGCGCCCGCCGGCGGGGTCGATGCGGAGGAGGTTCTCCCCGGCGATGAACATCCCGCGCTCGACGGTCCGCAGGGAGCTGAAGAACTCCGTCCGGGCGGCGATGCGGCCGGCCAGCAAGGCGGTTGCATCCTCGTCGGCGTTGAGGACGGCCGTGTCGCCCGTGCCCTGGCAGGCGAAGATCCGCTCCTTGGCCTCGCGGTATGCCGCGAAGCTCCCGTGGTAGTCCACGTGGTCCGGGGCGGTATTGAGCAGGAGCGCGACGCGGGGGCGGAAGGTGCTGGCCCACTGGAGTTGGAAGCTGCTCACTTCGACCACCGCCCAGTCCGCGTCCTGGGGGCCGTCGGCGTAGCCGATCAGCGGGGCTCCGATGTTGCCGCCCACGAAGACCCTTTTGCCCGCCGCGGCGAGGAGCTCGCCGATCAGCGTCGTCACCGTCGTCTTCCCGTTCGTCCCGGTGATGGCAACGACCGGCGTGCTGAGAAACCGGAAGGCCAGCTCGAGTTCGCTCACGATCGGGATCCCCAGCCGGAGCGCCTCTCGGAGGATGGGGTTTGCGGGGGAGACGCCCGGCGACGGCACGACCAGCTCCGCCCCCTCCAGGGCCTCCGCCCCGTACGGGGCGATCCGGAGGTCCGCCTGCACTTCGCCCAGGACGGTGCGGGCGTCGCCCCAGGCATCGGGAGGCTTCTCGTCCGTGAGGCTGATCCGGGCGCCGCGGCCCGCCAGAAAGCGGACCGTCGCGAGTCCGGTCTTTCCGACGCCGATGACCGTTACCATTTTACCCGTGAGATCCATGCGACCGAATCACCTCAGTTTCAACGTACTGATCGCCACCAGGGCAAAGAGGATCGAGATGATCCAGAACCGAACGATCACCTTGGGTTCCGCCCACCCCTTGAGTTCGAAGTGGTGGTGGAGCGGCGCCATCCGGAAGATGCGCTTCCCGTTGGAGATCTTGAACCAGCCCACCTGGAAGATGACCGAGGCCGTTTCCAGGACGAAGATCCCCCCCACGATGGCCAGCAGAATCTCCTGCTTCGTCAGGACGGCCAGGGTCCCGAGCGACCCGCCCAGGGAGAGGGCGCCCACGTCCCCCATGAACACCTGGGCGGGGTAGGCGTTGTACCAGAGGAACCCGATCCCGGCGCCCACGACGGCCCCGCAGAAGATGGCCAGCTCCCCGGTCCCTGCCACGTAAGGGACCTGGAGGTAGGAGGCGATCTTGGTGTTTCCGGCGAAGTAGGCGAACAGGAGGTAAGTCATGAAGCAGGTGATCGCCGGCCCGATGGCGAGTCCGTCCAGGCCGTCGGTGAGGTTGACGGCGTTTGCCGCCCCCACGATGATGAAGGTGGCCAGGAGCACGTATCCCCAGCCGAGGTCGGGCAGGACGGTCTTGAAGAAGGGGACCGTCACGGTGGTGCTGAACCCCGGCTTGAGGAACAGGATGGTGCTCACGAACAGGGCGATCGCCACCTCCGCGGCCAGCCTGACCTTGCCCGGCACGCCCCGGCTGTTCTGCTGGGTGAACTTCCGGTAATCGTCCAGAAACCCGATCAGGCCGAACCCGAGCATGACCATCACCGTAAGCCAGATGTACCCCACGGTCAGGTTCGCCCAGAGGAGCGTCGAGATCGTGACGGCGAAGATGATCAGGATGCCGCCCATCGTCGGCGTCCCCTTCTTCGTCAGGTGGGAATTCGGCCCGTCCTCCCGGATCGTCTGGCCGATCTGGAGCTCCTGGAGCTTACGGATCAACCAGGGGCCGATGACGAAACAGATGACCAGCGCCGTGATCGCCGCATAGATTGCCCGAAAGGTGATGTAGCGAAAGACGTTGAAGTACGAATACGTCGTATGGAGCGGATATAACAGGTGAAAAAGCATTTGTCGTCCCTTCCGTATCCCCCGGTTCGGGCGGGGTGAGGAACCTTTACACTGTTTGCGCCTTCAGGTCAAATGCCGCGATGATCGCTTCGGCTACCGCCTCCATTTTCATCCGCCGGGACCCCTTGATCAGGAGCCAGTCTCCGGGCCTGAGGTGCCGCTGCAGGTCGGCGACGACCGGGCCGGGATCGTCGAAAAGGGCGATCCGCTCCGCCGGGAACCCCTCCTGCCTTGCCCCCGACAGGGTGAACCGGGAGAGCGCCCCCTTGAGGTAGGCCTTCTCGACGCCGGTTTCGACAATGAGGGCCCCCACCCGGCCGTGCATCTCCTCGCTCCGGTCGCCCAGCTCCAGCATGTCGGCCAGGACGGCGAACCCCCTGCCGGCGCCCCGCAGCTCCCGGAGGGTCAGGAGGGCCTCCCGCACCGAGGCGGGGTTGGCGTTGTAGGCGTCGATGATGATATGGGCGCCGGTGCCCAGGGGCCGAATCTCCATCCTCCCGGGGACGGGGCGGAAGGCCGCCAGCCCCGCCGCGATCTCCTGCCGGTCGAACCCCAGGGCCCGGGCGGCGGCGGCCGCCGCCAGGGCGTTCATGACGTTATGCCGGCCGGGGACGGCGAGCCTCACCGGTGTTGCTATGCCGCCCACGGCCAGCTCGAAGGCCACCCCGTCCGGGGCGGGCCGCCCGATGCGCCGGGCGCTCAGGTCGGCGTCCGGCCTGAGGCCGAAGGTGACCCGTTTTCCCTGCCAGCGCGCCGCGAGGCAGGCGATGGCATCGTCGTCGCGATTGATGACCGCTGTGCCGCGGCCCGCCATGACCCGGAAGAGGTCGCCCTTCTCCTCGCGGACCCCCTCCAGCGACCCGAGCCCCTCCATGTGGGCGGGGCCGATGTTCGTGATCAGCCCCACGTCGGGCTCGGCGATGGCGGTAAGCCGGCCGATCTCGCCGGGACGGTTCGTCCCCAGCTCGACGATGGCCGCCTCGTGGCCCGCCCTGAGCCCCAGCAGCGTCAGCGGGAGGCCGATCAGGTTGTTGAGGTTCCCCGAGGTCTTCAGGACACACCTTGACCGGGAGAGGATGGCCGCCAGGAGTTCTTTCGTCGTGGTCTTCCCCGCCGAGCCCGTGATGGCGACGACCGGGATGGGGAACCTGCGCCGCCAGGAGCGGGCGATCGCCCCCAGCGCCTCGACGGTGTCGGCAACGCCGATGATCGGCAGCCCCCCTGCCTGCGGGGACGCGGCGGCGAACCGCTCCGTCCGGATCAGGAGCCCCGCGGCGCCGGCTCGGGCTGCGGCGGCGAGATGGTCGTGACCGTCGAAATTCTCTCCCGGAAGGGCGATGAACAGGTTCCCGGCGATCAGCGTGCGGGTGTCCGTGGAGATGCCGCGACAGCCCCAGGCGCTGCCCCCGGTGAGCGGAACGCCCCCTGTGGCCTCGATGATCTCCCCGGCCGAAAGGGCCGGTGCGGTATCGGTCATGTCCGGTCCCTCTCCGGGGAGCTGCGCGCCAGCTCCCGCCGGGCGACCTCCCGGTCGTCGAAGGGAAACGTGCGGGTGCCGATGATCTGGTAGTCCTCGTGTCCCTTCCCGGCGATCAGGACGATGTCGGAGCTCCCGGCAAGGCCGATCGCCGCGGCGATCGCCTCGCCCCGGTCGGGAACGACCAGATAGCCTCGCTCGCCGCCGCGGTCGAGCCAGTCCGCTGCCCGGGCGAAGCGCGTCGTCGGGATTCCGCCTACGACCTCGCCGATGATCGCCAGCGGGTCCTCGGTACGCGGGTTGTCGGAGGTCACGATGGCCAGGTCGCTCAAGGTGGCGGCGGCCTCGCCCATCAGCGGCCGTTTCCCCCGGTCCCGGTCCCCGCCGCATCCGAACACGGTGATGATCCGCCCCGTCCGGAAGGCGGTGAGGTTCTCCAGGACCCGCCGGAGGGCGTCGTCGGTGTGGGCGTAATCGACAAAAACGGCGGGCTGACCCGCCGTGCTGACCCGCTCCAGGCGCCCCGGGACATTGATCAGCGCCGCAATCCCGTCCCGGATTGACCGTCCGGGGATGCGGAGGCTGAAGGCCGCTGCTGCGGCGGCGAGGATGTTGAGCAGGTTGAACCTGCCCATGAGCGGCGAGGTGACGGCAAGCCCTTCGCTCCCGAACCGGAGCGTCGCCTCGATCCCCCCGAGGGAGAGACGAAAGGGGCGCGCGATGACGTCGCAGGGTGGTTCGATGCCGTAGGTGAGCCGACCGGCCGGATCGCCCCCGAGTTCGGCGACGATCCGCCGCCCCCAGGGGTCGTCGGTGTTGATGACCATCCGGTAGCGGCGGTTCTTCCCCCCGGCCGGGAGTACCTCGGCGAAGAAGCGCCGCTTCGCCTGGAAATAGTTTTCCATTGTCTTGTGGTAGTCGAGGTGGTCCTGGGTGAGGTTCGTGAACACCCCCAGGTCGAAGGCGCAGTCGTCGACCCGCTTCAGGTCGATGGCGTGCGAGGAGACCTCGGCCACGACATGGGTGACCCCGGCGTCGGCCATCTGCCGGAGGACCCGCTGCATCTCGAAGGACTCGGGGGTGGTGTTCGGGGCCGGGAGTGTCCGGCCGGAATACCGGTAGTTCACCGTCCCCAGGACGCCGACCGAGTGCCCCGCGGCCCGGAGGATCGATTCGAGCAGATAGGTGACGGTGGTCTTGCCGTTGGTCCCCACGACGGCGATCAGGCAGATCCCTGCCGAGGGGTTGCCGAAGAGGTTCTTCCCCAGGATGCCGAGGCTGCGCCGGCTGTCGCTGACCCGAATCGCGGTCACCCCGGCGGGGGGGTGATACACCCCCTCATGGACGATGAAGCGGGCGCCGCGGCGGATGGCGTCGCCGATGAAGGCATGGCCGTCCGTCTTCAGGCCGGGGATCGCCACGAAGAGGCTCCCCTCGCCGCAGAGTCGGGAATCGTAGCAGACCGACGCAACCTCTCCCTCCGGCTGCCCCGCCGTGCGCAGCGGATCGATTCCCCGCATCAGGAGCGAAAGGTGCATCGAAACCTCTCATGACCCCATACTGAAGGTGACGGTGCAGAGGCGGTCCTCCGGCAGGCGGTGACCCGCAGCCGGCTGCTGTGCGGTGGCCCACCCGCTGCCGCTGACCCGGACCTCGAGCCCCTTTTCTTTCGATTTCTTCAGAACCTCGCGGATCGACATCCCGCGGAAATCGGGGACGAGCGCCTCGTCCGCCTCGGGGGGCTCCGGCAGGGTGAGCGGTGCGGGGGCGGAGACGAGTCGGACTTTCGCATCGACGCCGGGCTTATCCAGCTCTCCGGGCGAATTCTCACGGATGTTCGTCCGGAAGCGGGTGAGGATCTGCTCCCCGATCTCCCGGAATACTGGGGCCGCGGCGACGCCGCCCCACTTGTCCCGCTGCGGTTCGTCGAGGATCACCAGGATCGCGACCTGCGGGTTGTCCGCCGGGAAGAATCCCATGAACGAAGTCTTCACCCGCTCGCTCGAATAGACGCGCCGGCTGAAATCGAACTTCTGCGAGGTTCCGGTCTTGCCGGCCACGGCCACGTTCACGATACGGGCGTGCTTGCCGGTGCCGTCCTCGGTCCCGACCACGTCGGTCAGGACGGCGGTGAGCCGTTTGGCCGTGTCGGCGGAGACGACCCTGCGGACCACGGTCGGGTGGTGGGCCTGGACGATCTTCCCCTGCCGGTCCATCATCCCCTTGACGACGAAGGGCTTCATCATCACCCCCTGGTTGGCCACCGTCGACAGGGCGGTGATGAGTTGGATGGCGGTGACCGAAATCCCCTGGCCGAAGGCGACGGTGGCCGCGTCCACCCGCGTCCACTGCTCTACCGGCCTGAGGAGGCCGCCCACCTCGCCGGGGAGGTCGATCCCCGTCTTGGTGCCGAACCCGAACTTCTTGATGTACTGGTAGAATCGCTCCTTGCCGAGCCGCTCCCCGATCTTGACCGAGCCGATGTTGCTCGAATACTTGAGGACGTCGCGGAAGCTCAGACTGCCGTGCCGTTTGCGGTTCGCCTCGTGGATCACCCGGTCGGCGATCGCGTAGTTGCCGTTTTCGCAGTTGAACATGTCGGTCTCTTTGACGACCCCCTCCTCAAGCGCCGCCGCAGCTAAAAACGGCTTGAAGGTGGAGCCGGGGTCAAAGCAGTCGGTGATTGCCTTGTTCTTCCCCAGGCTGGGGTCCGCCGCGGAGAAGTTGTTAGGGTCGAACCCGAGCTCGTTAGCCAGGGCGAGGATCTCCCCCGTGCGCGGGTCCATGACGATGGCGAACCCCCCCTTGGCCCCCTTGGCCTTGACCGCCGTCTTGAGGTGGGACTCCACCAGATGCTGGATCCGGCCGTCGATCGTCAGCACGATGCTGTAATGCTCCTTGGCGGCGGCCTCCGGCCTCTCCACGCGGGGGTACAGCCGCTTGCCCTTGGCGTCCCGTGTCCAGAGGAGCTTTTCGGGGGCCCCCTTGAGGTAGCGGTCGTAGTGGCGCTCCAGCCCCTCCAGACCGGTGGCGTCGGTGCCGACGAACCCGATCAGATGGCCGGCCAGTTCGCCGGAGGGGTAGAACCGCTTCGGCTCCTTGACCAGGAAGATCCCCTCGATCTCCAGGTCCTGGACGCTGGCGGCCTGTTCGGGGGCGATCCTGCGGGCGAGCCAGCAGAAATTCTTCCCGCCCGACAGCTTCTTCCTGAGCGCTGCCCGGTCCGCGTTGAGTATGGCGGCGAGCTTACCGGCCACTTCCCCGGGGTTTTCTATCTTCGAGGGGTCGGCGCAGACCGAATCGGCCATCACGGTGGCGGCCAGCTTCTCCCCGTTCCGGTCGAAGATGACCCCCCGGTCGGGCTGCAGAAGGAGCGTCTGGGTGTGCTGTTTCTCGGCAAGCGCCTTGAGCGCCTTGCTGGAGAGGATCTGGAGCTGGAAGGCACGCGAACCGAGGGCGATGAACAGCACCAGGAAGAAGGCCAGCAGGGTGGCGATCCTGAACTTCATCCACTTTCTGGATTCGCCGGTCATTTGAGCAGTATCACCTGTTCCCTTCCCGGATGGGTCATCTGGAGCTTTTCCCGGGCAATGGTCTCGATCCGCTGGGGTGATTTCAGGGTGGCGAGTTCGAGCTTCAGCTTCGCCTGGTCCTCGACGAGCCGCTCCCGGCTACTCAACTCCTGTGCGACCTGGTACTCGAGCTCGGTCATGTGGATGTGGCACCAGACGTACAGCAGCGCCACCGCCATCAGGAGAGAGGCGATGAAGATCCAGGTGGAGTAGCTGATACTGCCGGAGGCGCCGTCCTGTTCGCGAACCGTCTGCTTGAGAACCTCTACGGCCTGCATGGTCAGATCCTTTCCGCTGTCCTGAGCTTTGCACTCCGCGCCCGCGGGTTGCTTGTGAGCTCCTCGTCGCCCGGGGTGACGGGCTTGCGCGTTATCACCCGCAGCTTCGGCTTCGCGTTACAGCCGCAGACCGGCAGGTCGGGCGGGCAGGAGCATCCCTTTTCCCCGGCGCGAAAGGCGTTCTTCACGATCCGGTCTTCCAGGGAGTGGAAGGAGATGATCGAAAACCGTCCCCCCGGCTTGAGCTGCTCCGTTCCGTCCTCGACGGCCCGCCGCAGGCTCGTGAGTTCATCGTTTACGGCGATCCGCAAGGCCTGGAAGGTCCGTGTCGCCGGGTGGATCTTCTGGCGTTCCGCACCGGGCGGGAGGGTCCTGACCACGATTCCCGCGAGATCGGTGGTCGTCCGGATGGGAGAGCGCTCCCGTTCGGCCACAATGGCCCGGGCGATTCTCCCGGCCATCCGCTCCTCGCCGAAGCCCTTGATGATCCGCGCCAGCTCCTCCCAGGGAAGGGAGCCGACCAGGTCGGCGGCGGTCTGCGGACGGCTCCTGTCCATGCGCATGTCCAGGGGGGCCTCCTGGGAGAAGCTGAAGCCCCGCTCCGGGGAGTCCAGCTGGTGGGAAGACACCCCCAGGTCGAGGAGGATCCCGTCAACCGTTCCGATCTTCTGCTCCGCCAAGATTCCCTCCAGCTCCGCAAAATTTCCCTTCACCAGGGCCGCCCGCTTCCCGAACCGGGCCAGTCGCTGTCCGGCCGCTGCGAGCGCTTCGTCGTCGGCGTCGATCCCGATCAGGATCCCGTCAGGCGCCGTAGCCTCCAGGATTGCCTCGGCATGCCCGCCGCCCCCCACCGTCCCGTCCACAACGGCGGCACCGGCCCGCAGGCGGAGTGACGCGACGACCTCTGCGAGCATGACCGGTCTGTGAAATCCCTCCATACTGCCGGCCCTTTCATATGCCGAGATCCGCCATGTAATCGCTGAATCCCTCCACATTGTCGCCGCTCTTCTTCATCTCCGCTTCGAAGCGCTCCTTGCTCCATATCTCGATGACCTTGATCATCCCCGCCAGGACGATGTCCTTGTCGAGCTTGGCAAACTCCCGCAGATGGGGGGGGATCAGGATCCGTCCCTGGCCGTCCAGGGTGCAGTCGACGGCGCCGGACATGAAAAACCGCTGAAAGGCGCGTACCTCTTTGCGCAGGAGGGACTGGTGGGATACCTTTTCTTCGATCACCCGCCATTCCTCGTACGGGAAGGCCATCAGGTATCCGTCCCAGTTGGTGATCACCAGACGGTTGTCGTATTTTTCGGCAAAGACTTCGCGGAGCCGCGACGGGAAGATGATCCTCCCCTTGTCGTCGATGGTGTGGTAATATTGCCCCCGGAAGACAGCCATTTTTGGCTTACCCCTCCACTATAATCCACTTCGCTCCACTTCGATGGAAAGATAGAGGAGGATATTTGCTTTGTCAAGAAAAATCTTTCACTTTTTTTGTTTGTTAATCTGATATTTTAGGATGGCACTGGTGTGGGCGGCGAGGGTGGCGGAGAATTCATGCGACCCGTCGCGCTTCGCCACGAAATAGAGGTAATTGACCCGGGCGGGGGCGAGGGCGGCCTTCAGGGAATCGATGCCGGGGTTGGCGATGGGTCCCGGGGGTAACCCACTGATCCTATAGGTGTTGTACGGCGTATCCTTCAGCAGGTGGCTCCTGAGGACGGTCTTCACCGGGGTACCTGCCCGCTCCAGGTGGTAGACGGCGGTGGGATCGCTCTGGAGCTTCATCCGGCGCTTCAGGCGGTTGTGAAACACCGCGGAAATGAGTGGTTTTTCCTCTTTGTTCCCGGACTCCTTGCCGATCAGCGAGGCAAAGGTGATCCACTCGTGGAGGGAAAACCCCATCCGTTCGGCCCGGGTTCTCAGCTCCGGGGTTATCTCCTTCCAGAACTGCCGGACGATGATCCGGATCACCTCCTTGGTGGTCATCGAGCGGTCGAACTGGTAGGTCTCGGGGAAGAGGTACCCCTCGATACTGTCCGCCTCGATGCCTAGCGAGTCCAAAAATTCTCTGTTGACGGCCAGGGCAAGGAACTCCTCCTCGTTGATCAGCTTCTGAGCGGCAAGCCGTCTGGCCACGTCGCGCACCGTGATGTCCTCGGGCAGGAGGACCGTGTAGGACTTGATCTCTCCCCGGACCAGCTTGTCGAGGATCTCCAGCGGCGACAGTTTGCCGGTGATCTCGTATTCGCCCGCCCGGATCTGTTTCCGCACCCCCCTCCCGAAGGCGAGCAGCCAGAAGAAGGGGCGGTTCGCCACGAGTCCCGCGTCGTTCATGATCTCCGTGATCCGGAAGAAACCGGCCCCCTTGGGGATGTCGACGATCCGCGGGGTGGTGAAATGGTTGACGGGAGAGGTGGCGTAGCGGGCAAAGGCGACGCCGGTCAGGATGGCGGCCAGGATGCACAGCCCGGCCGTTGCCTTCCCGTGTAAACGCAGGGTCTTCAGTATCCGGTTAGCGAACTTCATCCCGATCGATGCCGTTGGTTTCAGTTTCCCCCCGTGCCGCTCGGTCGAGGTATCCCTGGAGGATCAGCCCGGCGGCGACGCGGTCGACGACGGCGCGGCGTTGCTCGGGACGCACCCCCCGCTCCCGGAGCAGCTCTTGGGCTTCCTTGGTCGAGAGTGTCTCGTCCCAGCGGATGACCGGGAGCGACAGGCGACCTTCCAGCCGGCGGATGAACCGGCCGACCTTCTCGCACTGGATCCCTTCGCTGCCGTCGAGGCGCAGGGGGTAGCCGACGACGATCCGTTCGACGCCGTAGCGCCGGACCAGATCGCCAATCGCCGCCAGGTCGGCCTCGCGGTTTTTGCGGACGATCGTCGCGATCCCCTGCGCCGTCATCCCCAGCTCGTCGCTGAGGGCGACCCCGATTCTCCGGCTTCCGTAGTCCAGCCCCAGTATCCTCATCTGCTCCCCGGGAGTAAAAAAATAACTTTTATAGACCATCCGGCATGCGCCTGTCCAGCACTTTTTCCCACGAAAGGGCCGTTGCCGTCAATCGCGCAAACGACGTCCTGCGCTGCCCTCTCCGCAGGCGCGCCACGCCTCCCCCGGCCGTTCGGGGCGACACCGGCGCGGATGCCCTGCCGAGCGGCGGCTTCGCTTCTTCGGGCGGAATTTCGCGGGGCGATGAACGGTCCTTGACATGCGGGGCCGCTTTTTCTATCTTCCGCTTTTGCGGGAGCGCATTCTCTCCCCTGCGGGGCAGCCCTCGCGGCAGGAGGGCGGGTAGGGGACGCCCTGCATGATTCTGCGGACGAAGGCCGCTGACCGGGCGGCGCCAACGGAGGGCGGGGGATATGGCCGCGCAGCTGATGCGATTCATCAAGACCGATATCTGGCGAATGCGCCTGAACGAACTTCCCCCGCTGCGGGCGGTCCCCCTGATGTATCTGCGGGTCCTGCTGGCGGCCATCCGGCGGTTCGGCGCGCATGGGTGTCAGCTCCGGGCGTCCGCGCTGACCTTCTACTCGCTGCTGTCGATCGTACCCGTCGCCGCCATGGCCTTCGGCATTGCCAAGGGGTTCGCCCTCGAAAAGCGGCTTCAGCAGCAGCTGCTGGAACGGCTGCCCGGCCAGGAAGAGGTCCTGCTCAAAATCTTCGCATTCGCCGACGCGATGCTCGAGAATACGAAGGGCGGACTGATCGCGGGGGTCGGGGTGGTCGTCCTCCTCTGGACCGTCATCAAGATGCTGGGGAATATCGAGGAGTCGTTCAACGCCATCTGGGGCGTCGGACAGCCCCGGTCCCTGGCCCGCAAGGCGACCGACTACCTGTCGATCATGCTGACCGCACCGCTGCTGCTGGCCGTCTCCAGCAGCGCCACGGTGTTTCTGACGACCCAGGTAGAATTCGTCGCCGGCCGGCTCGCGTTCCTGGGTGCCTTGCAGCCCGTGATCACCTTTCTGCTGGGGCTGTTGCCCTACCCGATGATGTGGCTTCTGTTCAGTTTCGTCTACCTGTTCATGCCGAACACCCGGACCCGTATCGGATCGTGTCTGGTTGCCGGCGTCGTCGCCGGAAGCACCTACCAGGTCGTGCAGTGGTTCTATCTCAAATTCCAGGTCGGCGTGGCGCACCAGAACGCGATCTACGGGAGCTTTGCAGCGCTCCCCCTCTTCCTGGGCTGGCTGCAGCTCAGCTGGATCATCGTCCTGGCTGGCGCTGAGCTGGCCAGCGCCCATCAGCATGCCGACCTGCTCGAGTTCGAGCCCGATTCCCGCCGGGTCAGCCCCGCCTTCAAGAAACTCCTCAGCCTCAGGGTAGTCAAGCTCCTCTGCGACCACTTTCTGCGGGGCGCCGGCCGCCTCACCGCGGGCGGTATCGCCGCGGCGACCCAGATCCCCCCGGTGCTCCTCCGGCAGGTCTTAGACGAGCTGGTGGAGTGCGGGATCATCAGCCCGGTCTTCCCGCAGCCCGGACGGGAGCCGGAGTATCAGCCGGCCGTCGACACCGCCGTCCTGACCGCCGGGTACGTGGTCGAGGCGCTGGAGCGCCGGGGGACGGCCGACGTACCCCTCGCCCCGGCCCGCGAATGGGAGGCGCTTGCGGAGACCCTCAAGACGTTCGACCGGTGCGCCGAGTCCTCTCCCGCCAATCGTCTCCTGCGCGACATTTGACGGGACCTTCTTCGTTCGCGCAGGCTCGCCCGCCGGGCGGGGCGCCCGGATGCATCCCCCGCATCCTGCCCGGCCGCTTCTTCGCCGTTGCGCTTCCGGGAACCGGTCTCCCTTCCCGCGACCCGGGGAAAGGGCGCACCCCCCGGAGGTCCGGAAGGAGAACCGTTCAGAACTTGTGCCCCAGGTAGAGGTACAGGGATTGGCGTCCCCCCTCCGCACGGCCGTAGGCGAGGTACAGCGGCCCCAGGTAGGTCTCCGTGCCGACGATCAGGCTTCCCGCGAAGATCAGCGAGTTTCCCGTGATGTCGCCCCGGGTGGCCCAGGCGTTGCCCGCCTCGAGCGAGAATCCGGTGTACAGGGGCGTATGGAGCGCCCCGAGGCCGGCGCTGGCCAGGCGGTAGTAGTAGATCAGCCGGGCAAGGCCGGTGTGCCGGCCGGCAAGCTCGTTCTCGGCGTACCCGGAGAGGTTCAGGAATCCGCCGAGGGGATAGCTGTTCTGGAGCGGGGCCTCGCTGTCCAGGACGCTCTGGACGGTCAGCCCGGCGACGAGCGTGTGCCGGTCGAAGGTCACGGCCGACAGCCAGCCCGCCAGCAGGCCGTTTCCCGAAAAATCGGAACCGAGCTCGGTCCGGGGGATCATCCAGACCACATCGGCGGCCGTCCCCCGGCGGGGGAAGGAGAAGTTGTCGAGGCGGTTGTAGGAGAGGGACGTGAATAGCGCACCGGTGTTGTATCTGGCTTCGGCCTCCGGGGGGCCGACGCGCACCCCCACGTTCCCGTACCCCCGCCGGATGCCGAGGCGGACCTGCCCCCAGTTGCCGAACTGCCGCCCCAGGTCGAGTCCCGCCTCGACCTGGGTGGCGCGGTACTGGGAGTACAGCACCCCCTGGCTGAAGTTGTTGATGTTCCAGGAGCGGTATTCGACGCGCGGGGCGATGAAATAGACGAGGGACTCGTCGAGGGGCTGGTAGAATTCGGACAGGAAGAGGGGGGTGTCGCCGATCTGGATCTGGTTGTGCCATTCGGCGCCCAGGCGGTTCAGGGCGGTGCTGGTGAGGCTGGCCGTGAGGTTGTAACCGGCCTCGCCCTTGAGGTCATCCGACAGCGACATGCCGAACCGGAGGTAATGGGGACCCCAGGATTTCTCTTTCGTGCCGATGCGCAGCCCGGTCTTGCCCCCCCGGTCGATGAGCTGGAAATCGGCCCGCTCGAAGGTGTCGATGCTGTAGATCCGTTTGAGGTCCTGCTCGAGCGTCTCCATATTCAACGGTTCGCCCGGCCTGGTGCGGACCTGGGCCCGGATGACCCCCTCGCTGATCGGGGAGCGGTTGTCGACGGTCACTTCGGCGACGACCGGCGGCGGGGCCGGTTGCTGCCGCTGGCCGGCGAGCCATGCCCGGTAGGCCGGCGGCGTCAGGGACAACGCCGCCAGCCGGGGCAGTGCGCTGCGCGCCGCTGCCTCGCCGATGATGACCGCATCCGCTGCCAGGAAGAAATCGCTCGTGCCGAGATCTCCGAGCGGGGGCTGGAGGAAGATATCCGCCTGGGTGAGGGAGGCGATCTGTTTCTCGGTATTCTTCTGGATGATGATGTTCATCACCTGGTCGGTGATCGCTATGGCCGAGTTCAGCTGCTCGCGGGTGGAGCGGAGCGTGCCGACATTGACGGCGATCACGATGTCCGCCCCCATCTGCCGGGCCACATCGACGGGGAGGTTGTCGACGATGCCGCCGTCGACCAGGAGCCTGCCGTCCATCTCGACCGGGGCGAACACCCCGGGGATCGACATGCTGGCACGGATGGCCTCTGCCAGTTCGCCGCTGCCGAGGATGACCGCTTCACCCGTTTCGATATCGGCGGCTACGGCCCGAAAGGGTATCTTGAGACGGTCGAAGTCGGTCAGCGTGGCGGTATGGATCAGCCGCGATTTCAGGATGAACCCGAGGTTCTGCCCCTGGATCAGCCCACGGGGCATGGCGAACTTCCCGTCCCGGATGCCGGCGTCGAAATTGACGAGGTAGTTGCTGCGGTCCTCCTTGCGGCGGAAGGAGAGGTCCTCGAGCGGAGGCCGATCCCGGAAGGCGTGGTTCCATTCGAGGCTGTTGACCATCGCCTCGATCTCGGCGGGCGAACTGCCCGCGGCGTAGAACCCTCCGACGATTGCCCCCATGCTCGTACCGGCGATCACGTCCACGGGGATCCGCTGCGCTTCGAGGACCTTGAGGACGCCCACGTGGGCCACCCCCCGCGCCCCCCCGCCGCTCAGGACCAGTCCGATCCGGGGTCGCCCCGGCGGCGGGGGCGCGTCGGCGCCGCCCGGCGGCGCTGCCGGGCCCCTGCCGGGTGTGAATGTCACAACGGCGCAGAGGAGTGTCATGAGGAGGGCCGTGCGCAGGCGGAAAGGGTGACGCCGAAGGACCGCCCCGGCCGCGGGCACGGGCGGGACCGTCCCGCCGGGGTTCAGCCCAGCGGAGAAGGGGTTTTGTCCGGACATGGAAACCTCGCGCGAAAGGAAATGAGAGAGCCTGCGTCATCCTATACCAGAAACGGAGCGTTGTTGCTACGGCGGTGAAAATGTCCTTGCTGCGGCCGCCCGATCCGCTTATACTCGCGGTATCGATCGGGAGAAACCCGTCGCGGTGCCGATGGGCGAACAGCGCAGGGATACTACGGAACACGGGGAGGATAGGATGAAGCTGCCGGAGTACATCGGGAAGGAAGAGGTCGGGCGCGTCTGTAGGGAGCTGAAGATCAGGGATTGGACGAAACTCAAGGAGGCGAAGGTCCGGCCGCAGGAGGCCAGGAAACTCCTGGCCCTCGTCAATACCGCCGACATGCCGATCGATCCGGAGCAGTTCCGCGCGGGGCTGGAGGTGGAGCTGGAGCACGGCATCAGGTTCAAGGACGCCAACGTGACGAACAACCACCCGGTCGTCACGGGGATGATCGTCCTGGCCCACCTGAAGGAGTCGCTCGACTACTACCTGCTGCTGGATGTGGCCGAGCTGGAGGGTGATCTCTTGAAGGCCGTTGCCGCCGGGAACGCCCGGAAGGCGAAGGGATACTACAAACGGCTCGCCCTGGCGCGGATCGCCCTGGCCAAGGCCGAGGTTGCCCGGATCGGGTAGCGGGGTTCGGTCCGGTGCGCAACCGGGGCCGCTTCCTCCGGAGACGGGTGGCGCGGGTGAAGGCACGATGAGCGAGGAGCGACAGAGGAAAGGGGGAAAGGGGGCACGCCGGTCCTCCGGCGCCTATCCGGTGCCGGACAGGCTCCTGCGAAACCTCAAGTACGAGTACCTCCACCGTGAACTCTGGGTCCCCCTGGGCGAGGCCGGCGGCCGCATAACGGTGCTGCTGAGCGATCCCAGCGACATCCTGAAGCGGGACATGATCGAGAACCTCCTCGGGACGAAGGCCGTCGATTACCGGCAAGCCCCGCCGGAGGAGATCCTCGCCTGCATCGATCATTTCTACCGGGACGAAGGGGAGGGGGCGGCGGTCCGCACGGGAACGATGCCGCGCCGGGGCGCCGCGGACGAGCCCCTGGCGCCCGAATCGGACGGCACGATCATCCGGATCGTCGACCGGATGATCCAGGACGCCTTCACCCGGCGGGCCTCGGACATCCACATCGAACCCGATACGGACGGGCAGAGCGTCCTGGTACGGTTCCGGATCGACGGCGAATGCATCACCTACCAGAGCCTTCCGTACCGCTACCGGGCCGCGGTCGTCTCGCGGATCAAGATCATGGCGAACCTCGACATCACCGAAAAACGGCTTCCCCAGGACGGCAAGATCGGGTTCGCCACCACCGGGACAGGCACGATCGAGCTGCGCGTGGCCACGATCCCCACCCACGGTGGCGTCGAGGACGTGGTGCTCAGGATCCTCACCCGGGGGGCCATCATGACCCTCGACGAGCTCAACATGTCCCGGGAGGACCGGGAGCGGCTCCTGAAGATTCTGAAGAAGCCCTACGGCCTGATCCTGATCGTCGGGCCGACGGGCTCGGGCAAGACGACCACCGCGCACGCTGCGCTGCACCTGCTCAACCGGCCGAACGTGAAGATCTGGACGGCGGAGGACCCCGTGGAGATCACCCAGAAGGGACTCCGCCAGGTACAGGTGCACCACAAGATCGGGTTCGACTTCAGCAACGCCATGCGGGCCTTCCTCCGCGCGGACCCGGACATCATCATGGTCGGCGAGATGCGCGATTACGAGACGGCGAAGATGGGGATCGAGGCCTCCACGACGGGCCATCTGGTGATGAGCACCCTGCATACCAACAACGCCCCCGAGACGATCGTGCGGCTCCTCGACATGGGGATCGACCCGATCGCCTTCGCCGACTCGCTCCTCTGCGTCCTTGCCCAGCGGCTGGTACGCCGGCTCTGCGCCTGCTGCCGGGAGCCCTACCACCCTTCGCGGGAGGAGTTCGACGAGATCGCCCGGAGCTGCGACGAACGGTGGTTCGCCCGGCTCGGCGTCGCCTACGACGAAGGGTTCCGGCTGTACCGGGCCCGCGGCTGTCCCGAATGCAACGAGACGGGCTACCGCGGGATGATGGGAATCTACGAGCTGCTCGACGCCACCGACGAGATCAAGCACCTGATCGTCAGCCGCAAATCGATGCTCGCCCTCCGGAAGGCGTCGATGGCGCAGGGGATGAAGACGCTCCTGCAGGACGGCATCGTCAAGGTCATCGCCGGCGAGACCGATCTGAGCGAGGTCCTGAGCGTCTGCATGCGGTAGGCCGGTGCCGGGAAGGGGCGCCGCAGCGGGCGCCCTGCCGGGGATGAGAACGGGTACGGTGTTCCCAGGAGGTATCTCAGAGCGCTATGAAACCAAAGCGAACGGCGAAGGCGAGCGCCGCACCGGCGGCCGCAGTCGCGAAACCGGGGGAGAAGGCCAAGTCGAAGGCGGGCGGGGGGGAAAAACCGGTCCGGGGCAGGGGGGCCCGGGAGGTTTGGCGGCGCGTGGCGGCGCTGCCCCAGTGGATGCAGGCTGTCGGCGGCGCGGCCGTCTTGGCCGTGATACTCCTGTTGATCGTGGTTGCGACCGAGCGAAAGGAGGCGCCTGCGCCGGGTCCCGCCGCGGTCGCGAAGAGCGGACAAGGGCCGATCGCGGCGGCGCCGGTTCCTCCCCCGGCAGGGGAAGGGGGGGAGGAGCCGAGCCGGCAGTCGCCGGGCCCCTCTCCGGTCGGCGAAAGCGCGGGAGAGCCGGACCGGCAGGCAGCGGCGCCCCCCCCGGCGGAACAGGTCGCGCCGCCGGAGCAGGATCGCGCCTTCATCAAGGCCGTCCGGCTGCGACCTCCCCAGCCCACCCGGCTGGACGCGCTCAAGGCCGAGGTCGAACCCGCCCCGGGCGCCCCGGAGAAGATCCGGTATGCCTACCGCTGGCGGGTGAACGACCGCGTCGTCGAAGAGGCAACGGGGGACACCTTGAGCCTGTCCTCCTTCAAGAAGCGGGACCTCGTCACCGTCACCGTCACCCCCTACGACGGGGACACCGCCGGGTTCGCCTACGAGAGCCCGGTTGCGGCCGTCCACAGCGTCCCGCCGACGCTCGAGATGAAGCAGACCCGCCAGGCCAGAAAGGCCGGGGAGCCCGTGGAGCTGGAGCTGGCGGCTACAGCCCCCGACGGCGAGCGGATCGTGTTCAGCCTGGAGGAGCCCCGCGTCCCGGGGATGAGCCTGGATGGCCAGTCGGGGAAGATAACCTGGACCGTTCCGCCCGACCGGAAGGGGACCGTCCGGTTCGGCGCCGCCGTCGCGGACGACAACGGGACCAAAGTCACGCGGATCTTCGAGTTGATCGTGAACTGACGGAAGGCCCGGCACACTCGCCTTCACCCGCAAGGGGCGAACCGATGAACAACTGCCTGATCGTCACCGACATCCAGAACGATTTCTGCCCGGGCGGGGCTCTGGCCGTGGCGGAGGGGGATCGGATCATCCCGGCGGTCAACGCGGTCGCGGGGAGGTTCGATAAGTGCGTGGCCACGCAGGACTGGCACCCCCCGGGCCACGTCTCCTTCGCCTCGACGCACGGCAGGAGCCCCTATGAGGTTATTTCCCTGGACGGGAGCGAACAGGCCCTGTGGCCCGATCACTGCGTCCCCGGCACCGCCGGGGCCGATTTCCACCCGGAGTTGGACCTGCGGAGCGTCGATCTGATCATCCGCAAGGGGAACGCCCCCCGGATCGACTCGTACTCGACCTTCGTGGAGAACGACAGAACGACCGTCACCGGTCTCCACTATTACCTGCGGGGGATGGGGATCGGGCATCTGTACTTCTGCGGGCTGGCGACGGATTACTGCGTTTATTTCAGCGCCCTGGATGCCCTGACG
>CAIYSL010000002.1 GCA_903928915.1 uncultured Syntrophobacterales bacterium | reverse complement strand
TCGACATCCTGATCAACAACGCCGGGATCCTCCGCGACAAGAGCTTCCTCAAGATGGAGCCGGAGAACTGGCAGGCGGTTCTCAGCGTCCACCTGAACGGCGCCTACAACGTCACCCGCCCCGCCTTCGCCGTGATGAAGGACAAGGGCTACGGCCGGATCATCATGACCACCTCCGCCGCCGGGCTGTACGGAAACTTCGGCCAGACGAACTACAGCGCGGCGAAGATGGGGCTCGTGGGGTTCATGAACACCCTGAAGCTCGAAGGGGCCAAGTACAACATCACGGTGAACACCATCGCCCCGATCGCCGCCTCGCGGCTGATGGCGGACATCATTCCCCCGGAGCTGCTCGACACGATGAAGCCCGAGTTCGTGGCGCCGCTGGTCCTGTTCCTCGCCTCGGAGGGGTGCCCGGTCACCGGCAGGATCTACAACGCCGGCGTGGGCTATTACGGCCGGGCCGCGGTGATGACGAGCCCCGGCATCGTGATCGGCGACGGGAAGAAGGTCCCTTCCGTCGAGGAGGTGGCGGCCGCCTGGGACAGGATCCAGAGCCTGCGGGGGGCCAAGGAGCTCGGGCAGCTCAACGACCTGATGGGTGAGATGCTCACCGCCTTTGCCGCCGGACCGCAGAAGGCCGCGCCCGTGGCGGCGCCGGGGGCGGCTCCGAGCCAGGGAGCGGCCGCAGCCGGCGCCGCCCTCGCCACGGTCGCCGACGTCTTCGCGCGGATGCCCGGCGCCTTCCGGCCGGACAGGGCCGCGGGGGTGAACGTCGTCTTCCAGTTCGCCGTCTCCGGCGAGGGGGGCGGCGAGTGGTTCGCCGAGGTCAAGGACGGCGCCTGCACGGTGGAGGCGGGCAAGCACCCGAGCGCCGCCTGCACGCTCCGGATCGGCGCGCCCGATTTCCTGGCCCTGATGAACGGGAAGCTCCCGGCCATGGAGGCCTACACCTCGGGCAAGCTCAAGATCGACGGCGACATCATGAAGTCGCAGCTGATCGGCAAGCTCTTCAAGATGTGAAGAACAGGAGGGATAAACGATGATCGGAATCCAATCCTACGGCGTCTACATCCCCCGCCTGCGGCTCGAACGGGCGGCGATCTTCCAGGCGCTGGGCTGGTTCGCGCCGGCGCTGGTCATGGTCGCCCAGGGGGAGCGCTCGATGTGCAACCACGACGAGGACTCGCTCACGATGGCCGTGGCCGCGGCGCGCGACTGCCTGACCGGGATGGATAAGACGGCGATAGACGGGAGCTACCTCTGCTCGACCACGCTCCCCTTCGCCGACCGTCAGAACGCCGGGATCGTGAAGACGGCCCTGAACCTCGGCGACAGCCTGATCACCGCCGACTTCACCGCCTCGCTCCGGGCAGGAACCACCGGACTGATCACCGCCCTCGAAGCGATCGCCGGGGGGAGCAGGCGAAACATCCTGGTGACAGCCGCCGACAAGCGCGAGACGAGGCCCGCCTCGTTCACCGAGATGTGGTTCGGCGACGGCGCGGCCTCGCTCCTGGTCGGGGATACGAACGTCATCGCCGAGTTCAAGGGCTCCGCCACGGTCTCCCACGACTTCGTCGACCACTTCCGCGGCGCGGGCAAGGCCTTCGACTACACCTGGGAGGAGCGCTGGCTCCGCGAGGAGGCCTATGCACAGTTCATCCCCGAGGCCGTCGCCGGCCTGTTCAAGAAGCTCGCGATCACGATGGACGACGTGCAGTGGGTGGTCTTCCCCTGCATCTTCAAGGCGGAACACAAGGCGATCGCCGGGAAGCTGGGCGCCGCGCCCGAGAAGGTGATCGACACGATGCACGAGGTCTGCGGCGAAACCGGCGCGGCCCACCCGCTGCTGATGTTCGCCGCGGCCCTCGAAAAGGCCAAGCCCGGGGACGGCATTCTGGTGGCCGGGTTCGGCCAGGGGTGCGACGCCCTGTACTTCAAGGCGACCGCTGCGCTCGCCAAGCTCCCCCGCCGCAGCAGGGTCACCGGCTCGCTCGAAAACAAGAAGACGATCGACAACTACATGAAGTTCCTTAAGTTCCGGAACCTGATCGCCCCCGAGACGGGGATCCGGGCCGAGGCCCCCACCCAGACCGCAATGACCTCACTCTGGCGGAACCGGAAGATGCTCACCGGCCTCGTGGGCGGCAGGTGCCGCGACTGCGGGGCCCCCCAGTTCCCGAAGATGGACATCTGCGTGAACCCCGCGTGCGGCCATGTGGGCACCCAGGAGGACTACGAGTTCGCCGACCGGCCGGCCCGGATCAAGAGCTTCACCGGCGACCTGCTGGCCGTCTCGGTCGACCCGCCCGCCTCCTACGGGATGATCGAGTTCACCGGAGGCGGCCGGTTCATGGCCGACTTCACCGACTGCGAGCTTAACGACTGCAGGGTGGGGCTCCCGGTGAAGATGTCCTTCCGCCGGCGGTTCACCGACGACGAGCGGGGCTTCTCCGGCTACTTCTGGAAGGCGATCCCCCAGGCCGGCGCGGCGGGCGCGCTCCCGGAGATCCGGTTCGACGGCCGGGTAGCGATCGTCACCGGCGCCGGGGCCGGCCTCGGCCGGGCCTACGCCCTGGAGCTTGCGAAACGCGGCGCCAAGGTCGTGGTGAACGACTACGGCGGCCCCCGCGACGGCGCAGGGGCGGGTTCGAGTACCCCCGCCGACAAGGTCGTCGAGGAGATCAAGGCAGCGGGCGGCGAGGCGCTCGCCAACTACGACAACGTCGCCACCGCGGCCGGGGGCGCGGCGATCGTAAAGTCCGCCCTCGACGCCTTCGGACAGGTCGACATCCTGATCAACAACGCCGGGATCCTCCGCGACAAGAGCTTCCTGAAGATGGACCCGGAAAACTGGCAGGCGGTCCTGGGGGTCCACCTCAACGGCGCCTACAACGTCACCCGCCCGGCTTTCGCGGCGATGCGGGAGACGGGCTACGGCCGGATCGTGATGACCACCTCGGCCGCCGGGCTGTACGGAAACTTCGGCCAGACCAACTACAGCTCCGCGAAGCTGGGGGTCGTGGGGTTCATGAACACCCTGAAGCTGGAAGGGGCCAAGTACAACGTCAAGGTCAACACCATCGCCCCGGTGGCGGCCTCGCGGCTCACCGAGGACGTGATGCCGGCCGAGATGTTCCAGCGGACACTCCCGGAGTACGTGGCCGGGATCGTGCTGTACCTCTGCTCCGCGGAGTGCGCGGCAACCGGCGAGATCTTCAACGCTGCGTCCGGGTTCTTCAGCCGGGCAGCGGTCCTGACCGGACCGGGGGCGATCCTGGGCGGACCGGGAAAGATCCCGACCCCCGAGGACGTCCGCGACCAGTTCCCGCGGATCGACAGTCTCGAAGAGGCGAGGGAGCTGGCCGACGCCAACACGGCGATCATGTCCTTCCTCACCCCGCCCGCGGCGCAGCCCAAGCCCGCGGGCGATGCCGCAGCAATCGCCCAGCGCCCCGATGGCGGCGCAGCCGGGGCCATGGACGTCAAGGCGATCTTCAGCCGAATGCCCGCGGCCTTCCGGCCGGACAAGGCCGCGGGGGTGAATGTGCTGTTCCAGTTTTCTCTCTCCGGCCCGGGAGGGGGCGAGTGGAACGTGGCCGTCAAGGACGGAACCTGCACCATCGCCGAGGGCACAGCGGACAAACCCACCACCACGATCAGGATGGCCGACTCCGACTTCCTGGCGCTGATCGCCGGGAAGCTCGACGGGATGCAGGCCTACAGCTCCGGGAAGCTGAAGGTGGAGGGGGACATCATGAAGTCCCAACTCATCGGGAAGCTCTTTAAATTCGCGGGGAAATAAAACCGTCACCCCGGTGTATCCCCCGGCGCAGTCCGGGACAGGCGCCGGGGTCCGGCACGTAGGGAACGGCATAGCGGATGCCTTTGAAATAGGTATCTGTCGCCATTTTACTGCCGCGGCGGGAGTAAACACATACCTTCCCCTCCCCAGGCGGGAGGGGATCGAGGGGAGGGGGAAGAAGAAATAGGTTTCTGTCCCTATTTTAGAAGGAGGGATTAGCCATGGCAACGGGGATAAAGGACAAGGTGGCGATTCTCGGGATGGGGTGCAGCCGCTTCGGGGAGCGGTGGAACATGGGGGCCGAGGAGCTGCTCGTCGAGGCCTTCCAGGAGTGCCTCGCCGACGCCGGGATCGAGAAGGCCCGGATCGAGGCGGCTTGGTACGGCCACTGCATCGAGGAGATCGGCCTGGGGAAATCTGCCACGCCGCTCGGGGTGACGCTCCGGCTTCCCCACATCGCCGTCACCCGCACCGAGAACTACTGCGCCACCGGGACCGAGGCCTTCCGGGGGGCCGTCTACGCCGTGGCCTCCGGGGCCTACGACATCTGCCTGGCCATCGGCGTGGAGAAGCTCAAGGACACGGGCTACGGCGGACTCCCGAACACCGGGTCGAACTTCGGCACGCTCGCCTGGCAGTGGTTCCCCAACGCCTCGGCCCCGGGGCTGTTCGCCCAGCTCGCCACCGCCTACGCCGCGAAGTACAGGATCAGCGACAACGACCTGAAGCGGGCGATCTCCCACGTCTCGCTGAAGAGCCACGTAAACGGCAGCCTCAACCCCAAAGCCCACCTCCGGAAGGCAGTGACCATCGAGCAGATCATGGCCGCCCCGATCATCGCCCATCCGCTGGGGCTCTTCGACTGCTGCGGGGTGAGCGACGGGGCCGCCTGCGCGATCGTGACGACACCGGCGATCGCCAAGTCGCTGGGGAAGACCGATCTGGTCTCGGTCAAGGCGCTCCAACTCGCCGTTTCCAGCGGCTACGAGGGGGGCTTCAACGAATGGGACGGCACGAACTTCGTGACGGCGAGCAAGTGCAGCACCCTGGCCTATAAGGAGGCAGGTATCGCCACCCCCCGCGAGGAGATCAGCATGATGGAGCTCCACG
>CAIYSL010000001.1 GCA_903928915.1 uncultured Syntrophobacterales bacterium | reverse complement strand
GTGTCGAATTGCGGAGATGCCTGTGGCAGGGCTAAATCCTCCTGTTGGGACAGGTGGAAGACGGACGCGCGTTACAGGGAGGGAGCGGGACAATATGTTGGTTTGGCAGAATTCTGGGATGGCTCCAGTCGTAAAAGTTGCACTTACCAGCGTTGAAAAGGCACATGACGGCGAAAATATCGTAAAAAAATACCTTGGGGGCCAAGTGACGGGACCGTCGATGGGGCGGATATCCTTCCTCAATGGTTCAAGCCGCCGAGGTGCAGGCCCGCACCGCCTGATCCCTCTTTCGCTCCAGCTGCTGTCCGCGCTGGCGATCCCCATTTTCCCCGTGTACGGGTTTCCCTGAGGCAGGGGAGAGGCCTGTGGATGAAAAACGATAATCATGTGTCTGCTCAAGGGAATAGGCATGCGACTGGCTTCAATAGAGGCGCAAGTCAGATAAGGAAAGAAGAAGGAGGAGATGAAGATGCCGATGGCCTTCACCTTGACAGAATCTCAGCAGCCATCCGCGCGGGAATGACTCGTGCGGTCTTTTAACAATAGAAGGAGGACTATTCATGAAGCGATATTTGCTTGCGGGATTGCTTGTCACGTTGTTTGCCGAGCCACTGGTCACGCCTTCGGTTGCCGACGCGGACTGTCCAGATTCGCATAGCGTCATGTGCTCTAAATTGCCGGCGCTATACCCGCACAGCTACCGTACCCTCCCCTCCTCCGTCGGACGATGCTCCGATACGTGGGCTATTTGCAAAGTCAGCCATTGCAGTCACTGGCAAGAGAATCTCATAAAGCAGTGCAGAGAGCTCCTCCAGGCGGAGCACGGCACGGTTAGTTATTTCGATTGGGAGAATGATAATTACCGTTCAAATTTTTCATATTGATGACGGACCCGGGCGGGCCGTATCGGGAGACGTGCTTTTCTGATGAGGCGGTTGACTTCATTTGCGGTGTTCGTCTTGCTTATCGGCCTGGCCCCGGCCTGCCCACCGGCCGGGGCAGCCGCCCCGCCTGATCGCCTGAGTTGGGCGCGGCAGCGAGCCATCGCCTTCCTGGCGAAGGCGCAGAATCCCGACGGCTCTTTCCCCGCCGAGCTGTGCCTGCCGGCGGAAGGTCAGTGCCGCCCCTCACCGACCACGGTCTTCACAGCTGCCATGGTTCTCTATGCCCTGCGGGGCGCAGAGGCACCGCCGGCTCCGGCGGTGTTCACGAAAGGGATGGCGTTTCTGGAAGGGGAGGTGCAGTCGGGAGGGCTTTGGCGATTTAACAGCAGGGGCGCTTCCGTGCCGGCCCTGTCGCCGGACAGCGACGACACGGCGTTGGCCTCGTTTCTCATCGCCGGAACGGGAAAGGCGGTGCGCAACCAGGATCGGTTCGCCGGGAACCGGGACAATGCGGGCCGCTTCTATACCTGGTTTCGAAACCCGGGTGAGAGGAACGACGTGGACAGCGTCGTCAATGCCAACGTCCTGCTGTACCTGGGTGATGGTCCCTCCACGGAAAGCGCCTGTCGGTGGCTGGTTTCCCTGGTGCGGGAGGGGCGGGAGGCAGGGTCGTTTCCCTACTATATTCATGCGGCCGACCTCTACTATGCCCTGGCCCGCGCCTACGCCAATGGGGCGGTCTGCCTGACGCCGGCCATGCCGATCCTCCGTGAACGGATCGTCGGCCTTGCCGGACCGGACGGGTCTTTAAGTGGCAACGTGCAGCACACCCTGCTTGCCGCCCTCGCCCTCTCTTACGCCGGTTACTGCGGGCCGGTCCTGAAGGCGATGCGGGATTTTGTCATCCAAAGGCAGAAGGCCGATGGATCGTTTGCCCCCTCCTTCGTCTTCGCGGGACCGGAGCCGCCGGCGCCACGCACCGCCTTCTGGCGCTCGGCGGCGATCACGACCGCCCTGGCGGTCGAGCTGCTCTCCCGCTGCCCGGTCGGGAAAGAAGGGGAAAAGGGGCAGACAAAGCCGGGGAGGACGATAACGCGATGACGATCAGGGGAATACAGAGCCGAATATCCACCGACCCATCCGCCCGACGGCGGGGGATCGGTCACAGCCGGACGCTCTGGGGGGGCGTAGCGGCAATCCTTCTGCTGTTCGCCCTTGCGCCGGGTGTCGGAGCGGAAGAGGCGGGGAGGAAGGGGCCGCCGGTCCTGAAGCTCACCCTGGCCGATGCGGTCTTGATTGCCCTTACGAACGACGTGGCGCTGCGGAGCTCCTATATGGACCGGCATCTCCAGCGGATCGACCTGGAGACGGCCGAGCGTCAGTACACCCTT